>JAIQFS010000055.1 GCA_020073145.1 Terriglobia bacterium
ACTTCGTTCGTGACCAGTTCTTCGCGCAGCACCAGCGTGTGCTCTTTCGACTGCAGCGGAACGTGCTTCTGGCCCGCGAAAATCTCGTGCCGCCCCTTCTCCTCGTACCACTTGGTGAGCGTCGCGGTCATGTGCATCTTTTCGATGATGTTCCGCCAGCCCACGCCCGTGTTGTACGCGCAGAACGAAATCTCGCCTTCCTGCGTCGCGTAAGGGATGATGCACTGCTCGGTGCGCCGGAAATCGTAGTTGAACAGATCCTGGAACCACATGCCGGCGATGAACAGGAAGTTCCAACGGTCCTTGCGCCGCTTCTCGATGTCTTCCATGGTGCGGTCTTTGCCGACCTTGCCATAGCTCTTGCCGGTCGCGCCGAACGTCTTGTCCAGCTTCTTAAACCAATCGGTCAGCTTGAAGTGCGTCGGCGATTGGAACGGATCGTAGTTGCGCGCCGCGGCCAGCCCCATCCCGATAATCGACAGCCACTTGCCGCGCGCCGCGTCATTCACCCGCGCCACGTCCTTGGCCAGCCGGTCGGCGTTGATGAACGCGGTCACCGGCACCTTCTCCTTGGTTTCCTTGTCCACCATCACGGCCATGCCCACGCCGCAGTTCGGGTGGCAGCCGCAGCTCAGTTGTCCCCAGTTGTATTGCGGCCCATGCACCAGGTCGCTCCAGTCCGAGAAGGTGGAAATGAACGAAATCGGGAACCAGTCGCGGACGGGCTCGCCGAGGCCGGTCTGGTTCTTCACATCGTGCGCCAGGTGCGACAGCGTATACCGCTGGGCCGCGCGCCGGTCGTCCGTCACCGCTTCATCGCGCCCCGTAAACGACACCGGCTGGAACGACAGGAACGGAATCTTCTTGGGGTTGTCGAGCGCGAACTGCACGATGCGCCCCACTTGCTCGTTGTTGATCCCGTTGATGATGGTGATCACCGGGATGATGTCGACACCGTTGGCGTACAGGTTCTCAATCGCCCGCAGTTTCACATCGAACAGGTTGCCCACCGCGCGGTGCGAGTTGGCCGCGTTGCCGATGCCGTCGAACTGCAGGTACGCGTACCGCAGGCCGGATTCCGCTGCCTTCCGGCTAAACTCCGGGCTCTTGGCGAACTCGATGCCGTTGGTGGCCGCCTGCACCGAGGTGTAGCCCACTTCGCGCGAGTACGCGCAGGCATCCAGGAAGAACGGCGATAGCGTCGGCTCGCCGCCCGAAAATTGCACCGACATCTGCCGCTTCGGCTTGATCGTGATGGCGTTGTCCAGCAGCGTCTTCACGTCTTCCCAGGTCAGCTCATGCACAAACCCCACCTGGTTGGCGTCCATGAAGCAGGGGTCGCACATCATGTTGCAGCGGTTGGTCAAGTCGATGGTCAGCACCGACCCGCGTCCGTGCGTGATCGTGCTCGATCCGTGCTTGTGCAGCGTGGAATCGTTGTGCGCCCGAATGTCCCGGCCGGGGAATACATCTTCCAGGTGCTTGAAGAACGCCGTGTCGATGGCCATCACGTCTTCGAAATGCCCATGCACCGGGCAGTCTTTGACCATCAGGATCTTGCCGTCGCGCTCGATCACCTGCGCCTTGATCTCACCCGGCTTCTGCGTGTAGAGCACGTCCAGAGGAGTCTTGCCATCGAGAATCTCCTGGCGCACCTCGGGGATGCAGCGCGGGCACAGCGAGTCGGTGTCGCGCGGCCAGCCCAGCGGCGGCTTGGTCTTCTCCCACGATTTCAGCAGCGGCTTGTCCGACCACGCCGGCGTAAAGCTCGGGTTCTGCTGAATCTGGTTGAGCTTATCGAATACCGCCCAAGCCGCCCCCGCGGCCACTGTGAAGGCTTTCTCGGCGTACTTAATAGGCTTATGCATTCTCGTCTGACTCCACAAAATAAGTCCTTAGCGCACCTCTCCCAAATGGGGGAGCGCCCGCCTTTTTACACTTTCCGTCAGTATACGGACTGTATTGGAGCCGACGATATGGCTTGCCATTAAACTGTTGAATTTATTGGTTGTACGGCAAGTGGAGGGGTTGAACGGCGCATTCCCCGGGTCGAACGGGAAACCCATCTAGCCCTATGATAGGCAATGGGTTAACTGAAGTTCAGCAGACTCGGGACAGCTCCCCGGTGGCTATCGGTGCGACGGCAGCGTAAAAACGGCCGTTCCGCCACTGGTCGTGGCCCCTGTGGTCGGAACTGTAACAGAGCCCGACGCAGGGCTGCTCGCACTGCTCGCACTACTCGCGCGCGGCTCAGCCACCGGCACCCGCGCCGGACCGCTCACCGCCGGAGTCCCGCCCATCGCCCGCAGCGTCCCGGACTTGCGCTGCATCTCGATCGCCTTCTTCAATCCCTCGGCCGAGACCGCCAGCGAAACCTGAATCGTCCCCTTGCTGCTCTTCACGTCGAATTTCGCCCCCGCCGCGGCCGCCGGCTGTTGGGCCCGGGTCATGGCTTCAAAAAACTGCAGCGTCGACGCCAGTTGGTCTGCGTCTTTGAGCGACCGCGCATGCGCCTCGGCGAACACGGCCAGCCCGTCTTTCAAACCAACCCCGAATTGCAGCCGGTCGATTGAGTCGAACGGGCCGGCCTGCTTCGATTGAGAAGGCAGATACCCCGCCAGCGCCTCGGTTCGATTCACGATTCCCCAGATTTCGTAGCGAGCCTGATAATCCGCAATCTTGGCCCCCAGTGCGCTCGGCAGCCCGGACGCCGAGCCGCGCCGGTCAATCGCTGCTTTCACCGCCCCGGCATCCCCCGCCAGCGCGACGTTGCCGTCCAGGAAGGCGAACACTCCGTCCGCCTGCGTCTTCACGCTCATCAGCGGCACGCCATGGTAGGATTCGCCGCCGGCCGACAGCTTCTCCACCGGGAATTTTCCTCGCGCCACCACCAGCGTCGGCGCTTTCGGCCCTTGCCCGTTGGTGGCGACGATCACTTCCTCGATGTCGTGCAGCGGGTCGAAGCCCGCCATGGCGACAATCGTCTCCCAGTTCACTTGCAGCCCCTGTGCCTGCGGCACCTGTTGAATCTCCGGAGTTAGAGTCCGCGCCAGGTCCGATTCCACCACCGCGCGCACGCGCGCCCCGATCACGATCTGGGTGTCCGGCGGCAGCAGGTCCACCAGCGCCGCATCGGCGCAGAACGCCGGCGCGGCCAGCATCAAGGGAAGCAGGCAGAGAGACGGTTTCATAGCCTAGCAACGATACTATGATTTCTGTAGGAAAAATAGTCGCCGGGAGATACTGGCGGCCGGATAGCTAACCATCGGATGTGCGGCAGACCATCGGTTTTTGGGGGTCCGCCCACCGATTGCATCATTTTAAAGGTCGACCTTCATGCGGAACAAGGTCTTTCTCTGTCTCCCTCTGCGGACGTTTATCCTTCGGTCGCGGCCCTGCCGCCGTCGACCACCTCGCACCCCAGACCGGTCCGCCGCCATCGCCGCACCTCGTCTCTCCCGATCATGCCCTCTGTGCATCGTCGTCGAAGCGCGCGACCGTCGCCTGCTCGGATCCCTCACTCCCCCTTGGACTCGAGGTCCGGACAGGTCGCCAAGTCTACTTGGGAAACCGCGCCCTAAAAAGGTAACTTCGGAATTTTTTTCTTGAGCTTGTCGACGGCTTTGCCGGCGGCATCGCCCCCTTGGGATCCTTTGTTCCCCGGCTGATTGCCGGGTTGCGCCGCAGGGCCGCTCGAATTCGGCGCTAGGGGCGCGGCGGGGGCGGCGGCGCCGGTGTCCTGCTGGAAGCCGCCGGGCGCGCTGGGGCTCGTCACCAACTGATTTCCGATGACGCCGCCCAAACCTGCCGTCGGTGGCGCGGCGCCCAGATTTTGAAATTGCGTGGCAATTGCCTGGCTCGCCCCCTGGAGGTTTCCCGAGAGGCTGGCGAGCGCGGCCGCCGCCGTTTGGCCATCGGGAGCTTTTTTCAGCGCCACGAACGACTCCTTAATCTGCCTGGTCCGGCCCATCATGTCACCGAGCATGTTGATCCCGATAAACAGAAGATTCAAGTTGCGGTACCGGCTGCTGAAAGTCGGGACCTCCTGCGCGATGGACGTGAACGAGCTTTGCAGGGCGTCCACTTGCGGAGCGCAGCAGTTCTGGACGAAGGGGCTGTTGGGAGCCGTGGTTGCGTCTTGCACGAAACCGCCGACCGCGGCCGCAGGGTCTGGGGGAGCTCCTCCCGCAGTGGCCACGTCTTGATTGGGCCCGCCATCCGCCACCGGGTTCGCTGCAACCGGTGGAGTCCCCGTATCCTGCGCGAAGCCGGTGCCCCCACCGGCGGGCGTGGGGGCAGGTGCGCCCGCTGTTGGGGAATCTGGAGTTCCAGTTCCGCCAAGTTGTGTTTGCAGAGCCGCCACCTGGGTCTCCATTTGTTCCAATTGCGTCACGATCGGTTCGCCATATCCAGGCATCACGGGAGCGTCCAAGATGTTTCTCGCCGTGTAGTCGCGAGGCACAACCCGGTAGCGATAGATCATGCCGTGCTCCCCCACCACGTACATCCGGTCTCGCCGCGGCACGCTGTAGCCGCTGATTTGGGCGGGAAACGAAATATTCCGGGAAGTCCAGCTGTTCCCGCCGTCCAACGTATAGCTGCAACCGGGGTTGGTTCTCATGGCGCACGACCAGCCGACTTGTGGATCGGCGAATTCCAACGCCGCTTCGGCGGAGCCGGTGGCGCCCCGCCACGACTGGCCTCCGTCGGTAGTGATCAGAACTCGCTTGTCGCGGAGAGTCACCACGCCATGGTTTTCATCGGCGAAGAACACTCCGAATGCCGATTGGACGTCGGTGCTGGCAAAAATCACTTTCCACGTGGCGCCGCCATCCACGGTTTTCGCGATGACGGCCCACGGATCGTTAAATCCGCCCCCCACGGCGTAGCCGACCTTGAGCGAAGGGAATTGCAGGTCCCTTAGGAAACAACTGCTGTTTCTGTTCAGGCCGTTCACCTGAATTGTGGTCGCGCACTGATAGACGGGCTTCCAATTGCGTCCGCCGTCGTGGGTCGCGAAGATCGTGGAGCCGTTGTAATATCCACCGACCTCGAAGCCGTCCTGCACGGACAGAAACCGGTACTGTTCCATCGGATTGTTCGGCGCAAACGGGCCGATGGTCTCCCAGGTCTTCCCATTCGTAGTGCGCACCAGTTGGCCGTTTTGTACTGCCCATCCGTGCGAGGCATCGAGAAAATGAAGTTTAGTCACTTCCGGATTGTCCGAATGGGGGTCGCCCATCTGAACGTCCCAGTTTTGACCGCCGTCCGCTGTATGAAGGATGAATCCTCCGGGCCCTTTACCGGAAATCCATCCCACCCGGTCATTCGCGAAATACACGTCGGCCAACTGGATGTCCTCCGGATAGTTCATGGGCTCCCAGATGGCTTTGACCGTCCCGGTTGCCGCCACGGGCACGCGATTGGAGGCGCGCCGTTGCGCGTTGCATGTCAGTGCCAGCAATCCCAGGCATAGAGCGATGCGGCACAGGCCACGAAGAGAACAAGCTCTGAGTCTCACACGGTTCATACCATCTCCTTGCCGCCACTACGCGAAAACGGGGCGTCAAAAGGCTCAACCACGAAATGTTTTTTTCGCGCCCTCAAGGCGCCGCCTTCACGGTCACCGCTAGCTGCGTTGCCTGGGGCGGGGGATTGAAGGTTCGATGGTGACTGTCCCCGATCGGAACCGCGCTCAGGGAGTAGATTCCGGACGCCGGCCAACTGAAAGCCAGGTTGAGATTCCTGGTCGGGTCGGCGATGCAGGTGCCCTGGCCCCCTTGCCATTGACACTGGGCCGTGGGCGCCGGAGTGGCGCCGCCGGTCCAGCTCAGCCGGTATTGGACCGGGTTCGTGTACGGATAGCACGACGGCATTTTCAACTGGTATTGCACCGGCCTTCCCGGCAGTGTTTGGGTGAGCCCGCTGATCGACGCCATCAGCGCGTTCGAGCCTCCCGGCGCCAGATCCCGGAACCACAAATGCTTGTCTCCGGTCACGGAGTGAACGAAGGGCTGGCCGATGCGCTGGCCGCCCACCAGGGCCTCCGCGCGCAGGTCGACTCCCCAATCTAGGTCCGCGGTGAGGGCGTGATTCTCCTGCGTGGTGGACGGCCCGCCTGCCGTTTGCGAAGCGGATCCGGCCGCACACCCCGACGTGGTGCCCAGCAGATACGGCTGCGGACCGGCCCGCGCGCTCAGTGCATCCACGTCGAAATCCAGTTGCAGCGCTGTGAAAATATCGGGCTTAACGAAAACCTGGCCCTTGAGCTCGGCTCCCTCCGTGGCTGTCGTCGGATCCGGAATATTGCGCGAATTTCCCTGACAGCCTTTCCCGCTGCAAGTGAACTCGAACGCCGCTTCGTGTGGGTTGTCGAGCTGAAAGTGTCCGTCCACCTGGCCTTGCCCGCCCACTTCGATATTTCCCTCGATGTAGGCGCTGACGTCGAGTTCCGCGACCGGCACACCGCCGATGACGATCGGTATTACTTCGATCGGAATGCGTGGCCCGCCCGTGGGTGGGATGGTGAAGGTTTTGTCGAACTTGCCGGTGGCGCTCGCATTGGCCGTCAGCCTTTCTCCGACCGTCATCTTGCCATTGGCCGAAAGGCTTTTGGCCCGAACCACGAACGGCATGCAGGGGATGTAGAAGAGATCGAGTTGCGCCCGAAAGTCGGCCTGCATCGGGAATGAGAGTCCGACCGTACCTTGCACCGTGCCCGAGGCGGAGCCGCCGCCGCCCAAATCCTTCGAACCTTTATCTTCCAGGCGCAGCGACATTCCGGGAGCGATGGTGAATTGAACCGGGATATTGGGTAGCGGTAGGGTGTGATCGGCCATGCAATCTTCCGCGATGTTCCAGTCGTGCGCTAGTTCGCTGGTGGCGTGGTTCCAATCGGCCTGAGCCTTCTTCCGCAGCTCCTCGGCTTGCCGCGAGGTCTCATCTTCGGCGTGCTTCGCCGATTCCCCCGCGCAGTGCCACGAGAAGCTGTTGCAGCCGCTATGGCCATCGCCCCCGGTGTCCGAGGGCTTCACCGACGGCGGAACGGGGTGCGTGCGCGCCCAGTCCTGCGCGAGCTGCGTATTGACGATGTAGTGGTTCGAGTCCCCCACGGGCAGAGTCCGGACGTGCATGGCGAGCAGCCGGCGCGCTCCGTCCGGCAAACCCTGGGCTTGTTCGATTCCGTCCAGTCCGCGCAAATGGAGCAGAGTCGCCGATCCGGAGGTGCCTGCTACCGGTCTCGCGTCGAATCGGCCCAGTCCACCACGTGCCGCCACGGCTGGAGGATGCGGGGGCCCCGCTGAAATCGTGGGCAGGGGAACGGGCGGGGCGAGAGCCCGGGAGAGCGTAGGCAGCCCCGGCGCGGCCGGCCCGGGAGTGGGGCCCGCTGGCCTCCCCGGGGAAGCGCCCGCCGCCGGTGCTGGGGATGGAGCCGGGGTAGTTCCGCTCCTGATGAGGCAGCACGCCGATCGCCCGTCGAGCGACACCTGGCGCGTCGCGAAGTTCGCGTAGACGGCTTGTCCGGAACGGACTCCCGCCAACACTCTCGCATCGGTCACCGCAAACTGAAACGCCGCGCCGCCCGCATTCACCTTCGCCGAAACGACGCCCGTGCGCGCATCGACGGCGGTCACAGAACAGCAGGGCGCGGTCTGAGCCCTCACCGCCGTCCCCGCCAGCGCGGCTCCGATCAGTATCCAATACCTTCGCGACATAGTTCGCCATCCTTTCCCATTTGCGAAACCAGCACCCTGGGGCCGCCGGGCTCAGCCCGGTCGGCCCTCTTGCAAGGCATGCGGGTGCTTCTTCAAGTACTTGCGCCACAGGTCGGCCAGCACACCGACTTCGGCCGCGCCGCCCATCAAAGTGAACATCACGCCCACGACCAGGAAGATCGATGGACCGGAAATCCGCATTCCCCGCGACAGTCGGCTATGGCCGGGCCGATTGGGCAGGTAGACCACCTGGACCGTGCGTCCCCGCTCGAGCGTCTCCCAGTACCCTGGACTCACGGTGTCCCGGTCCTGCCGTCGCGCGCCCACGAAGGTTTCATACTCGTATTCGACCCAATAGCTGCTCACACTGCCCCTCGCTCCGAGACTGCTCGATCCCCGGTCCACCGACCGGTATTTCCTCAGAACGATTCCTGGCGTCGTCTGCGCGTTCGTGCGGTATTGCCACTCCGTTCGCAGCATCAGGAGACTCACCGTTACCAGAACCAAACCCGGCGCCACGAAGACTAGACAAAACCACGGCCAACGGGAACGAACTACGGTCTGGGAAAAGCTGCGCCGCCGTCTCATCTCCTCACCGTGCCCGCTCTGTCATGAGGAAGGTTCTTCCGCATGGCCTGACGCCGGCTCTGGCCAACGTACCGGCGGCGGAAATGCTCCATCGGATCATCGGCGAGAATCCTCCTCCCTCATCGAAGATGACTATTGCGGTGGGGTACCGCAGGCCGGTCCGGTATAGCCATTGAGACAGGTGCACATGCCACTGCCCCCAATACCTTGATTGCAAGATCCGTGCGACGAGCAGACATTGGACGGTGCACCTGGGCACGGAGCGCAGTGGGCGCCATAGTATCCGGACTTGCACATCTCGGGCACCCGGACCGATGCGGGGCAATAGTCGGGTCCAGCGTCTTTGCAGGCACTGGCGGTAACGGGACATTGCGCCGGCGGTGGGCAGCTAACGCTCAATATGGACCCGGTGACGTTCTTACCGTCGAGGGAAACCTGTCTGGCTTTAAAGTTGGCGTAGATGGGTTGCCCGGCCTTCAACGGTCGAACGAGAGTCAAACGTTCGAGACGGAATCCAAAGGGTACGTTCGCATCATTCACTTTTGCGGTACCCACGCCGTCGCGCCCAATGGCGGTGACGCTGCAGCAGGGCCCGCCTGCCAAGAGCGGTAACGCCAAAATCAGGATTGTAAGCGGAACCCTCACGGAGCACCCTCCCCTGTAAAAACCTCTTTCGGCGCAATAACGCGACAAACAGGACGGAACTGGCTCACGGGCCGCAAAATTTTTCCCGGCTTGGTTTCACGACGGTCTGGAAAGCTCCGAGATGAGCTGTTTTCGTGGCCCTTATCGCGTATTAGCCCGCCAGTGAAGTGAAAGAGGTGTGTCCTTGAAACTCCTGATCCTGACCGCTTTTTGCGGTGTCTTTACCGCGCAAGCGCAGGCGCCGTGCTGCCGAGTCACCTCGGTCGATGCGCCGGCCCGCATCGCCACCGGAGAAGTCACCACCGGCGGGGGCGAATTCGCTTTTCGCGTGGACGATTCGAAGCTGCTGGCCGGGCTGAAGACCGGTCAGGCCGTATGGGCCAACTTCACGGCCAAGAGAGTCTCGCTCGATGGCCGAAGCGCCTGCTGCGCCATTACTCGCGTCGGCCCGGCGGGTGCGGTTCGGGCTCCGCTTCTCTCCAGCGTGGCGGCAACCCGCCCCATTGCCGCGGCAGGTTGCCGCCACGCCTGGCTGCCCCAATACGGGGGTGTCATCTGCAAGGGTTCCGACCCGTCACGTCCGGTGATCCTGCTGGTGCACGGACTCCACCAGAGCGTGGAGTCCTGGACCAAGCCTTCCAGCACCGGTTACACTTACGATTTTCGTCACACGCCGGTCGACGTCGATCTCGGCGATCACGCGGCGCCCAATGCCGGGTTATACAAGGCGGGCGCCTCCGACAAACTCGATGTGGACGGGCTCAACTGGTTCGACTACCTGGCCGGGCAGGGTTTCACCGTGGCCGCGTGGAGCCAACCGTGCTGCACCTTCGCCGCCGCGTACCCGTCCGCCGTACAAGCCCTGGCTCAATTCGCCTCGGATACCGCCACCTTGAATCCGGCAGCGCCGCCTCCGATCGTGCTCCTGGGCCACAGCCGCGGCGGACTCGTGATCCACAAGCTGCTACGCGACCAGGGAACGATCGGCGGTCGTATCCGTTTTGCCATCACCATTCACTCCCCGCACCACGGCAGCCTGATGGCCAAGACGCCGGAACGCCTTGCCGACGAGGCCTCGGCGCTCTTCGCCAACGTCTCGCTCCGTCCAGACGCAAAGCAGCCTCTGAAACAGCTCGCGCTCCAGATGGTCGCGCCGCTCAAAAGCATGATCGACGACGGCCAAGCCGAGTTGGCCCCCGATAGTCCGGTGATTACCGGCTTGCTCACCGGAGACACGCCCATCCCGGGAGTCCGGTATTACACCTTCGGCGGCACCAACCCCACTCTCTTCCGCTTGTACACCTGGTTGTTCACGCCCATGAGTTCGGTGCCGCAGTACAAGGGTCTCGAGCAGTATTTTCAGTGGCGGGCCAAGCCGGTCGAGGTGGGGCTGGTTTCTCCTCTGCTCGATCGCATCCCGGCGTTCAATCCGGAGATCAAGCCGGGCGAGGGGGACAGCCTCGTGACCGACCAGAGCGCAAGGCTTCCATATTCGATCCACCAAACCGATCGGCTCAACCACGCCGAGGTTTTGTGGGACCGCGGACTCCAGCAGAATGTCGTGCGGATTCTCTCTGCGACCGCGCCGGTTCGCGCGTCGCGGTAGCGCGTTTCTTACTGCAGGGCCGCCGCTTGCCGCGCGATCAAGCCGAAGCCTTTGCTTTTTGCCCGGGCTTGCAACTCCTGGACGCGGGCCCGGCCGGCGGCTGGATTGTTCCCCTTTACTTCGATTGCCCCCAGAGCCAGCGAGCCCTCCAATTCAAACGGAACATAACCGAGCTTCTGGGCTTCGGTCAGGACTTGGCGTGCCGCCCGTGCGCCCTCCGGCAGATCGCCCTCCGCCGCTTTCCAGCGGGCATACGTCAGGGATCCCGTGAGCCGTATGCGGATGTCCGCGCTCTGTTGCGACCGGCGGTACGTTTCCTCGGCAATCCCGCGGGCCTCGCTCAGTTTGCCCTGCTGCAAAAGCGCCCGCACCAATACGGATTGCGCGAGAAGCTGAGAATCGGGTTCTTTCAATTTTCCCAGCTCTTCCCCCGCCGTTCGTGCAAGGGGTTCCGCTTCGGCCGCCCGGCCCGCATTGCAGTACAGCTCGGCAAGGGCGGTGTGAGTCTCGGCAGCGCTGCCGCGATCTTTCAGTTGCTCCATAAGGGCCAGCGCATCGAGGAACTTCTCGCGCGCACCGTCTAGATCGTCCCGGTATTCGAGTGCCTGTCCCCAGATCACCAGGGACACCGCGTAGTAGCTTTTCTTTCCGAGGGCGGCGTAGGCGGCGTTGGCTTGCTGGATCTTGCGCAGACCTTCCGTTAAATCTCCCATTTCCACCCGAGTATCACCGATGTTTTCCACGGGGATAACGGCCATGCCCTGATCCCCCCCGCGCGTGGCGGCCTGCAGGGAGCGTTCGTAGTATTTCAGCCCTTCGGCAAAGCGCCCCTGTTTCAACAGGAGGTTCCCGAGGTTGTTGGTCTGCACGGCGACGGAATTTTGATCGTCGGTTTCGGCGGCATTCCGCAAGGCGTCTTCCATCATTTTCTGCGCCGTGGCCAGGTCTCCTCTTTTCTTGAAAATCAATGCCAGGTTTCCCAGTTCCCGCGCGATCGCGCGCCGGTCGCCAACCGCTCGCGCGAGAGCCAGCGCCTTCCGGTACAGACCCTCCGCGGTGACCAGGTCGTCGCGGTTGAGCGGTACTTCGGCCATGCTGTGCAGGATTCGGGACAGCCCGGTGCGGTCTCCGGCCTCCTCGTAAATGCGCCGGCCTTCCTCACAGACGGGTGTTGTCTTTTCGTCTTCCCCGAGATCGGCCAGGGCCCGGCACTCTTGCGCGCGTGCCCGGGCTACCAGCAGCTTCGCGCCCTGCCGCGCCGCCTGCGTCGCGGCGCGTTCGGCTGCGTCGCGGCGAAGCCGCGCATCGTTCAGCGACGACGCCGCTTCGGAGATCGCCAGGTCAATCCGCGGGTCACCAGCGGCCTCGGCGCTGGACTGCTTCATGGCGTCCAGCATCTTCAGTGCATCCCGCCCTTTACCGACGCGCGTCTGAGCAGCAGCCAGGTACAGCCCATACTCCCGAGTATCCGGGAAAACGCTGAACAGCGAGCGATACGTCTCGATGGCCTTTCCCCAGTTCAAAGTCGATTCCGCGTACCGGGCCTCCACCAGCAGGTGGTCTTCGCGCGGCAACTGGTCCGCCAGGTCCAGCGCTCGCTTCGATTCCGCGGAAGCCCTGGCGTCGTAGCCGAGTGTCTGCCACGCCTGCGCCAGCGCGGAATGAGCCAGAGAAAACGAGGGGTCAGCCTCCACGGCTCTCGTCAGAGCGTCCCGCGCTGCGAGGGCGTCGAACTTCCGCAGTTTCTCCAGCCCTTCCGCATAAAGCCGCAGCGCCTCCCGATTGGACGGTGCGGCAGCCTCCATGTGGGCCGACTCGATCGCCGTCACTTCCGCCAGACCGAGACGCCTGCGCAAATCGGCCCCGGATCGTGACACCAGGGCCAGCAGACCCTCTTCGGTTCCGGTTTCCGCTACGGTGGCCACGGTTTCCCCGCTAACCGTATCCTGCAGCCGAAGATCGAGCCGGATGGAAGAACCGGCTCCCGCCGTGAGTTCCAGATAGGAGCCGCCGACCACGTAGTCGCCGCCCAGGTTCTGGCGGATGCGGCGCAAGGTGTCCGGAGCAAAACTCTCCGACTCCGGCAGGCCAAGGTCGATTCTGGCGCGAGCCACGGTTTCACCCGGAACCAGTCGCAGTTTTCCTCCGCCGGCCAGCTCGGTGGCCAGCATTTCCGACAAGGCTGTGGAAAGCCACCCCGCGTCGCTCCGGCCGGACAAGTTCTTGAAACCCAAGATGGCCACAGAAGGACGCGTATTCGCGGCGCCGGCCCGCTTCGGCGGCGCCGCGCGACGGGTTTGCCAGACGCTGAATGCGGCCATGAAAACGGCCACCAGCGCCACGGCGGCGGTTGCTTCGCTATGCCGTCTCAGAAACTTGCCGCCGCGGTAGGCCAGGGTTGGCCGGCGGGCGATTACGGGCATGCCCGAGAGGTGCCGATCGATGTCATTCGATAGTTGTTCCACCGATGCATAGCGGCGCTGCGGTTCTTTTCGCAACGCCATCATCACCATGGTGTCCAGGTCTCCTTGCAAGCGCCGCCGCAGCTCGGGTGGGCTCGTCCCGCGCGCCAGGCTGGCTTGTTCCGGCGTATTCGCTAAACCGGCTGCCTCGCCGGACGCTTCCATGCGGGTTTGCGCGACTATCGAGCTGGGTTTGGCCGGATCACCCTCGCAGACCAGCCGCTGGATTTCCTGCCAGGAATACAGCGAAGCATTGTACGGCCGATGCCCGGTCAGCAGTTCGTAAAGCAGGACCCCGAGAGAATAGATGTCGGTGGCGGTGGTGATTCGCTCGCCTCGAACTTGTTCCGGGCTAGCGTATTCGGGCGTCATCGGGCGCCGGTCCCGCGTGGTGACCTGGGACGTATGCAGCCAGTCGGGATCCAGCAGTTTGGCGATCCCAAAATCCAGCAGCCGCGGTACGCCCTCCTGCGTAATGAGAATGTTGCCCGGTTTCAAGTCTCGATGGATCACCTTGCGCCGGTGGGCGTATTCGACGGCCCCGCAGATCTTACGAAAGAGCAGGAGCCGCTCGCGAATCGTGAGCCGGTTCTGGTCGCAAAATTGGTCCACGGGGAGGCCGTCGACGAAGTCCATGACGAGATAGGGCCATCCCTCCTCCGTCGTGCCTCCGTCCAGCAGTTTCACGATATAAGGGTGGTCCAGCGCCGCCAGGGTCTGCCGTTCACTACGGAACCGCCGGATGATTTCCTGGAGGTTGGCTCCGGGTCTCACCATCTTGATGGCGACTTCCCTCCGGTACTCCTGGTCCGCGCGTTCGGCCCGGTATACCACGGCCATCCCACCCTGGCCCGTCTCGCTCAGGATGCGATAGGCCCCGACCTGCCTTCCCACCATCGCGTCCGCCGGGAACGAGAACATCTGGGCGGCTGGAGAATTCTCCAGCAGGCCGTCCGCGCCGTCGGAATTCGAAAGCAACGACTCAATTTCCTGTCGTAGGTCCTCGTCCTCCCCGCAGGCCAGCCGCACGAAATCGAGGCGATCTTCCGGGTTCCGCTCGAGGGCGGATCCCAGAATCTCCTTGATCTGGTCCCATCTTTCAGCCATATTGCTGTTGGTCGCTGCGCAGTTCCCGCGCCAGCCACGCCTTGGCCACATTCCAATGGCGTTTCACCGTGGCGGGGGACATAGCGAGAACCTCGGCGGTCTCTTCGATACTCAAGCCACCAAAGAACCGTAGCTCCACCAATCGGGCTTGCTGGGCATCGAGCTCGGCCAGCCTGTTCAGCGCGTCATCGAGCGCCACCACTTCCGCCGCTTTTCCTTTTCCCGCAACCAGGGCTTCTTTCAGAAAGACCTTCCCGGCCTGACCGCCGCGTTTGGCGGCGTGATGCCCGCGGCTATAGTCCACCAGGATCCGGCGCATCAATTGAGACGCCACCCGCACGAACTGCTCCTTGTTTTCCCAGCGGGCGTCCTTCTGGTTGACCAATCGGAGATACGCCTCGTGCACCAGGGCAGTTGCCTGCAAGGTATGATCACCCCGCTCCCGACGCAGGTAATACCCGGCCAGGCGCCGCAGTTCCGCGTAGACCAAAGGCATCAACTCGGCCAGGGCCTGCTCGTTGCCTTGGCTCAACTCTGACAGGAGTGTTGTGACTTTCGTTGGCGCAGCCGACACGCCAATCCTCCTTTCGAGCGACGCGTAGCGCCTCTCTGCCCGTCACCCCGAGCCGTGTGCCGAAGTATATCCTGTTGGCGGCTCGAAGGCCAACTTTGAAGTACTGGACTTCGCCAAGGGCTGCGGTCTTCAGCACCCCGTTGTGAAGAGTGGGGGAGCGCCTCCAGAACTCGCGGCGCGCATTGGAAGTGCATGCGGGTTCTGCGGCCGCCCCAATCGCGGGACTGCATTCGTCATCGGGCCGCCGTGCTCTTCAGGAAGAGCCGATGCCCGGCGGGGAGGGTCACGCGGCCGCCTTGGCCGGGAATCGGAGTCGGCACGCTTCTTCCGGCGGAAGCCTTGATCATCTCCAGCTGGTTCGCCCCCGTTGGCCGCCGCGGCTGTTCCACGGTCTCGGTGCACATGTAGTTCGGCAGTCTGCTGACTGAGGCAAGAGTTTGTCGTTTGGCCGGCCCTAGGGAAGGGAAGTGCGGCTGCGGCCAGGGCCGCCGCCACGAACGCCAGAAACCACTGGCCCACCCCGCGCATCGTCTTTTTTTCGTTCGGTTCTCGGAGAAAAAGCCCAGCGTGTGCCAACCTGCGGTTCCCGTAAACCCGTCGGATGCGTCATTCTGAAGAGAGTGCGGACACTGTCGATTGCCCTCCTGGGGATGCTGGCGTTGGATTTCGTCGCGGCCGCGCAGCCTCCCCCGCCGCCGCTCATGCCCTGGCCGGCCAGCATCACGTTCAGCCCCGGCGCCGTGCCCCTCGATGCCAAGTTTACGATCGGGCTCTCCGGCGTCGGCGCCGCCGACCCGCGCGTCAAAGCGGCGGCTCTCCGGACCTTCGACCGCCTCGCCCGCCAGACCGGTCTGCCGCTGCTGCCGCGCATCGTCTCCCCCGATCATGCCACTCTGCGCATCGTCGTCGAAGCCCGCGACCATCGTCCGCCGCAGCAGCTCGGCGACGACGAACAATACTCGCTGCAGGTTTCCGAAGCCGCCATCCGGCTGACCGCCGGCGCCCCGCTCGGCGTCCTGCGCGGCCTCGAAACCGTCCTGCAGTTAGTGCGGCAAAACCCGGCCGAAGCCGGAGCCACTCCCGGTTTCTCCGTCCCCTTCGTCGAAATCCACGATCGGCCCCGCTTCCCCTGGCGCGGCCTTTCGCTCGACGTCTCCCGCCATTTCATTCCCGTCGAAGGCGTCAAGCGCACCATCGACGGTCTCGCCGCCGTCAAGCTCAACGTCCTCCACTGGCACCTCTCCGACGATCAGGGCTTCCGCGTCGAAAGCCGCCGCTATCCGCGTCTGCAGCGCTTGGGCTCCGATGGCCTGTTCTACACCCAGGCCGACATCCGCGACGTGGTCGCCTATGCCCGCGATCGCGGCGTGCGCGTCGTTCCCGAATTCGACGTCCCCGGCCACGCCTCCAGTTGGCTCCCCGCCTATCCCAGCCTCGGCAGCCGTCCCGGCCCCTTCGCCATCGTGCACGAGCGCGGCGATCCCACCGGCGTTCTCGATCCCACCAAGGAGGCCACCTATCGCTTCCTGGACGCCTTCTTCGGCGAAATGGCCGCGCTCTTCCCCGACCCCTACTTCCACATCGGCGGCGATGAGGTCGACCCGAGCGAGTGGAACGAACAGCCGCGCATCGTCGCGTTCATCAAGCGCCACCACCTCGCGGACGGCAAGGCCTTGCAGGGTTACTTCAACGCCCGCCTCGAGAAAATTCTCGCCCTCCACGGCAAACGCATGGTGGGCTGGGATGAAATTCTGCAGCCCGATCTGCCCAAAAGCATCGTCATTCAATCCTGGCGCGGCCAGAAGTCCCTCGCCGACGCCGCGCGCGCCGGCTACCGCGGCCTTCTTTCCGCCGGCTACTATCTCGACTTGATGCAGCCTGCCTCGCAGCACTATGCCGTCGACCCGCTCCAGGGCGAGACCGCCGGCCTTTCGAGCGAGGAACAGAAGCGCATTCTCGGCGGCGAGGCCGCCATGTGGGAGGAACTCGCCACCGCCGAAGATCTCGACGCCAAGCTCTGGCCGCGCCTGGCCGCCATTGCCGAGCGCCTCTGGTCCCCCGAGTCGGTGACCGGCGTCGCGTCGATGTATCAGCGTCTCGAACCCATCAACCACTGGCTGGAGTGGTTGGGTCTCACGCAGCGTTCCAACCTCCGCCTGATGCGTCAGCGCCTCGCCGGCGTCCTGCCCGTCGCTCCCTTGGATGCTTTCGCCGCGATTCTCGAACCCGTGAAGGGCTATGAACGCCACCGCGGCGGATACGGCTCTTCCATGCCGCTCAACCATCTGGTCGATGCCATTCCCCCCGAAAGCGATGCCGCCCGCGATTTCAACAACGCCGTCGATCGCTACCTGGCCGCCCCCAACCCCGCCGGCGCCGAAGCTCTGCGCCAGCAGTTGGCCGGATGGTCGCGCAATCTTGCTCCGGTCCGCCCGATGCTTCTGGCCAATTCGCTGCTCACTGAGGATCTCCCTGTCGCTGACGAGGTAGCGGCCCTCTGTCGCGCTGGCACGGAAGCGCTCTCGTACCGCACTGCCGCCGTGCCCCCCGATTGGAAACCGCGCGCGCTCGCGGCCGTCAAGGACGCCTCGAAGCACTACGCCGGCCTGCTCATCCCCATCGCCCCCGCGATCCAGAAGCTAGTGGACGCCGTGCCCTGAGTTCGATCTTGAAAAAGGCGACCGGAACCGACTCGCCGCGCTGCGCAACCGGGCGCGCAGTTCGATCGGGCGGTTCTATCGCAGTCCCCGCACCGACTGCGGCAGCACCGCGACCGATGTCGGCGACTCCGGTTGGCCGAACCTTCGTGTGGCGAACACGACGCCCCGCAGCGGGTCCGCCCCCGCCGGGAGTTCCTTGCTGCCCGCCGGAAATCTGTTGGCTTTCAGGATGTAGGCGAGGATGGCGGCATTGGTGTCCTCGCTGAGCACCCCAGGACGGTTCGCAGGCATGGATATCTGCATTTCATCGGCGATATCGCCCAGCGCCGTCAGATCCCAATCGTCCGTGAAATCGCTGCCCACCAGCGTGGGAGCGTCAATCGTGCCCTCCAGCTTCGCGCCATGACACGATGCGCAATACCGGGCGTAGGCGGCTTGGCCGCGCTGGGCTTGCGCTTCGGTGTAGATCCCATCCCACACCGACGGTGGAAATTCAGCTTGGATGACGAGACAGGCCGCCACGGCCAAAAGCAGCATCCGTCCGCGCCGCCACAGATAGCGACCCCTCATAGCCATTCCGCTCTGTAGCCAGTCTATCGCATCGAATTTGCCGCCGGGCGGAGGGGGTGCGCCCAAAGGCCGGAGCCCGCGCTTTCCCGTCTGCCGCGCCTTCTCAGCCCCGCCCGTGAGGCCGGACGCCGCGGACGACTCCAGAAACCCTGCGTGCGTATTGACGCCACCGACCGCGTGTTGTAGCCTTGCGCTTGTGAGCAGGGGCAATCAAGCGCCGTTATGGCAGCGCTGGCTTCGGCAACCGCAGAAAATCTGGTTGCGGAGGGCGCTCTTTCAGGCGCATTTGTGGAGCGGCATCGCCGTCGGCCTCTACATCCTGATGATCAGCGTCACCGGCAGCGTGCTGGTCTATAGCAACGAACTATTCCGGGCCGCCACGCCGGTGCGGATCGTCTCCCAAGGCCCCGGCCCGGGACTAACCGACGAGCAACTCACCGCTACCGCGAGACGCTTGTACCCCGGATACCAGGTGGTGAAGATCACCCGCCTCCCGTCTCTCAATCGGCTGGCCGATATCTGGCTGCGCCGCGGCACCCGGATCAAGAAGCGCCTCTTCGATCCCTGGACCGGCCGCGATCTCGGCGATACCATCCCCACCGGCATCTGGCTCATCTCCGAGCTCCAGGATCTGCACGACAATCTGTTCGCCGGTCCCAGCGGCCGGGAGGTCAACGGTCTCGGCGCGGCCGCGGTGCTCGTGCTGGCCGTCACCGGCCTCGTCATCTGGTGGCCCGGAAGTAAGACCTGGCGTCGCAGCCTCACCCTGCCTCGCGGCGTCTCCGGCAAGCGCCTGATTTGGCACTTGCACAGCATGATTGGCTTCTGGGGCCTTGCGTTCACGCTGGTGTTTGGATTCAGCGGCGTCTATCTCGCGTTTCCTGACGCGGTTCAGAACCTCGCCGATTGGCTGCAGCCGCCCACCGTCGCCAATGGCGGAAGGCGCATCGTCGACCATGTAGTCTATTGGCTCGCCTACCTGCACTTCGGCCGTATTTGCGGTATCGGCATTCCCTGCAAGGGCCCTGGCCTTTGCGACCAGGCCACCAAGGCCGTGTGGGCTCTGTTCGGGCTGGCCCCCGCCGCGATGTTCGTCACCGGCGCGCTCCTCTGGTGGAACCGCGTGCTGCGCCCGCGGCTGACGAGGGCGCGCGCGTAGGCCGGTCGCAGGCCGCGTTCCCCCATCATTCCCGGGCGGCCACCGATTCAGGAGAGTTTCCGCGCGGGTGCTGCGTCGGGCGTCTTCACTCTCTGCTTGAGCATTTCAATCGCTCTCTCGAGTCTCCGGACCCGGGTTTCTTCTCGTTTCGCCTCGGTGATCCAGCGGCAGTACTCGCGGCGATGCGTGGGACTCAGGCCATCGAAAATGTCCCTCACGCCTGCCCGTTTCATCGCTTGCTGGAAGGCCGCAGGCGCCTCGACGGTTCTCGGCGCTTCGTCCTTCCAAAGCTCGACCTCTACAGTGTCGCCCGCATCGGCCCCGATCTGTTGGCGAATCGCCTTCAGCACCGGGAGCAGGTGCAGCGTATGCCCGTACTTGATGAGTGAGCCGGCATACGGAAACCCGTTGAACGCCGCTTTCACCGGCACCTTTCCCTTGGTGCCAAATTCCCTTCCGACATCGAACGGGAACAGGACATATGCGCCGCCGCCGCCGCCCGCCTCAATCTTCGCCCGGAAACGGTATTTCTTCATGACGCCTCCTGTGGGGAACCAGCCGATCCTTACGCGGAATTTTAGCACTCGAGAGATCGCACGTTCGGCCGGCATTTGCCAAACGCTCTCCGGATTCGCGTGGTTTTGACGCCTTCGGGCCGCGAGGGCTTCCCCCGGGCCTCCTCGGATCGGTAGGGATGAGGTCCCGGGGAAAGGCGTGTAAGCTGGTTGTCAGCGCATCAGGAAACGGAGAAACCATGACCCTCACTCGCCGCGATTGCGGAAAAAGCCTGCTGGGTCTCGCGGCCTTGGCGTCTGGTCCCGCCGCATCCAGCGCGCCCGAAAGCCCCATTCCCCCGCAAGGCATCGCCCACCGCTTCCGTCATCTCTCCTATAGCGACCTTGGCGGACGCCCCGACAGCGTGCAAGTCATGCGCAATCGCGGTCATCTCTATGTCGGCCACATGTTCAGCAACGGGGTCACCATTCTCGATTCGGCCGACCCGCGCAGCCTGAAGCCCGTCGGCTTCTTCACCGGCGGCGACTTTACCCGCACCCATCACCTGCAGGTTTCCGAGGACCTGCTCCTGCTCGCCAACGGCGCCAACATCGTGGCCATGCAGTCCTACGACAACATCCGCGGCTACTTCGAAAATGCACTGGCCGACAGCATCACCAACCGCAAGAAGTTCCGGTCGGGCCTGAGCATTCACGATATTTCCCGCCCCGCCCAGATGCGCGAAATCGCGTTTCTCGAAATGCCGGGCCTCGGCATCAATCGCCTGTGGTGGGCCGGTGGACGCTACGCTGCCGTGGCCGCCCACTTCGATGGGTTCACCGATCACTTTCTCTGCATGGTCGATCTCCACAACATCACCAAGCCCGAAATTGTCGGCCGCTGGTGGATGCCGGGAATGAATCGCGCCGCTGGCGAGCCCTCCACCTTGGCGCCCGGCCGCCGCGTCGCCCTGCATCACATGATCACCTCCGGCAATCGCGGCTACGGCGCTTGGCGCGACGGCGGCTTCACCGTCCATGATCTCAGCGACCCGGCGAATCCGAAGCTGATTTCCCACATCAACTGGTGTCCGCCGTTCCCCGGCGGCACCCACACGCCCCTTCCCCTGCCGGGCCGCAATCTGGCTGTGGTGGCCGACGAGGCCAACGCCGAAAAGTGTGCGAAAGGGCTGTTTCATACCTTCATCGTGGACCTGCGCGCCGAGGAAAACCCGGTGCCGATTTCCACTCTGCCGACCCCCATGGAGCGGGACTTCTGCGGGTTTGGAACCTTCGGCCCGCATAACCTGCATGAAAACCGCCCCGGCACCTTCCGCAGCGAAGAGACCATCTTCGCCACCTACAACGTGGCCGGCGTCCGCGTCTTCGATATTAAGGATGCCTTCGCGCCCCAGCAGCTCGCCTACTGGGTTCCGCCGCCACCCCGCAAGCTGATCGATCCGCGCCCGAACGTCGCCCTCGCCGCCAAAACCGCCGACATCCTGGTCACCACCGATGGGCTGGTCTATGCCACCGATTGGAACGCCGGCTTGAACGTCCTGCAATACCAAGGCTGAGGCCGGATCGCCTCGCTGGCAGTCGGCGCGAGACGGCCAGAACCGGGCCCTGGCAGGACTGCCCGCCCACCTCACTCTCCCAGCCGTTGCTTGACCCTTGGATTCCCGCTAGATATAATTTCCGGAGCTTAGTCGCGCACGCAGTACATGCGGTCTCAATGGGGTTTCACCTTGGTGAAGGCGCGCCGGTGCGCCTTTGTCAACGAGGAGAGGAACGCTTATGAAAAGGATTTCGAACGCGTCGTGGGTTGGGATGTTGGTCGTTTTTGCGCTCGGTTCGTCTGTTTTCGCTCAGTCGGTTTCGCAGATCTCGGGAACGGTGAAGGACGCCAGTGGCCTGGGCGTGCCGGAAGCACAGGTTACCGTCACCCAGACCGACACCGGCGTCACCCGCTCGGCGATATCGGCGGCTAGTGGCGCTTACTCGTTGCCCAGCCTTCCCATCGGCCCCTATCGCATGGAAGTCAAAAAGCAGGGCTTTGCCACCTTCGTGCAGAACGGGATCGTCTTACAGGTCGACACCGCTCCGACGATTGACGCGGTGCTCACCGTCGGCGCGGTTTCCCAAGCCGTGGAGGTTGAGGCGGCGGCCACGATGGTCGAGAGTCACAGCAGCGGCGTCGGCCAGGTTGTCAATCAGCAGCAGGTGGTCGAACTGCCGCTGAACGGGCGCCAGGTCACGCAGCTCATCACCCTCGCCGGTGGCTCCAGCACCGTCGCGTCGGGTTTTGGCCAAGCGCCCACCACCGGCAATCTGATGTCGAGCAAGAATTACCCCAACGAGGCGCTGGTGAGCGTCGCTGGCGGGATGCTCAATGGAACCACCTACCTGATGGACGGCGGCACGCACAACGACGTGTTCAACAATCTGAACCTGCCCCTGCCGTTCCCGGACGCGGTGCAGGAATTCAAGGTAGAGACGAGCGCGCTGCCGGCTGAATACGGACAGCACTCGGCGGGCGCGGTCAACGTGGTGACCAAGTCGGGCAGCAACCAGATTCACGGCGACGCCTTCGAGTTTGTGCGCAACGGCGCTTTCAACGCTCGCGATTTCTTCGCGCCGGTCAACGACAACCTCAAACGGAATCAGTTTGGCGGCACGATCGGCGGGCCGATCGAAAAGAATAAGCTGTTCTTCTTCGCGGGTTATCAGGGGACGTTGATCCGGTCAGCGCCGGCCGCGACGCCCGCCGTGGTCCCGACCGTGTCCATGCTGGCCGGCGACTTCCGGGCTTACGAATCGCAGTGCTTCGGCTCGCCTCAGACGTTGAAGGGACCGTTCGTCGGCAACGTGCTGCCTGGCGCGTCGATCAGTTCGCAGGCGATCGCCATGGCGAAGGCCTTTCCGGTTGGTCCGGAACCGTGTGGCAACACCACCTATACGATGATCGCCAACCAGAACGAGCACGTGGGTCTGGCGAAGATCGACTACCAGATCAGCGCCAAGCAGTCGTTTTTCGGCCGGTATTTTGCCACCCACAGCCTCGTGCCGTCCAGTTTCACGGGGACCGAATTGTCGGTGCAGAACGCGGGAACCGATGACGAGGTGAATTCGCTGGTTCTCGGCCACACCTACATTCTGGGGCCCGGCGCTCTGAATTCCTTCCACGCCACGCTCGACCGCGTCGGCATTACGAAGTTTCAAGTGCCCATCATCACCCCCAGCAGCATCGGCGTACAGAACATCTACGAGCCCCTGCCCAACTACTCCAACATCAACATTACCGGTGATTTCTCGAGCGCCGGAGGATTCGCGACTCCGGGACTGGTCGCCACAACCACCTACCAGTTCAGCGATGACTTCAGCCTGATCAAGGGTTCGCACGAGATGAAATTTGGCGCCAACTACATCCGTCCCATGCAGGCCACCACGTTCTGTGTCTATTGCAACGGGCTGTTTACGTTCAACGGCAACAACACGGGCAATGCCATGGCGGACTTCATCTCAGGCCGGCTGGATTCCTTCACGCAGATCAATATCTCCCATGACAACGAGAAGTGGAACTACATCGGCCTGTATGCGCAGGACAACTGGAAAGTGAATTCCCGTCTGACCCTGAGTTACGGGCTGCGCTGGGAGCCCTATCTCAACGGCCGGCTGCTCAATGGCCAGGTATCGCATTTCGACATGGGGAATTTTCTGAATAACGTTCACTCCAGTGTGTATCCGAACGCCCCGGCCGGCACGCTCTATCCGGGCGATGCCGGCTTCGACACCGGAGGCCGGCCCAACCAGACCAGCTGGCTGAATTTTGCGCCGCGCCTCGGCGTAGCGTGGGATCCCAAGGGCGATGGAAAAACCCTCATTCGCGCGTCGTGGGGGATGTTGTACGACATGCCGCACACGCTGTTCTACTACAACTACGCGACGGAACCGCTCTGGGGATCGTCCATTTCCCTAACGAGTCCTCAAGGCGGGTTTGCCAATCCGTGGCTCGGATATCCGGGAGGAAACCCGTTCCCGAGCACTCAGAACAAGAACACTGCGTATCCGACCGCCGGCTATTACGAGACCGTTCCCTTGAACGTGAAGAACACCTACGTGGAGCAGTGGAGTCTCGCGTTGCAAAAGCAGTTGGGATCCAGTTGGCTGTTAAAGGCCAGCTACATCGGCAATAACACGGTTCATCTGTGGACCGACCGGGAACTGAACCCGGCCATCTACGCTCCGGGCGCAACCACCGCTACCACCCAGGCCCGTCGGTATTTCACCCAGCTCAATCCGGCGCAAGGACCGTTTTACGGAACCGTGGAATCCCTGGATGACGGCGGGACAGCCAGCTACAATGCTCTCATCGTTTCCGGGGAACACCGGTTCGCGAAGAACTTCTCGATGCTCGCGAACTACACGCTGGCGCACTGCATCTCCGACCTGCAGACCACCGAACTCTCGGGACCGATTTATACGGACCCGTCCAACCGGCGCAATGATCGAGGGGACTGCACGTCTGTGGACGTTCGTCACAACTTCAATCTCTCGGCGGTTGTGCGATCGCCGCATTACGCGTCGAAAGCGCTCCAATGGATCGCCGGAGACTGGCAAATCGCGCCCATTGTCGGGGCTCACACGGGCAATTACTTCTCAGTCACGACCGGCGTGGACAATGCGCTGAGCGGGATTGCGGCGCAGCGTCCCAACCTGACGGCGGCCAGTCCGTATTGCGCCAACCGGAGCTACACCTGCTGGCTGGACCGCAGCGCGTTCGGCTCGCCGTCACCCGGAACGCTCGGCAACCTCGGCATCAACAACCTGGGCGGTCCGAACTACTTCGATCTGGACCTCTCTCTTTCGAGACGCTTTCGAATCACCGAAGGGAAATCCATCGAAATTCGCGCCGAGTCCTTCAACCTCGAGAACCGGGTGAATTTCCTGAACCCGGCGGCAGTGGGTCTGGTGGGCGGCGTTTCCGGCTCGGCCCTGAATAGCAGCAACTTCGGCAAGATTCTAGCCGATACCAGCCCGCGCATCATGCAGTTCGCCGTCAAGTACGCGTTTTAGTCGGCCGATATCGTCGGGGAGCCCGCTCCTACTCTTTCTTCGGTGCAACGGCGGCGCTCGCGGGCGAGCCCGAATCCGCCCTGCCGGAGAGCTCTATCCGGGGTCCGTCCGCGGCATCGCAGGCCGGGCTGAGGGAGCGCTCCATGATCACGTTGAGAAACCAGAGAGGCCTTCGGAGAGGCAATGCCGCCACTAGGTTGACAGAATTGCTCAGTCGCACCTATGTTCAGCGCAGCGGCACAGATCCCGGCTCACGCCGAGATTACCCCAGCTCCGACAGTTCCTTGAACTGCCCATTGCTGTCGCCCAGCTTCTCCGCCGGCACACCCAGCTTGTTCAAGAGCGTCACGTGCAGGTTCGTCAGCGGCGTGTGCTCCGGATAGACCAGGTGACGGCCGCCCTTCAGCGTGCCCCCGCCTCCGCCTACCAGGAATGTCGGCAGCGGGCCGTGCGTGTGCCGGTCGCTGTTACTGATCCCCGATCCAAAAAGCAGAATCACGTGATCCAGCAGCGAGCCGTCGCCGTCCGGAGTGTTGCGCAGCTTCTCCACATACTCGGCAAACAGCCCGATGTGATACCGCTGGATCTTGCAGCATTTGTCCATCTTCTCCGGGTTGCCCTGGTGATGCGTCAGCGGATGGTGCGGCTCCGGCACCCCGATCTGCGGATACGGGCGCCCCGTCTGCTCACGGCCGTACATGAAGGTCGTCACCCGCGTCAAGTCGGACTGGTAGGCCAGCAACTGCAAGTCAAATAACAAACGGACCTGGTCCTCGAAGTTTGCCGGGATGCCGGCCGGCTGATGCACGTCGGGCAACTCTCGGGAACTTTGCTCTTCCGCTTTCTGAATGCGCCGCTCCACGTCGCGCAGGGACGCCAGATAGTCGTTCACTTTGCGGTTGTCGGCCGCCCCCAGCTGGCGCTGCAGTTGATTCACCCGGTCGTTGACGGAATCGAGAAGACTCTGGTCTTGCTTGAGGCGCGCGGCGCGCACACGCTGGTCGGTGCTGTCGCTCGACCCGAACATCCGCTGGAACAGCACCCGCGGATTGTTTTCCGCCATCAGCGGCAGCGTCGGCGTCAGCCACGACACGGTGCTGCTGTATGCGCAACTGTAGCCCAGATCGCACGACCCCAGCAGGCTGTTTTCGTCGGCCGTCATTTGCAGCGACGAAAGCTGCGTGTCGCGCTCGAACACCTTCGCCGCAATCTGGTCCATCGAGACGGCGTTTTCCACATTGCTGTCCGACTTCTTCACGTGCACGCCTGTCAGGTAGGAGCCGCACGCGCGCGAGTGGTCGCCGCCGCCGTCGCCATTTGCCTCGGCCGGGTCGCAGAATAGGCCCGTGATCACGATCACCTGGTCCTTGAACGGTTCCAGCCCCTTCAAGGTCGGCGAGAGCTCGAATGCGGAGCCCACGCCCTTCGGCAGCCATTGATCGTAGATCACGCCGTTCGGATGATAGAACACGCCCAGGCGGCGCACTGGTTTCGTTGCCGCGGCCTTCGCCAGCGCCGGAACCATGGCATCGAGCAGCGGCAGCGCCACCGCCGTCCCCACTCCCCGCAGCACGGTGCGGCGCGAGATGGCTTTCTTCGTCACGAACATGGCCCTGTTCTCCTCAATTCCTGGCGCTCGTCACCGCCGGAGTTCCCGGCCCCGCGGTCCTCATCTGAAACGGCGCGCTCTTCACAATCCCCAGAATCAGCGACGACCACCGGTAGTCGCTGGCCGCCGCCGCCCGGTCGATCGCGCGGACCGTCGGCGCGTCGGAATACTCTAGTCCGCGGCCCAAGGCGTACGTCAGTAGTTTCTCGGTTACGGTCTTCACGAATTGCGTCTTCTGCGCCATCAGCGCCTGCCGCAACTCGCGCGGCCCGTCTACCTTCGTGCCATCCAGCAAGACCCCCGACGCGTCGATCGGGTGGCCGGAATCCGTCGTCCGCCACTGCCCGATGGCATCGAAATTTTCCAGGCTCAATCCCAGCGGGTCCATGCGTGCGTGGCAGCTCGCGCACGCCGGATTGGCGCGGTGCACTTCCAACATTTGCCGCACCGACAAGGGCTTGCTCTCGTTGTTGCTCAACTCCAACGCCGGCACGTTGGGCGGCGGCGCCGGCGGCGGCGCCGCCAGGATGTTCTCCAGCACCCACTTGCCGCGGATGGTCGGCGACGTCCTCGTCGTGTACGAGGTCACCGCCAGCACGCTGGCCTTGCCCAGCAGCCCGAAACGGTTCGGGTCCGTGAGCTTCACCCGCCGGAAGTGGCTTCCATAGACATTCGAGATTCCGTAGTGGCGCGCCAACTGCTCATTGAGAAAGGTCTCGTCCGACGTCAGCAGATCCGCGACGCCATGGTTCTCCTGCAGCTGCGCGTTCAGAAACAAATCGGTTTCCGTCACCAGGTCCGTCCGCAGATTGTCGTCGAACCACGGAAACTTCGTGCGGTCCGGATTGAGCAGCCACACGTTGCGGGTTTGCAGCCAGTCGTCGAAGAAGTTCGCAACCAGCGACCGGCGCGCGCGCTCGTCGCCGAATAGGCGCGAGACCTGTTCTTCCAGCACCGCCGGCTCATGCAACTTCCCGCGGATCGCCAGGTCCAGCAGCGTGTCGTCCGGCGTGCTGCTCCATAAAAAGAACGACAAACGCGACGCCAGCTCCGTATCGGGAATCCGGTAGGTGCTGCCCGGCGCGACGCCTGCAGGGTCGGTCTCGATGCGGAACAGAAAATCGGGGCTCACCAGCACCCGCTCCAGAGCGGCGCGAATGCCATCGTCGAACGTTCCCGTGGCGCGTCCCTGTTTGTAGAAGGCGAGCAGCGTCTCGACGTCGTCATGGGTCGCGGAGCGGCGATAGGCGCGCCGCGCCAGCTTCGAGAGGATCTGGTTCGCGCACGACGTCTCTGCCGCCGCATTCGCGGGGTGGCACCCATACAGGAGCTGCCGGCTGGGTGAGTCCAGCGGCGTCTTTCCGTTGTAGGGCCCGCCGATCAGTACCGAGGCAATGGCAATCGATGCGGTCGCCGTGTCCGAGGCGCGGCTGAACGGCGTGATCCGATCGGTGCCGCCGCCCTCCGGCGCCGCGTCGTCGGTCTTGATCATGGTCGCCATGACCTCGCGCAAGCCCGCCTGTACGGGCACCCGAGCCTGCAGCGCTTCGTCGCCATCGAATTGAAAGGTCTTCGGGGGAGCCTTCTCTCCGCCGAGCGTGAATTGGGCAACCCGCTTCCCATCCACCCGGATTTCGAATTGAGTCGCCACGTTCAAGCCGCGAATGATGCTGTCCCAAGCCCGCTGGAGCTTAATCTGGATTACGTACTCGCCGTCCACCGGGAAATAGTGGCGCGCGGCCACGCCGCCTTTGCTGCCCAGCGGAAAATCCTCGCCCAGACGTTCCGTCTGCCGCAGATACGTCAGGTCGTTGGCGTTGTTCTTCATCGCCCCGTAACGCACGAATGTCGGAGGGATGGTGGGATCGCCCACGGCCAGGCGCGCAATCGCCGACGCCGCCGATACGTACCGATCGAGCAAAGCGGGTTGGATCGAGAGCGCCTCGGCGTTGTTCTCGAACCCGAACGCCTGTTCATCGGGCGGCAGCAGCGCCTGCGGATCCACTTCTACCGCCAGCAAATCCCGCACCGCGTTGGCGTATTCGGCTCGATTGAGACGATGCAGGCGGGCCGACCGCCCCGGGTTCATGTGAGGGGCCGCCGCGCGGTCCAGTTCCGACTCCAGCCAGCCCGCCACGCGGTCGTACTCGGCGTTGTCCGGACGCCGCATTCCCGGCGGCGGCATCACCCGGCTGCGCAGCTTGTCGATCACCTTTTCCCAGATCTCCGCCGAATTGGCGACGTGTTCCGCATCCGCGCGATCCAACGCCAGCCCTCCGGTTTTCAGCTTGTCGTTGTGGCACGAGATGCAGTATCGGGCCACCAGTTGCCGCGCCGGAGTCGTCGCGGATGCAGCCGTCTGCGCGCTGGCCGGAAACCCGGTAGCGCTCACACTGGCGATCGCCAGACCCACAACCCGAAGAAGCCAACGGTGAGCGCGTGTCATGGTTCCGTTCTCAGTCCGCGCGGCATTTGTTCTGCGCCTCGCACGGGTGTCCCAGTTTCGGATCGGCGCCATGCTTCAGCAGCAGATCCGCGCCTTCCTTGTTATACAGAACGCCGCCCAACCGGTCCCCTTGGCCGTTGGCCGCCAGGTACGGCGTCACCCCGGCCCTGCTCACCGCGTTCACGTTGACGCCTAGATCGATCATCTCCGCCAGCAGTTTGTTCCACCCGCGATAGGCCGGACCGAACAGCGCATTCTCCCCAAACGTCGTCTCGCCTTTCGCCTCCACGCCGAGATCCAGCAGAAAATGAACCGCCTCCGTGGCCTGCGCCTCCGTGATCAGATCCTCTCCAATCCCATGATTCAAGCCCGTCGCCGCCATCACGGCGCTTGCTTTGGTTCCCGTGAGGATCTTCGGATCGGCGCCCGCCGCCAGCAGGATCCGCATCATCTCCAGGTCGTCCACCGAAGCCGCCAGCAGAAACGGCGTGGCCCCGACCCCATCCGTGTACCCGGTGGCAAACGACGGCGGCCGCTTCGTCATGCGCGCGTTCACATGCGCCCCGTGAGCCAGCAGCGCCCTCACCAGCCGCAACTTGGCCTGGCGATCCGGAATCCCCGCCATCGGGTCTTCAAAACCGTAGACCGGATTGGACGCGTAGCCTTCCCAACTGGTGGACGCCCAATGCAGCGGAGTCAGGCCCCCGGCCTCAACGTTCGGATCGGCGCCGTGATCCAGCAGATACAGGGCAAAGTCCACCTGGGCCCGCACCGTCGCCACCAGCAGGGGAGTAAAGCCGCTGGCCGCGGTCCGGGGATTTTGTCCGGCCGCCGGCTGCGTCAGGATGTTCGCATCCACCCCTGCGGCGAGCAAGATCTTGGCGCTCTCCACGTCGCCGACTCGCGCCGCAAAATGCAGCGCCGTGAACCCCTCCTTCGTGAGGGCTTTGAGATCCGCATGGGCGTCAATCAGCGCCTTCACCACATCCGGATGACGCTCCGCCGCCGCCCACATCAACGCCGTCTGATTCTGGTTGGGCTCCTTCGCGTTGACCGCTGCGCCGTACTCCACCAACAGGCGAACCGCGTCCGTAGCGCCGGTCCTGGCGCACGTCATCAGCGGGGTCTCGCCCGTGGCGATCGCCGTGTTTGGATGGGCGCCCGATTTCAAAAGGAGCCGCACCAGCGCTGCATTCCCGTTGGTGCAGGCCTGCGACAACGGCGTCATCCCGAATTCATTGCCCGTGTTCGCCTGTGCGCCCGCGCCCAGCAGCAGTTCCGCGCTGCCCGCGTCGTTCCAATGGGCCGCCCAAAGCAGCGCCGTCGACCCGTCGCTGGACCGCGCGTTGACGTCCGCCTTTTGACTCACCAGCGCCCGAACGGCCGTTTGGTCCTGGCTTTTGGCCGCCTCGACCAACCGCGAGCCGCTCGTCTCGGTAGCCCTCGCCAATGAGCCCAAGGCCAACACCATGAAGAGCTTACACCTGACTCCGATGACCCGGCGGTGTTTCTTGTCCCGATCGCCCATGCCGGCCCCCCTCCGTACCGCGCAGCATCCCGGCCCGCCGCCATTATATTAAATCTGAACGCCAAACGAAGAGTCCCGTGCCTTACTCCCTCCTCTCGGAATCCTTGTCCTCAGCTCTTCCGGCAAGGGAAGGGGTCTCGTACCTGCGGATCGCGGGCCTCTGGTAGGCACTCTCAGCCATTTGGAAAGTGAACCCAGCCCTTACCCGCGGGGCTGAATCGTGATGTTCAGCCCTGCCCGTGAGGGCGGGGGCATTTCCAAGTTGACTTGCAAATGACTGCGACAGCTTACTAATGGGCCGTCCCAGCCAGCTCGTCCATCTTGGCGGCACAGACCGTGACCCGGCGCCAGCTTCACCTTGCCGTGGCGGCACTTGTGGCGGCGCCGGAGCCGCTTGCGAGAGACCGGTCTTGTGGTCACTCCACCGTGATCACGACTTTTCCCCGAACGTGCCCTTCTTCCAGGTATCCGAGCGCGTCAGCCACCTCGCTCAATGGGTAGCGCCGGTCGATCACCGGCGTGACCTTTCCGGCCTGGATCAACCCCTGCAGAACCGTCAGGTCCTCCGGGCTGGCCTTCGCGATAAACGGGATGAGATTCTTGAGAAACAACGACAAGACCAACGCCCCGAGCAGACGATCCACCGGCGCCAGCCAGCGTCCGTGGGGCGCTCCGACCCCGACGCAGAACCCCTTGGGAGTTAAAACCCTCCGGCAGGCGAATAGGGAATGGTCGCCAATGCAGTCGAGAAGGATGTCGTATCGTTGCCCGCCTTTCGTGAAATCCTCTTTCGTGTAATCAATCACCCGATCGGCGCCCAGCGATCGGACCATGCTCACATTCCTCGTGCTGCATACGCCGGTCACCTCCGCGCCGAACGACTTGGCGATCTGCACCGCGAACGTACCCACGCCACCTGCCGCGCCGTGAATCAGAACCTGGTGCCCCGGCCGAATCCGCCCCTTGTCGCGCAGTCCCTGCAAAGCCGTCAGTCCTGCCACCGGGACTGCGGCCGCTTGCTCGAAGCTCACGCCCGGTGGTTTCAACGCCAATGCCGATTTGATGATTCCCGACTCGGATGTGCACGCATACTCCGCAAACGCGCCTTTGCACATGCCGAACACTTCGTCACCCGGCTTGAAGTCGGTGACGTCTTTGCCAACCGACTCCACCTGGCCCGCGACATCAACCCCCATTCGGGTGTCCTTCGGTTTTCGCAGCCCGCCCATCAGGCGAGCCAGATAGGGCGTGCCTCGCATCCCCGTCTTGTCCATTGGATTGACCGAAGCCGCGCGAACCCGAATCAGCACCTCGTCATCTTTGGGAATCGGCTTCTCAACGTCCTCGATCCGGACCACGCTCGGCGACCCGTAGGTGCGATTCACGGCGGCTTTCATGCGGCGCTCTCCGTCTGTTTCCATCTGGCAGCGTCCACCTGGATCGGCGAGCAGCCCTGAGATTCTCCTTAGTCTACCGGGATTGGCGCATCGTCGCGATCCGATTCCCTGGAGGCCCGCCAAGCAAGCTCCTCTCCTCGATCGCCCCGTCCGCGTTATACAGCGGAGCCAGGAAAATGCCGTGTCTCGCGGCAATCTCTTCAATCACCGCCACTCGTTCCGGAGTGATGAAGCCGCGCCCCTGGGAAAACGGTTCGAACCGGCCCTCCAGCGCCAGTGCCATCCCTTCCAGCAGACAGCCGTGAACCACATTCGGGAAGGGATGTCGGTTCAGCACGCCGTCCAGATCCGGCCGCAAACGCATGCCGCCCGAAATCTGCCCGAGCCCGCCAAAGAAGACCCGCGCTCCGGGCAGCGCCCCGCCGGGGGCTAGGTTTTTGGGGTAGCCCGCGTCGCACAGGATCGCGTCCGGCGCGACGCCGCCCAGCACCAGGGAAGGCGAGGCCAGGCTGGCCGCGCAGATCGCCAAATCCGCCTCCGCGCGGAATTGCCGCAGGTCGGTAGCTGCTTCCACCCGGGCGCCGCCGGCTTCCAGTTCGGCGCGCAGGCGTTGCAGCCGCTCTCCATTCCGCGCGTAAAGCTGCACGCGCCCGACCTGGGGCGCCAGGCAGCGCGCGCACCCCGAGCCGACGTCGCCCGTGGCCCCCACGATCCGGAGAGTGGCGTTTTCCAAATTGCGGCCTTCCCGCCCGCACATCTTCCGCATGCCTTGCACAATGAATGCGACCGTGAGCGTATTCCCCGTCGTGAACACCGTCCCTCGTTTCTCTGGAATCAGGTCGAAGTTGCCCTCCAGCAGAATCGAGCTGAATCCGCCCAGGCTGACGATCCCGGCTTCTTCCCGGATGGCAACCGCAGCCGCCTGCCGCACGCGGGCGAGATTCTCGCGCAGGAAGCCGCCCTCCAGCCGGTCCGGCGGAAGGAAGGTGTCGATGTACAGGCCCCGTGCGCAGGTGCCCAACGCCGATCGGGCCTCGACTTGGCAGACCGCGCGCGGAGGAATCCAGGGCAGAATCTCCTGGATCTCGTCATCCGGAATCGGTGGGAATTGCGGGCCGCGCAGCGCCGACACCACGTCCGCTGCCGCGCTCCAACTCTCCTGGTGTCCGATCAACGCAAAATCGACAGGCATCGCCCCCACTCTAGACGGGCAGCCGCATCACCCAGCCCAGCGTCGTTTCCCCCGGCAGACCGAGCCGGTCGAGCGTCCTGAGGTATTGCTGCAGCGAAGCGCCGCGCAGTTCTCCCGTGCTCAGCCCCACCGAGGGCAGCGCCGGCTTGGCGCAGTCCCCGTGGCACACTTCGCAATGCCCGGTCTTGCATTCCCGGGCCATCATCTCGGCCAGGGTCGTCATCACTTCCAGATGCAGTCGGTGCACATGGTCGTCGAATTTCTGCCGGTCCCGCGCCCGCTCCGCCCGCAGGATCGCGACCGCGTGGTCGATATGCTCGGCCTCTTCGGCCGCGATGGCCGCAAACGTGGCGCCCAGGCTTCCCGGCGCCACCCGGCCCACCCGCTCGTAGCTGGCTACCGCAAACGACTCCAGCATCACCTCCTGCACGATCAGGCAGCCAATGAAATCCCTCGCGTCAATGCACTCGACAAACGCCGCGCGCAACCGCTTCCAATGCCGCGCATCCACGTTGTCCACCACCGCGACCCCCATCTTGCGGCCCTCGGCGGCGAACGCGGCTGCGTGCCCGCGCTCGATCCCGGCATGTTCCAGGGCCTCGGCGGCCTCGTCCGGGTCGCTGCAGACCTCCGCCAACGACGCGTAGTTCATGGCCGCGATCCGTTCCCCGGTGACGGCTTGGGCCAGCACATCCTGCCAGATCTCAGCCGTCAGGGGAAGGGAAGCCAGTTGACCGGATCGGCCAGTGTTGGGACACGTGACAGGTTCCATGTCCCGTCTCTACGAAAAGTGCTCCACGGAAGTTCCATCCGATCGGCCAGTGACGAGCCGCTGCCGGCGCGCGCGCTGACAGATTGCCCGGTCACCAGAATATTCGAAATTCGTGCTCCCATTTCCAATCACTTAGCGCCGCACGGCCAGGAAGCTGCAAATTCGCCTGTTACTCTGAAATCGGAAAGAGGCGGGCTCTCACCGTGCCGGCCTCGGCGGTTTTCTCCTGGCCAGGA
>JAIQFS010000056.1 GCA_020073145.1 Terriglobia bacterium
TGGCGGTGAGATCAGAAAATTCGCGACTTCCGGAGGGCGGGGTAACCGCCGATCACCTGGTAGCGCCAAAGTATCGTCCTCTTCTTTGCGCGCACTTCAGACGCTCCGAAATCCAAAACCAGACTTCAACCCCGGGCTGTTAGGGCCATCCCACCATCTGCTACCGGCTTCACCCCGCCGACCTGCTGAGCCGCCGAGTCGCTCCGGCAAAGACCTTCGAATCCGCACATTCGGCTGGGTTTATGGGGCAGCCAGGCCAATGACAGATCGCTGTTCGGCTTCGTATGCCTCCCTCTACGCAAGCCGCGCAGGAGGGATGGTGATCATGGTGACCAAATGGAATCGAACCCAGGTCCGGAGGGACAAACGGCGTAGACTCAGGATCCAGCAGCGTTCACAGTCACGGAACGAGGCCTGAGGGGACACGAGGCGTGTGTCGGCGAGGGAGATATGCTACGGAGCCGGAAGAGAATCAGGCGAGAGGCGTCACGGAGGGATATGGTCGGCATCTTTAACTTACTGGTGGACGCCATGTCCCTGGAAAGGCACCTGGCAACTGCCTACTCCAGGAGGCAGACTGCCGAGACGTTGCGTCAGTGGAGGTTATGCGGGCGAACGCTAAGTCATCTAGGGAAAGACTATGCGGCCGCTGTCGCCCGGTACCGGCAATCCGTCAAGGCCAGATTCGGTGTTGGGATCCGCGAACGATCCTGACCGGCGGGCCGCTGTGCGTCAAGCGGGACAACCGGCGCCGCCCACTTCGACCGGATTCCGCGATATCCTGTTCCGATGGAGCGAGCCGCCACATGACGGAACAGAACTATAAAAACCATCGACGAATCGTCCCGATGTTTCACGGCGTATTGTTCGGGATTATCATCCTGACGCTGGTCGGGTCTTTTGTGAACCTTTTTCAGTCGTTCGGAGATCATTCGCGTCTATACAGTGCTTCGCTGATTGTGGCCCTGATGATCGCGGCCGTCTTGCTGTTTTTTTACTGCCGGATCTTCGCGCTGAAAGCGCAAGACCGGGCGATCCGCGCGGAAGAGAATCTGCGCCACTTTGCGTTGACGGGCAAGCTTCTGGATCCGCGCCTCACGATGCGCCAGGTTGTAGGGCTTCGCTTTGCCGCTGACGCAGAATTCGCCCAACTGGCTCAGAAGGCCGCGAATGAGAAACTGTCGGAGGACGCCATCAAGCGGGCAGTCCGGCAGTGGCGCCCGGATACTTACCGCGTGTGAGCGGATTCGGGCAGCGCGCCGCGATGGTTCATCAATGAATACGAGGCGCCCACCAGAAAGAGGGCAATCGAAATCCACTGGGAGGTGTCCAGCGGCCCGCCCCATAGATTCCCCTGCTCGTGGAAGCGAAAGAACTCCACCACGAAGCGCGCCGTGCCATACAGCATCAAGTACAGGCTGATGATGGCGCCGGTGGAATGCGCCTTGCGGATGCGCCAGTAGAGGATGCCAAAAATCAGGAACTCGGCAAACGACTCGTAAAGCTGGGTGGGGTGCAACGGCACACCCAAGGGAACGCCCACCAACTGGTTGGCGACGGGGTTGGTGAAGGTCACGGCCCAGGGAAGGCTCGATTTTACGCCCCAGCAGCAGCCCGCCGAAAAACAGCCGAGCCTGCCGATCCCGTGGCCGAGGGCGATGCCTGGAGCGAAGATGTCGGCCGTGCGCAACGCGGGCAGATGAGTCTTCCGCATGTACCACCACGCCACGGCCAGGGCGCCCAAGAGGCCCCCATAGAAGACGCCCCCCGCTTGCAAGGTGGAAAACGAAAAGACCTCGCCAGGGTGCTCGGTATAGTACGGGACGTCCACCAGAAACATCATCACCTTGGCGCCGACGATGGCGGCCAGCGCGCAGTAGATTCCAAGATTCGTGACCGCATCCGAATTCAGCCCCGCCGCCTTGCCGAGCCGCGTCGTCATCCAGAGTCCGGCCAGGAACGCCGTTGCCACCAGCACGCCGTAGGTATGGAGGAACGAAAGATGCAAAATCTCAGGGTACATTCGCCGTCTGCCTTCTGGGGTGCATGGCTGCGAGGAGCAGCAGCCCGCAGCCGATGACCAGGGCCGCGTCCGCCACGTTGAACGCCGGCCAGTGATAGCCCCCCACGTAGAAATCCAGAAAATCCGTGACCCGGCCCCACACGATGCGGTCAAACGCATTGCCCGCCGCGCCGCCGAGGATCAGCGCAAATCCCGCCAGAGACAGCCTGTCCGTCTTTTCGGCGCGCTGGAAAATGAATCCGCCCACCAGGACAACGGCCGCCACGGAAAATGCCACCAGCAGCCAAGTACGCCATTCGGAGGTCGATTGGTTGAAGAGGCTGAAGGCCGCCCCGCGGTTTTCGGTGTGAACGATGTCAAAGAACCCCGGAATCACCGGCCTCGTATCCAGGAAAGACACGCGAGTTTCGACAATCCACTTGGTGAGGCGGTCGAGCAGGAAAACCGCCCCCGCCGCGCCGTACGCTTTGAGCCGGATGTCCGCCATCCCTACCTAAATCTTAGCAGCGGGGGAAGACGTTGCCGAAACGGCAGCCTCGGCCGAGAGTTTTTCGAAGAACCGCTTGATCATCATCCGGGCAGTGGTATCGAGCAGCCGTTGGCCGACGGCCGCGATCGTGCCGCCCACCTCAACGTTCCCTTCGTACTGCACGTTGGTGCCGCCCTCAGCCGGAATCAAGTGGAGCAGTCCATCGCCTTTCATGAACCCGATCTTGCCCGAGCCCTCCACGATCAGCCGGAAGCTGGAATGCGGCTGCAAGTCGGCGATGCGCACTTTGCCGTCGAACAGACCCGAGATGCTGGCCATGACCATCTTCATTTTCATGCGGTATTCGTGCTCGCCGACGCGCTCCAGCGTGTCGCAACCGGGCATAGCCTTGCCGAGCACCACTGGATCCTGCAGCAATTCGTACGCTCGCTGCTGCGCGACTGTAATCAAGTACGAGCCGGAAACCTTCACGAGGCTCTCGACAACGCCAGGGTGAGGGCGCGCGCGGCCCACACCCGCGTCAGGTGCCGGCGGTACTCGGCCGAAGCGTACAGGTCGGCATTGGTTTCCTGGCCTTCCGCCACGGCAGCAGCGGCGGTAGCGACGTCTGCGCCGGACTCCAGAAGCTTCTCCGCAGCCAGCGCCCGAAACGCCCGCGGCCCGGTTCCGGTGACGCCGATCCGCGCCAGCGTGGTTTTGCCGCCCGCTTTCTTAATTCGCGCGGCCACCCCGACCACGGCGAAACCCGAGGCCGGATGCGGGACCTTCTCGTAACGGTAGCCCTCGCGCGGTTCCTCGATAGGCACCAGTACTTCAAGGACGATTTCGCCGGACTCCACCGCCGTGGTGAAGGGGTCCAGGAAGAAGTCCGCTGCCTCCACCGTACGGTCGGAGTTGGCGGAGACCAGCCGCACTTTCGCTTCGAGCGCTAACAGAGAAGCCGGATAATCGGCCGCCGGATCGGCATGGGCGATGCTGCCGCCGAGCGTTCCCCGGTTGCGCACTTGCACGTCGCCGATGTGACTGGCGGCTTCAGCCAGGAGCGGCACGCGGCCGCGAATCACCGGCGAGCTCTCAATGTCGTGATGGGTGGCGGTCGCGCCAATGCACACCACGCCGCCGCTCTCGCTAATGGAGTTCAGGCCCGGAACGCGGCCCAGATCGACCACGTGTTCCGGCGCCGCCAGCCGCAGCTTCATCAACGGGATGAGGCTCATGCCGCCGGCCATGACCTTGCACTCTCCGCCGGAAATGAGCTGCAAGGCTTCTTGCAGCGTGGCTGGCGCGGAGTATTCGAAATTCTGCGGAATCATGCGCGGCCCTCCTGAATCAGCTTCCAGATTTTCTCCGGCGTCAGCGGCATATCGATGTGCCGCACGCCGAGGGGCGACAGCGCGTCCACCACCGAATTCACCACCGCCGGCGAGCACCCGATGGTGCCTGCCTCGCCCACTCCTTTGACGCCCAGCGGATTGACCGGCGAGGGCGTGATGGTATGGCTGCTTTCGATCCAGGGCATCATGTGCGCCCGCGGGAGCGCATAGTCAGTCAGCTCGCCGGAGAGGAGCTGGCCGTTGTCGGCGTAGACCGCCTGCTCCCAGAGCGCCTGGCCGAGCCCCTGCGCCACGCCTCCATGCACCTGGCCAGCGACAATGAGCGGGTTGATGATCTTGCCGCAGTCGTCCACCGCCACGTACCGGCGAACCGACACCTGCCCGGTTTCGCGGTCTACGTCCGTGACCACGATGTGGGCGCCGAAGGGAAAGGTAAAATTCGGAGGTTCCCAGAAATGGGTCGCAACCAGACCTGGCTCCGTGTTGGGCGGCAGCTTCAAAGCGCGGTAGGCCGCGGCGGCCACCTGGTTGAAAGACACCGACCTGCCCGACTTCTCGTCGACGCACACTCCCCCCACCAAGGTGACCTCGTCCACATCGAGCAGCACGGCCCCGAATTTCTTGATCTTGGTTTTCAATTCCTGCAACGCGTAGTACAGCGCCGTGCCGCCAATGGCCGTATTGCGGCTGCCGAAAGTGCCGATACCGTACTGCACGATGGAGGTGTCTCCGTGAATCACCAGTACGTCGTCGATATCGACGCCCAACTCGTCGGCCGTGATCTGCGCGAACGTCGTCTCTTCACCCTGGCCATGCGGCGATGTGCCCGTGAGCACCGTTACTTTGCCGCTTGGCTCGATCTTCACCGTGGCCGATTCCCATCCGCCGGCCGGCGTGGCGGGCGAGGGGCCAATGGCGCAGATTTCTCCGTACGCGGAAATCCCGACACCCATGAGCTTGCCTTGCTGCCGGGCCTGCTGTTGTTCGCGCCGCAGGCTGGCGTAATCCACTTCCGCCAATGCGGTATTGAGCGGAAGGGCGTAATTACCGCTGTCGTAGGCCAGGCCGGTTGCCGTCACGAACGGAAACGCATCGTTGTCGACGAAGTTCTTCAAGCGAATTTGGGCGGGGTCCATCTTAAGCTCGGCCGCCAGAATATCCACCATCCGTTCAATTCCGTGTGTGGCCTCCGGCCGCCCGGCGCCCCGGTAGGCATCGGTGGGAGTGCAGTTAGTAAAGGCCCCGACGATGTCCGCCGAGATGTTCTTGAATTTGTACAGGCCGGGCATCATGAGCACCGACAGCGTCGGAATCGCCGGGGTGAGCAGCTGAAGGAACGCGCCGAGATCCTGGATGAGCTTCAGCTTCATGCCCAGGATGGTGCCGTCGCGCATGGCCGCCAGCTCAAAGTAATCCACGTGACCGCGCCCGTGAATGGTGCACAGAAAATTTTCGCGCCGCGACTCCACCCACTTGACGGGCTTGCCGATGCGCATCGAGATGAATGCCATGAGCGCTTCTTCGGCGTACACATTGAGCTTGGAGCCGAAGGCGCCGCCCACCTCGGGAGTAATCACGCGCAGGCGATTTTCCGGCATGCCGAGCATTCCCGCGAGCAGGGTACGGAGCAGGTGCGGCACCTGGGTGGAGGACCACAGGGTCATCGATTTTTCGCCGGCCTTCCAATCGGCCACCACGCCGCGAGTCTCCATGGCGGTGGGGATGAGACGCTGGCTGGTGATGCGCTGTTTGACCACGACTTCGGCGTCCTGAAAGGCCTTGGCCGTGTCCCCGCCTTCCTGATGGAAGGTGAAGGCAACGTTGTCCGGCCACTGGGGATGGACGGCCGGCGCACCGGGAGCGAGGGCCTTTTCGGGATCGGCCACGGCGGGCAGTTCTTGGTAGTCGACCTCCACCAGGTCCGCGGCGTCGGCGGCGATATAGCGGTCGGTGGCAACCACCACGGCCACCGGATGGCCCACTAGATAAACACGGTCCTGCGCCAGGATGTGATGGTGCGGCACGCGCAGGCCGGGCAGCCCCGCCGCGCAGGGCACGGGACCGACCTCCTTCACGTCGGCGCCCGTGAAAACAGCGACCACGCCCGGCAATTCCAGTGCCGGCTTCACGTTGATGTTCTTAATGCGCGCGGCCGCGTGCGGGCTGCGAACCACGCAGGCGTGATGCATGCCGGGCAACTTGAGATCATCGAGATACGTGGCCGTGCCGGTGATGAGACGCGGATCTTCGCGCCGCCGAATCCGCTTGCCCACGAGAGTCTCGGGTTTGCTGGTAATCGTGGCCATCCGCTACGCCCCCTGCTTCGCGGCGGCTGCCTTCACCGCATTGATGATGTGTTGATAGCCCGTGCACCGGCAGAGATTGCCCTCCAGTCCCTTGCGAATCTCTTCCTCGGTGGGGCTGGGATTGTCATTGAGCAGTTGCCGGGCCGTGAGGATCATCCCGGGCGTGCAGAACCCGCACTGCAGACCGTGCTCGTTCCAAAAGGCTTCCTGCAGCGGGTCGAGCTTCCCGTTGGGGGCCAGCCCTTCGATGGTCAGCACCTGCCGGCCGTCCGCTTGCACGGTGAACATCGCGCACGATTTCACGGCCCTGCCGTCGAGCAGCACGGTGCAGGCCCCGCAGGTGGAGGTCTCGCAGCCGATGTGGGGGCCGGTCAGGCTCGCCACCTCCCGCAGGTAGTGAATCAGAAGGAGCCGAGGCTCGACTTCGTCGGCAACTGCCTTGCCGTTGAGAGTGAGAGAGATTTTTCGTTTCATCGCGACCGGAGAGTCTTTGCCATTTCACCAGGAAAATAGCTGAAATGCAAAGGGATGGCCGGTTTGCGCAGGCCGGGGAGACCCGCTCCACGGACGGTTCTTTCCGGACTTTACGCTCACACCTGTATGCGGCAGCCACAGGCGGGCGCAGCAAATGGGTTCCGTTTCCGATGCCATCCGCGCTGGCACGTCGCTTGCCTGAAAGAGCCCATGCGACCCTCAGCCGCCACTTCTTCCACCGCCTTGCACGGCGGCGCGGTACTCGGTCTGATCTTTCTATGCCAAGTCCATTTCGATCCCCCTCCGCCGAAGCCCGATCGAGCCCGCCTGATCACGCCACTGGTGACGCCGCTTCGCTGGGTGCGCTCCGCGGGCGGCGGCGCGAAGGAGCGACTGCCCGCCAGCCGAGGCCGGTTGCCGCCCCGCGCCTCGACCCGGGTCTTCATGCCGCCCACGGTCCACACGGTCACCGACCATCCTTTATTGCCGGTGCCGCAAGCCATCCGGATCGAGGACAACGCACCGGCCCCCGATATCGTCTCCAGCCTCATCGGCAACCCGTTCGGCGTGGATGGGCCGCCATCCGGTGGGCCGGGCGGCCCGGGCGGCATCGGAGCCGGAGGTTGCTGCGGCGTCGGCAACCAGGACGGCTCACACGTGGGCGGAACCGCGCCGCGCGCGAGGATCTCTACTGCCCCAGTCCTGCTCTACAAAGTGGAGCCGGAGTATTCCGACGAAGCGCGCCAGGCCAAAGTGCAGGGCGTGGTGGTCATCATGGCAGAGGTTGACGCCAGCGGCCGGCTTCGCAAAATCATGATCGTCCAGCCGCTGGGGCTGGGACTGGATGAGAAAGCGGCCGCTGCGGCGGAGCGCTGGCGCTTTCGCCCGGCCATCGCCGATGGGCGTCCGGTGGCCTCCAGCGTGACCATCGAAGTGAGTTTTCGCCTGCTGTGAATCAGGCGAGGAGATCGTTGGCGTCCCGATACGGGATGGCGCCCTCCAGCATGCGGTGGTAGGTTCCAGCGTCCCGCAGCTCTTCGGCGATCGCGCGCATCAACCCCATGGTGGCGCGCATCGGTCCGGAACCGAGGCTGACCCGGGCCACGCCGAGTTCCTGAAGGCGCCCCACTGGCGGCGTTCCCGGGCCGGCCAGAATGTTTAGGGGAAACCGCAGCGCAGCCACCAGCCGCGCAATGGTCTCTTCGTCACGAACCCCGGGGACAAACAGGCAATCGGCGCCCGCCTCCTTGAAAGCCAGCAGCCGCTCGACGGTCCGGTCGAAGCGCGTGGCGGCGTCGCCAATCTGATCGAGAAAAATATCGCAGCGTGCGTTGATCACGAGCGGCACGCCCCGTCGCTCCCCCGTGCGGCGTAACGCCTGAATCTTCTCCGTCTGCGCTCGCAGATCCACCGGCTCACCCTTTTGGAAATCTTCGAGGTTGAGGCCCACGGCTCCCGCGGCGATCAGCCCGGCCGCGGTCTTCTCGATGTCGTCATAGCCGGCCATCAGGTCCGCGGTAACGGGCACGGACACCACGCGCACGATGCGCCGGACCTGCCCCAACATCTCCTCCAGCGGCAGAATTTCCGAGTCCGGATAGCCGAGCGAGAAGGCCACTCCGGCGCTACCCGTCGCCACCGCCGGGAAACCGGCTCGCTCGACGAGGCGCGCGCTGGCCGCATCCCAGACGTTGGCCAGCCGCAGGATCGAAGGGCCGTGGTGGAGCTGCCGGAAGGATGCCGCTTTGTCCGCCTGATTCATGAAATCTCCGCCTGATTCATGAAATCTATGATAGCGGCTGGCGCGCGCTATTCTTCGGGCTCCGCAGGATGCGCCACGAACCGGTAGCCGACGCCGCGGACGGTCAGCAGGTGACGCGGCTGCCGCGGATCGTCTTCGAGATATCGCCGCAACCGAACCATGAAGTTATCGATGGCGCGCGTGTCCGTATTCTCGTGCAGGCCCCAGACTTCCTCCAGCATGGACTTTCGCGATACGGGCTTGCCCTCGTGCCGGATGAGATAGCGGAGCAGGTTGGCCTCCATTAAGGTCAGGGGGAAAACCTGGTCGCGGACCCGCAATTCCAAAAGATCGAAATGCACCGCCTTATCGCCGAACGAAAACGCATCCTGCGGCTCGGGCGGCGGCGCAGGTACGTGGTTGAGGGACGCGCTCAGCCATTCGCGGCGGCGCAGCAGGCCCCGGATGCGAGCCATCAAGATTCCGAGATCGAAGGGCTTGGCCAGGTAGTCGTCGGCGCCGGATTCGAAGCCTTTCAGAACGTCGTCGGAATGGCCGCGCGCGGTCAGGATCAGCGTCGGTATGAACTGGCCGGCCTGGCGCAGCTCCGCCATCACGGTAAATCCGTCCTTGCCGGGCAGCATGACATCCAAAACGACGACGTCCACGAGCGGCGCTTCGCCGGTCAAAATCTCGAGGGCCGCTTCTCCCGTCCCCACCACTCGCACCTGATAGCCCTCGGCTTCGAGGTTGAAGCGCAGCCCGTCGGCCAGATGCTGCTCGTCTTCCACGATCAGGACGCGGCTCATTTGGCGATCGGGAATTGCAACAGGAAGGTGCTCCCCCGCCCCAGGCCTTCGCTCTCCGCCCACGCCCGGCCTCCATGCCGCTTGGCCACCGAGCGGACGATAAAGAGGCCGAGGCCGGTTCCTTTCACGCGGGTCGCCAGCGGTCCGGGCACGCGATGGAAGCGCTTGAAGATCCGCTTGAGCTCGGTGCGCGGGATGCCCGCTCCCTGGTCTTTCACTCGCAGCGAGACGTACTTGCCTTCCACCTTCTCGATCTCCACCGACACATGCACTTCCGTTCCGGAATACTTCACGGCGTTATCGATGAGGTTGGAGACGGCTGCCTGCACTTCGTCCAGGTCCCCCAGAATGGTCACCGGCGGGCCGGGATGGTACGCCAGGGCTTCCGGCGGCACCTGGCGGAGCGTGCGGATCCGTGCCAGGCAGTCCTGCACCACGTTTCCGAGATCGATCGGAACCAGGTCGAGCCGCCGCCTTCCCGGACCGACGCGCCCCGTGCGTAGAATCTGCTCGATCGAGGAGAGCAAGCGGTCGCTGTCCTCCAGCATGATCCGATAGAACTCGTTGCGCTTCTCTTCGCTCACGGCGTGCGCCTGGAGCGTCTCGAGATAGAGCCGGATGGACGCTACCGGCGTCTTTAATTCATGCGTCACCGCGTTGATGAACGCGTCATGCTGCTCGTTGCGCCGGATTTCTCGCACTAGAAAAAGGGTATTCAGCAGGACGCCGCCAATGATCATCGCCAGCAGCAGGACGCCCAGGAAGAGGAGCCATCCCGTGCGCCAGTTCAGCAGCACCCAACCGATGTACAAAAGGAGGATGACCGAGATGATTCCGGCGCCCAGCGCAATGAATAGGGCAATCGAGCGTTTCCGGCCGGTGACCACCATAACTCCAGCTTAGCCCGCCGAGGGCCTGCCGGAAACAGGAAATCGAAATCAGGGAGTCGAGATCGGCCCGGGGCCGCCTAGAACGCCTGGGCCGAATGAATACCCTCGGATTGGAGCGCATCCGCCATTTTGCGCAGCGCGGTCTTATGAATCTGCGAGACCCGGCTCTCATTGACACCCAGCAGCTCGCCAATCTCCTTCATGGTCATGTCGTTGGTGTAGTACATGAAAACCACTTTCTGATAGCGTTCCGGTAGTTGTTTCATGGCGCGCGCCAGAGTCACCTGAAGCTGCCGGTGCGCGCACATCCGGTCCGGCCGCGAATCCGGAGCCGCCGGGAAGTCCTGCGTCCGGTCGTGGTCTTCGTCCGAACGCGAGTTGGTAGAAATCAACCCTACCGTGCGCATCTCCACCAGCATTCGGCGCCACTTCTCGACCTCGACCCCCATATACTGGGCCACCTCGCCTTCGGTCGGCATCCGTCCCAGCTGTAGGGAGAGATTGCGAGTGGCCGCCTCCATCTGCTTTTGGCGCTTGCGCATGTCGCGGGAGGCCCAATCCAGCTGGCGCAGACTGTCCAGAATCGCGCCCTTGATTCGATGTTTCGCGTAGCTTTGAAACGCCACGTTCTTGGTGGCATCGAACTTCTCGATCGCGTCGAAGAGCCCCAATACCCCCGCGTGAATCAGGTCATCCAGGTCCACGTGAACCGGAAGATTCTCGTGCACCCGAATCGCAATCACCTTCACTAACGTGAGATGTTCCAGCACGATCCGGTCACGAACCTGCAGGGAGACTTTCCGCCGCCGTAGAGACACACTTTCCGCTCGCATCGCCTTTCGTCCCTTTCCTGGTTTTCTTGGGTGCCGGTCCCGAACCGGCCGGCGACCTTAGAAATGCAAGCGGAAGACCACTATATTTCGGACACAAGTACCTTAATTTCAACCGGCCCGTCCGGTTCAAAGTGAACCAGGGTTCCGGATTGGAACGCCAGCTTGTTTTAGACCGTTCGCGGGTGGATGGCATCGTCCCAGAAGCGGACAGCCGCGCGGGAACCAGTGCTTTTCTTTCAACACGTTACAGCGGCTGGCCGCGTGCACTTCGGGGCAGTCACCATGCGGAACCTCATGAGCCCCCTGCACGACCTGCGCTATGCGTGGCGGACCCTCGCGCGGAGCAAGAGCTTCGCGATCCTCGCCATCCTGCTGCTCGGCCTCGGCATGGGCGCCAGCACGGCGATCTTCAGTCTCACGGATTCGGTGCTGTTGAAAACTCTAGCCGTCAAGGATCCGAGCCGGCTGGTGTTGCTGACCAACCCGCAGGCGAGCGGCGTCAGTATTGGCACAGATACAGGCACCCGCGCGATGTTGACCTATGCGGAATTCAAGGGCCTCCAGGAGCACCTGACGAGTTTCTCGCACGTGTTCGCGGCGGACAGTCAGTGGCGGGCGCTGAGCGCGCGGATCGATGGCAGAGGACCCGAGGAAGTGCGGCTCCGGCTGGTGAGCGGGGATTATTTCGCCGGTCTCGGGGTCCCCCCTTTCCTGGGACGGGTCTTCACGATCGCCGACGAGCAGGGACCGGGTTCGGCTCCCGACATCGTGGTCAGTTATCGCTACTGGCGGGAGCGCTTCGGGTCTTCGGCGGAGGTGTTCACGCACCGGGTGGCGATTCAAGGGACAAGCTACCGCATCATCGGCGTGATGCCGCCGCAGTTTCTGGGCGAAGACATCGGCAGCACGATGGATTTCTGGATTCCGATGGTGATGCAGCCCCAGATTCGGAAAGGACAGTACTGGCTGGAGGACGACGCCACGAAAGTCGAACGGATCACGTGGCTGCAGGTATTCGGGCGGCTGCGCGACGGTGTCACCCTGCGGGAGGCACAGGCCGAGGCCGATGTGGTCTTTCACCGGATCGTGAGCGCCAGCTTTGCCCGGTTCGCGGACCGGCAACCGCAACTGCTTCGGGAGAATCTGAAGCTCAGGCTAGGCGCCCAGGGGGCTTCGAGCTTGCGCGGCCAGTTCAGCGAGCCCCTGTACGTCCTGCTGGGCATGGTAGGGGTGCTGCTTCTGACGGCGTGCGCCAACGTCGCCGGCCTGATGCTGGCCCGCGTCACGGCACGCCAGAAGGAAGTGGCTCTGCGCATGGCGCTAGGAGCGAACCGGCTTCGTCTCGTGCGCCAATTCCTGGCGGAGAGTATTCTGGTCTCGGTAGCGGCTTCGGGAGCCGGCGCGCTGATTGCCGCCTTTGCGACGGAGGCGGTCATCCGCCTGGCGTCCGGCGCCAGCGATCCGATCACGCTCGATCTGCGGCCGGACTACCGCGTTTTCGCATTCGTCGCGGCAATCGCCTCTGTCGCCGCCGCGATTTCCGGCCTCATCCCCGCCCTTCTCTCGACGCGCGCAAATCTTCACGATGTCCTCAAAGGGACGGCTGCCGGCGTCCTTGGCGGGCTTGGGCGCGCTCGCGCTGGAAAAATCGTGGTTGCCTCCCAGATCGCACTATCCACCCTTTTGCTGATGGCGGCCGGATGGTTCGCTTTCACGCTACGGAACCTCGAACGCGTCGACCTTGGCTATCCGCGAGACCACCTGCTGGAAGTGCGGGTCGATCCGGTGACGGCGGGCTATCGCGGCCCCCGGCTAGCCGCCGTCTATCAGCAATTGCAGCAGGGCTTTTCGCGGCTGCCCGGCGTTCGAGCCGTGGCTTATTCCGATAACGGCCTCTACTCGGGGCGGGAATCGCAAGATGAGATTACCATCGAGGGGTACAGCTCTCCGTCTGCCCGAAAACCCGACTCCCGCTGGGACCAGGTGGGCCCGGGTTATTTCTCCATCGTCGGCATCCCGGTCCTGAAGGGCCGCGAGATCGCCCCCACCGACCGGCAAGGCGCTCCGCGCGTCTGCGTCATCAACCGGGCCTTCGCCGAACAGTTCTTCCCGAAGACGGATCCCATTGGCAAACACATCACGAACGAATACCCCGACACGCACTTTACCTTCCAGATTGTCGGGGTGAGTGGGAATGCTCACGACAAGAGCCTGCGCGACCGGGTGCCGCCCCGGTTTTACATTCCGGCGCTACAACCCTTACTTGCCGACGATTACACCGATTCCATGAACTACGAAATTCGGACCTTCGCCGATCCGGGTTCGCTGGTCGCAGCCGCGCGCCAACAGGTCGGCGCGGTCGACCCCGAAATCCGCATCAACTTCGTCCTGTCGCTCGACGATCTGATTGCCAACCAGACGCTGCGGGACCGTCTGATCGCGCGACTGGCGCTCGCCTCCGGCGCCCTGGCCTTGTTGATTACCTGCTTGGGCCTGTATGCGGTGCTTTCGTACTCGGTGGCCCGGCGGATCTCCGAGATTGGCATCCGCATCGCGCTGGGCGCGCGGCCCGGGCAAATCACGCGAGATATCGTCGGAGAAGCCCTGACAGTAGCGGTCCTTGGGCTGGCGTTTGGAGTCCCGTTGGCCTTGGCTCTCTCCTCGCTCGTGAAAACCCGGATTTTCGGCCTGAGCGCGGCCGACCCCGCGACGGTGGCGCTGGTGGTGATGGTCTTGATCCTGACCGCAGTCGGCGCGGCTCTCGCCCCGGCGCGCCGAGCCGCTTTGGTCGACCCGCTCGAGGCTCTGCGCTCCGAGTGAGCCCAGGGAGCAGGCGAGCGGCCCTCGCCAGCCTTATGCCACGGGACTACCACCCGGCTTTGTGCGCGATCCAGGTCTTGGCCGCCAGCCCGGCCATCAGAATCCATACGCCGTAGCGGAAGACGCCATCGAGCGTGAAGGCCGCCGATACCGCCAGCACCGCGTAACAGGTCATCGCCCCCCAAATCCGTGGCTTCATGGTGCGCTCATCGCCGCGGCATGTTGTAGGCGAAGTTAAACTGCAGCACCACGCGATCTCCCTTGAAACCGGGCGGAAACGGCGGGAACGTCTGGGAAGCGCTGATGCCGGACACGGCCGCCCGGTCGAAGGCGTCGGTGCCGGACTGGCCGGTAATTACCAGTTTGGGGACGTAACCATCCCGGCCAATGGAGAATTGAATGGTCACTCTGCCCTGCCGTCCCAGCCGCGCGCTCTCCGGAATCACCGCCAGCCAATTGCGCCGCACGGCCGCCAGCACCTGGGTCAGATAGGGCCGGAAATCCACTCCCATGGGATCGCTTAGCAATTCCAACTGGCTGCCTTGGACACCCGGAGCCGGCGGCAGATTGATTGCAGGGCCCACCCCACCGGGGCCCGACAAGTCGAGATCGCCCACCGTCAGCCCGCCCCCCCCGCCATGCACGCTTTGGCGGATGGCCTCGGAAACCGACGAGCTGGGGATTGGTATTTTGCCCTGGCCGGGAGGAAGCGGGGTCGGTGGCGGCGCTGGATTTTCGAGTGCCAGCTTTGGCTTTTCGACCGGCTCGATTTGGGGAGTCACTTGGGCAATTGGCGGCGCCACCGGCTTGGGGACACCGGCGTCCAGCTTGGGTGGTTCGGGCAGGTCGGTGACCCTGGGCGCCGGCGGCTGCGAAACCTCCGCCGGACGAGGCGCCTGCTTACGCGTCGTCGAGGGCGCTCCCTGAGGGATCTGGATGCGCGGCCGGGGCGTGACCTCGGCGACGTTGAACTCCTTGGTAGGCTTGCGGGTGTTGGGAGCCGTCTGAGTCAGTTCGGGCGGGGGTTCCACCAGGGGCGTCACCCGCTGCGCGTTCGCGGTCTTCTCGGGGGGTTCCACGGGACCAGCGGGCACCAGAAGGAGAACCAACAGCAGCACCCCATGAAACACCACCGACAGCACCCCGGCTCGGCGCGTTCGGGAATGGTCGGCCAGCGTGCCCCATTCCGTCAGAAGATGGAGTTCGTTGTCGTCGCGCGGTGGGACTACGGTGTCCATCCCGTTATCAGAGTTTGAGATACGACTTGCGAGTGCATCTTGATTCTATCAAGAATCGCAAGCGCTACCTCTAGACTTTGACGCGCCGCGCGGCCGGAAGTTTTCGGAAATTGCCGGGTTTCGACACTGTCCAGGAACGCATCCAGTTGCAGCTTGAGCGGCTCGGCTTTGGTCACCGCCGCCTGCTCGAAGCCGATCTGGCCGTTCACCACTGAAAAGATCGCCAGATCCTGCCGGGTGAAGTCCAGCGAAAGGTATTGCTGCGGCTGAAAGAGCCGCAATTTGCGCACGCGTTCGGTGGAAATCCGGCTGGCCGTGAGATTCGCCACGCAGCCATTGGGAAACTGCAGCCGCACGTTGGCGATGTCCACCTTGGGCGAGAGAATGGAAACACCCGCCGCCCGGATCTCCGACGGCTCGGATTTCGTCAGTCCCAGCACCACGTCCACATCGTGGATCATGAGATCGAGCACCACGTCCACGTCCAGGCTGCGCGGGCTGAACAGGTTCATGCGGTGAATCTCGAAGAACAGCGGCAGGGTAGCCCGCCGCTCCAGTTCGATCACCGCTGGGTTGAACCGCTCCAGATGCCCGACCTGGAGCACGCGCCCGGTCTTCTCGGCTGCCGCCACCAGCCGATCCGCCGATTCGAGATCGGGCGCCAGCGGTTTTTCCACCAGGACGTCGATCCCGGCGTCGAGGAGTCCGCCGGCAATCTCTTCATGCGCCGACGTTGGGGCCGAAACCACCGCCGCATCCACGCGCCCAGCCAGGCGCCGGTAGTCGCTGAGCGCCTCGCCGCCATGGGCGGCAACCGCCTCGGCCGCACGGCCCGCGTCGATGTCCACCACCGCCGTCAGTTCCGCGCGGTCCGATTCCTGGATCACGCGGCAGTGATTCTTCCCGAATTGCCCGGCGCCCACCACCGCCAGTCTCGTTTTCGGCATCCTTACTCTTTCATCCCCACGATCGCGATGCCGGCCTCGTTGGCCAACTCGATCATGGATTCCTTATCGAGCATGAGTGTCCGTTCTGCCTCCACCGCCAGCACGGTGGCGCCGGACTCGCGCATCACCGGAATCGTGCTCAGCCCCACCGCCGGAACATCGAACAGCAGGTGCTCCCGCCGCCGGGCCGCCTTGACCAGGGAAAGCCGCCGCCCGTTCACCAGCCCCGCCGCGCGCCGCAGCATGGCGTCGGTGCCTTCCATGGCTTCTACCGCCACGCAGGCCCGCTCGCAAATGGCGACACTCTGTCCGACATCGAAACCGGAAAGCGCGTTCGCCACACGGCGTCCGTATTGAATATCGGCGTCTTCGTCCTTGTCCGGCTTCCTCCGCGTCATGGCTCCCTCGGCCGCCAGCAGCGGCTTCAACAACACCGTCGAGTCGCGCAGGTGAATGCCTTCGCCTTCCAAAACCCGGATGACTCCGCCAATCAACCCGTCGGTATTCTTCGAAGGCAGCGACAGCAGCAGCTTCGCGAGACGCCAGTCTGGCCGGATGGACGAAAAAATCTTGGCGTGTTTGACCTGCCCGGCCATCACCACTTCAGTGATGCCCTCTTCTTTGAGAATCTCGATCAGCTTGCTCAGCTGTCCCAGCGAGATCCAGTGGCAGCGAGGGGCTAGCGATTCCACTTCCTTGGAGGCTTCCTCCTGGATGGCCACCACGGTGACATCGTGGCCCAGCCGCCGTGCGCTTTCGAGCGCGAGCAGCGGAAACCGCCCGTTTCCGGCGATCAAACCGTAGCGCATCACTTGATGAAGCCGCGCTCGGAAGTGCGGATGAACTCCAGCAGCTCATCCACCGCGCCACACGGCGCCACTTCCGTCTTGATTCGTTCGATGGCCTGCGACGTGTTCAGCTGGGACCGCGTCAGCAGGCGAAAAGCGGTCTGCAGCGATTCAATCGCGTCCTTCTCGAAGCCGCGCCGCTCGAGGCCGATACTGTTGGCGCCGAAGACTCCGACCTCCGGCTTGTTGCTGGTGAGCGAAAACGGCAGCACATCCTGCTTCACCACCGTGTAGGGCCCGATGAACGCGTGCCGGCCGATGCGGCAAAACTGGTGCACGCCGCTGAACGGGCTGACGTCGGCCCAGTCTTCGATGGTCACGTGGCCGGCCAGCCCCACGCTGTTGCCCAGAATCACGTGGTCGCCGATCCGCACATCATGCGCCACGTGCACATAGGTCATCAGAAGATTGTCGCTGCCGATCGCGGTCACCAATCCCCCGCCCTGGGTTCCGCGATGAATGGTGACGAATTCGCGGATCCGGTTGCGGTCGCCGATGCGGGTTTCGGCGCGCTCGCCTTTGTACTTGAGATCCTGGGAGGCCACCCCCACCGTGCTGAATGGAAAGAACACGTTGTCGGCGCCGATCCACGTCGGGCCCTCCAGGTAGTTGTGGGCCATGAGGCGCGTGCGCGGGCCGATTTCGACCTCCGCGCTCACGATGCAGTAGGGGCCGATCTCGGCGCTCTCCGCGATCCGCGCCTTCGTATCGACGATGGCGGTCGGGTGAACCGGCATGCTACGAGGACGCAGCCGGCTGCTCGTCTTTGTCCGCCAGCTTGCACATGACTTCGGCTTCGGCCACCAGCACGCCATCGACGGTTGCCCGCCCCGCCATCTTGGCCACGCTGGCCTTGCGCTTGATGATGCTCATTTCCAGCCGCAGCGTGTCGCCCGGGACCACCGGCTTGCGGAAGCGGGCATTCTCGATGGCCACCAGCAGCACCAGCTTCGAATCCCGGTCCGGAATGCTCTTCAACACCAGCACGCCCGCCGCCTGGGCCATAGCTTCTACGATCAGCACCCCCGGCATCACGGGAAAATCGGGGAAATGGCCGGCAAAAAACGGCTCGTTGCGGGTGACGTTCTTGATCCCCACAATGCGCTCCGCCTCGATCTCGATAATCCGGTCCACCAACAGGAACGGATAGCGGTGCGGCAGAATGCGCTGGATCTCGTTGATATCCAAGGTCGGCATGAAAGCCTCATTGTCACACAATTAGCCCGCGGGCTGACGGCGCAAACTCCAGCCCGCCCCCAGATATAATAGAAGCAGGTCCGAAAATCTAGAACCGATCCAATCGGAGAGGGAGTCGGGGAACGGACCCTGGCGGGAGAACGGGACCATGTGTCTGGCGGTGCCTGGGCGAATTCTGGAGGCCGAGGAATACGACGGAAGCCGCATCGCCAAGGTGCAGTTCGGCGGCATCACTCGCCCGGTGCTCCTGAACTTTGTCCCTGAAGCCCAGGTCGGCGACTACGTCGTGGTGCACGTGGGCTTCGCCATCAGCCGCCTGGACGCCGCGGAAGCCGAACGCACCTTCCAACTCCTCGAAGAGATGGGCCTGCTCGAAGGCGAGCTCGCGGGAAGCGAGGGCCCGCCATGAAGTACATCGACGAGTATCGCGACGAACACCTGGTGCAGGCGCTGGCGGCGCAGATCGCCCGAAAGATCACCCGCTCCTGGAGCTTGATGGAGATCTGTGGCGGCCAGACCCACACCATCATGCGCTACGGCCTGGACGAACTGCTGCCGGAGGGAATCCGCCTGGTGCACGGCCCGGGCTGCCCGGTCTGCGTGACTCCGCTCGAAACGGTGGATCAGGCGATCGCGATCGCCTCCCTCCCCGGCGTCACCTTTGTTTCGTACGGCGACATGCTGCGCGTTCCGGGAACCAGTCTCGACCTGTTGCGAGTCAAAGCCGACGGTGGCGACGTGCGGATGGTCTACTCGCCCATGGAGGCGCTCAAACTGGCGCGAGCCCGGCCGGACCGTAAGGTCGTCTTTTTCGGCATCGGGTTTGAGACCACGGCTCCGGCCAATGCCATGGCGGTGTGGCAGGCCCGTCGGGAAAACCTGGATCACTTTTCCATGCTGGCGTCGCACGTGCTGGTGCCGCCCGCGATCCGCCTCTTGCTCGGCGGGCCGCACAACCAGGTGCAGGGATTCATCGCGCCCGGACACGTCTGCACGATCATGGGGTACCGGCAATACGAGGCAATCAGCCGCGATTTTCATGTGCCCATCGTGGTGGGAGGCTTCGAGCCCGTGGACTTGCTCGAAGCCGTCTTCATGCTGGTGGCGCAACTCGAAGAGGGCCGCGCCGAAGTGGAGAATCAGTACGTCCGCTCGGTTTCGTATGAGGGCAACTTGCCCGCCCAGCGCCTGGTGGAGAGCGTTTTTGAGGTCAGCGACCGCAAGTGGCGCGGCATGGGCGTGATCCCCCAAAGCGGACTGCGCTTGCGGGAAGAGTTTGCCGCCTACGACGCCGAGCGCGTCTTCCCGGCGAGTCACCTCACCGTGGCAGAACCGCCCGAATGCATCAGCGCCGACGTCTTGCAGGGCCTGAAGCGGCCCACTGAGTGCCCCGTATTCGGAGGGCGCTGCACGCCCGAGAACCCCATGGGCGCGTTGATGGTTTCGGCCGAGGGGGCGTGCGCGGCCTACTATCGGTACCGCCGCCACTCGGCCCAATCCGCAAAGCAGAAAGGCGCTGCATGACCGCTTGTCCCCTTCCACTGCCCGCCGGAGACCGGGTGCTGCTCGGCCACGGCAGCGGCGGCAAGTTGAGCGCAGACCTGCTCCGCGACGTCTTCCTGGCCGCCTTTCGCAATCCCGTCCTGGCCCGCCTGGATGATCAGGCCATCGTCAGCATCAACGGGCTTCGGCTGGCGTTCACCACGGATTCGTTTGTCGTGAAGCCGCTGTTTTTCCCGGGCGGCGATATCGGATCGCTCGCGGTTCACGGCACGGTCAACGATCTGGCCATGGGTGGCGCGCAGCCGCTCTACCTGAGCGCAGCCTTCATCATCGAAGAGGGTCTCCCCATCTCCGTGCTCCGCCGCGTAGTGGCGTCGCTCCAGGAGGCGGCCGCCGGAGCGGGCGTGACCGTGGTCACCGGCGACACCAAGGTGGTCGAGAAAGGCAGCGGCGATGGGCTCTTCATCAACACCACGGGCCTCGGAGTGGTAGCCGATACGGTACGCCTCTCCGCCGATCAGGCTCGGCCCGGCGACCGCGTGCTGCTCAGCGGGCCCATCGGCGATCACGGCATCGCCATCCTGGCGCAGCGCGAAGGTCTGGAATTCGAGGGCTCGATCGCGAGCGATTCGGCGCCGCTCCACACCTTGGTGGCCGCCATGCTCGCCGCGAGCCGCGACATCCGCTGCCTGCGCGACCCCACCCGCGGCGGACTCTCCAGCACTTTGAACGAATTCGCCGCTCAAGCGCAGGTCGGGATCGAAATCGACGAACGCGCCATCCCGGTGCGGGAGGCAGTGCGGGGCGCGTGCGAGTTGCTGGGCCTCGACCCTCTCTATGTGGCCAATGAGGGCAAGTTGGTGGCGGTGGTGGCGCCGGGAGCGGCGGAGCGCGTGCTCGCCGCCATGCGTGGTCATCCGCTCGGCCGCGAAGCCGCGCTCATCGGCACCGTGACCGCGGTCCATCCGCGTCTGGTCACCATGCGCACCGTGGTTGGGCCGACACGCATCGTGGATATGCTTTCCGGCGACCAGCTGCCGAGGATCTGCTAGGATGCACGAACTAGGCATCGCGAATTCCGTACTTGAGGCCGTGCAAGCCGAAGCCTTGCGCCACCCAGGCGCACACGTGGTGAAGGTAGGGGTGCGGGTCGGCGAACTGGCCGGCGTGAATCCGGACTCCCTGGCCTTCGGGTTCGAGGCCTTGACCCGTGGGACGGAATGGGAGCGCCTGGCATTGGACGTAGAGACCTGCCCGCGCCGCCACCGCTGCCTTGCCTGCCAGACGACGTTCCGCGTAGTCGATGCCCTCTTCGCTTGTCCCGGCTGCGGCGCGGCCCAAACCGAATGCATCGGCGGAGACGAACTGGAACTGGCTTTCCTGGAAATGGAGGAACCATGAATCGCGTCCCTCTCGAAAAAAAGGTATTGAGCGAGAACGCGCGCGTCGCCGGCGAGCTGCGCGAGCGCTTCTTCGATCACGATATCCTGTGCCTCAACCTGATCGGCTCCCCGGGCGCCGGCAAGACTTCGCTGCTGGAGCGCACGCTCGAAGGGTTTTCTTCGAGCGACCGCGTGGCCGTGCTGACCGGCGACATCCAGACCGACAACGATGCGGCCCGCCTGGCCCGTTTCGGCTTTCCGGTACGCCAGATCACCACGGGCGGCACCTGCCACCTGGAGGCGCGAATGATCGAGCGCGCGATCGCCGACTGGCGTCTGGAAGATTTCGACCTGCTGTTCATCGAAAACGTAGGCAACCTGGTCTGTCCCACCGGCTACGATCTGGGCGAGGCTGCCAAAGTCGTGGTGCTCAGCACGGCCGAGGGCGACGACAAACCGCTCAAGTACCCGTCGATTTTCTTCAAATCGGCGCTCTTCGTGCTGAACAAGATCGATCTGTTGCCGCATGTCTCGTTTGACGTGGCCGCGGCGCGAGCCAATGCCCGCCGCATCCACCCCGGTATGGAGATCGTCGAGCTCTCCTGCACCACCGGAGAGGGCCTCGATGCCTGGCGGCACTGGCTCGAGCGCCAGCGCGCGGCGGCCGATGCCGCCATGATTGCCGGCATCGCCTAGCGGGGCACGCCATGGCTCCCGCCACAGCGCGCAAACAGATCCGCGTGCGCGGCATCGTTCAGGGCATTGGGTTCCGGCCCTTCGTCGTTCGGCTGGCGCGCCAATTCCAGCTCAACGGGCACGTGCGGAATACCGCGGAAGGCGTGCTGATGGAAGTGGAGGGAGCCCCTGGCACGATCGAACAGTTTCTGCAGGGCATGGCCGCCGAACCTCCCCCCTTCGCGCAAATCGAAGATACGCTGGTCACCGAACTGACGCCCACCGGCGCAACCGGCTTCGCCGTGCAGCCCAGCCTGGATGAGCGTGCCCAGTTCGCTCTGGTCTCGCCGGATCTCGCCATGTGCGCGGAGTGCCGCCGCGAAGTCACCGACCCGCGCAACCGCCGCTTCGGCTACCCGTTCACCAACTGCACTCACTGCGGCCCTCGCTACAGCATCATCCGCGAGGTTCCGTACGACCGGCCGCAGACCACCATGGCCGGCTTCCGCATGTGCCGCGCGTGCCAGGCGGAATACGACGACCCCGAAAATCGGCGCTTCCACGCGCAGCCCAATGCGTGTCCCGTGTGCGGTCCCAGTCTGACTGTGGAGCCGGACGCCGGCGCCGAGCCGATTCCCGAGGCGCACCGTTTGCTGGCGGCCGGCCACATCCTCGCCATCAAAGGGCTGGGCGGCTTCCAACTGGCTTGCGACGCCGAAAACGATCCGGCCGTGCGCCTCCTGCGCCAGCGAAAGCGGCGCAGCGACAAACCGTTCGCCCTGATGGCGCCCGATCTCGCGGCCATCGAGGAATTCTGTTTCGTGTCCGACGCCGATCGGCAAGCGCTCGAAGGCCCGCAGCGTCCCATCGTGATTCTGCCGCGGCGTCCGGATGCGCCCATTTCCCCGGCAGTCGCACCCGACAACCAAACGCTCGGCGTCATGCTGCCTTACACGCCGCTCCACAATCTCCTCCTGGCCCATTCCGGCGGTATTTCGTTCCGCGCCCTGGTCATGACCAGTGGCAATCTCAGCGAAGAGCCCCTCGTCACCCGCAACGACGAAGCCCGCGAGCGCCTGTCCGCCATCGCCGATGGATTCCTGTGCCACAATCGGGACATCCACACGCGGGTGGATGACTCGGTGGTGCGCACCTTCGAAGGCCGGCCCACCCTCCTCCGCCGCGCCCGCGGTTACGCTCCATACCCCATTGACCTCGGCGCCGAACGGGCCGAAGTCCTGGCGTGCGGCGGCCAGTTCAAGAACACGCTTTGCCTCACCAAGGGCCGCTACGCCTTGCTCAGCCAGCACCTCGGCGACCTGGAAAACTACGAGACCCTGGAGTTTTTTCGCGAAACCCTCGAACGGATGAAGGCTCTCTTCCGCGTGGAGCCGCGCGCCGTCATTCATGACCTGCACCCTGATTACCTCAGCACGCGATTCGCCCGGGAACTCGGCGGCGAGACCATTGCGGTGCAGCATCACCATGCCCACATCGCGTCCTGCATGGCCGAAAACCACCTCCAGGGCCGCGTAATCGGCGTGGCCTTCGATGGAACCGGCTTCGGGACGGACGGTCAGATTTGGGGTGGCGAGTTCCTGGTGGCGGACTTGACGGCCTTTGAACGGCTCGCGCATTTCCGGTACGTGCCGCTGGCCGGAGGCGACCAGGCCGTCCGCGAACCGTGGCGCATGGCCTTGAGCTATCTTCTGGACGCCTTTGGCGCTGAGACCGCCGGGCTCGACTTGCCGTTGTGGGCGGCTGTGCCGGCGCGCCAACGGGACGTGGTCCGGACCATGATCCGGCGCGGTGTGAACACGGTGCAGACTTCTTCCTGTGGACGGCTCTTCGATGCCGTAGCTTCGCTCACGGGTGTGCGCCACGAAGTGACATTCGAAGGCCAGGCTGCCATGCAACTGGAGACCATCGCGGAGCCGGGCATCGAGGCTTCTTACGACTTCGAAATCGGTAGCGGCCCTCCCTGGCAAGTTGATTTCCGGCCCGCCATCCGCACTCTCATCGCCGACATGCAACAGCGCGTTCCGGCCGCCGCGATCTCGGCGAAGTTCCACAACACCGTCGCCGACGTCATTGGGTACGTCTGCCAGCGCCTACGCACCGCCGAAAGCCTCAATCGCGTCTGTCTCAGCGGCGGCGCCTTTCAGAACCAGTACCTGCTCTCCCGCGCGGTGTTCCAACTGCGCAGCCGCGGCTTCGAGGTCTTCCTGCACTGCCAGGTCCCCCCCAACGACGGCGGCTTATCCCTGGGCCAAGCCGTCATTGGCGCCCACCTCCTCAAACCCAAGGCCCCTACCCGCAGGTAAGCTATCCTCCGGCAGCACTTAACTAAGGCAAACTCGGGAGGAAGTGCCCCCACTGCGAGAAATTTTTGCCGAACTGCGATCCGCTCACCCACGTAGAATGAAGCAGGTAGCGGGCCATTCGGCCTGCCGAGCTTGGCCCTTCGAGTGCAATAACCGGCGGAACCGGCCGATTTCCGGGCTATCCTGAGGCAAGTGGGGTGCTTTATGAAACGAGAGCTTTCTTCGAAGACCGCGCGGTGGACGTTGCCGGTCTGCGCATTGGTTCTGGCTTCGACGTCGCCGCTTCTGGCGCAGAACCCTCAGGATCCACCTCCCGTTTTCTCGGCCAATGCCGTCGCCAAATCGACCAAGGCCATCAATTACCGCCACCGCAGCGGCTCCACGGCCATCAGCTTCGCCGGCACGGCGATCATGCCCAAAGCCAAGGGGCAAGCCAAGGTGGATAGCCGCCAGGGCGCCATCAGCATCGAAGCCTCCTTTCAGGGCATCGGCTTGCCCACCCAGTTCGGCACCGAGTACCTGACCTACGTACTGTGGGCCGTGTCGCCCGAAGGCCGGCCGAAGAACCTCGGCGAAGTTCTGCTGGATGACGGCAAGAGCAGCCTGAAGGTCACCACCGATTTGCAGGTGTTCGGCCTGATCGTGACCGCCGAGCCATACTTTTCGGTCACCCAGCCCAGCGACCTGATCGTGATGGAGAACGAAGTCCGCTCCGATACGCTGGGCAAGTTTGAGGTGATCGACGCCAAGTACGAACTGCTGCAGCGCGGCCAGTATCAGAAGCTGGCCAATGCGTTGAGCCTCCGTCCCGATCCCTCGGTGCCCGTGGAAATTTACGAAGCGCGCAATGCCCTGCAGATTGCGCGGTCCTCTGGCGCTGACAAATACGCGGCCGACACCTTCCAGAAAGCGCAAGCGACCATTCAGCAGGCCGAAAGCTATCTCCAGCGCAAACAGCGCAAGCCGGCCATCATGATCGCTCGCGAGACCGTGCAGACCGCCGAAGATGCGCGCGCGATTGCGGTCAAGAGGGAAGAAGAAGAGGCCCTGCAGAAGGAGCGCGATTCCGCCGCGGCCCGTGAGGCCGAAGCCAAGCGGCAGGCCGAGGACGAGCAGCGCCATCGCGAGCAGGCGGAAGCCGACCGCAAGGCGGAGGAGGCGCGCCGCACCCAGGCCGAAGCCGCGCAGGTAGTGGCCGAGGCGGCCAGGGCTAAAGCCGAAGCTGAGAGCGCCGCGGCGGAAGCCAAGCGTCTGCAGGCCGAGTTGATCGCCACCCGGGAAGTGGCGGAGCGCGCCAAAGCCGAAGCCGCCCAAGCGCAAGCCGCGGCCGCGGCGGAGAAAGCTCAGAAGGAAGCCGCGGAAGCCGACCGTTTGCGCCAGGAGGCGGAACTGGAAAAACAGCAGCTCCGTGCCCAACTGCTGCAACAGCTCAATGCGGTCCTCGAGACCCAGGACACCGATCGCGGCCTGGTGGTCACCATGGCCGACGTCCTGTTCGATAGCGGCCAGTACACCTTGCGCCCCGTCGCGCGCGAGAAACTGGCGAAGCTTTCCGGCATCGTGCTCTCGCACCCGGGATTGAAACTCGCGGCCGAAGGCCACACCGACAGCACCGGAGGCTTCGATTTCAACCAGAAGCTTTCCGTCAAACGCGCCGAATCCGTGGTGGAATACCTGGACGGGCAGAAGGTGCCGATTGAGAGTTTATCGGCCGCTGGATTCGCCGACACGCGTCCGATCGCAGAGAATAATACCGCCGCCGGCCGCCAGAAGAACCGCCGCGTGGAGTTGATCGTGTCCGGCGAAGTGATCGGGACGCGCATCGATAGCGCCTCCACCGCAACGGTGAACGGCAACCGCTAGCGAATGTGGGGCAGGCGAATCGCCCGCCCCGGCATTCTCCGTAACTGATTTAGGCCGGGGGCAGGCGAATCACCCGCCCCACGCCGCCCGTGAGCCGCTATCATAACAGCCGTGGATCCCCTTCTTGCGCACCTTCGCACACAGGTGCCGGCAATGACCGCCGTGCTCCGCCAGTTCGTGGAATGCGAGTCGCCCAGCGACCATCCGCCGTCCGTCAACCGCTTTGTTGCGCTGGTCTCCGATACCGTCGCGTCATTTGCGACGGTCCGCACCTTTCCCGGCGGCAGATTCGGCAAGCACCTGGCGTGCGAAATGCATTTGCCCGGCCGCAAAAAGTCAGGCCGCGTCCTGGCGCTGGGCCATTCCGACACCGTCTGGCCGCTCGGCACGCTGCGCGCCATGCCGTTCCGCAACTCCGGTGGGCGGCTGTGCGGCCCCGGCGTCTACGACATGAAAGCCGGAATCGTCTTCTTCCTCTTCGCCGTGCGCGCCCTGCGCGACCTCGAGATTCCCGTCCCCTCCCGCGTGCTGCTCCAGTTGAACTCCGATGAAGAGGTCGGCAGCGAATCCTCGCGCGCGCTGACCGAAAAACACGCGGCGGCCAGCAAGGCCGTTCTGGTCCTCGAGCCCGGCACGGGCATCGCGGGGAAGCTCAAAACGGCGCGCAAAGGCGTGGGCGATGTCACCGTGGTGGTGCGCGGCAAGGCGTCGCACGCCGGAGTCGAATATGAGGCCGGCGCCAGCGCGGTGATGGAACTGGCGCAGCAGATTGTCCGCATCGCCGGATTCGCACAACCCAAGCGCGGCATCACCGTGAATCCCGGCGTGATCTCCGGTGGCACGCGCTCCAATGTGGTGGCGGCGGAAGCTCGCGCCGAGATCGATATCCGGGTGGTCCGGCTGCAAGACGCCGCCCCGCTCGAACGGAAGTTCCGCGCCTTGCGCCCGTTCAACCCGCGCTGTTCGCTCGAAATCAGCGGCGGGCTGAACCGGCCGCCCATGGAGCGCTCGGCTGGAACCGTGCGCCTGTTTCGCACCGCGCAGAGACTCGCGGCCGATCTGGGCGTGCAGGTGGAAGAATCGCTCAGCGGCGGCGGCTCGGACGGCAACTTCACCGCCGCCCTCGGCGTCCCCACCCTCGACGGCCTGGGCGCGGTGGGCGAAGGCGCCCACGCCCTCCACGAGAACATCCGCATCGACCGCATGGCCGACCGCGCCGCGCTGCTCGCCAAGCTGCTGGCGGCGTTGTAGATCCCGTCGCGGGAATAAATCGGCCTCCGCCAAGGTATAGCCTGGAAGGATTGAAGCGAACCAACCGGCCCGCTCGGTTCGATGCGATTTTCTTGCCGCATCTCGATGCGGCGCACAACCTGGCTCGATGGCTGGTGGGCAACCACCAGGACGCCGAGGACGCGGTGCAGGATTCGTTTGTCCGCGCGCTGACCTATTTCGATAGTTTTCATGGCGACGACGGCCGGGCATGGCTGTTGGCCATCGTGCGCCACACTTGTTTCGAGCGGTTGCGCAGACGGTATCGGCAGGTCGAGATGCCGGTCGAAGACCTGAACCTCGCCCGCGATACAGGGCCAAGCCCGGAGGCGCTGCAGCTGCAGAACGCGGACCGTCTCTCCGTCCAGCGCGGCCTGGAGGCTCTGCCCGCGGAGTTCCGCGAAGTACTGGTGCTGCGCGAAATGGAGGGCTTGTCGTACAAGCAGATTGCACAAGTAGCGGAGGTGCCGATCGGAACCGTCATGTCGCGCCTGGCAAGGGCTCGCCAGCGTCTGGCGGAGGCCTTGACCGCCGCTTCACGAAAGGAGACCGCATGACCTGCCGGGAAGCCCGACTGTTGGTGAGCACCTATCAGGATGGCGAACTCGATCCGGTGCAAGCCGTCGCGGTGGAATCCCATGCCCGCGATTGCGCCGCCTGCGCGGCCCTTCTGGAAGGCCACATTCGTCTGTCGGCGGCGGTGGCCGCGGCGCCCTACTACCCGGCCTCCGCGGCCTTGCGCCAGCGCCTCGCCCACCGCCCTGCCCCGCTCTGGCGCCGCCCCGCCCCGTGGCTGGCGCTGGCGGCGAGTGTTGCGGTGGCATTGCTGGCCGTTGTGAAACTGGCGCCGGCGCCGATTGAAAGCGAGATCGTACAGGCCCATCTCCGCTCCATGCGCGCGCAGCGGCTGGTGGACGTGCCGGCATCCGGCCCGCATGCGGTCCGGCCCTGGTTGGCGGGCAAACTCGACTTCGCTCTCAATGTCGCCGATATCTCCGGCCGCGGTTTCGTCTTGGTGGGAGGCCGTGTCGATTCCCTCAACGGGCGGACCGTCGCCGCCCTGGTCTACCGCCGCGGCACGCACGTCGTCAACGTCTTCGTCTGGCCGGCCGCCAATCAGCCCGACCAGCCGCCGGCCAGCGCAGCCAGCGATGGCTTCAACATCGTCAACTGGCGGTCCGACGGCATGACCTGGTGGGCCGTTTCCGATCTCGACCGCTCCGAGTTGGAGCGGCTCCCGCTCTGCCCCTGTTTCCTCCCTCCCCACGACGCGCTGCGCGGCTGACGCTCGGTTCGGAGAACCGCGAAGGTGGTAGACCACACCGGCTACCTCCCGTCGAACGGTTGGGTATCATGGATTGCAAGACCCACGATGTCCACCCTCCCTGGCGTAAATCGGCTCAAGCAGGTCGCCCGGGGTTTGGGCGTTCGCAACCCGGCATCGTGGCTGCGAGAACGTCGAGGAACGGACTTGAACAATACCGCCTCCCGGCCGAGAGTCTATGAGGATCGGCTGGCCGCCGAACAACAAGCCTTCGACTCCGTGCTGGACGTTCATGCCATGCCGCCCATCGCGCACTACTGGTCCGAAAAGTTTATCCGGCCCATCGTGGAGGAATTCGGTTTCAACCTGCCCGAGGAACTTTTCGCGAAATATCTGGCCGTGGCGGCCGGGCGCTGTGAAGGTCCGCCGGTCTTCCTCAGCCTGGGCGCTGGCAATTGCGACACCGAGGTCCGCACGGCACAGTTGCTCCGCGCGACCGGTTTGAGCGATTTTTCGATCGAGTGTCTGGAACTGAACCCGCGAATGCTCGAGCGCGGCCGCGACCTGGCCTCCCAATCCGGCGTGCAGGACAATCTGGTTTTTCTCGAGGACGACTTCAACCGGTGGCAGCCCGGCAAGCAATACACCGCCGTCATCGCCAACCAGGTGCTCCATCACGTGATGGAATTAGAACACCTCTTTGGCGAGGTCAAACGCGCCCTGCACCCTGAGGGGTTCTTCGTCACCGGCGACATGATCGGCCGGAACGGACACCAGCGCTGGCCCGAGGCGCTTGAAGAGGTGCAGCGCTTTTGGCGGGAACTCCCGCTCGAATACCGCTGGAACCGGCTCCTGAATCGCTACGAAGAAGAGTACATCAACCACGATTGCTCCACGGAGGGCTTCGAGGGCATTCGCGCCGAGGAGGTTCTGCCGCTTCTCCTGCGCTATTTCGATTTCCATCTCTTCGTGCCTTTCAGCAACGTCATCGATATTTTTGTGGACCGGTGCTTCGGTCACAACTTCGACGCGGAAGGATGCTGGGACCGTGCCTTTATCGACCGGGTTCAAGCGTTCGACGAGCAGGCCATCTTGAGCGGCGTCCTCACTCCCACCCACATGTACGCCGCCATGACCCCGGCTCCGTGCGCCGAGCATCTCTACTCGCGAGGATTGACGCCCGAACGCTGCGTACGGCGCAACGGCCAGGCCGCGCCGGGCAATCGCCTGAAGATCGTAACCCCGGTACTGCGCCCGCGCCAGCCCGGCGGAACCTCCTATTCGGTGACTCTGTCCGCTTCCGGAGGCGTTCCCCCCTACACGTGGCTGGCCGCGGATTTGCCGCCCGGCTTGGAGATGAGCCCCGAAGGAGCGCTGAGCGGCGAGTTGGAGACCGATGGAGAGTCTACCCCGCTCTTCACCGTGAGAGACGCATCTCGCCCTCCACAAGCCGTCGCCCAGCGATATACGATTCTCGAGAAGACCCGCGATACCGCGCTTCCTTTGGGTCTTCTGCTTTCGGGCGAACTACCACTCGGTGTCGTGGGCGTGCGGTACACGGAAGCGCTCCTGGCGAGCGGCGGCAATCCCCCGCTGGCCTGGTCGCTCCAGGCCGGCGCCCTTCCGCGGGGTTTGAGCCTGGATTCGGCTAGCGGTGTGATCTCGGGGGAACCGCTCGCCACCTCCCGCTCGGCTTTCACGGTTCAGGTTTCCGATGCCTCGGGCCAGTCGGTCTCTAAGGACGTCGAGCTGAGAATCGAATCGCCCGAATCGGTCACCTCCCGCGTGGGCGTGTTCCCCCACCTACCGTGTGGCGGAGGTTGGGGCAGTTCCATCCTCATGGTGAACCCGACAACGCAGCAGACTTCCTTCTCGATCGAGATCCGCTCGAGCGGAGGCAAACGCCTGAACTGGAGTCTCGATCCGGCTCCCACCGACTGCCGCTGCCATGAATCCGGCCATTATACGCTGGCGCCCTACGCCTCACTCCGGATCGCCGTCAACCCGCATCAACGGGAGGACGTCTCCGCTTGGGCGGAGGTCTTCTCCACGGGCCCGGTGACGGGCCAATCGACCTTTACCTATACTTCAACGGCGAAAACCCGGTCCGAGATGACCATTCCGTTGGAGCGCGCGGGCCGGCGGGAACTGGCGGTGCCGTTCGACAACCAGGGTGGACACCAGACCGGCTTGGCCTTGCTGAACCTGTCCACCGCGCGGCCGGATGCGCTGGTGGCCGCCCTTTGGGATGAGAACGGCGGATTGACCGCGGCCACGACCCTGCCTCTGGCGGGAGGCCGGCACACGGCGTTCATGATGTCGGAGAGATTTCCCGATTCCGCCAACCGCCGCGGCATCGTGGTGGTCCGCGCCCTTTCCGGTGGGCCCCTTCATGCCATCGCCTTACGCTTGAGCGCCGATGGCGTGTTCACCCATCTGCCGTGCGTCCCGGTCCCGGCAGCTTCCCCATTCATGGCGTAGAACCTGTTGGTGGAGGCGGGGGGGTTGACCCCCCGTTCGACAAAGCCCGTACTGTCTTGCGATCTTTCCAGACTGCGCTATGTGGCATGCGACATTCAGGCCCTGCCGCGCCCGCGCTGGAGAGGAACGGGATCATTGAAGTGAGCGGACTCTTATGAGGTCGATACCGTGGCTCTGGAAAAGCCGTGCGGCCGCGCAATCCTCTTCCCGCAATAAACCGATCAGTACGTGTCGAGGTTGTGCCTGAACCTCGCCGTTGTGCTGTGCCTCTTCAAGAGCATATGCCAAGATTCTCTTAACTGGGTCGGAATAGACGTACACGTCTACAGGCGTCCCAAAAACCCTCTCCTCTTCGAGGATCTCGTCTAGACGCCTCGCCATTTCCGCTCGCGTCCTTTGGTCCAGAAAGCGGTACGACACGTTTGACGACACAAGGGCCATGGCCAAATCCGCAGACTGAATGCTTCTCCGATGCTCCTTCTCCGCCGCCAATTTTGCGGCGGATCCGATGATGCTTCGAACTTCCGCGCTCATATGCGCGATCATGGCGGTCCTCCCCCGCCTTCGGCTTGCGTGGAAGACGGGAGCCTTCTCCCCCGATCTTCGCATTAGTCTTGGAAGGCGTCAAACCCTTCACGGAGCGGTACTGCAACGTGGCGGCCCAGAGTCAAACACAGGGGAGCCAGGGCCCACGCAACTAAAGTAACTGCTTGTGCCGACCGAGAAGAAATAGAAAGGCATATGGGCGAACGAGTGGGGGTAACCCGGCATCACCAACCGGTACGTGCCGTCACCGCATGTTCGGGAGTATTGGATTCCACCCTGGCAATTCTTGTCGTATTGCGCTGTTCCATCTCCGTATTCGCCGACCTTGACGTAACTCGAAGTGATGACGCCCGCGCTGAACAACCGCGTCCTGAACGAAGAAAAGAAGTTCGCCCCCCAAAGGGAACAGTCGATCGAGTCGAGGCCGTCAACAATAAAATCCCCGATCTCGCCGAGCAGATCGAGAGAAGTGTAACAGCCCGTGTCAGAACCCCGATTTTCGGCCGGAGCGCGATTTGAGCGGATTCCAACGGCGCGTGCCGGAACGGTCAGGTGTGAGCGGAGGAGTTTCGTAGAGCACGGAAATGGGCGCCGGGAGGGCCGCCAGAGCG
>JAIQFS010000057.1 GCA_020073145.1 Terriglobia bacterium
ACAACGAGGACCCAAAACCTTTCGTCTGGACCCGGTCCGCGGATCAAATCCTCGACAGCATCGCGCGATACGCAAGGCGCACCGCCCCTGGACAACCGTGTTGACTTATGTCACGAACCATTGGGACAGGAGACTAGCGCGGCGCTCCGTTATTCCCATTCAATCGTGGCCGGGGGTTTGTGCGTCAGGTCGTAAAAGACGCCGGCGATTCCCTCCTGCCCCAGCAACTCCTTCGAGATCCGCTCCAGCAGCGCCGGCTCCATGACGACGGATTGAGCGGTCATGCCGTCCACCGAATCGATGGGGCGAAGCACGATAGAATCCGGCGAATCCGCGGTTCCGAGCGGGATCAGAACCACGGGAAACTGCCAGATGCGCCGATCGAAACCGGCTTCGTGAGAGAGGCGGCGCACGGTCGCATCGGCGGTCCGAAGGCGGGCCAGGCGGGCGGGCGTCAGCGAAGAGGCGCTGACCTGCATCCCGGTCAGTGGCGCGGGCCCAGCCACCGAGGCGATCACGCGATTGACGCCGGAAACCCGGTTAATCAACTCGGTAGCACGAGCGGGGTCCAATTGCCCGATCGCCAATACCGGCGCGTAGCTTCGAGAGTCCCCCTGCACCCCGACCGAATGCACTGGGATCACGCATCCGTCGGCGGTGTCGCGGACCGGGGCGTCGACATCCGAACACAAGCAGCGAATGGCCAGGCCGGGGCCGGGGAAGGGATGCCGGTCCAGAAGATCGGCCGGCAGGGCCAGCTCGCGCCCCACAGCTCGCACTTCATCCTTATATAGGGATTTGAGCGGTTCCACAATGCGGCCTTCCTCGATCAATTTCTGAATCCCGGCTACGCGATTGTGGTGGGTCTTGATGAGCGCGGCCTTGGCAGTGCCGCCCGATTCGATGGTGTCGGGATAGATGGTCCCCTGCCCGAGAATCCATTGCTCATCGAGCAGGCGGCGCGCTTCGATCACGCGCTCCTGCACGCGCACGAACTCCTCGCCGATGATGTGCCGCTTTCGCTCCGGATCGGTGACGCCTTCCAGGGCGGCAAGGAACTGCTCCTGGGCGCATTCCACCGTGATACCCGGCATACGGCGGACAAAGTCCGTTTCCCCTTCCCGCATCAGGCCGGTATCCACGTACACGCCGCGGACGCGGCTATTCCCCAGCGCGCGCGTGCAGAGGGCGAAAGCAACCGTCGAATCCACACCGCCGCTGACGAAGAAGAACACGTTGCGCTTGCCGGCTGCTTCGCGAATCTCCTGCTCAATGAGAGGCGCGCGATGGCTGGCATCCCAATCTTTTTCGCACTGGCAGACCCGGAAGACGAAATTGGCGAGGAGTTGCTTGCCGCGCGTGGTATGAACCACCTCGGGATGGAACTGCACGGCGTAGAGGCGGCGCGCCGGGGCGGCGATGGCGGCGACCGGACACGTGTCGGTACGGCCCACGTTCACAAATCCCTCCGGCAGGCCGGCTACCAGGTCGCGATGGCTCATCCAGACCTGCTGCCGGCCGCCGAGACCCGCGAAGAGCGGATCGGCCGTGGCTTCCAGATCGAGCGTCGCCAGCCCGAACTCGCCCTTATCGCCCTTCTGCACGCCTCCTCCCAGCACGTGCGCCATCAACTGCTGCCCGTAACAAATGCCCAGGACGGCCTGTCCGCGGGTGAAGATCGCGGGGTCCACGGTGGGACTCCCAGGATCGTAAACGCTACTGGGACCGCCGGAGATGATGATCCCTTTGGCGGCACCGAGTTCCTCCGCGGGCGTTTCGCTCGCTCGGACCTCGGAGTAGACACCCAGGTCGCGGACTTTCCGGGCGATCAGGTGGCAATATTGGCCGCCGGCATCGAGAATCAGAATTTGCGCTTGGGGGTTCAAATAACGATGGTAGCGCGGAAGGGCGGCGCGGCGGCGGTGCAATTGGGAACGAGACCTCTGTAGCGGGGAATTTATAGAAACGTCATCGCGCTGTAAAGTCGCACTGTTAGGATTTTCCATCACCAAGAAAGGGAACCCTCATGCTCCATGTACGCGCACACGCACTGGTCGTGTGTCTGATTGCTCTCCTCATTGCTGCCGGGCTTCCAGCCCAGTCCAACCCGGCGCTTTCCGGCATGGTCCTCGACGCCAGCGGGAAGGCCATCCCGAGGGCGGAGGTCACGATCAAGAATGAAGCCAGCGGCGCGGTTCGCAAAACGCTGACCGACGCCAACGGCCACTTTTCGGTGGACGGCCTGGCCTTGGGCGGGTACACCGTGGAAGCCTCTGCTTCCGGTTTTGCGACGACCAACTTAACGGGCGTGAAGCTGACCGCTACCGGAGCCGAAGAGCTCTCCATTTCCCTGAAAGTAGCCAACGTGGCGACTGCCGTGACGGTCGAAGCCACGGCGTCACTGGCGGCGCAGCTTGCGCCTTCCGGCAATACGCTCGATACAGTTTCCGCCAAAACAGAAATCAGCGAACAATTCATCGACAACTTTACGTCGCCCGTCGCGGATTTCGCCGAGATTACGAATCTGGCGCCCGGCACATTCGCCGTGAATGCGAATGGGGTCGGACTCGGCCAGGGCAAGACGTATTTCCGCGGGTTCAAAGATACGCTGTACAGCATGACCTACGACGGAATTCCGTTCGAGGACTCCAACGACGGCTCCCACCACTCGTGGGCCTTCTTTCCCGGCCAGTGGATCGGCGGCGTGGACTTCGACCGCAGCCCGGGAGGCGCCGGGAGTTTTGGCCCCAGCAACTTCGGCGGGTCGATCAACCTGTTGTCTCGGGAACCGGAGTCCAGCCCGGACATCCGGGTAACCGCTGCGTACGGTTCGTTCAACACGCGGCTGCTCGATTTGAGCCTGGATTCCGGGCAGTTTGGCGGGAAGGATAAGAAGTCGAGCCTGTTTATCGATGTACACCAGCTCCTCTCGGATGGATTTCAGACCTACAACTATCAAAAGCGGATCGCCGGCTCCCTGAAGTATCAATACAAACTGGACGACAAGACGACCATCAGCTTGTACACCGGAATTCTGGATGACTGGAACAACACACCGGACGTCAATCAGCCGACGCGCGCCAATATCGCGCAGTTTGGATACAACTTTCTGTCAAATGGCGATCCCAGCAGTCCTTACTACTACGGGTACGGCTTCTACCATATTCAAAGTGACTTCGACTACCTGGGGATCAAACGCGATCTGGGCCATGGGTGGAGGGTCGACGACAAGGCGTACACCTACCGTTATTGGAACAAGCAAAATCTGATCAAAGACCCCACCAAGGCGCTGTCCGCGACCGCCGGCGTCGACAAACTGAATGGCTACCGGTACGCCGGCAATATGATAACCGCGACCGAGGAGAATCGGTGGGGCATTTTCCGGACGGGCTTCTGGTATCAGTGGGCGTACACCGACCGCTATCAATACCTATCCTCGCCATTCAGCTGGGCCGACGTTCCCACCCCGAACTTTCACGAGCATTACATCCAGACGACCGTTCAGCCCTTTGCCGAATTCGAATGGCACGCGACACCGAGGCTCAGCATCACGGTGGGATTCAAGGATGTTCACTACATCATGGATTTCAACCAGTTGCAGGATCTCAGCAAAGTGGGCTGTCTGGGGGGCACGCTGGTGAAGGCGACCAACAGTTGCGTGGGAGGGTTGCCCAATGTCCGGCACGGCGTCGGTTATAACTCGGCGCTTCCCACGGGTGCTGCCCGGTACCGGCTGCAGCGGAACTGGTCCGTCTACGCTCAATTCGGGGAAGGCAGCGTGATTCCGCCAACCAGCGTCTACGACGTTCCCGGAGGCGCGGTGGGGGTCACGCCGAGCCCGACGCTGGCCAAGACCTACGAACTGGGAACCGTCATCAAGTTCAACCGCTGGACCTTGGATTTCGATGGCTACTACATTCATTTTCAGAATCCTTACTCGAGCGTGAACGATCCCAGCGGTCTTCTGGATCAGATTTACGTTCCTACCGGTCCTTCGAACACGAAGGGCCTCGAAGCCGAGAGTAACGTTTTCATTTTCCGCGGGCTCAGCCTGTACCTCAACGGAACGCTGGGCGCGGCACGCTACCAGCAAACGGGCCTCTGGGTGGCGAACGCTCCAAGCGATACAGAAGCCGCGGGCCTGACGTGGCAGGAGAAGAACTGGAACATCGGATTCTTCGACAAACGGATCGGCAAGCTGTACAACGACAATGGCAGCCTCAACCAGGCGATTCCCATTGATCCGTTCAGCATCGCCAACGCATACGTGAATTACACCGTAAAGAATGCCTCGTTTCTGCGGGGAACCAAGATTGCGCTGAGCGTGAACAATGTCCTCGACAACCACGCCATTACGGGCATCACCCCCGGAGCGAAAGGAACCGCGGCGGCGCCGTACGCGGTCTCCCCTCTCGACCAGCTGTACCTGCTCCCGGGACGGAGCGTGATGATCAGCCTGACCTTCGGCTACGCGCCGAGACACTAGGCGGTACAAGAGCCGGTTCCGAGCCCAGCGGCACGCGCTATGGTTGGTTCAGCGAAATCTGGAGCGCGTCGTCGGAGCTGCTCTTGAGCAGGACGCTGGCTTGCGCGGGGTGGAATTGAAACCGGTTCGATAGCAAATCGGAGGCGGTAAACTCGGCTTTCCCGACGCCGGTGGGTTCGTGGACGGGCGTTTTAGCGAAGATGTGGTAGAGCTCATGCGCCACCACGCGCGCCAAGGCTCGTTGGAAGAGGCGCTCCCGGTCTGGCTCGCGCACCGCCGCCAGGTCCGGTTGCAAAAGGTTGCCGATGCGGTCGCAATCGATTTCCGCGAACGGCTGAATCCTCCCGTCGCTGACATGGGTTTCTCCGAGAGCGCCCGGAACAAAAGCGATTCCGGAAGCACGAAAGAGGTCGCAGTGGCCTTGAAACCGGAGCAGAGCCAAATCGACCCAGGCCTCGCGGCCCGCCGTTTTCATATCCCGCCATTGAATGCTGAATCCCAGGGGCAACAGGATGGACTGCACATCGCTCTGCAGCAGCGCGCGGCCGCTCGAGAGATGCTCGTAGATGACGTAGACGCCGACGGCTGCCTTGGGTTCGTGGCGGCCGCCGCCGAATGCCGACCCGCTCAGCAGTAGAGAGAAAGCCAGGAGTCTCACCCGCCAGGTCCCAGCGGCTATGCGCGTCATACTGTGTCGATTCTATGACAAATCGATCACGGATTTGTTACGAACAATCGAGGTTAACGAAAGACAAGGGGGCGGGCAGACCGGGGCCGGCCGAGGTCCGGGGATGGAGGGTGAACCGATCAGGAAGCCCGAACCGGTCGAATCGGGCGTGAGCTCAGGCGCAAGACTCGTGTTCGGACCAGCGCGGCAAGCTGCCGGCCTGTCCTGCCAGGCGGCCGCTCCAAAAACCGGCGAACACGCGATCTCGAGCGCAGCTCCCGAGCGTGACGACGGGAATCACCGCGGCCAGCGGCGTCAGCAGAAGACCCCAGCAATGGTGGCGAGGAACACTCAGCGCAATGCTCCACACAGCGCGGGTCAACTGCCAGTAGCCGCCCGAATGGCCGCGAGCCCGAGCCCGCCCCTCTTTTAGCGCGCAGAGATAGTCGTTTTTGGAGCGCGCCCCAGGCGCTTCCGTGAACGCCCGCCCCAGTTCTGCCAAGGTGTGCGAATCGCTGCCCCCCAGCGGGATTTTCCGCCAGCGGGCGCAAAGCGCCTCAGCCTCGCGATTGCAGGCGGCCAGAAGCTGGCCGTTGAGCGTCTCCATTGCCGGAAAGGAGTCTTGAAATAGGGCGAAGTCAGCATCCGTGCGTCTCCCGGTCAGCGCGGAAAATACGTGGTTGACAGCAAACAGCAGACCGCGCGCCCGCAAATACGCGAGCAACGAGGGCATGTCGTTTCGCCGCCGTTGCAGCTCGATGTGGTCGCGCTCGGTCACGTCATAAACGCCAATGTGCACTTCGGTTCCGGACGGGGTGATGCCGGTGACCTCTTCGCTCAGGAAGAAATCCGGGTAGCGGCGCAGGCATTCGGCGGCGTCGATCGAGTCGTGGTCGGTCACCGTCACCAGATCCATGCCGCGCCGCTTGAGCAGCTCATAGACTTCGCGGGGATCGTTGTAACTTTCCTGGCAGAACCGCCGGGCCACCGGCACCGTGCACATGCCGCTGCGGTCGGTGTGGACGTGCAGATCGCAACGCATGCCTTCGTTATGGGGCCTGAACGGTTACAGAATGATGTTGGGCCCGAAACAAATGCAAGAAGATCCGTTTCGGAAGTGTGGTGAGATAATGAAAAGGATCATGTTGTTCCGTCTGCTTGGTCTCGGTTTCCTGTCGCTTCCGCTGCTGGCGCAGACCGCCCAGTACGTTGGCTCCGCGGTTTGCCGCACCTGCCATACCGGGGTCTATGACCGCTGGAAGAAGACGCGCATGGCCAATGTGGTGCTCGACCCCAAAGAGCACCCGGAAGCCATCATTCCCGACTTGAATAAGCCCGACAAGCTGCTCACCTTCACCAAGGACGATATCGCGTTCGTCTACGGCAGCAAATGGAAGCAGCGTTACTTCACCAAGGTCGGCGACGATTACTTCCCGCTGCCGGCGCAATGGGACGTGGCCCACAAGATCTGGCGCGCCTACGTGGTGCAACCCGGAACCGATTGGTGGGTCCCCTACTACCCCGCCGACAACCTGAAGCGGCCCACCGGGCCGACCTGCGACGGCTGCCATTCGGTCAACTACAACATTCAGACCAAGACTCCCACCGAGTGGAACGTCGGCTGCGAGAAATGCCATGGCCCGGGCAGCCAGCACGTGGCGCGGCCCTCGCGCGAGAACATCGTCAACCCGGCGCGTCTCGATCCGCTGCGCGCCAGCGATACCTGCATTCAGTGCCACTCGCAAGGGCGGCCGCTCAAGAATCCCATCGAAGGCCGCTACTACGACTGGCCGGTGGGCTTCCAGGTTGGGATGAACCTGGCGGACTATTGGCAGTTGGAAGACCATAAGCTGGGCGAAACCACGTTCACTCACTTTCCGGACGGCACCGCTCACAAGAACCGGATGCAAGGCAACGATTTCGTCACCAGCGCCATGTACACCCACGGCATCGCCTGCTTCAGTTGCCATGACGTGCATGGCACGGCCAACAACGCCGACTTGCTCAAACCGGCGGACGTGATGTGCCTCCAGTGCCACGGGCCGCAATCTCCCAACGGGCCGCGCGCCGCAACCATCGAGCAGCACACCCACCACAAGGCCGGATCGAGCGGCAACGAGTGCGTTGGCTGCCACATGCCGAAAATCGAAACCGAAATGGCGGATGTCAACGTTCGCAGCCACACGTTCCGCTTCATTTCCCCGGTTGAAGCCGAGCGCCTGAAGATGCCGAATTCCTGCAACTCCTGCCACTCCGACAAGACCGCAGCCTGGGCGACTGAAGCGCTAAAAGGGTGGAAGGAATTTTCGGCGTGGCGGGTGGTCAACTAGAGCCGGCGGGCGGCATTGTCTTACAACCCACCGATTTGAACCCATCGGATCATGAACCAGAAACAGCTCGGTTCATGATCTGACTCCTAGGCCGCAGGGCGTTGTTGTCTAATTCTCCGGCAGTCCTTGAGCTGGCGGAGTTTCGGGAGCCTTCGCGCTTATTGGGCATCTTCTAGCAAACCGTGGACGCTGAAATGCACGGGTGCACGCGATTCGCGAGCAAAACGCGACTAGACCAAAGTTCTAGGCGTACCGGAAGAGGGACTTGTGAGCTTGATATTCGTAGTTTTTCGGGCAACTCATGGCATACTGGGCCGATGGCCAAACGATGATGGGCGTCGGAACAGAATCGCGGCGAGGACGACGATGAGTGACATTCGAGGCCGGGAGCGGTCTGTGCGGAGCGGCTTTGACTTCAGGAATTCGCTTGCTCGCGTGTTGGGTTGCGCGTCGAGCGCGAGAGCTAAAGCGGCGCCGGCACTTCTGATGGCCGCACTCCTGAGTTTGGTTTCTCCCGCGAAGGGCGCGGATGCGTTGAGCTTCGCTGAGAACTACTTCGTTACGGGCGATGCGGCCTTCGGCAGCGTCGGCTTGCGGGGGACGGGCGTCAATGGTCAGGCAACCGGCACCATTACCATCGGTGGAGTGCCGTGCACGGTCGGAGTCGGATCGACGGCCACGATCGATCCTACTTGCACTGCTCCCGGCTCGACGCCGGTAGACGTGGTCGCCGCTTTTCTGTTCTGGGAGACGGAGGAGACGACTCCGGCTCCAGCTGCGATGAACGGCTCTTTCGATGGCAAGCCCATTGTCGGTCGGGTGCTGGGGAACGCGAATAATCCGGCCTGCTGGAGTTCGGGCGGAACCACCGGCTCCTCCCAAGCCTCGGGCCGTGTCTATCGTGCCGATGTTCTGCCGGATCTGCCTCTCGATGCCACCGGCCATCGCGTTACCAACTACGCCCACACGGTGAAGCTCGCCGACAGCGGGCTAAATGGTAACGGCACGATCTTCCTGACCGACGGCGCCACCCTAGTGCTGGTATACCGGATTCAAGTGCCGGGCAAACCGGGCATCGCGCCACTGCGTTCGGTGGTTCTGTACGATGGCGCGTACACTCTGGGCAAACACACCGCTGCGTTTACGCAGACGGTGGGCGGATTCTACCAGGCGGGTAGTGGGAGCGGGAATGCCGCGGCCAGCATGACTTTGATCGCGGGCGACGGCCAGCCCGGCGATGTGGAAACTCTGACCGTGACTCCCAACAACGGCAATGGCAGCAATCAGGCGTTCAACAACTCCTTTATAGGCATGGGCGGCGTGCGCTGGGACAGTCCGACCCTGCCGATCAATCTGCCGCAGAATGCCTCTTCCTACTCCGCGCAGGTGACTACCGGGGACAACCAGACCTGTCTGACGTTTGCCGCGTTGGTGACCAGCACGGTGGTCACTGACACGGACTCGGATGGCCTTGTGGACGCCTGGGAGACGAACGGCATCCATCTGAATCCGGGGACCTCGTCCACCCCAGCCACCTTCGGCGGCTGCAGTGACTATCCGGCCGAGCCCTGTGTCAACCTGCCGGCGATGGGGGCGGTTGTCGGGAAGAAGGACATTTTTATCGAAATCGATTGGATGAAGCTCACCGGCGGTCATGAACACATTCCGAAGTTGGGCGCTTTGAGCGCGATTGCCACGACCTTCTCGAACCACGGGATCCAACTGCACTTTGACGTGGGCAATAACTATCAGGGGTATCCTTTCATTATTCCCGCGGCGTACGCCCAGGGCGGAGACCGGATCGAAGAAGCGGGGGCGCTGCTGTGTCCGAACGCCGCGACCGCCGCGTGCGTTTTCAATGTTCCCTACCCGGTGCAAAGCTGGAAGTCCGGCCTGAGCTCGGTGAGGGACGGGAATCCCGCACTCAATATCCCCGCACATTTTTCACTTAACCGAAAGGATGCCTTCCATTACGTGTTCTTCGGCCACGCGCTGGGCATCGTCAATCCGGCTTCGCCGGGAGCGCCCAAGAGCACTTCGGGAGCGGCCGACCTGCCGGGCGGAGACGTCATCATCACCATGGGTCTGTGGCACTCCGACAATGCCGGCGACGATCAAACGGGAAGCATGTTGCAGCAGGCCGGGACGCTCATGCACGAGCTGGGACACAACCTGAATCTGGCGCACGCGGGATTGTACGGCACCCCCAACTGCATGCCTAACTACCCCAGCGTGATGAACTACCAATATCAGGCGCGCGGTTTGACGGGCCTTGCTGACGGTCACGAATATATCGACTACTCGAATGGCACCCTGATGCCGTTCAACGAAAATTCTTTGTCCGAAATGCCGGGATTCCTGGGTAACCAGGTCTATCGCGTACGATACTACGGGCCGGCTCCATCGGGAGAGCCCGCCACGGCAATCCGGTTCTGCAACGGCATGCCCTTTGGTCCGGGCGAACCGGTTGTCCCAATGATGCGTCTGGAAAGCGCCGGACCCGGAGCCGACTGGAACAACAACGGCATCCAAGACAACTTCGTCTACGCTCAGGACGCGGACTTCGACGGTACCATCGGGGACGGCGTCGCAGGGAGCCACTACTTCGTCGATTCTAACGATTGGGCGAACCTCGACCTCCAACAGCTCGGGAGCCGCCGGAATGTCTTAGGCCTCTCGCTGGCTTCCCAGGCCGATCTTGCCTCTCAGGCGGACCTGGCTTCCCAGGCGGACCTGGCGTCCCAAGCGGACCTAGCGTCCCAAGCAGACCTAGCTTCTCAGGCCGATCTGGCCTCCCAGGCTGACTTGGGGGACGCGGCTTATGACGATATCATCTCTTCGCTCGACGCTACCGCGTCCGACGGCCCATTAAACGCGACACCCAAGACCGACCGGAACACTCTGACCTGGAGCGGTCCCAGCGTCGGCCAAATCCGTCATTATCTGATCTTCCGGTCCGACGCGGCACACCCGACGGCAGTTCAGATCGCCAGCGTCGACGGGGCGCCGCCCGTGACAACGTACGACGATGTCGTTACCGATTTCGCGGACTCCGGCGCGGCTTGTGCCGCCGGCCAAACCTGCTACGACACGGTCTACACCTACTTCATCCGGTCGGAGGATGTGAATTCGACGATCAGCAGCCCGTCGAACAAATCCGCCAGCGAAGTGCAGCATCTGTTCGTTCTTGCGAACGTGCAGCAGATCGTGTACGGAAGCCCGAATCCGACCCTGACGTTCCAGGTTTACGGCGACGGCGATCCGGCCAACACGCTATCCGCCAGTGTCAGCTGCACGGCTCCGAATGCTCGGAACGCCAGCCCTCCGACTTACGCGATCACCTGTTCTGGACCGGCAACGCCTCCGAGCCTGCCAGCCGTGGGCGTGAGCTATAACATCGCTTACAATAACGGCACCGTCCATGCACCGGGAGTTCTGACCATCACCCCGTTGCCGATCACGGTCGCGGCGGTTACTGACAGCAAGATGTATGACGGAACGACTAATTCCACGAAGGTTCCAAGCATTGCGCCGGCTTTGATCGCTGGCGATGCCGCGTCCTTCACTCAGGCGTTCGACAGCAAGAACGCCGGCGCCCGGACGCTGCTCTCGTCCGGGTCGGTGAACGACGGCAACGGCGGCCAGAACTACGCCGTCACGCTCGTGAACGCTGCCGGCTCCATCACGCCAGCCCCCTTGACGATCACGGCCCAAACCAATACCAAGAGATATGACGCGACCTCCAACGCTTCGGCGGTGCCGGTGGCATCCGGTCTGAAAGGCACGGACACGGTGACTGGGCTCGCTGAGACGTACGACAACCCCAATGTGGGCCAAGCCAGAACGTTATCGGTTTCTCCCGGGTATACCGTGAATGACGGCAACGGCGGCCAGAACTACGTGCCGGTGACGCTGGTTACGAACACCACCGGCGTGATCAGCTCGGCTCCACTGACCATTACAGCCGTGACGAACACCAAGACTTACGATAAAACCACAGGCGCCGCGGCTGTCCCGGTGGTGTCGGGTCTGAAAGGCACAGACACGGTGACAGGCGTGGCCGAGAGGTATGACACCGCCAACGCGGGTTCGGGTAAGACGCTGTCCGTTTCTGCCTACACCGTGAACGACGGCAACGGCGGCAAGAACTACACGGTGACTACCGCGAGTGTCGCCACCGGTGTGATCAACCCGGCCCCGCTGACCATCACAGCGCAGGCCAATACCAAGACCTATGACAAGACCATCAACGCGGCGGCTGTACCTACCGTCTCGGGGATGATCAGCGGTGACACCACGACCGGCCTGGCTGAGACGTACGACGCCGCCAACGCAGGCTCGGGCAAGACGTTGTCGGTTTCGGCTTATACCGTGAACGACGGCAACGCCGGCAAGAATTACGCCGTAACGACTGTAGCGAACACGACCGGCATTATCAACCCGGCTCCGCTCAGGTTCACCGCGAAGACCAACACCAAGATCTACGACGCAACCACGAGCGCGGCAGCGGTACCGACGGTGTCCGGCCTGATCGCGCCCGACACGGTGACGGGCTTGGCTGAGGCCTATGACACGCCCAACGTGGGCTCGGGGAAGACGCTGTCCGTTTCGACCTACTCCGTGAACGACGGCAACGCTGGCAAGAACTATTCCGTGACCACGGTGCCCAATACCACCGGCTCGATTCTCTGGACTTTCGGTCTTTCTCCACTTAAGAGCCCGGCCAATTTGGGCAGCGCGGTGCCCGTCAATTGGACGATCCAGAACGCTGCGGGGGCCTTCATCAGCGACCTCAGCACGCTCCGCGAAATGGATAGCGTATTCAACGGGCCCGCGCCGAGGAGCGGCTGTGTGGCATCGCTGACCGGACCTTCGCAGATTCTGTATAGTCCGGCCACGGGCGCGACGGGCGGCAGTAACTTCCGGCTGGTCTCTAACGGCTACCAATTTAACTGGGACTCGACTACGGCCACCGCGACCGGACCCGGATGCTACACGTTGAAGCTCACGCTCAACGACGGCACCTCGAAGGTGACGAATGCAGTGCAGTTGAAGTAGCAGGGTTCGGCGGGAACCGGCTCGGGAGGGCATCGAGAAGCGCCTTCCCGGTGATTCGGATCAACCGCCGATCCGCTTTCGAACCTCAGGCAGGAAAGGATCCTCGCCGGCTTTGCCGCGGATACTCCAATACTTCTTGTAGGACTCAGCAAAGCCAGCGCTTTTCATCCCTTCCCGGGCGCGGCCTTGATAGTAGTACACCGCCGGGAGGTAACCGTAAGTGGGCACGATGTCCACGAACAAGGAAAGGGCCTCGCCGCGGCGGTTGAGGCAGCGGTCGAATTCGGAGTCGGCTTCCGGAAAGGCTCCGATGTCGAGATAAGCCCGTCCGAGATCGAACCGGCCGATCCATGTATCGAGCAGGCTGTTGGCTCTCGTAAACACTTGGACGGCTCCCCGGCCATCTCCATTCTTTAGGGCGATTTCGCCGTCCAGCAGCTCGCCGTAGACCTGCGGCTCAATTTGAAGCTCTTTCGAGAGGCTGTCGGCCAATTCCTTCGCTTGGGACGCCTCACCCAAAGCAACATAGACCCGCCCGGCCACAAACCGGGTCTTGGGGGCCTGACTGGCGGCGAGAGCGTCTTTGGCGGCCTGCAGCGCAGATCCCTTCTCTGCCCGGAGAACCTGGGCGTAGGCCAGAGCGGCGAACTTGTCGGCCGCGTCGTCCTGCCTCCCGGCTGTCCGGTCGGCGGCGGCCCCTTTTTCGAGGATGCCTACGGCATCCCGGTATCGCCCTTCAAATACCGCCACGTCCGCCAGGCCAGTGGCCGCGTCGGATGGGCTCACCTTTTGCAGGTTTTGGTAAGCCTCGGTGGCCCGTGCGACCTGTTCCTGTCCCATGGCGGCCAGCGCCTCCGCCTGAATCCCCGGACCGTACGACGGATTCAACTTCAGCGTGACCCCTGCTTCCTTGGCGGCGGTTTGAAAATCGCTATTGTAGGCGCCGTATACGGACAGATTGACGTGGTAGAGAGCGCGCTTGGGCAAGATGGCGATCACCCGCCGCATGTCATCCACCGCCATGGCCATTTTTCGCAATTTGGAGGAGCATAGCGCCATGTTATTGAGGGCGCCCGTATCCGAAGGGTACCGGCTGAGGAGTGCTCCGTATTCGTCGACGCACTTCTGCTGATCGCCGATCTGCAGATAGAGGAACGCTCGGGTTCGGAATCGCTCACGTTCCGTCATGTGATCGATTTTGGTAATCGCTTCTTTGACGTACTTCTCAGCATCCTGGTCCCGGCCGAGATTGTGCGACACAACGGCCATGCCGGCATAGGCAAGGCCAAAGTTGGCATCCAGGTCGACGGCCTGCGAAAAATGCTTCAGCGCATCCTGCAGTTTTCCTTGGGACAGGACATCCAGCGCCGCCGCATATTCGTGCACCGACTCGAGCGAGGCGGCGGTCAACGTTTCCATCGAGAATCGCTGCGCGGATTCGGAAGTCGAGTCGCCAAGTGCCTTGCGGACCGACGTGCCGAGCTTGCTGACGGCGAACAGAACTTGATCTTTACCGGCAGCGGTTTCATCGGCATTGACGATGACTTTGCCGGTGACGATCTGGACCGCGCGCAGAGAAAGGCGGTATTCGGCGCCGCTGCGGTCAACTGCGCCGGAAACCATCACGTTCAAACCCTGCGCTGCGGCGATCTCCTGGGCTTTGGAGTCGTCGAGCCGGCCGACGACCGCCCGCACACCCAACTCTCCCAGCCGCGTGCGGTCATAGGCATTGATAAACGAAGCACCCTGCAAGGCCAGCCTCAGCGTGGACTCCAGCGTGCCGCTGAACACCGCGTCGCCCGTGTGGTTGTCGAAATCGGCGATGATCACGGTCATCGGCGCGAACGGTGCGGCGGGTCGGCTCAGCAGCCGGTACGCTCCCCAGACGCCGGCGGCGAGGAGCAGAGTTGCGGCCAGGGAAACGGCGATCCACTTCCACGTAGTCGATTCCGCCATCATTTTAAAGCGAGGCGTGACGATGTTTCGCGGTCGGGCCCCGATCGTACTCTGGCTGGGCTCATCTCCCAGGTAGGCGCTCAGGTCCGCGGCCACTTCCGCGGCGCTCTGGTATCGTCCGGCTGGGTCGATCGCGAGGCACCTTGCCGTGATCGCGCTGAGCGCGTCCGGAATGGTGGGATCGATGGTGGCGGGGGGCGGCGCTGGCGTCTGGGTCCGCTTGATGAGAGTACCCCACGCTGTATCCGCCTGGAATGGCACCTGGCCCGTGAGCATCTCGTACAGGATGATTCCCAGTGAAAACAGATCCGAGCGCTCGTCGACCGGAGTCCCCTTGGCCTGTTCCGGAGACATGTAAGCCGGCGTGCCGAGGATCGCGCCAGTCTGGGTAAGACCGGAAAGTTCGACCGAACGCGCCAATCCGAAATCCATCACGCGAACCGTGCCCGCGTCGTCCACCATGATGTTCTGCGGTTTCAGATCGCGGTGGATCACCTTTTCCGCGTGAGCGGCTTCCAGGGCTCGACAGACTTGTCTCACCATGCGCGCGGCTTCCTCGGGCTTAAACTTCTGTTTGCCGAGAACGGCCGACAGGTCGCGCCCGTCGACGAACTCCATGGTGATGAACCGGACCCCTTGGTGCGAACCGAGGTCGAAAATGCGAATGACGTTCTTGTGAGTGACTTGGCGGGCGAGGATCAACTCCTGCTTGAAACGAGCGATGGTCTTGGCGTCTCCGGCCAGTTCCGTGCGGATCACCTTGATAGCCACTGGCCGGTCGAGTTCCACGTCCTGAGCCTTGTAAACCGCTCCCATGCCACCTTGGCCCAGCATTTTAACGATTTCGTACCGTCCGGCCAGCAACATCCCAGGGGCCAAAGACTGCGAGGCAACGGGCGAAGGGACCCCAGCCGCTTGCGTCCAGCCGACATGGGTCAGAGTGATGTTCTGGTCGGAAACCACACTGGCGCATTGCGAGCATCGCAACGCCCCTTGGGGGTTGGTGTGACCGCAATTGGGACACTCGACCGGCGGTCCTGGGCTCATGAGTTACTCATTCTCCTGACACTCTCCCCAAGGGAGCTGCCAGCTAGTGAGATGCTTTAGTATACCGTGAGTTGCCACATGCCCGAGATCGAAACCGAGGTGGCGCACGTCAACGTTGGCAGCCGCACCTTCCGCTTCATTTCTCCAAACGAAGCGGACCGCCTCAGGATTCCCGATTTCTGCAACTCCTGCCACTCCGACAAGACCGCGGCCTGGGCGACTGAAGCGCTAAAAGGGTGGAAGGAATTTTCGGCGTGGCGGGTGGTCAACTAGAGCCGGCGGGCGGCCGGGTCACCCGCAACGCCGCCGCCCAAGCCACCGCGGGCACCAGCATTACGAATCCGATGACCACCGCGAACGCGCGCGCAGTCACGCCGAGATCGATGGCCACACCCGCCAAATAGCTGCTCGCCGAGAGGGCCAGCATGCAGATGCCCAGATCGGCCGAAAACACCCGGCCGCGAAACCGGTCGTCTGAATAGATCTGCAGCAACGTGGTGGAGAAGACCCAGTTCGTGGAAGACCCCGCGTGGGCCAGCACCACCATCAGCACCGCGAGCGGCAGGGCCGCCGAGTGTCCCAGAGCCACATAGCCGGCCGCCGCGCACAGAAATCCGGCCACGATGCCCTGGCGCTGGCGCGCGTAGCTTTCGCCAGCCCACCAGCCCCCGATTAACGGCCCGATCAACGAGCCTGCACCCCGCGCGGCCATCAGCAGGCTCATGCCCAGCATGGCCCCACGCTCCGGATCGAGGCCGGCATACCGCACCGGAAACACGCGCTCGCCCAGGATCGGCAGCAGCACGTTGTTGGCGCCCAGCAGCCCCACCCCGCCTTTCACAAACACCGTGGCCAGAATACGCGCATCGCGCCGGATGTAGCGGATGCCCTCGATCACCGGGCGGAAGTCGATCAGGTCTCGCGCGCGAAACGCGGCGCCGGCGATGTGGGGCTCGCGGAATTCCATGTTGCGGATCAGCCAGGCCGAAGCCAGAAAAGACAGGGCGTTGATGACGAACACGGCGTCGCGGCCGAGCAACGCGGCGGTCACGCCGCCCAGCGCCGAGCCCACCGCCAGGCAGAACGACCAGGTGATGGACGAAAGCGCGTTGGCGTTGAGCACCTGGTCTTCCGGAACGATATTGGGAATCAACGCGGTGTGGGCCGGCTCGAAGAAGGCCGCTCCCACGGTTTCGAACAACAGGAGCGGGTACACCAGCCAGACCGTGCCGGGAGTTCGGGCCAGCAACATGCCGAGAACGATCAGGAAACGCGCGAGATCGGCGCCGATCATGATGGCTTTCCGGCTGAGCCGGTCATTCAGCACTCCCGCCGTGGGCGCCGCAAACGTCTGCGGAAGCACCTGCAGCACCACCGCCAGCCCGACCGATTGCGCTTTGCTGCCCGTGAGATCGAGCAGGAGGCTATAGACCGCCAGCGTGTAGAACCAGTCGCCCAACTGGCTGATGACTTGCGCCAGCCACAAAAGCCGGTAATTGCGATTGCCGCGGACCAGCCGCCAGTACTGCCGGAGCATGCGGCCTAGGTGTAGAGACCCATGCGCTCTTTCACCAGCCGCACCGTCTCATCCGCGATCGGCGCGACGCGCGCCGCGCCTTCCTTCAGAACGCCATCCAGGTAGCCTGGCTCGGCCGTGATCTGCCGGTAGCGTTGCTGAAACGGCTCCAGGTGTGAAATCACAATCTCCGCCACCTGCTTCTTGAGGTCACCGTATCGCATTCCGGTGAACTGCTGCTTGATCTGCTCGTCGCTCGCGCCGGAAAACGCTTGGTAAATGGAGAGCAGATTGAGCACGCCCGGCCCGGCGGTCTCGACTTCGACAGAGGGTTTGGAGTCCGTGGTGGCGCGCATCACCGTCTTGCGGATCTGTTCCGGCGGATCGAGCAGCGCCACGGCATGATGGGCGCCGATGGCGGACTTGCTCATCTTTTGCGTGGGATCGTCGAGGCCCATGACGCGCGCGCCGACCGCGGGCAGGCTGGTTCCGGGCACGACGAAGGTATCGCCGTAGAGGGAGTTGAAGCGCTGCGCAATATCGCGAGTCAGCTCCAAATGCTGCGCCTGATCCTCGCCCACGGGGACAATGCCCGCCTGGTAGAGCAGAATATCGGCGGCCATCAGCACAGGGTATTGCAGGAGGCCGTCGCTCACCGATTCCTGTTTGGCCGCCTTGGCTTTGTACTGCGTCATGCGCTCCAGCCACCCCACCGGCGTCACGCAGGTGAGCATCCAAGCGAGCTCGGCGTGCGCGGCCACCTCCGACTGCACCATAATGGAACAGGCCTTGGGATCGATGCCGGCTGCGAGATAGAGCGCGGCGATCTCGCGGATCTTGGTGCGCAGTTCGGCGGGATTCTGGTAGACCGTGACGGCGTGCAAGTCGACGATGCAGAAGATGCACTCGTAGTCGTTTTGAATGCGGACCCAGTTCTTGAGGGCGCCCAGATAATTTCCGATGTGAAGATTTCCGGACGGCTGCATGCCGGAAAAGACTCGTGTTTTCATGATTCGGGAACGGGGGTAAATCCTATCGTAAGCAATTTCGAAGTCACGGTGGAAAAGCTGGTCTACGGCGGCGATGGCCTGGGGCGAATCGAAGGCCGCGTGGTGCTGGCGCCGTTCGTATTGCCGGGGGAACGCATTCGCGCCCAGGCCGAGCGGGAGAAGCCGGGCCTGGTGCGCGCGCGGGCGCTCGAAGTGCTGGAACCGGCCGGCGTCCGCGTGGCCGCGCCCTGCCCCCATTTCGGCCGCTGTGGCGGCTGCCACTACCAGCATGCCCCCTACGACGTGCAACTCGCGGCCAAACGGTCCATCCTGGCGGAGGAACTGCGACGCGTCGGAAAGTTCGATCCGCCCGCGGAAATCGCCGTAGTCGCGGCCGAGCCCTGGGGCTACCGCAACCGCGTACAATTGCACATCGAGGGCGGCCGTTTGGGCTATTGGGAGGCGCGGTCGCACAAGTTGTGCGCGATCGGCGGCTGCCCCATCGGCTCGCCCAAGTTGAATGAAGTGATCGGAATCCTGGAGGAGATGCTTCACGATCCGCGCTGGCCGCGTTTCGTGCACGGCCTCGAAATCTTCACCGATGAAGAGCAGGTGCAGTTGACCGTGGGCGATTCCGACCGTCCCGTCGCCAAGCGCTTCTTCGATTGGTGTGCGGAGCGGATTCCGCGGCTGGTGTCCGGCGCCCTGGATTACCAGAAACGGTTCCGTGTCAGCAACCATTCGTTCTTTCAGGTGAACCGGTTTCTGTTGGAGCCGTTGGTGGAAACCGCTGTCGGCGCAGCCCGGGGTGAATCTGCGCTGGAACTGTACGCCGGGGTGGGCCTGTTCTCGCTGGGCCTCGGGCCACGCTTCCGCGAGGTGACCGCGGTCGAATCAGGCGCGGCGGCGGTGCGCGACCTCCGCTTTAACCTGGACCGTGCCGGCTACCCCCAGGTGCAGGCGGAGAAGAACACAGCCGAAGAATACTTGGAGAAGTTGAACCGCGCCCCGGATTTCGTGCTCCTGGATCCGCCTCGCGTCGGCGTCGGCAAGACCGTGGTGAAGCGACTGGCTGAGTTGAGGCCGCGCGCGGTGACGATCGTCTCCTGCGACCCCGCCACGCTGGCCCGCGATCTCGCCGGCCTGCTCGCCGCCAGCTACACCATCGAAACAATGACGCTGGTGGATTTGTTCCCGCAGACGTATCATCTGGAGACGGTGGTGAGCTTGGTGGCGTAAGGCTATGCCTTGCGCAAGGGACGGGCTACGAAACTCCAAAATCGGTGAGAGGCCTCCCGCGCGCCCATTGCCGTACGGCGAAAACGCCGGTTGCACTTACAATATGACGATTGGCGGCGCCTATTACTGAGATGAGACGATAGGAAATTAGAGCCGACCATGAGAACGACATTCTTTATCGCGCTAGCTGCCACCAGCGCCTTGGCTCAAGCCCCAGCCACAGCGCCCGTAGCGCTGTCGGGCACTGCCGACGGCGTAGCTATTCCAAAACTGGCGAACGCCCAGGATGAAGCGGTCACCAGTTTCATGGTCAACCACCAGCGCCAGCCCACATCAGCGGCCGCCGATCAGCAGGAGATTGCCGCCACCGAACAGACGCTGACCTGTCGTTACCTGAAGACGGCGATTCAGCAAGCCGGTGTGGCCCGCGCCAAAGCCGACCTGGGCGTCTCCGCGACTCCCCAGGACATCGCGGCTGCGAAGCTACAGCTCAACTTCATCGCCCATGATCCACAGAAGTTGTGGGCGGCGGCTCAGGAGAGAACGCAAGCACTCGTTGCCGGTCTGACCGCTGTATACGATCAGGCACAGGACGCGCAGCAGGTGTACCAAGAGATCATCGCGCCGCACAACATCGACCGGCAAGACTGGCTGGTGCAGGTGTACAACCACCGCACGAAAGCGCAGCGGGACCGACTGGCACAGACGTTGAATCGGACGCCGGATTTCTATGCGAAAGGTCAGCGCGACCCGAACACCATAAAGTACTTCGCAGAAGGCCAAAAGCTAGAAGGCGCCGTCGACCAGCACCTCGCGGCGACCGACCCCACCTTCAGCACCTACTGGAACGAAGCAGCGAGGAACACGACGCACCCCGATCCGGCGAACACGATTGTGGGCGGGGTGTACTCCCACATTCGATACCTCGCCCAAAAACGTGCCGCCTGGTGGCAGGCAGAAAACGCCAAGGTCCAAATGAACCTCAACAATCCATCCGTGGCTGCTCAGTGCACGAACCTCACAGAGCAAACGGTCGTAGCGGTCCCACCACCACTGTAGCCTCAGGAACGGGGCGTGCTTCGCTGCATCGGAGATGGGCGCGCCCCAGGACTCTCCGAACCACTGGATCGTTGCTGGCCTCGAAAGATGACAAACACCCGTGACATTACGCGCTCGTAGTTACTGGTGAGGCCGCGCTTGAGGAGTTTCAGGGACAGGCGCCCCCGAAACCCCCGAAACCCAAAACCCCTCCGGTGGTTGCGCCGGCCAGTACGAGTCTGAGAAACCCACGCCGTGACTGGCGCGGCCACGGTGTCAACCCGGGGGCCGACTCGGTTCCACTGTCGCGGGTCGGCCAAGCGCTCGGGCATTACTCAACAAGGCCGAGCATGGGCAGGCTCAAGCCTGCTCCAGGCCCCTCATCATCGGCCGGTCATGCGGCGGCGCAGCAGGTCGAGGGCTAGTTGCGAGGCGAAATTGCGGATGCGGGTGCGGTCGCCCAGAAACTGGCGCTGCAGCACGTGGGCCCCGGCGGCGTCGGCCACGCCAATGAACGTGGTGCCGACCGGTGCCGAGTCGCCGCCCGCTCCCGGGCCGGCCACTCCGGTAATGGAGAGCGCATAGGTGGAATTGGTGCGGCGCCGCGCGCCCACGGCCATGGCCTCCGCAACCTCTTTGCTGACCGCACCGTGATCCGCCAGCAACTCCGGCGTGACCCCGACCATCGCCATCTTCATTTCGTTGGTATAGGTGATGAATCCGCCGACGAAGTAGTCGGAGCTGCCCGCTTCCGAGGTGAAGCGCTCGCCCAGCATGCCGCCCGTGCAGCTCTCGGCCACGGAGACGGTGGCGTGATGCTGGCGCAGCAGGTCACCGACCACGGCTTCGAGGGGATCGCCGTTGCGCGAGTAGATGCGGTCGCCCAGAAGCAACTCAATCGGCCCGGCCACTTCCGCCAGCAGAGTATCGGCTTCCGCCACCGTGGCGCAGCGCGCGCGGAGATGGACCTGGATGTCCCCCGCCGCCGCCAGAATCGTGGTCGCCGGGTTGACATACTTCTTGTAAACCGGCGCGATGAGCTGGTCGAGATCCGACTCCCCCATCCCGGCCACCCGCAAAAAGATCGTGCGGATCACCAGTTGCGGCACAATGCGCGCCAGCCTCGGCAGGCATTGCCGCTCGAACATGGCTTTCAGTTCATGCGGCGGGCCGGGCAGCAGCATCACCACGGCGCCTGACTCCTCCACCCACTGGCCGGGCGCCGTGCCGCGTTCGTTGGGCAAAATCGTGGCACCTTCGATGATGAACGCCTGCCGCTTGTTGACCTCGGCCATCTTGCGGTTGAGCCGGGCGAAGCGCTGCTCGAGCGCATCGGCAATTTCCTGATGATAGTGGAGCTTGCGGTCGAGGGCGTGCGCCACCGCCTCGCGAGTGAGATCGTCTTCGGTGGGTCCGAGCCCGCCGGAAACAATCAGAATCTCCGAGCGCGAAATGGCATGCCGCACGGCGTCCCGCAGGCGTTCCAGGTGGTCGCCAATCACGCATTTGGTGACTACTTCCACGCCCAGATTGTTCAATTCACCCGTCAGGTACAGAGAGTTCGTGTCGACGCGCTGGGGCGTCAACATCTCCGATCCGACAGCCACGATTTCTGCGTTCATTAGAAGAGCGGGCGGCCCCGGATTCCGACGTCCACGCGGTACAACGCGTTGGTGGTGGTGATTACCATCGCCCGCGACGGCGTAAAGGCCAGCCCCACGATCCCCGGGCCGGAAACAAACAGGTCGGCTCGTTGGTCGGAGGAAATCCGCACGATGCCTTTGCGCCCCGACAGCGACGCAGCTACGTATAACCGCCCCTGGTCGTCGAAAGCCAGCCCTTGCGGCCGGCCCAGGCCGCGGTAGAACGTTTCGACCTCGCCGTCCTGCGAGACCCGGTAGACCGAATCGAAGCTCGACGTGGTCGGGCCCGTGACGTAGAGCCGGTCGTCCGGGCCGAAGGCTAAATGATAGGCCGCGATGGAGGGCTCCAGCGTCGCGAAGACGAAGATCTGCCGGTTGGGGCTGATCTTGAAGATGGTGCCGCTGCGGTCGCCCACATACAGATTCTGCTGGCTGTCGAACGCCATCCCAGTGGCGACGCCCATGCCCTCCACGTAGGTCGACAGGCTGCCGTTCGGCGTCGCCTGGTAAACAATTCCGTCATAGCGGCTGGAGACGTACAGCATCCCCTCCGCATCCACGGCGAGCGCGGTGGCGTTCATCAAATCGTTGATGAACGGCTTCATCGTGAAGTTGAGATCTACCTTGTAGACCGCCACCGGCACCTTCTGACCGCGCGATCCGCTAAAGGTGGTGAAAATATTGCCGAAGGAATCCACCGCCGGGCTGGTCACGGGATGCAGGCTATCGGCGATCAACACGCCGATGTCGCAAGCCCACGATTCGCTCGACTGCTCGCCGTTTTCGATCACCATTTCGCCTGCCGTGGCGCCATCCGGCACCTTGGCGATGATGAAGGAATCTGAACCGATGACGATGGGAGCGGCGACCTCCCCGATGGTCACCCGCGGCCGCTCCGATTTGACGAACCCTTTTCCGCGAATCTGGAATTCGCCGCCGGCGATGGCGGCGGGAGGGGTCACTTGAGAAATTTGAGGCCGCGGGTCAGATGCTTTCCGAAGAGCCATATTTTGATTTGTGATCCCGGATCTCCCCGCGTCTGGGCGGAAGATCAAACCCGATTTTACAACGGTGCGGCCTGCTTCCGGGCTGCTGTCGTCTTAATACCAGTGAAAATATCCAGCCATCCCCAACAGGAGCGCCGCGTAGCACCCCGCCAGGACATCATCGGCCACAATGCCGAGCCCCTCCGGCAGAGCCTCGAGCTGTCGCACGGGCGGCGGCTTCCAAATGTCGAACAGTCGGAACAGGGCGAACGCCAGAGCGTAGCTTTTCCAGTTGAAGGGGTGAGCGCCGGCCAGCGCGATCCACTGCCCGATCACTTCATCCACCACCACGATTCCCGGGTCCTTGCGCCCCACCGCGCGCGCCGTTCGCGTGGCTGCCCATACGGAAGGAGCGAAAATCACGGCCGACAGGAACAGGAAGTGCCACCAGGCGAAGCCGGCGAATTCATGCAGCCCAATGCCGATGGCCAGCGCGGCCGAGGAGCCCGCGGTTCCCGGCGCAGCCGGCGCGTAGCCGCAGCCGAACCAGGTGGAGACGAGGTTAGCGAGCCTAGTCTCGGTCCGCTTCGTCATCGGTGGATTCGGGAAGGTCTTCCGGCCGGGCGGGGGATGAGATCACGTACTTCTCCGACGCCCAGTTGCCGAGGTCGATGAGGCGGCAGCGTTCGCTGCAAAACGGAGCGTGTGCGCTGCCCGGCGCCACTTCTTTTTTACAAATCGGACAGCGGATCATGCCAATACCGGAGAAATGTTGATGAGCGGAGCGGAGGCGAACCGGGGCGCCGGTTCCGTCGGAGCCAGCAGTGTGCCCACCACGTCGTAATCGTGTGCTTCGGTGATGCGGAGGCGGCGAATCTCGCCTGCCCGCGGCTCCGCGCCTTCGAAATCGTTAATGAGAGTCGAGCCGTCGATGCCCGGCGCCTGGGTCGGCCGCCGCCCCTCCCACAGCAGATCAGTTTCCTCCGAACGCCCTTCCACCAGCACCGAAACCTCGCTGCCCACCAGCTTGCGATGCCGTGCGCGCGCGATCTTGCGCTGAACCGCCATCAGATGCCGTTTGCGATTCTGGATGGTGCGCCCGTCCACCTTGGCGTCCAGCGCGTAGCTGGCGCTGGTGTCCTCATCGGAGTACGCAAAGACCCCCAGGTTTTCGAACTGCGCCGCTTTTACGAACTGGCACAGCTCTTCAAAATCGTCCGCCGTCTCGCCCGGAAATCCCACGATGAAACTGGTGCGAATGGCGACGCCCGGGATTGTCCGCCGGATGCGCTCGAGCAGCCTCAGGAAAATGTCGCCCGATGCGCCGCGCTTCATGCGCTTCAACACATGCGCGCTGGCGTGCTGCAGCGGCATGTCGATGTACTTCACCAGTGCGGCGTGCGCCGCTAGGGTATCGAGCAGTTTCTGCGTGATCTTGTTGGGATACGCGTACAGAAACCGGATCCATTTTTCGCGCGGCGTCTCGATTTGCGCCAGACGCGCCAGCAGGTCAGCCAGCCCGTCCTTCAGGCTGAGGTCTTCGCCGTAGCAGGTCGTGTCCTGCCCGATGAGATTGAGTTCGCGGACCCCTTGCTGGAAAAGGCGCGTGGCCTCGGAAATCACCGATTCAAACCGCCGGCTGCGGAACGCCCCGCGGTACTGCGGGATCACGCAGAACGTGCACGGATGGTCGCACCCTTCGGCGATTTTGACGTAGGCGAAATGCCGCGGGGTCGAGAGCACGCGCGGCGTCAGGTCGTGGTAGAGGTACGGTTCCGGGGTTCCGCCGCCCGCTTCCCCGCCCTCGCACAGCGCGACGATGCGTTCCAGCTCGTTGGTGCCGATGAGCGCATCCACCTCGGGCATGTCCTTCCGGATATCGCCGCGATAGCGCTCCACCAGGCACCCGGCGACGATCAGCTTCTTGGCGCGGCCGATCTTTTTGTACTCGGCCATCTCCAGAATCGTGTCAACGGATTCCTTCTTAGCCGGGTCGATGAAGCTGCACGTATTGACCACCAGGACGTCGGCTTGATCGGGATGAGGCGTCAGCTCGTGACCACGAGCCACGAGTTCGCCCATCATGACCTCGCTATCGACCAGGTTTTTGGGACAGCCCAGACTGACAAAACCGACTTTCAAAGCGTGTGCACCAATTGAAGGGGACTCTACTTAGGATAGCATTGCCTCCTCCGTGGCATAAGGCTCCAGCCTTGTGCCAGCGCGAAAGCGCCGTTCTTGTGCTGCCCGACGACCGGGGCGCTCTGCCCACACAAGCTGGAGGCATCTGCCACAAGCGAACATTCAGGTTTGTGAGGGGTCTCGCCGGTTCTTGTAGCGCACGGACACGATGCGGCTGCCTTGCTCGCCCTTTGCGGACTTGGCCGGATAAGCCTCGCTACCCGTCAGCCATGCTCGAAATCTCTTAACGTTTTCAATCGTGAGAGGATAGTTGACTTCCGGACACGACCAATCTGCGATGATCTCGCCAAGGATATCTTCGCCGTTCCACGAGAACTTGTCGGAAGCCATGAGGGTGAATCCGATTGTTGCAAGGCCGCTCGGCTCCACCTCCCCGTTGAGGACCGCGTCACATAGGGTGATCGCCATCTCCCTCGTGACCGTGAAATCCCTCTGCATGTCTTCGATCCTGGTGACGGACGCGACGTCTGAAAATCGCTTTTCGGATCCTTCTAGATCTTCGGTGAGTTCGGCGCCCGTCGCACGACCTTCGAAGAAGCGTGCCAAAATCTCCTCTCGCACTATGTTCCCTTTCTGTCTTCCGCCATTCTGTCAAGTCTATTGCCGGCTGCGTGTGTCTTGAGCCTCACGAGCTTCCAATCACCACTCCCGTCACAAACACTAGCACGCCGCCCAAGCCGACCTGCAAGGCCGCGGAGAGGGGCGGCGTTTCCATGTACTTGTGGCGCACCCAGGTAATCGCGGCCAGTTCTATCACTACCACCACGATGGCGGCGGTCATGGCGACACCGAAGCTGCCGATCAGGAACGGCAGGGTGTGGCCGATGCCGCCGAGCGCCGTCATGAGGCCGCTGATCAGGCCGCGCAGCCACGGGTGGCCGCGGCCCGTCAGACTGCCATCGTCGGAGAGCGCTTCCGCAAATCCCATGCTGATGCCGGCGCCGAGCGAGGCGGCCAGCCCCACCAGGAAGGCATCCCACGGCCGGTGCGTGGCCAGGGCCGCCGCGAAAACCGGCGCCAGCGTGGAGACTGAGCCGTCCATCAAGCCGACCAGCCCGGGCTGCACGATTTGTAGGATGAACAGGCGGCGGCTGGCCTCGTCTTCCTGCCGTTTGACGCCGGCAGGCAGTTTGGTCTTGCCCAGTTCGTCGGCGCGCTCCTCGTGGCCGCGCTCTTCCTGCGCCAGGTCGTCGAGCAGTTGCCGGATATGCACATCGCCGGCCTTGGCGGCGGCCTTCTCATAAAACCGCCGGCTCTCCACTTCCATCGCGCTGGCCTGATTGCGAACGGTTTCGAGGCCCAGCGGCCGGACCAGCCAAACCGGCCGCCGATGCACGAACCCGCGCACGTCCTGGCGGCGGATGAGCGGGATGTGCTCGCCGAACTTCTGGCGATACAACTCGATCAGGCGCCGGCGGTGGCCGGACTCCTCGGCCCGCATGCCGTCAAAGACGGACGCGGAAGCTGCATAGTCCTGCCGCAGACCCTCGGCGTAATCGGCGTAGACCCGTTCGTCTTCCTCTTCGAGCGAAATCGCCAAGGCTAGGATCTCGCGTTCGGTCAAGCTTTGGAAGTCGCGCATATTGCCTATTCTGATGCAATGCGCGGGGCAAAAGTGGCTCGGATTGCCCCTGTGCTAACCTGAAAACCCGTGACCTGGAGCCCCGATTCCTGGCGCCGCTGCCAGGCTCTGCAGCAGCCCGAATACCCCGACCCCGCACAACTCGACAGGGTACTGGCCGAATTGCGCCAACTTCCCCCGCTGGTCACCAGTTGGGAGGTGGTGCGGCTGCGCGAGCAGTTGGCCGAGGCGGCCGCCGGCCGGCGCTTTGTGCTGCAGGCCGGCGATTGCGCCGAGCGTTTCGCCTATTGCAGCTCCGACCGCATCACCAACACCCTGAAAGTCCTGCTGCAGATGAGCCTGGTGTTGGTGGTCGGCGCGCAGCGGCCGGTGGTTCGCATCGGGCGCTTCGCGGGACAATATGCCAAACCGCGCTCGGCCGATGCGGAGACGCGCAACGGCCTCACGCTGCCGTCGTTTCGCGGCGATAACGTCAATCGCACCGAGTTTACGGCCGCGGCGCGCACGCCCGACCCGGAACTTCTCTTACGCGGCTACGAGCGCGCTGCTCTGACCCTCAATTTTGTGCGCGCCCTGGTCAAAGGCGGCTTCGCCGACCTGCACCATCCCGAGTATTTCGATCTGGACTGGGTGCAGCACTCCCCACTGGCGGACGAATACCACCACATGGTGGAGACCATCGGCGACTCGCTGCGGTTCATGGAACATGTGCTCGGCGTGCGCGCCGGCGAAACCGACCTGATCGATTTCTTTACGGCTCATGAAGCGCTGCATCTGGCCTCCGAGGAAGCGCAGACCCGCACCGTGCCGCGCCGCGACGGCTGGTTCAATCTGACGGCGCATTTTCCCTGGGTGGGGCTGCGCACAAACGATCCGCAAGGCGCTCACATCGAGTATCTTCGCGGCATCGAGAATCCGGTGGGGCTGAAGGTGGGCTCCGGCGTCACTCGAGAGCGAGTGGCGCAATGGATCGAGCGTCTGGACCCGCGGCGCTCCCCGGGCCGCCTGACCCTCATTCATCGCTTTGGGGCCGCCCGCATTGCCGACGAACTGCCCAAGCTGATCGAGCACGTCCGCGCCGCCGGCGGCCGCGTGCTCTGGGTCTGCGATCCCATGCACGGGAACACTCTCACTACCGCCGCCGGCGTGAAGACGCGCCGCTTCGCCGATATCCAATCGGAAGTGGAGCAGGCTTTCGACATCCACCGCGGCTTGGGCCAGCAACTCGGCGGCGTGCATATCGAGCTGACCGGCGAAGACGTCACCGAGTGCCTGGGCGGCGCGCGCGGCCAGAACGAAGAGGACCTGGCGCGGGCCTATGAATCGGAAGTCGACCCGCGTCTGAATTACGAACAGTCCCTCGAGTTGGCCTTCCTCATCGCCCGCAAGATGAAGGCCGACGGCCACTAACAGCAGGAAGGTTCCACTGCCTTCACCAGGACGCCGGCGCGCCCCGAGGGCGGGAGCCCGATGCCACTAATGCCTCAGCAGGTCTTCGAGAAAGGCCGTCGCCCGAGGATCGCGCGACTGGGTGAGGACCGAGACGCATTGGCTGCGGACGTGGGAATCCGGGTCTTTGCGCGCCAGTCCGATCAGGAATTCCAAAGCCGCCGGATCGGAACTCACCGAGAGCGCAGCAATGGCGCTCGACCGCAGTCCCTTCGCAGATTGCATCGTGGAGGCGAACGATTGCAGCAGCGTGACGCTTTCGGCAGGCCGGACGTCGTCCAGCCAGTGCAGGGGCGCACCGGCGGCGTCGATTTCGCAATAGGACGACAGAACCCGGATGCGGCTCACCGCGCCCGATTCCACGCGAAACAGGAGCACCGCTTGGTCAGACGGCTCCAGGTGCACGACGCCGGGAGCCGCGCGTCCATCCGGGCTGACGTAGTCGCACCCCAAATGTCCCTCCAGAAGCACCGGGACGGCATATGCAATCCAAGACGCCTGCGGCTGCGCGGCCACCAGCGCCCGGAACTCGCGTTCCAGGCCTCCAGCCGCGGAGCGGGCATCGAGTTGAGCGTTGATGAGCAGCTTTGGCGGCGCGGCTAACGGCAACGCCGCTAGAGCCCAGATTGCCAGGTTCACTTGAGGATCTCCAACATGTAGTCGGTGGCTTCCTTGGACTGCATATTCGAAAGACGGCGCACCAGATCGAGCTTCATCTCGCGGTTGGTTTCCTTGCGCGCCAGGTCGACCAGGGCCTTGGCGTTGCGCTGGGCCGTCAGGGAATCGGCGATGGCGCGCTTCACGTTGAGGTCCTGCTCGGAGCCGTACAGACTGACCAGCCCGTCTCCGGTCTCAGGCCGGCTCCCCAGCATCCGCACGCCCTCGGAGCGCAGATCCGCAGACTTCTCCCCCTTCACGGCCTGCAGCAGGTGGTCCGCGTCACCCGCGCTTCGAAGGGCGCCCAGCACGGCGCGCTTCACGTTCACGTCGTTCGAGGAGTTGTAGATCTCGAGCAGGGTCTGGTTATTGCCTTTCTTGCGTTCGATGGCCCCCAGGTAGTTGATGGCGGTCACCTGAATGTCGGGATTGCCGCCGCCGCGGGCCACCTGCTCCAGCAGTTGCTGGGCGCGCGCCGCGTCGCTCTGGCCGAGCACGAACAGCGCCCGCTCTTTGAGCCGGGGCCCCTGCGCGCTCTTCAACAGATTTTCGAGCAGCGGAATGGCGCGATCGGGATCGGAGCGGACCAAGGCATTCACTGCCATCAGTTTGAGTTCCTCGTCGGACTGAGATTCGGGCGAGACGTTCTGGCCGGCGGCCTGCTGGACCTCCATTTCCAGGGCTTTGGCATCATCCAACCAGCGGCTGTTGGGATACGACTTGCGCAGTTCGGCGATGGCGGCATTGGCCTCATCGCGGCGTCCCAGTTTGTTCAGCGTATAGGCCTTCCAGTAGAGCGCCCCGTCAGCGCGAGGCCCGCCGTTGGCCGCCACGCGGTTAAAATTGCCGAGAGCTTCATCCCACTGGCTGCGGTCAAGCGCCCGTTGCCCATTGGAGTAGAGGCCGTCGTCACCCCGGCCGTTGAATCCCGTGAAAACGAACCGCTGTTGGCGTGCCAGTTCGCGCGCCTGCTCGGCTTGGGCTCGCGCCTGCGCCACCTGCGCCTGGACATTCACCTGCACCTGCGCCAGTTGATCCGTCCAAGCCGGGAACTGCGAATGAATGTCGTCGGAGAGCAGATCGGGCCAGATCGGTTGCGGCGGTACAGGGGCCGCAGCAGGAAATGCCGCGGGCGTCGGCGGCGCGGGCACGGCCAGCAACACCGGAGCGGCGGGTGGAAGCGGGGCTGCCACGCCCACGGGGGCCGAGGGCGCGGCTGGCGCCGCCAACTGCGCCGAGGCGCTGCAGGCCCCAGCCATCACAATGCCAGCCACAATCAGGATTCGGTTTCGAGTCATCGTTTTTTCCTCAAAGCGGGTGTTGGATGGCGGGTTGGTCCTGGTTGCGGACGTTGGCGCTCAACACCCGGAGCTTAAACAAAATTCCTTCGGCTTGTAGCCGGAAACGCAAGTCCTCCAGTTCGGCGGGCGAGATCCGGGAGGGTCCGTGGGCGATTTCAAGTAGCACGCGTTCGAGCTCGTCGAGCACGCCGGCCACGACGTCATCGCCAGTCCGCGCCGCGGTCTGCCGATAGAGTCGGCTTTCGTCGAGCAAGTCGGCGGCGCGCCCCTGCTCGAATGAGATATCGTAAGGACCGGCCGCGCCCGCGTTGGCCAGCTCGGTTAGCATTCTTTGAGAGCGCTCCAAATAATCGCTCAACGCGACCAGCAGAACACGCTCCCGCAGAGTGTTCTTGGCCACCGTGGGCGCCGGGCCGCTGCCGGGCGGATACGAACGCCCAGCCAGAAATGCCAGAACCAGCATCGCAGCCAGGGCCAGGCTGGCAACCGCCCACCGCCACGAAACTGCTGGAATCGGGACTCGGCTGCGCGCCGGCAGCGCGGGCTGAAGCCGCTTCCAGACTTCCGCTCCATACGCGGCGCCGCGTTCCGGGACGGACCACTTCTCCAGCCCGCCTAAGGCGCGCTCGATGGAATGGTACAGCGCACGGCAGGCCTCGCACTCCGCGCAGTGTTGCTCGACGGCGGCATCCTCATCGGCATCACCATAGTAGTGCAGGACGAGCGTTTCTTCGGTAAGGTGTTTCATTTGGCCGCACTCACTAACGGTTCCAGCGCCCGCCGCAGCTTCTGCACGGCGCGGAACACGCTATGTTTGGCCGCCCCCGGGTTGCATCCCAGGACTCGGCTCACGTCCTCGATCGGTAGGCCTTCGTAGTGCCTGAGCACGAAGGCCGCCCGTTCGGCCGCGCTCAATTCGTTCAGGGCGTCGGCCACCCGCTCGCGCACTTCACCGCTGAAGGCCAACCTCTCAGGCGTGGGGTCGCCGGATGCCGCGGTTTGCATTGGATCCTCCGCGCCGGGGTCCGCGGCCCATGGCTCACCGCGCCTCTTCCTCGATCGCACCAGGTCCAGCGCACAGTTGACCGTAATGCGGTAGAGCCAGGTTCCGAAACTGGCTCGCTGGTCGAATTTACCGAGTTGGCGGTAGGCTCGGAGAAAGCTCTCCTGCACCACGTCTTCGGCGTCTGGTTCGTTTCCCGTCATACGAAAGGCCACCCGGAACAGCCCGCGGCTGTGGCGGTCAACAAGCACACGAAACGCGTCTGCATTTCCCGATCGTGCTTGGGCGACCAGCTCCCCGTTGGCGAATTCCATCCGGCTGTTCATTAGACACGAGTGCCGGCGAGCGGTTAGCAAGAAGATACGGCTGTTTTAGCAGATCCGGGGCAGTCCCGGGTGGCCCGAGGCCGCTTTTACTCGGATTCTTCGCTCTGGCCGGCAGGAATCGCCTGTAACGACCTGCCGCGCACGGCGGCCAGACTCTCCCGATACCGTTTCTGCAGGGATTTCCGGTACGCCCGCACCGGCACTCCCGCGTCGGCCGCGCCCTGGCTCAGCCGCTGTTCCGCCAACTGGAGCCCGGCTTCGATCCGCCCTCCCGCCCAATGCAGAAATTCCG
>JAIQFS010000058.1 GCA_020073145.1 Terriglobia bacterium
CCGCTCTGGCGGCCCTCCCGGCGCCCATTTCCGTGCTCTACGAAACTCCTCCGCTCACACCTGACCGTTCCGGCACGCGCCGTTGGAATCCGCTCAAATCGCGCTCCGGCCGAAAATCGGGGTTCTGACACGGGCTGCTGATCCCTCTCGACACAAGACGCTAACCATCGGAGCCATTGCCCAAACCGGAGGGCTTGGCTTAGAGTACAGGATGTGATCGCACCCCCGGCCCTGGCTGCTTCCGAAGCGGCGGTCATTTCGAAGAGCAGTTTCTTGGGCCGGCCTGCCTTGGCTTGTCTCGTTACCGGGCTACTTCCCGTCCTGTTGCGGCTTTTGCTGCTCCCGTTGATGCCGGCGCCCGTTCCGTTGAATCAGGATGAGTTCAGCTATTTATTGGGAGCGGACACGTTCGCCCAAGGCCGGCTCACGAACCCGCCGCATCAGATGTGGGTCCATCTGGAGGCTCTTCACGTCAATTCGCAGCCGACCTATGGTTCCAAATACCCGCCGGCGCAAGCCCTTTTGCTGGCCTTCGGGCAGAGACTCTTCGGCTCTCCCTGGGCCGGTGTCGTGGTGAGCATCGGGCTGATGTGCGCCGGGCTGTGCTGGATGCTGCAGGGCTGGGTTTCGCCTGGCTATGCGGCGCTGGCCTCGGTGATGGCGGCGCTGACCTGGGGCGTCGCTCAATACTGGATGAACTCCTACTGGGGAGGGGCGGTGCCGGCGTTGGGTGGGGCCCTGGTGATCGGCTCGGCACCGCGGCTGGCGCGCCAGGCGTCCGCTTCCGCGGCTCTGCTGGGGGCCGTCGGAGTTGTGGTGCTGGCGAACAGCCGGCCGTTTGAGGGGCTGCTGACGATTGTCACGACGACGGCCGTGCTCCTGGTTCTCACCCGGCGTCAGCAGCGTCCCCTGAAGTCTCTGCTTCGCCGCAAGGTGATCGTGCCCGCGCTGCTTGTGTTTGTGCCGGCGGGGGCCGCACTGGCCTATTACAATGCTCGCGCGACGGGAAACGCGTTGCTGCCTCCGTACCTGCTGAATGAAATCACCTACGGGCCGTGGCCGCATTCGGCTCTTCTTCCACCCGTGCCCAAGCCCAGCTATCGTCATGAGCTGTTTTCCAGAGTCTGGGACTGGGAGAACGATCTATATCGGGTGGCGCGCGCCAATCCGCTGGCCGGGGTGAAGTTCGCCTGGCCGTTCGTGGCGCCGATGTTCGTGGCGAACCTGCTCGGAGTCAGCGCACTACTCGGCCTGATCTGGGGACGGAGGGCGGTGAGGCTGCCGGCCCTGGCGGTTCTGTCGCTCCCGTTGATCGGCGTGCTGGCACAGAAAGCCTTCCTTCCGCATTATCTGGCGCCTTTCTGCGGCGCGTATCTGATCCTGGCGGCGCTCGGTCTGGAAGCGTGCGGGCGATGGGGGAGCGGCTCTCACCAGAGCGGCCGCCTGGTGGTTGCCTTGCTGTTTGGGCTCACCCTGGGGATGCTGATGCTGGGAGTCTCGGACGCGTCCGCGTCCGCCCGTCAGTCGCCGGTGGGAGTCGCCAACCGGCCGCGGCTGATCCGGCAACTGGAGCAGCAAGGCGGACGCCATTTGGTGATCGTGCGCTACAGCCCGACGCACTTCATTCACGAAGACTGGGTGTACAATCGCGCGGACATCGACGCCTCCACCGTGGTCTGGGCGCGCGACATGGGTGCGGATCAGAACCGCGAATTGCTGGACTATTATCGAGACCGAAAAGTCTGGCTTCTGGAACCCGATACCGATCCCCTGGCGCTGCACCCCTATCCGTCCCCGGACCAGGCGCTGCCGCGGCAGACCGAGCCAGGGCGGGGCACAAGCGGCCAGGATCGGAGCCCCGCCAAGAACCGTATTAACTTGCGTTAGCAGTCGGCGAGGTACTGTCTGGCCTCAAGGACACTATGCTACGCTTGGCACGGTTGCCGCATGAAGACCTCCGAAAGTGTGCTGGTTGCGGTGGACGGGCAGCCTTCCGGCGTGGACAGGACTCCCCTCTACGGGGAACGCCTGCTGTTCGTTTGCGGCCTTCTGGCGGCCGTGGTCTTCATCACCGTGGGGATCGAGCGCTCGATCTGGCAGGATGAAGCCGCCACCATCCTGATTTCCAATCGGCCGTTTCGCGGCGTCACCGAGGGGCTGCGTCACGAAAATAACTTCCCGCTCTACTTTTATCTGGTGTCGATCTGGACACGGTTGGTGGGGAGTTCCGAAGTGGCCCTGCGGACGCTGTCGGCGCTGTTTTATGGGACCACCATCGGGACCGGCTTCGCCCTAGGCAAGCGCCTATGCCACAATAACCGGGCCGCCTGGTACGCCGCCTTCTTCTGCCTGGTGAGCCCGCTCGCTGTCCTGCAGGCGCAAAGCATCCGGATGTACTCGCTATTGGGAACGCTGTGCGGGCTCTCGCTGCTCGCCTTCGTGCGGCTTTTCTGGGAGCGGGACCGGTCGCTGGCCGCGACGGCGGGATTCATCGTGGTCAATGCGCTGGGAATTCTGACGCATCTGTGGTTCGGGTTCGTGCTGGTGGGCCAGGCGGCGGCGCTGCTGGTGTGGGAGCGGCAACAGCTCTGGCGGTGGATGTCGGCGTGCGCGGCCGCGGCGGTTCCGTTTCTGGTTCTATGGGCGCCGAAATTACCCGATCAAATCCGCAACGGCGCCACCGACTGGATGCCCGGGTTGAAGCCCGGCGCGTTGTTGGTGGCCGGGCTCGAATTCTGGGGCTTGATCCCGGGCGTGATGCTCTATGGGCTGGCGGCCGGGGGCTGGTTGATGGCGGGGGCCGACCGGCGTAAGCGGATGCTCTCCGGAAGAGCGGTCCCACTGTTGGCTCTGGTTTTTGCCGTCAACCTGGGGCTGCCTCTGGCGGTGTCTCTCGTGCGGCCGATCTATGCGCCCGGACGGTACGCCATCATCGCGCTGGTTCCCTTGGCGGTCTTGATGGCGGCGATCCTGACTTCGCTGTGGCCGCGGGGGGCATTGCCCTGGCCCTGCCTCGTGCTTCTGGCGGTGGGGGTGGTCAATCAGGTGAACCATCGCGAGGACGTGCTTGCCTCGGAGTTGCCCGCCGGTCAGTCCGACCGGACCACGGCTCTCTTTCTGTTGCAACACGCGGCTCCGGGCGATGCCATTGTCTTCACCAGCCTGACCCGGCCGGCGGCCGACTATTACTTCCGGCGGGCGCATGCGGAAGACCGCTTTGTGGAGATCAGCTTCCCGGCGGAGAACGCGCGGCACCCGGGATGGGACGATCCCGGCGTGCCGGCGGGGCAACGCATCCCGCTACAGGCGGAGGCCGCGGCCACTACCGGCAGACTCCAACAGATCGCCGGCTCCGGCCGACGGGTATGGCTCTACAACGGCGGTAGCAACGCGGTGGGCGTGATTCTCAAACAGAGATTGGACGCTGCGCTGGCGCTGCAGCAGACGTACCCGCTGCTGGGACCCTACCATCGGCGGATTCTGGAGTACACCGCGGCAGGGGCCGTACATCCGTAATCGCTGGCGGCCCGAGGCTACTTCAGACACTGAATCTGAACGGTATACCGAGTGGCGTTTTCCAGGGCCGCCGCGCGGTCCGCGGGTGCGGTGGATGGCTGGGCCGAGTACTTCACGCCGGCGGAGTCGAGGAACCCCATGACCACCGAGGCCTTGAGGGCCAAGGTTGCGGGCGGCGTCGAGCCCTCCACGGGATCGGCCAGAATGCCCACGACGTTGCCGCTGGTATCGAGCACAGGGGCGCCTCGGGGGTCCGGCTGCTCCGCGACGGCAAGCTGCAGAAAGCGGTTATCGCCGTGGCTATCGGCGGTGGCAGTGACGGGCACGGTGCTAGCGGGCGGGGCGCCGGGATTCGAAGAACGGGCCACCCAGACGGGTTGTTCCGCTTCCACGTCGGTGCCGGCGCGAAACACGGCGGAGGCGCCGGCCTTTGCGCCGGAGTGGAGAAGGGCGAGGCCGTTCTTCTGGTCCACCACCGCGGGCTCCAATTTGGAGCCGTCCGCGAGGCGCACTTCAATGCAATTCTGCACGATGCGGGAGCCGGTCACGATGTCCCCTGAGGCATCCACGAAGAATCCAGTGGCACCGCCGGAGGCGTCAATCGCGGGCGCCGCCACGACCCGCCTTACCGCGACGTGGATCAGCTTGATGGGGAACCGGGGCTTGTCTTTGTCATCGCGAATGACGTGGGCGATTTTCGAAACTACGTTCTGCCCATCCACCACCTGGCCGAAGATGCTGTACCCGCCGTTCAGCGAGGGATAGGGCGCCTCGGTGATGAAGAACTGGCAAGCGCCGGTATTGGGCGAGCCGAGGTTGGCCATGGCCAGGCGGCCGGGCCGGTCGAAGCGCAGCCCGGGCACGATCTCGTCCTTGAGCACGAAGCCGCAGTTGTGCGCGCCGGTTCCGGTGGGATCGCCGGTCTGGATCATGAAGTCGGGAATCACCCGGTGAAAGATGAGGTTGTCATAGAGCGGCCGCAGGACCGCCTTGTGGGTCTTGGGATCGAGCCAGGGCTGAGTGCCGTTGGCCAGCCGGATGAAGTTGCTGACCGTATTCGGCGCCAACTTCTCATACAACTCCGCGGTGATGGTCCCCATGGACGTCTCGATGGTGGCGTACACGCCGGGCGCGACCTTCGGGGCCGCGTCGGAGGACGGCTTCTGGGCTAGGGCCGCGGCGGCTAACGCCAGGAGCAGGGAACCGCATCCGATGCGGCCGATTGGAATACGCATAGCTTCCTAGAGTGTATATCGACTCGATGGATCGCGGTGGTCTCAGCGCGAGCGGTCTTATCGCGGAGGTCCCGCGCCCCTCCGCCGCCTTGGAGTGAGCCAGCATTTCCTCAAGCTGCCGGAAGAGGCGTTCGAGGGCGCGGCGGCCGTCGGCAGTGATCTGAAACCGGGTTTTGGGCCTGCGTTGGACGAAGACTTTCTTGGATCGAATGTACCGCTCGTCTTCGAGCTTGCGCAGATGGGTGCTCAGGTTGCCGTCAGAGATGCCGAGGTTCTTCTGCAAGAACGTAAAGGCGACGGCATCGCCGGCGCCTCGGTGCCCAGAACGACGGCTGCTGCCTTATTGCTTCCGATACCAGCCCACGGCCAGATGGACGCTGGCGCCCGGAGCGTCGAAGGGCACGACGGTGACGCCGGCCAGCCGCAGAGAACCGCTGGCCGCCTCCGGCAGGCGGTCATTGGTCAGCAACAGTCCCCCGGGCCTCAGCATGGCTGCCACATTTTCGAGCGCCAGGGATTGTTCGAAGGCATCGTAGTAAACAAAGATGTTGGTGCCCACGATCAGATCGAAGCGGTCCGCCGCGGCCAAGTCGAGGTGTTCAACCACGATATCCAGATCCGCCGGATCGCATGCCAGCACCACGTCCGGACGGATGCGCACGGCTCGGGTCTCCATTCCGCCGAAGATTTCGGGCGGCCGGATGGGCGCAACGTCGCTTCCTGCTCGGTCTCCCAGCGCGCGCCAATAGGCGATGAGAGCGGGCGGCCATGGGCGCGCCACGTCGCGCGGCAACTGGAGGACATAGCCGGTATTCTTCGCGGCCCGTTCGCGGGCGTGCCGGATATGCTCGAGCACCCTGGGGCTGATGTCGAGGATCGAGAGGGCGAGGGCATTGGGTTTCGCGAGGCCCAGGCGGATGAGCGTGTCGTACAAGGCGAAGGGTTGGAGAGTCTGCTGGGGATAATAATCGTACGCCGACGCCTCGTTTTTGTCGATGAAATCGAGACCGGGCCCAATCACGGCAACGCGAGCCACCTGACCTTCCCGCAGCACCCCGCGTGCTTTCAGATCGCGCATGGTTTGTTCGATGGAAAAATTGGGGATGATGCCGGTGTCGAGCGACAGGCCCCGATCCTGGAAGAAGGACGAGCGGTCCAGCAGCGACGCTGGATCGTCCGGCGGTTCGCGGCGGTCTACCTCCGCGGCGCGCGCGGCCAAAGTCTTCCTCTCCTCCGCGACCCGAAGCAGGTTCTTGAGGATGAACACGCCGGACTGGCGAGGACCTTCAGCAGCCTCCGGGTCGATTCCCTGGCTGTGCAGCAGGCGGCGGAGAAACAACAGACGCTCGTTATCCCCGGGACTGCGCAAGCCCGCCACCAGGTCGTCCACCCGGGCCTTCAAGACGCCGGACTTGGAAGCCTCTGTGAGACCTTCCATCGGAATACGCGGCCGCTGGGTGAATGACGTGCCCGATAGCAGAAGATTCACCATGGAATCCAGATCGCCCTGTTCGAGACGCGCGCGAATGGCTTGGTCGCGCCGCCGGGCCCAGGCGAGCCACTGGGGGGCATCGGCGCCTTTCAGTTCGGCGGGCGCCTGCGCGCGCTGCGCGTTCAGAATCGGCTTGACGCTGTCAAAAGAGGTAAACTCCCGTCCGGCTGCGAGCAGGCTGAGGGCGGCTGCGAGAACGAGCGGAAGGGTGAGGATCCGGGCGCGCCCGTGAACGCCGTTTCCGTTGGGGCCGCCGGGCGTATTCGGATGCTCAGGGAAGCTCATAGATCCGGAGGAGGGTACTGGCGCCTTCGGCGACATAGCGTCCGGTGGCAGAGATCGCGACCGGCGTCTCTACGGGTGGAGCGCTTTGGAGACTCCGCCACTCGACTTGCGGCGCCGGCGGCTCCCAGGCCGCCACCACGTGCAGCGGCGCACTCGCCACGAGCGGACCAGCGAACAGTGCGAGGACCGCTAGCCTCAGAAGCATCTTGCTTTCTTATAGCACGAGCTACGATCGGCGGAAAGGCCGGCCGAGGTTGTGGAATCGACTGCAAATGGAAAAGGCCGCCCCGACGCTGATGCGTCGGGGCGGCCTTTTGCTTGGTTCGCGAGATGGCCTTCGGTCAATCCATCAGAACGAGAAGCGGGCGATGATCGTGCCCGTGCGTCCTTGCAGGAAAGGCGCGTTGGCTGCGAGGTTTCCGCTGCCCGGCGTGAAGTAGGCGTTGATGACTCCAAATCCGCCGGTGTAGATGGTGCCGGCCCCGGCGCCCTTTTGCGGCGCGTTCTGCGGATTCGCCGTGCTGGGAGCGGGCATGATGGTCCGGTTGAGAATGTTCACGAATTCGCCGCGGATGAACAGGTTATACCGGCCATCCTTGCCGAAACGGATATTCCGGCCGATGCTGGCGTTCTCGGACGGCGTGCGGGGCGCTCGGAAGTCCTTGTAGTACACAATGGGCGGGTTTGCGCCAAACACGGGCGGGCCTGCTGCCGGGCACACCGAATTGACGTTGCAGTTCGAGGCGATGGTGCCGTTTGGTAGGGTCTGCGTCCAAGCCTTCGGATTGAGCACCTGCGTGTAATACGGATTGTAGGTGCTGTGATCGTTGAGGTTCACGCCCGTCGTATACAACGGCTGGCCCGGAACCCGAGCATCCTCGCTGGGGAGGTAATTCAAGGTGGTGCTGATCGGGGGCGCCAGGAATGCGCCGCTCTGGTAATTGGAGAACCAGCCAACCTGCCAGTCCTTGACCAGGGTATTGGCAACTTTGGGCAGGGCCGCGAACTTGGGCACGATGTAGACGATGTTGAAGTTCAGATTGACCGGCGGAATCTGCTGGAGCATCCACACCGCGGATTGGGGGTTGAAGAAGTCCTGGGATGCGGGACGAGTGAAGCCCTGGGCCCAGGTGAAGTTGACGTTGGCCTGTAGGCCGTGCGAGACGCGCTTATTCACTTTGACTTGAAGAGCGTCGTACTTGGATGCGCCGTTGGCAGACCCGGTGATTCCAAGGTTTCCGAACTGCGGATACGGGTACAGGGCGCTCAGCAGCGTGTTGTTCTGGGGGAAGCCGGCATAGGGAGTGAAGCCGGGCCTGCCCGCAGATGCCAGCTTCGCCTGCACGGCCGCACTACTGAGCGACTGGCTGAGGAGGGCCCGATCGCAATCATTTCCCGGCAAGCAGGAACCCGGCGCACCGAACGAATAATTGTAACCCGCGGGACCGGACCCGGGATAGGGATACAAGCCGAATTGCGCGAAGGCCGCGGGGGAGATCTGGCTCAACATATCCGGGTTCCCTTGTGCCAACCAGGCAGAGCGGTTCCCCACATAGGTAGCCTCTACGTAGAGATTTGGGGTCACCTCCCGCTGGAAGCCAACTCGGTTGCACGATGGCGCCCGGAGTTGAAATATTCACGAAGGGGTTAACCCCTGCCAGAGGATAGATCCCATTGGTGCCGACGACACCGCCGGCATTGGCTCCGATGTACTGGTAATTGACACCAAAGCCACCGCGAAACACGGTCTTGGGCGTGATCTGATACGCGGCGCCGAGCCGCGGCCCGATAGCGTAGGGATAAGCGGCCTGGTAGAAATCGCAATTGCAAGTGCTGGCGAACCGCGTCGCCCCCAGCCGGCCGCCGGCGTTCGGGTTCGCCGCGGTCGGGTCCAACTGCCCAAAGCGCCCATACTGCTCGTGATACGGAGTGTTGTAGTCCCACCGCAGGCCGTAATCCAGGGTCAGCTTGCGGGTCACTTTCCAGGAATCTTGCAAGAACAATCCCCACGTCTGGTTCCCGACCCGATAGTTCCGGTTCGGGCCCTGCGTGGTGCCGTTATAATCGCCGAGCAGAAAACTGGCGTATCCGAAGCCTTGGGAGAACCCGCCAAAACCGACGGTCGGATTTTCGGGCAACGAGGTGGGACCGGTGCCGGTGGCCAGCGTGACCAGGGAAATATTGCCGGTGTAGTTCTGTTCCAGGTACAATTCCGCGCCGGTTTTAAAGGTGTGGTTGCCCTTCACCCAGGTCGCGGTGGCGTTGAAGCTGGGCTTCTCTTCGTAATTCTGCGACTGGCCTGCGCCAGGTCCGAGTTGCTGCATGCCGCCATACCCGCCACAGCCCGTGGAGGCCCCAAAAAGGGCCGGCGCCGTGCACATTCCGGTGATCACCGGGAAGTTGCGGTGGATGAGAAAGCCGTTGAGCCCGATGGAGGTGGGATCAAAAGTCAGGTTTGGCGCCCGGTCGCTGAAACTGGTGTAGTAATAGCCGGCCCCCGCATGGAACAGCAGGGTCGGGGTGAGCGTGCGGTCGTAGTTCACCCGAACGGTGGTGCTGGGAATGAAGGTGCCACGGTATTGCCCGATCGCGAGCGGCAGACCGTCCGCCGCTCCCAGGGGGACGGAGACTTGCGATTCCGTATTGATCCTCGACCAATAGAACGACAACTTGTCCTTGGGCGAGATGATCTGGTCAATCTTCAGCGACGGAATGGCGGAGTATCGATTTCCCGGGACAGTCCCCAGGTAGTTGCCAATGAGATTGGCGTTCTGAGCGCTGGGAAACAGCTTCTGAATCGCCAGGCTCGTCGAATTGAACATGCTCGCGGGAACGACATTGTTCGAAAACGGATTGGCGTAGGCGCGGCCATTGGCCGGGTTGACAGCGCGGCTCGTGGGATCGTAGATTTCGTTAGCGTACACGGGGCGGCCGAGTGCATCCGTATAGTTGGGCTGGCCCGCGTTGGGCTGGCCCTGCGGAATGACTCCACCCAAGGGCCCTTGCGTAATGCCCTGGGCCGCGCAAAAGCTGCAATCGCCATTGGGCGAAATATGAGAGAAGTTGCCGCCTAAATAGTCGGCCGTCGGCACCGTGTCGGTGAAACTGTACAGGTTGGTTTCGAGGTACTCTTCATACGCGAAGAAGAAGAAAGTGCGGTCTTTCCCGTTATAGATTTTGGGGATGCTGATGGGGCCGCCCATGGTGCCGCCGAAATCGTTGCGGCGGTTGCGGGGCCGGAACTTGGAGCCATCGCCGCCGCCTGCGCCGCCGCTGATGCTGAAGGGCTGGCCGGAATTCAGGTCTTCATTGACGAAGTACTCGAACGCAGAACCGTGATATTGATTGGTGCCGGACTTCATGGTCATGTTGATGACCACGCTGCCGGCCTGGCCGAATTCGGGGGCGTAGTTACTGGTCTGGTAGGCGACTTCCTGAATCGCGTCCGCGTTCGGCTGCGCCATCTGCAGATAGGTGTACGCGTTGAACATGCGGGAAGTCGCATCCTGGCCTTCAATCCGCATGGTCTCGCTGAGAACGAATCCGCCACCCAAACCATTGAGCACGAATGGGGCGGTGCCGCTCACATAACCGCTCACGCCGGGAAGCGTGAGGAGCACGTTGTAGGGATTCCGGACGCCGGTGGTGCCGGAATTGGTGGTGCCGATCCCCAGCAGCGGCAGATCCTGCATTTGTTCGAGCGTGACGTTGGTGGAATTCTCACCAGTTTCGGTCTTCAGCAAGGTCGCCTGGGCCTCGACGGTCACGGTTTCCGTAGCGGTGCCCACTTGCAGGGGAATGTCTTCTCTCAAGACCTGCGTCGCCACTAAAGCGAAGTTGGTGTGGGTGTAGGTCTTGAACCCCGGAGCCGTCGCCGTCAGCGTATAATTACCGACCGGCAAGTTCGGGACCGCGTAATTGCCAGTTGACGTGGACGCCCCCTGGTAAAGCGCGCCTGTATCCACGCTCTTGACTTGCACCGTCGCTCCGGCAATTGCCAGCCCCGACGGATCTGTGATCGCTCCTGTTACGGTTGCGGTACTGCCCTGGCCGAATGCCAGCGGTGCCGCGATAGCAAGAAACCCAATTACTCGCAGAGACCAACCTATACGCACAATACAACCCTCCTGAAACTATCTTTAAAAAAGAATTTGTTCCCTAAAGCATAGGACCCGACAAAAGTTTCCCGGGTACACAACGTGTGACGATTCTACTCTCCCGCTATCCAAGTGTCAAGAGTTGCCATGTTACGTATGTCGTTCGGGGACGTCACCGGACGCGGCTGGCTTCGCCGTCGGCCAGCGCCAGTTCGGTGAGGCACAAGCCATCTGTGGTAATTCGCGACGGAAACCGCTCTTTGAGCAGTTCGTCGTGAATCGGGATGATTCGGCGTATGTCACCATCCACGCCCTTCACCATCTCGCCAGTAGTCATCAGGAGGTTGAACTGGCTGCCGCTGGCGAAGCCGACGGGGATGTATTCGGGGTCGTTGGCATCGTGGCCGCGCAGATTCTCCTGGGTATAAACCAGGTCCCCGGCGAAAATCCAGTTGTCCTTGGAATGGGGCGTTCCGTCGTTTCGCACCCGGACATACATGGAGCCGTAGGTATGGGTGTCGAAGGCGGCATGAAGATCGACGCCGGGCAGCAAGTCCTGGCGATCGCCATTGACGCAGACCAGCCGCCCTTGCCGCGCCAGATCGACGGTGCGCAGAATGTCCGCCGGGTCGATTCCCAGCATCAGCCAGCGGAAGCGGCGCTCCAGTGACAGGGTCCACACCCACTTGGACAACTCGCGTTCCTGAATATAAAACGTAGCGTTGGGAAAGTCCTCGATGTTTCCCATGTGATCGAAGTGCGAGTGCGTCAGGAAGACCGTGGAGACGTCCTCCGGCGTGACCCCGCATTCCGCCAGGACCGGGCGGGGGGCATGCCAGTCGCGCGCCCCATACGCGGTGGCCAGCACCGCGCCGTAGGCTTTGTGGTTGTAGCCCACGTCCACCATGGCCACGTGTCCCTCGCCCTTGATGAGGACATAGCAATAGGGCAGCCGGCGGGTTCCCTGATTGTGCGCGCCGTACACCAGCCCGCTCAGCGGATAATCCGGCACGTGCGCGAATTCCAGAACCCAGATCGAGTACTTGCTCATTCGTCTCTCCGCCTCGCTCCGCAGCATCCCTGCTGGAACTCCACCATTTCAAAGCCCGGCAACTCGCGCGCCGCCCCTTGGAGCTGCGCGTAGGCCCGGCGCAGCGGCACGAGCATCGGATCGATCGCGACGCTCAGGCGGGCCGCACGGAGTGCGCTGCCGATTTCCTCCGTGGCTTGCATCAGGTGATGGTGATGCCGCTCGGTCCGGGCCGTGACCCGCGCGCGCCGGACTTGCCCGGCCGCGCCTCCGTACAATTCCTCAGCCGCGGCCAGCATGGGATGCCGCGGCAATTCGCTCTTGGCCCCCGCCGCTTCCAACACCAGCAGGCCCGCCAGTTGGGAGGCCACCTGGCGCAGGTCTTCGAAGCACGGGCGCGTTTCCAGGATATAGGCGACGGTGGCGTCATCCAGTTCGGGCATAGGCTTTAGCGCAGCACAAAGGGGTTCGGGCTGTTGCCCGAGATATCGATCCACACGCTTTTGGTTTGCAGGTATTCGCGGATGGCTTCGGAGCCGCTCTCGCGCCCGATCCCGGAACGCTTATACCCGCCGAACGGGGACATGTAGCTGACGGCGCGATAGGTGTTGACCCAGACGGTGCCCGCTTCCAGCCGCTCCGACATCATTAGAGCGCGGCGGATGCTGGTGGTCCACACGCCCGCGGCGAGGCCGTAGACGGTGCTGTTGGCCACGCCCACGGCTTCGTCCTCATCCTCGAAGGGAATGATGGACAGCACCGGCCCGAAGACTTCTTCATTGGCGATGCGCATGCGCGGCGCCACGCCGGTGAAGACGGTGGGCTCGACGAACCAGCCCGATCCGCATTCGGGACGTTCGGCGGGACCGCCGCCCAGGCGGCATTCCGCGCCCTCTGTCTTGGCGATGCGGATGTAGTCGAGAATCTTCTCGTATTGAGGGCGCGTGGTGACCGGGCCGACCTGCGTCGATAATTCGAGCGGATTGCCCATGCGTGCGGTCTTGGCCAAGGCCAGCAGGCGTTCGACGAACTCGTCGTGAATGGGGCGGTGGAGGAGCGCACGCGAGCCGGCGATGCAGGTCTGGCCGGTGGCGGCGAAAATGCCGGAGACCACTCCCTTGACGGCGGAATCGAGATCGGCGTCGTCGAATACGATGTTGGCGGATTTACCGCCGAGTTCTAGCGTGACCGGCTTGATGCCGCGCGCGGCCATCTGGTAGACCTGCTCGCCGGTGCGGTCGCCCCCGGTGAACGCTACCTTGGCAACGTCGCGATGCGTCACCAGCGGCTCGCCGACTTCATTGCCGTAGCCGGTGATGATGTTGACCACGCCCTTGGGAAAACCGGCCTTCTCAAACAGAGCGCCGAACTCGAGCGCCGACACGGAAGAGTATTCCGAGGGTTTCCAGACCACGGTATTGCCGGCCGCTAGCGCCGGAGCGAGCTTCCAGGCGGCCAGCAACAGGGGCGAATTCCACGGCGTGATAGCGGCGATGACCCCGAGCGGCTCCTCGCGCGTGAAGTTGAATACGCCCGGTTTGTCAATGGGAATGACGCGGCCCTCGATCTTGTCCGCCAGGCCGCCGAAGTAGTAAAACCACTGTGGGATGTAATTCAACTGAGCGCGCATTTCGGCGAACAATTTGCCGTTGTCCGTGGTTTCGATGGTGGCCAGCCGGTCGGCGTCGGCGGCAATCAAATCGCCCAGCTTGCGGAGGAGCGCGCCGCGCGCGGTGGCGGTAAGTTTGCGCCAATCGCCGTCGTAAAAGGCCGTCTTGGCCGCACCCACCGCGCGGTCCACGTCTTCTTTCGTCCCCCGCGGAACCAGCGCCCACGGCTGCGCGGTAAACGGGTTCACGGATTCAAACCATGCGCCGCCCGCGGGATCGACCCAGGCTCCGCCCATCAGCATTTGATATTTGTTCATGTCGATAAGAGGGCAGCCAGCGTCCCCACGTCGTCCAGTTCTTCCAGCCGGCCGATGGTCTCTTCGATGCGGTCCGCGGCCGGGCCGGCGGCCGAGCGAAAGCGCGCCCGAATTTCGCCGGGCGCGGCAGGCACCACATCGTCCATCCGGCGACGGAGACTCCGGCCGTCGCGCAGAGTGACGATGACCTCAGCCCCTTGCGCGCCCGGATAGGCCGCGGTGAAGGCATCATCGGTTTCCAGACGGGTGAGCCCGGCCAGCCGCACGATCTCGGGATCGGAAAGCAGCCGGTAGTTGGCTTCTTCAATGATTCCGCGCGCGAGTGTGGCGGCCACGCAGTACTGGATGCTCATCTTGGCCTGCAGGACGCGATCGAACGGGCCCACGAAATCGCATCCCGGATAGCCCACGGCGGCAGCGGAAGCTTTCACCGCGATCGCCGCCACAGTCGCGCTTTCCACTTGAGGCGCCAGCGCCAACGCCGCCTGGCACGCGGTCTGCGCGTAATTGCAGGCGGGCGCGGGCTTGTAATAGACCGAGAGGATTTCGAGCGGCTTGCCCGAGAAGGGCGTCACTGCGGAAATGCGCTCCGCCCGATTCAGGCCGGCGAACAATCCGGCGCGCCCGTCCAGCGCGCCTTCCGAGGCGAACGCTCCCAGTTCCGCCAATTCCACCGCGGTCACCGCGCTGCGCGCCGCAAAGCCGGGGTGAAAAAACATCTCGTCGCCGCCGCAATACGGCCATTCGTTCAGGCCGGCGGTGGTATTGGCCGCCAACCCCAGGGCGCTGACCGACGCATCCTCGCCAAGATCCAACAACCGGCTGCCCGCGATCGCTCCGCCCAGCGGCCCGGTGATGCCGGTGGGCCGGAAATGGCTGATGATCTCCTGGTCCATCAAGGCCCGGCCGACGGCTGCGCCGATCTCGTACCCGCAGACGGCGCCCACAATGAAATCGCGGCCGGTTGCCTTGTTCTGTTGGGCAAGAGCGAGCAGCGTGGGGAAGAGCACCACCCCCAGATGGCTGACCGCGCCGGCGTGCATGTCTTCGCGGACCAGTCCGTGTCCGAGCGTCGCGTTGGCGAAGGCGGCTTCGGAGGTCGCCGCCCGGAAGGGCGTCCCGATGACCGTTGCCGGACCACCCGCCCCGCGGCTCACCATCCGGATGGCCTGGCAGCCCCACGGCAGTTCGCGCGCCTCGAAGGCGCATGACAGAAAATCGAGCAGACCGGTTTTGACCTTGGCCAAAACCTCCGGTGGAACCTGGTCAAACGTCATCCGCCGCGCGGCCTGCACCAGTCTTCGGGACAGCGAGGTCATCGTCTCACGCGCCGACGCGCACGCCGGCCCACTTCTCCACGCTTTTGACCAGTTCCGTCATATCGGCGTCGGCGCCTTCGCTGGCCGTCGCAATTGACAGCAGTTGCCGCACCGCGCTTCCCACTACCATGGGAACGCCGAGCGCCTCGGCTTCCTCCATGCACAGCCGGACGTCTTTATTCAGCAGCCCAATGGCAAATCCGAAATCGAACGTGCGCGGCAGCACGCACCGGGGAAACTTGTCCTGCGAGGCGCTGTTGCGACCGCTTCCCGCGTTGATCACGTCGATGATCTGCTTGGGGTCGAGCCCCGCTTTCACGCCCATGACGACGGCCTCGGAGGTGATGGCCATGGCGGTGGCGGAGAGCAGGTTGTTCATCAACTTCATGGTTTGGCCCTGCCCCGGCCGCTTGCCGACGTGAAACACTTTGCCGATTACCTCCATAACCGGCTTCACCGTGGCGAAGGTGGCGTCATCGCAGGAAAGCATCACCGCCACGGTGCCGCGCTCGGCTCCCGCGATCCCGCCGCTGACGGGCCCGTCGACCCCCACAATCCCCTTGGCGGCCAGGCCCTCGGCCACGCGCTTGGCGTAGGTCGAGCCGGTGGTGGACACATCGATGAAGATCTTGACCCGGGTGCCCTCAATGATGCCTTTCGGCCCCAGCGCGACGGCCTGGACGATGGGCGGCGTGGGCAGGCTGGCCAGCACGATTTCGGCGGCCGACGCCACGGCCGCAGGCGAATCCGCGCGCTGTGCGCCCTTGGCCATCAGCGGACGCACCGCTTCGTCGCTGGTGTCGAAGACGGTGAGCGCATAACCCGCGTCGATGAGACGATGCGCCATGCGCCCGCCCATGCGTCCCACTCCGACAAACCCTAACTTCTGTTCCGCCATTTCCGTGGATTCTCCGTGTCGCCGCGTGCGCTCCCTGATCGGAGCGCCTGAAGCATAAAGACGACAGGATATCGTAAACCCGCGTTTCCTGTATACTTCGGGGCATGCGCCGGTTCGTTCCGTTTATAGTTCTGTGTGTCTCCGCGCTGGCTCAGGACAGGCCGATCGTGCTGCGCGCAGCCCATCTGTTCGATGGCAAGTCCGACCGGGTGGTCTCTCCGGGTGTGGTGGTGGTTTCGCGCGGAAAGATCCTCGCCGCCGGCTCCACCGTCACGGCGCCGCCGGACGCCGAGGTCCTCGATCTGGGGGATGCGACACTTCTGCCCGGCTTCATCGACGCGCACACGCATCTCTCCTTTCCGTACGCGCCCGACTACCGCCAGCAAATCCTCGACGGCGAACAGAAGACCGTGGCCGAGCAGGCGCTCAACGCCACCGAGGACGTGCGCAAGACACTGTTGGCCGGATTCACGACCGTGCGCGACGTGGGGTCCGAGGACTTCATCGACATTGGATTGCGGAACGCCATTGCCAGCGGCAAGATCCCGGGGCCGCGCATGCTGGTGGCCGTCAAATCCATCAGCGCCACCGGCGGCCACTGCGATCCGGGTGAAGGCTTCCGGTACGGCTTCGTGAGGGAGAGCGGTATCGCCCAAGGCGTCATCAACTCGCCGGATGAAGCGCGCGCGGCCGTGCGGTTCAACCATAAGTACGGGGCCGACGTCATCAAGGTTTGCGCCACCGGCGGCGTGCTCTCACTCACCGATGACGTGGACACGCCTCAACTCACTCAGGCCGAGTTGAACGCGCTGGTGGATGAAGCGCACGCGCTTCGCCGCAAGACCGCCGCGCATGCCCACGGCGCTGAAGGCGCGAAGCGCGCCATCCGCGCGGGCATCGATTCCATCGAGCACGGCTCCTTCCTCGATGACGAAGCACTGCGGCTCATGAAAGAAAAGGGCACCTTCTATGTGCCCACGCTGATCGCGGGCTGGTGGATCGTTCAGCAGGTAGATCAAGGCAAACTGCGGCTGACTCCCGAGGTCGTCGCCAAGGCGCGGCTCGCCGCCGAATCGGTTGGCCAAGTGTTTCGCAAAGCAGTCGACATGGGTGTGCGCATCGGCTTCGGCACCGATTCCGGCGTTTATCCGCATGGCCTGAACGCCATCGAGTTCCAACTCATGGTGGAGCACGGCATGAGACCCATTGACGCGCTCAAGACGGCGACCTCGTCCGACGCCGAGTTGTTAGGCCTTGCGGACCGCGTGGGCACGCTGGAGCCCGGCAAGCTGGCGGATATCGTAGCGGTTCCGGGCGATCCCACGCAGGACATCCGCCAAACGCAGAAGGTCCAGTTTGTGATGAAGGAAGGCAAGATCTACCGGCGGGACTAGGGTGGCGAGGGGTAGGGCGCACGCCGGCCGGGCGAGGACGCCCCTACTTTGCCAGAGTCGGCGGCGCCTTCGGCGTACGCGCGGTCAACCGCCGTACCTCTTCCTGCACTTTCTCCAGGCCCTCGTGCGGCCCATATGTTTGCGCGGGAAGGCTGGCGATGACAGCGCGGATCGCCTCCACGCGCTGCGAGCGCTGCGGAAGGGCCGCGCCCGCCCTGGGCTGCGCCGTGTCCGGCGGCTGGACACGCTCAATATATCGGGCCAGCGCCGCCGGATCGTATCCGAGAGCCTCCATGGTGCGCGCCGCCAGGCGGTCGGCATCGAGCTCGGACGTGCGCAGCCCTTGCAGCATGCCCAGTGGGATTGCCTGCGACTGGCTCTCCCGCACCGCGTACCCGGTCCATCCACCCGCAAAGACCAGCGGGATGCTGGCCATGTTCTCCAGTTGCGCCCTGGTGGCCTGCCGGGTCCCATCGCGCGACGCGACGTGGGCGATCGCTCGCGCCACCATGCCGGCCAGCTCGTCCTCATCCTTCACCGACAGAATCAGCGAGGACGGCACGAAGAGAAATCCACCGGGAAATGCCGCGACTTCGTGGAGGGCACCCGGATCGTCCGCAACCAACGCAAACTGGTAGGTGAACGCCGGCCCACCCATCTGCGCCGCCAGGCGCTGGCCGATCCCGTTGAGATAGGCTTGTGCCCCCGCGCTCTCCACAGACCGAGTGTCGCGCCGGAACTGGGCCGCCAACTGATTTCCGAGTGCGACTTCCTTCTCGATGCTGTAGAAATTAACGCCCTTGCCGAGTTCGCGTTGCTGCTGCGCCAGGGCGGCTCCGGTTACGTACAGCATCGCACCCAGTAGTCTGGTCGTCATACCACCTTGATGCCCTCGCCCAAGGAATTCTTTCACGTTTTGGTGTCCAGGCCGAATCGCTCTGCCCCCTCGCAGGCGCGAGGCGCGCGCGGTGAACCGGGCAATGTGTCCCAGCCGGTGGGTCGTTTCCAGCCCGACCGCATCGCGTGCAACAACACCGGCCCTCGTCGGGAATCAATCAGAACCATTTTAGATTCAGCATATAGAATTGACTTAGTCTATGGACTAAGCTAAGATTGAGGAGTGGCGGACTCGGTCAATATCCACGACGCGAAAACCCATCTCTCGAAACTCCTCAGTCGGGTGATGGAGGGGGAGGAAATCATCATCGCCAAGGCTGGAAAACCCGTGGCGCGCCTGGTACCGGAACGACCGGCGCGGGCGGCCCAGCGGACGCCGGGCATCGACAAAGGCAAACTCTGGATTGCCGACGATTTTGACACCATGTCCGAGGCCGAGTTGGCCGAGTGGTACGGATCGGTGCCGCCGAAGTGAGGCTGCTGCTCGACACCCACGTGTTTCTGTGGTGGAACGAAGGCAGTCCCAAGCTGTCGCGGCGCGTGGTTGAGCTGCTGTCCGATCCGGAGAACCGGCTGTTGCTGAGCGCAGCGAGCGCCTGGGAGATTCTGTTGAAGGTGCAGGCGGGAAAACTGAAGTTGCCGGCCACTGCCACGGCCTACCTTCCAGCGCGGCTGGCGCACTACGGAATCGACCCGCTTCCGGTGACGCTGGCGCACATGCTGGCGGCGGAACCGCTGCCGGCGCATCATCGCGATCCGTTTGACCGGATTCTGGTGGCCCAGGCGCGCGTGGAACGGCTCGGGATTGTGACCCACGACCCACAGATTCGGCTGTACGACGTCGAGACCGTCTGGTAGCGCTGGATACCAGGGGCCTCAAATCCCCGCTTATACTGTTGACTATGCTCCCTGTCAAGCGAGCCCGCGTCGTCGTCGCGTTCCTGTTGATCCTGGCAGCCGCCCCCGCGATGGCGCAAGTGGGCCTTTCCGGAGTCTGGGCCGACCGCATTACGGAGGATTCCTACGAACGCTCCGGCGGCCCGCCGCTGGGCGATTACCAGGGGATTCCGCTCAATGAGGCCGGCCGCATGAAGGCCGACAGCCACGACCATTCCGAGTGGAGCCTGCCTGAGTTTCAGTGCCGCCCGCATCCCGCCCCCTACCAGTGGCGGGCGCTCGGGGCGGTGCGTATCTCCGAAGACATCGACCCGGTGTCGCGCGAACTGCGCGCGTATCACCTGGAGTATCTGCGCTCCATGGACCGGTGGATTTACATGGATGGCCGCCCGCAGCCGCCGGATTATGCGCCGCACAGCTGGTCGGGATTTTCCACCGGCAAGTGGGACGGCAACATGCTGGTGGTGACCACCACGCATATCAAGGGCGCATACCTGCGGCGCAACGGGGCGAGTTTCAGCGACAAGGCCACGATGATGGAGTACATCACGCGGCATGGCGACTTCCTGCTGGTGACCATGATCCTCACCGACCCGGTGTGGCTGGAAGAGCCGTTCATTCAAACCACCAACTACGAGCTGGACCCGCACACCACGCTCTCGTATTACCCGTGCACGGTGAGCGAAGAGAACATCTCGAAGGCCGTTCCGCACTTCCTGCCGGGGAAGAATCCCAACCTGGGCGCCGATGACATTCCGGCTCCTGCGGCCCGTGGCGGCTCCGAAACCATTTATCCCGAATACCGCAAAGTTTTGAACGGCGCGGTGGCGAAGGTCAACGTGCCGGCCAGCATCAGCCGGCCGGCGGCCGCGCCCAAGCCCGATGGTCAGATCCATGTGCTGCCCGTGCAGGGGAACCTCTACATGCTGGTGGGCGACGGCGGGAACATGGCGGCCTCGATCGGGCCGGACGGGATCCTGCTGGTGGACTCGGGGCGGGCGGAGATGAGCGACCAGGTGCAGGCGACGGTGCTGCGGCTGGCCACCGCGCTCACAGCCGCGCCCGCACCCAACAAATGCGTGGGACTGCATTGCCCCTCGAATCCGTTCGGGTGGACGAGCCCGGGGATGAACGCGATTATCGCTTCGCCGGCGCCGCCCAAGCCGATCCGCTACATCATCAATACCAGCGTGGATGCCGATCACACCGGCGGTAACGAAAGGCTCTCGCAATTGCCGTCCGATGCCAAGATCGTCGGCGTGACGTTTCCGCCGGTGGGCGTGGCGCCGTCGGCCACCGTCATCGCGCACGAGACGATTCTGGACCGAATGACGGAGGCCAAAGCGGCGTCGGATGCACTGCCGACCGAGACGTACCACGTGGCGTCGTACAAGCTCAGCGAGTTCTTCAATGGCGAAGGCATCAAGGTCTATCACGAACCGGCCGCTCACACCGACGGCGACAGCATCGTGTATTTCCGGTACTCCGATGTGATCGCCGCCGGCGACATCCTCAATACCGACAGCTATCCGGTCATCGAACTCGACAAGGGCGGCAGCATCAACGGGGTTCTGGATGCGCTGAACAACATTCTGGACCTCATGATTCCGGAGTTCCGGTCGCAAGGCGGCACCTGGGTGATTCCGGGACACGGGCGGCTCTGCGATATCGGCGACGTGGCCAACTATCGGAACATGGTGGCGATTGTGCGGGACCGCATCCAGGACATGGTGAACCGCGGCCTGACGCTGGAGCAGGTGAAGGCCGCAAAACCGACCATGGACTATGATGGACTGTACGGTTCGACCACGGGCCCCTGGACCACTGACCGGTTCATCGAGGCGGCGTATCGGAGCCTGAGCCCAAAGAAATAGGAGCGAACTATGAATTACAAGGCGCTCGGATTGTTGATGGCGGCCCCGCTGGTGTGCGCCGTCTCGGCATTCGCCCACCATTCCCTGGCCGCGACTTACCTGGACAAAGAGGTCAAGCTCGAGGGCAAGATCCTCGACCTGTTGCTGCGCAATCCGCACTCTTACCTGCAGATCGAAGCTCCGGACGAGAACGGGGTGATGCAGCGGTGGTCGCTCGAATGGCGCAGTTCCGGCCAGTTGGGACAGGCCGGCATCAAGCGCGACACGTTGAAGGTAGGGGATGAAGTCACGATCACGATGAATCCGTCGCGCACGGTGGGAGACCATCGCGGCGCGCTCAAGACGCTGCATCGCAAGTCGGACGGATTCGGATGGGGCACCAATCCCGGTGAGACGATCGAGTAGCGGCTTCCTTTCGGTCGCGGCCCTGGTGTTGTGGGGGGCTTCAGCGGCCCACGGCCAGCCTCCTCCGGGAGGCCGCGGGCGCGGTGGGCGGGGCGGTCCGCCTCCCACTCCCAAGGCGGCAGCGGCCTTCGACATGACCGGCTACTGGGTATCGGTGGTGACCGAAGACTGGAAATTCCGCATGGTGGTGGGCCGCAAGGGCAACTTCGGCGGCGTGCCGCTGAATGCCGACGGCCGCCGCGCGGCCAATGCCTGGGATCCGAAAGAAGCGGCCTCGTGCAAGCCGTATGGCGCAGCGGCGGTGATGCGCGAGCCCGGCCGCCTGCATATCACGTGGGACAACGACGCCACGTTGAAGGTGGAAACCGATGCCGGCGCGCAAACACGCCTGTTTCACTTCGGAGCCGGGCCGCCTCCGGCCGGCCAGCCCACGCTGCAGGGCGATTCGGCCGCCGAATGGGAGTACGCCACCACCGGCCGCGGGCAGCCACGCAAAGGCGATTTGAAGGTGGTGACTACGCACCTGATGCCGGGATATCTTCGCACCAACGGGGTTCCGTACAGCGGCAACGCCGTCTTGACGGAATACTACGACCGCCTGACCGGCCCCAACGGCGATGAGTGGTTGGTGGTGACTACTCAGGTGGACGACCCGCAGTATCTGACCATGCCGTTCGTCACCAGCACGCACTTCAAGATGCTGCGCGATGCCACGGGATGGGATCCGCAACCGTGCGCCGGGAAATAGCGGCCGTCAGCTCAGGGACTCGGCCCCAGCGCCGTCCCACATCGGGCCGGCGACGACGCGCCGCAACTCTTCTTCCGGCCGCGAGAAGAAGGTTTTGAACATCACCCATTTGGGGATGTAGTAGACCATGGATCCGAACGCGGTGGGCCGCTTAAAACGCACGCGGACGAGCCGGCCGCGGTACCACCAGACGCGATCGACGGATTCGATCTGCTCAAAGGGAATCCGCGATTCCCGCCAGAAATTGGCCACCACCAACTCCCGCTCTTTGTAGCCCACCAACTGCAGACCCACGCTGAACCAGATCACCTGCACGGTCATGATCAGGACAACGATGAGCCGAAAATCCGCACGGATGGTGATGCGCCCGTAGGTGAAGTAGACCCACAGGAGCAATCCCAGCAGGCCTCCCACCCACAGCACGGGAAACACGACTTTGTCGAGGAAGGTCACGACCACGCCCGAGAGCCAGGTCACCCCAGCGTCTGAATCGGCGGAGGCGGTGTTTCCAGCCATGGAGCTATCTTACTGAACGCCGCCGCGCGGATCACTCCTCCGTCGGATACCTATCGTTCGATAACAGTGCGACCGGGACCGCGCCGATTCCGCTACCGATTCAGCCCCAGCCTGACCAGCTCATCCGACGCCGATTCCTCAAACTGAATTTCCAGTCCGCTGCGGCTCACGCTGGCATCGGTAAACTTGCGGGCCGCGAACGCCACGACACCGAGAGCCGCGGCCACCAACCAGTAGCTCCGGGGACGCGCCAGGGCTTGCTGTTCCCACTCCACGGCCTCGTTTATGGCTATGACCAGCGGGATGAAGCCGAACCAGAAGATCATGTGGACCTTCCATTTTCCGGGCAGGTAGGAACAGGTGAAAGGGATATTCCGAAAGCCCTTCAGCGAGAGGTCCGCGAGGATGCTGCCGAGTAAACCGAGTAAGAGCAGGTGCTCGACCGCTGGTCTCCAAGGCCAGAACCAGAGCAACAGCACCGCCGAGGCCGCCACAACCGGGAATACCGAGAGCGCCAGCGAGGGCCCGCGCTCCAAAGCCGGTGTCACACGGAAGAGCCAGTTGGCGCGCAGGTCCAAGGGGAGAGAGAACAGAGTCCGGGTCCCGAGCCACGAGGCGCACAACATCACCACGGTCGAAGCCAGCATGGGAGGGTTGACCCGGTGCAGGATACCGGTTCCCATCCGATGCACCGCCTCCATCGCGGCTCCCAGGAACAGAGCCACGAGGGCGAGCCCGCCACCCAGATAGCACGCCAGAACCACCCGGTGCCGGCTGCTTCGCAGCAAGGTGCCGATGCGAACCGGGCTGGCGAACAACCGAAGACATACCGGGCAGCGGCGGCGCTGATCGGCGAAGATCCAGTAGAAGGCGCCGACGCACGCCACGATGAACCCGAGCGGCGCCAGGGGCAGGGCGTCAAAAGTCAACATCACCACAAACCCGCACAGCATGACGGGGTGGAGGAGCGCGATCTTCCCGGCCAGAAAGATGCCGCGGCGCAGCCTGCCCGGCCATGGAATTGGGCAGCGATCGGCGCAGGCCCCCAACGCCAGGATGGCCGGCACAATCAGGGACGAAAGCAGGAGCATCCCGACACACCCGTTCAGCAAGTCACGAGTTCTGAAGTTCGTGGACCGCGTCAGACGCTGGGAAGCCGGCAGGCAGACCGCCATCCAGAGACTCAGCGACGCAAGCGCAGCCAGGAAGGCCAGGCAACGGAACGGGGACTGCAGATGCAGCCGGGTTCGCACGCTCTGGCTGGGCCGTTGAGCTTCCGGCTCGTTCCGCCTCAGCCAAAGGGCGTCCCGGAAAGCGCCCAGACAGAAGTGCGTTGCCCCGCGCCGCGGGACATACCAGAGCTCGGACAGCCACTCCTTCAGCCACTCGGCGCGCCGAACGTCGGGCATCAGAAGAGACGCGGCGCGAAGAATCGCGCGCTGCAGCCATCGGCCCGTCATAGGCCTCCTACCTCCGCGCCGGGCGCCAGCCTGGACAGCAACGGGTAGCGCTTCCGTGAGGCCTCGAGCGCCGCTTCCCCGGACCGGGTGAGATGGTAATACTTGCGCGGAGGCCGCAGAGCGGCGTCCGCCACGGACTGCCGCTCCCAGTGGGATCGAATCAAGCGGTCGCGCTCCAACCGGCGCATCGCGGGATAGACGGTTCCGCTGGCCAGGCCCGTCACTTCCATCACGGTGTAGCCATAGAGGTAGCCGGCGCCGATGGTCTGCAGGATCAGGGCCGCAGTGTGGGAAAGTCCGGGTAAGTCGGCCATGGTCGAAGTATACCTATGTAGCATTCTACATGGGAAGAGGAAAATAGATGGCTGCCGGGGCCGGATGGGCACTAGAATGGGTACAGGTGAGCACCGCGCTCGTGTTGTCGGCCGGCGGCATGTTTGCCGCCTGGGAAGCCGGGGTTTGGAAGACGCTTGCCGGCTCGTTTCGCCCGGACTTGATCGTCGGCGCTTCTTCCGGCGCCTGGAACGGATGGGCCATCGCCGGAGGCGCATCGCCGGACGATCTGGTGCGGGAATGGCACGATACCTCCATCGCCGCCACCTGGCTCTTCCGCTCCGAACTGCTCCACCGCAAAGCCCAGGAACTTTGGACGCGCTACCAACCGCGCGTTCCCTTCGGCCTGACCGTAGTCCAAGTCCCGCATTTTCACGCGCGGCTGGTGTGTAGCCCGCACGTCACGGCCCGCCACCTGGCGGCCACCTGCGCCATCCCCGGCGCGTTTCCGGCCGTGTCCATCGACGATCAGTATTTCGTGGATGGCGGGCTGCTGGGCTCGCTGCCCCTATGGGCGGCCGAAGAGATGGGGGCTACCCGCGCCATCGCCGTCAATTGCCTCACTGGCGTGCCGTACCGGATGGCCCGCGCCGTCCTGCGTCCGCGCGGCCCCAGTTCGCGGCTCGACGTGGTGTTGATCGAACCCTCCGAACAACTGGGGTCGCTGCGCGACACCGTCTGCTGGTCGCACTCCAACATCGAACGGTGGATTGAGCTGGGCGAGCGGGACGCGAAACAGGCCTTGAGTTTGATTACAATGTAGGGCATGCCGTCCTATCGGGTCTACGCTTTGAAGGATTCGCTCCGGCAGCAGTTCCGCGCCGCGCCCCACGTGTCAGGCAGCGCGGCGGTCAAGCCCAAAGACTATGACCCACGAGGCCAGATCGACGCGCTCCACGAGTACGATGCCTGGCGGCTGCTGCGCGAATCCGGCGAGCCGCTGGCGGTCGGCGATCTGTTGGAAGGCGACGACGGTCAACTGCGCATCTGCAAGTACGTCGGGTTTGAGCCGGCTGCCTGGGTGCTCCCGGAGCCGCCGCGGCCGCCCGTCGAGCCGGAAGGCGTCAGTCCCACCCCCGCCGGTTAGGAGCGATATGCCGGATTACCGTCTGGGCGACATCATCGACGACTTTTGCGTCCGCTGCAAACGGATCATGAACCACGCGGTGGTGTCGGTGCTGAACGCCGAGCCCGCCAAGGTTCGTTGCCGCACCTGTCACAGCGATCACGATTACCGGCACGAGCAGGCGCCGCCGCCCAAAGTGGATTCGCGCAAAGCGGCATTGTTCAACGAAGTCCTGAAAACGGTGAGTCCCGGGGACACCCAGCCGGCCGAAGCTGTGGCCGAAGCGGCCCCCGAAGCTGCTCAGGCCGATCCTCCCAAGCTCAAATCCAAGAGCAAAACCAAAAAGTAGTGCGGGCGCGCGGTTTGCCCGCGGTGTCTAAAACTCCACTTGCAGGCGCACCGCCGCCGAGCGTGGCGCGGCCACGGCGGTGCCGGAGAACAAGCCCGCGAAGTTGATCACGTTCAGCCGGTCGGTCACGTTAGCGACATCCGCCTGGATCCGCACCGACCGCTTCTCGTGCTTCCATACTTCGGCGCCAGCCGAGAAATCGAGCGAGAAGGAAGGCCGCACGCGGCCCCGGTCGAAATTGACGCGGTCGAGAACGGCCTGTCCGTACTGCTGCGCCAGGAGCCCGGCGTCGCCGACCCCAGCGAGTTCCACGGGCAAGCCGCTGCCGTACGCCGCGGCCGAGGCCACCCAAAGGCGAGGCAGCACCTGATAACGGAAGCGGGCGCGCACGGAATTGCGCTGGTCCTGGCTGATCGGGAACCGCTCATGGCTTTGCAGCAGAGAAGCGGAGTTGTCATCCAGAAACAGGCCTCCAGCAATCGGCAGCTGGCCCATTCCCACCATATTCGAATAGCTCACGAAGCCCGAAACCCGCCCCCACCGGAGAACCCCCAGCTTAGCTTCGAAGCCGTAGATGGCGGCCTGATTGAAGGCAATGGGGAAGCTGATCCCGGTGTTGAGCAGCAGGTCGTCATCGGCGAAGTTGCGCACGTCGCGGCGGTAATAGCTGGCATCCAGCCGGAGATGGGCGAAGAGACTTTTGGCCAGTCCGGCCTCATAAAAATTGCCGCGGGACGGCCGGACCGGTAGCGCCAGGGCGGCGTCGTTCAGCGCCACCAGGGAGCCGGAGCCGGCCAGCAGAAGGTTTTCGACCGCCGGCATCTGAAAAGCCCGGTCATAGGAAGCGCGCAGCACCAGACCCGTACCGGGCACCTGCCAAGAGGCCGCCAGCCGGGGACTGGCCGCCTGCTCATGCACGATCAGTGCGTAGTGATCCCAGCGCAGGCCCGCGTTGATGGTCAGGGAATGGAAGCGGATCTGATCCTGTGCGTAGACGCCCTGCTCGCGATTCTGGCGGCGGTTGGCGAATTGAAACGAGGACGGCGTGTCGGGATCGAAGATAGGGATGCCTTGAATCTGGTATTCGACCAAGCGGTACGAAAATTGCTCTTCAATCGAGCGGAAGACGCCGTCGGCTCCGAATTTGAGATTGTGAGCGCCCAGGTTCACCGACAGAGCCGCCGTCGCGTAGCCTTCGCGGAAGCGGCGGTTCTGGGCCGGAGCGATGGGGGTCGAGAGCGGGTTGGACCAGAGCCCCGCGGTCACATCGCGTCCCGAGCCGCGCACGTCGAACAGCACGCGTGGCGACAACAGGTGAGTGAAGGAAGCCTGGCCGCTGGTCTCTTCGGCGGTGCGATCCTGCCGCTGCCCCGCATCCTGCTGCAGGCCTTCGTTTGGAACCAGAAAGCCCACGCGGTTACGCCGCACTTGCACGCGCGACCGGTCCGACGCTCCCCAATTCCGCTCCCATCTCCCGCCGACGCCGGCGCCGGAACCGTGATTGGTGAAGTTCTGCAAGACGGGCGGATCCAGGTACCGGTCGGTGGTCATGGCGTCGGCGCTGAGCCCCACCGTGTCCTTGCCGAAACCGTATTGGGCCTCCAAGGAACCCGTGCCCGTGCCGAAACTGCCGCCTTGCATCGACGCCGTTCCGTGAAATCCGGGGCGCGTGTCGCGCGTGGTGTTCACCTCGATCACGCCGCCCAACTGCCGGCCGTACTCGGCTGGATAGCCGCCGGTGCGGACCACCAGGGACTGGAATTCATCGATGTCGAGAGCTGGGGCGAAGTTGGGCGAGCGGTTGTCGAGCAAAGGCAGGCCATCGAGGACATACTGGACGCCATACTCGGAACCGCGCGGGTGAAGGACTCCATTGGCCTCCAGCAACCAACCGGGTTGGGCATTGACCAGGTCGATGATGGCGCGCGCGGGAGCCGAGGAGGGGCGGTCGCGCAAAGTCTCGGCGCCGATCTGCTGGCTGGCCCCGGTGCGGTCGGGGTTGAGAAGGGTCTCGGTGTCCTGCACATCGATAGTGGTTTCGATGGGCGCCACCACCAGCGTCACCTTATAAGTCAACGGAACTTCTGAGCGGATTTCGATGAGAGTCGTGGCCGTCTGAAAACCCTCCCGCGAAACGCGCAGCCGGTAGATGCCGAATGGCAAGGCAGAGAGGGTCTGCTGCCCCTCGATGCCGGTGGTGAACGCCTGCCGTACGTCTGTGGCCTGGCCCACCAGTTCACCGGAAGAAGTAAGACCCGCACCGGTGGAATCCACCACCCGGAGGCGCAACTCTCCGGCTTGCCGTTGCGCGAGGAGGGGCAGAGCCGCCATGGACAAGACGGCGAACCGGTAGAAGCGCCGGGACATCTGCTTCGCATTGTACCGGAAACGGGAGTCTGAAGGCGTTCAGCCGATTGTCGGCCTGGCCCCACCGCGAGTGCGCCGTCTCTCTAGTTTCCAATGGGCCGATGGGGTCTAAGTCGATTTTCTCCCTTAGCGATGTTCAAGGGGCTGGAGTCGTGGGAAGCCATCCACCAAGAATCGGAAAGGTACTGCTTCGCCATCTAAGAGGACGGTAAGTCGGCCGCGACAGTTAGACACATCCATAGTTACACAGTTACACCAAGATTTCCCTGCCGACGTCAATGGACCATTCGAACCGCGGAATCCCCAAAAGTACCAAGAGCGAGCTGAACCGGTGGGCTGCCGAGAGAGGGCACGGGCAGGCAAATCGACTGCCCCGTCGGCTTGGCAGGCTCCTCATCCGAGCTGTGCCGGACTCAGCAGCCTCCGATGGGTGCCGGGCGGTCCTTTCAGGAAGACTGGTATTCTGGCGGCTGGTGTTCTGGTTTTGGTTCTTTGTCGGTCCGGCGCTCACTCTGGCTTTCCGTTCTCTGACGGGAGAGTCGGAGCGGGCGGATTACATCCATCGACGGTTGGCGGAGACATCGGAATACTCGCCGCCGGCCAGCGTGATCGTACCCGTCAAGGGACACGATGACGGGCTGCGCGAGAACCTGGCGGCGCTGGCGGCACTGGATTATCCCGACTACGAACTGATTGTGGTGGCGCGCTCGGCCGCGGACATTCCACCGGGCGTGCTGCCCGCGCGGTCCAGAGTCGTGCTGGCGAATCGGGAAGAGCCGGGAACTTCGGAGAAAGTGCTCAACCTGGCGGCCGCTGTCCAGGCGACCCGCAAACGCAGCCAGATCTTTGCATTTGCCGACTCCGATGGGCGCGTCACGCCGCGCTGGCTGCGGGCGCTGGCTGCGCCGCTGGCGGACGACGGTGTCGGGGCCTCGACGGGCTACCGCTGGTTCACTCCGCAGCCGGCCGCGTTCTGGGCGCTGTTGCGGGGGGTGTGGGACGCCGTGCCGGCTGGCATGCTCGGCCCCGGCCGGAACCGGTTCGCCTGGGGCGGCGCCATGGCGATCCGCAAAGAAACGTTCCTGGAGGCGCTGGTCTTTTCCTATTGGAAGGACACGATCAGCGACGATTACGCATTGAGCGCGGCCGTGCGCGCGGCCGGCCTGACCATCGCGTATGCTCCCGGCGCGCTGGTGCCCTGCCTGGAGCGCATCACGGCTCCGCGGTTCTTCGCCTGGATCCGGCGCCAGATGATGATCACGCGCGTCTACAATCCGAAGCAGTGGGGGCCGGGGCTGATCGCTCACGTTTTCTATTGCGGCGGCATGGCAGCTTCGGCGGCCGCGATCGCGCGAGGCCACGGGCTGGCGTGGTGGGCGCTGGCGGCGCAACTGGCGCCGGGCATGGTCAAAGGATGGCGGCGCGCGCGGCTGGCGCGGCGGGCGCTGCCCGAACAGGAGCGCTGGTTTCGGCGGTGGGAATGGGTCCACACGGCGGCGGTTCCGGTGGCCACGTGGATCTGGCTGGTGGCGCTGGTCTCTTCGGCCTTCGGCCGCACCATCGAATGGCGCGGCTATCGCTACCGATTGAAAACGCCGGGGGGCGTTTAGCGAGTATAATCTCAACGTAAGGGAGGATTTGCGTGGCTAAGGACAGAAGTCCCAAAAAGGAAAAGAAGAAGCCAAAGAAGGCGAAGTAGCGGTTGTGAGCGCGGGCGGTTGCCAGTCCCCTGGCAACCGTTCCCGGCTTGGGAGGAGGCAGGATGCGCACAGAGTGGGTAGCCAAACGTCAGAACGACCGGATTCGCACCCAGATGTACTATGCCCGCCAGGGCATCGTCACTGAGGAGATGCTCTACGTCGCGAAGCGGGAGAGTCTCCCGCCGGAGACCATTCGCTCCGAAGTGGCCCGCGGACGGCTGATCATTCCGGCCAACTGGAACCACCGGAACCTGGAGCCCATGGCCATCGGGGTCGCCTCCAAGTGCAAGATCAATTCGAACATCGGCAACTCGGCCGTCACCTCCGACATTGAGGGAGAACTCGAAAAACTGCGGTACTCGGTGAAGTACGGCGCCGACACTGTGATGGACCTCTCCACCGGCGGCGATATACCGGCCATCCGCAAGGCGATCATTAACGACTCTCCCATTCCCATCGGGACCGTGCCGATTTACGAAGCGCTGTCGCGCGTGCGCCGGGTGGAAGACCTGAATGCGGGCGTGATGCTCGAAGTGATCGAAGAGCAGGCCGAGCAGGGCGTGGACTACATGACGATTCACGCTGGCGTGCTGGTGCAGTACATTCCGCTGACCACCAAGCGGGTGACCGGCATCGTGAGCCGCGGCGGATCGATTCTGGCCGAGTGGATGGTCAAGAACCACAAGCAGAACATGCTGTACGAGCGGTTCGACGACATCTGCAAGATCTTCCAGAAGCACGACGTGAGTTTTTCCCTGGGCGACGGGCTGCGGCCGGGTAGCGTGGCCGATGCCAGCGACGAAGCGCAGTTCGCGGAGTTGAAGACCCTGGGCGAGTTGACCAAGCGGGCGTGGGAATACGATGTCCAGGTGATGATCGAAGGCCCCGGCCACATCCCCATGGACCAGATTGAGATGCAGGTGCAGAAGGAAAACGAGATGTGCTACGAGGCACCCTTCTACACGCTGGGGCCGCTGGTGACCGACATCGCGCCAGGGTACGATCACATCACGTCGGCCATCGGGGCGGCGATGATCGGCTGGTACGGCGCGTCGATGCTGTGCTACGTGACGCCCAAGGAGCACCTGGGGCTGCCCAATCGCGACGATGTGAAGGCGGGGATCATCGCGTACAAGATCGCGGCGCACGCGGCCGACATCGCGCGCAAGCGGCCGGGAGCGCGGGACCGCGATGACGCGCTGTCGCGCGCGCGGTACCGGTTCGACTGGAAGGAGCAGTTCCGGCTCTCACTCGATCCGGAAACGGCGCAGTCGTATCACGATGAGACGCTCCCCGAGGAAGGCTTCAAGGACGCGGCATTCTGCTCGATGTGCGGTCCGAAATTCTGCTCGATGAACATCTCGTCTAAAGTGGAGCAGTTCACGGCCGAAGAAGCGAACGCGGTGGTCAACGGGACGGCGCCGGAAAAGATGGTGCAGATCTCGCGGGCGGATTAGGGCCCCCGGGCTTCCCTCGACAGTTACGACGTTTGAGTCCAGGCTAAATCCCGGAGCCTAATGGGACTGGGGCCGTGCAGGCCGGTAGGCATTCGACAGCATCCGGAGTGCGGGCTCTGGCCCCTCAGCATCCGGAATGAATTCCGGCTGCCCGATGCGAGGGTCCCGCTCATCGCTACTTTCGTACCGGTACAATCCGGCGCCAACCCAGTACCGCAGGCCGCTAGATTAATATATTCAGGTCTTATACTGCAGATATAAGGATGGACTCTTAGTGCGTCGACAATCTAGCTTACGTCCCCCCCTGCGGTTCTTACTCTGGATGGGGGTGCTCGTTGGCCTTTTGAGCACTGTGGCTCCGTTGCGAGCCGATGCGATTCCCTACGCGAACGTCGGGACACAAGCACCAGTCAACCTGTTTACGGCAACCAACACGGGACCCGTCTGGGCCTATTTCTACGGCTCGGATGCGGCCTACAACAGCGAAATCGGCCTCCTGGTGGAGAACGTGTCCACCCATACCGTAGGGCTGCTCAATCACATTTCGTTCGTCGGACAAAGCCTCGATCTAGGATCGGCAGCGGCCGGGGATACCCTGGTCTTCCAATTAGTCGTAATCACGACCTGCGACACTTGGTATTCCGATCCGAGCCTCAACTCGGACGACCTCAACCATACATACGCCACCGACTTTACCGGCTCCGGCAAGACTCCGGTCGGAACCTATATCGCGTTCGAGGATTATCGCGGCGGCGGAGACCTGGACTACAACGATTACCAATTTGTGGCCACAAACGTGACAAGGAATGCAGTGCCGGAACCGGCTGCCCTCGGTCTGCTGATCGCCGGGTTGGCTACCGTGGCGATCGAAAAGCGTCGGGCGCGCCGGGCCCAAGCCTGACACCCCAACCGACCTTTGATAGGACCCGGAGAGTCGGTGTCCGCACTTGGATGGCGGCGCCGCAGGGTACGATAGCGGAGTGGCAAGCTTGCAGCGCGGCCAGGAACGCATCCGGGTCCTCGTGACCGGCGGGACTTTCGATAAAGAGTACAACGAGATCCACGGGGAACTGTTCTTCAAAGACACGCACCTGGTGGAGATGCTGGCGCTAGGTCGCTGCAGGCTGGATCTGGAAATCCAGACCCTCATGATGATCGACAGCCTGGAGATGACCGACCGTCACCGGGCGGCCATCGTGGAGGCCTGCACGCGGGCGCCTGAATCCCGACTGGTGATCACACACGGCACCGACACCATGGAGACCACCGCGAAGATGCTGGCGGCGGCCGTGCCCGCGAAGACCATCGTACTGACCGGGGCCATGGTGCCGTACAAATTCGGTAGCTCCGACGGGTTGTTCAACCTGGGGAGCGCGCTGGCCTTCGTTCAGACGCTCGGTCCGGGTGTGTACATCGCGATGAATGGCCGATGTTTTCCGGCGGGGCGCGCTCGCAAGAACCGGAAAACGGGGGTATTTGAGGAAAGCGAGTGAGAAGCCGCTGAGTCCGCGCGCCGTGTGATAGCATTTTCCTCAACACCCACGCTGCACTGGAGGAAAATATGCGCGCAATTGGATTCAGCCTTGCTCTCAGCCTGATGACCCTGGCGGCGGCCCAGCCGGCTGCCGAACCCGTCAAGACATTCGCTTCGTCCGCGGACATCGCGGCGCTGGCAGCCAAGGCCAAGAGCGATCACAAGGAAGGCCAGCCGACGGTCATCGAACCGATTCTGCGGCTGGCGCCATATGCCGCCAATCTGGAGTACCGCTCAGCCGTCGGTCCGGCGGCGGTCCACGAGAAGGAAGCGGAGATGTTCTACGTGCTCGACGGGTCGGCGACTCTGACCACCGGTGGCAAGCTGGTCAACGAGAAGCGCACCAACGCGGACAACCTCACCGGCACCGGAATTACCGGCGGCACCGAGCGGCGCGTCTCGAAAGGAGACGTCATCATGGTGCCCGAGAACACGCCGCACTGGTTCAGCGCGATCAATGGAACCGTGACGCTGATGTCGATGCACGTGCCGCGGACGGCCGGCCACTAGTTCAGGGAGCGTGGGCCGAGTCGCGCTGGGTTGCGGCGTCCAGACTCTAGACCGAGTCCGGCAAGCGATTGGCGTCTGATCATCGTGAGTCCCAGCAGACTGAGGCCCAGCCATGCCAGGGTGGAGGGCTCAGGAACGTTCGTTAGCGTGAACTTGCCAGAGTCAGTCACTCCGTCGCTATTGTAGTGCCCATTGTTGAGAAGGGACGCATACCCCCCGGTCGTGCCGCATCCGAGACCATTGCTACAGAAGTTCAGCTCGGTGGCTCCCAACCCGTTGATGCTGAAGAGAAGGCCGCCGGAATCGATGACGGGGTTTTGCGCAGGAAGGAGCCCGTTGTCGTAGTAGAAGGCCCCCGACGAGCTGATCGCGAAGCTGGGTGCAGAGGGATCCGGGATCAGGGAGATCGCAAATCCATCATAGAAGCCACTGCCGGAAGTCGCCGTAAAACTGCCATTGCCATTGTTCACGGCCGTCAGAGTGCCGCTGCCCGAGTAGAGACTACCGGTGTACGCAAAGGAAAATGTGTCTGCGGAGGCAGTCCAGACAGGCAGGAGGCACAACAGGGAAACCACGAAATATCGTCTCATCGGAATACTTACCCCTTCACCAGATTTCAATGCGGCGCCCTCCGAAGCGAACCGGAAGACGCTTTCATTGCCGGTTAGGTCGAGTGTACGAGGAGCGTTTCTAAGACGCCATAGACCAGTCGGGTTTTCGTACTGACTGGATTTCGGAATTTGTACCGGCGCGATAGCGCTTCGGTACGGGGAACTCAGAGACGTTTTCGCCACCGATTCTCAGCGGCGGTTCGGACCGGAGCTTCCCGATCGCTAATTGAACTTAGCGGCCAGCCAATAGCCGGGACGGGTCTGGATTTTCGCAACATCCGTGCGGCCGGACACTTCGACCGTAATCTGATGGAACCCGCCCTCACCCTTGTTGTTGGGGTTATAGCTAATCAGATATTGGCTGTGCAGCTCTTCGCCGATTTTCTGGATTGCTTCTTCCAGACCGCGCTGCTTGTAGAAACTAAACTCGCTGCCGCCGGTGCCCTTGGTGAACAGTTCCACCGGGTTGTCTTTAAAGATGGCTTTGGCGTCTTTGAGGAGCTCCAGCATGAGCGGAAGGAATTCCGCCCGTCCGCCGTTCAGGCCATAGGTGGTGGCGATCGTGGTCGGAGTGGAGGGAACCCCGCCCGGGAGAGGGTGCGCGGACGCCGGCAGCGGGTCGGGCCGAGGCTGCACCTGGGGAGCGGTCAGCGTGCTCAGAAACCGCGACATGTCTACTGCGTAGAATTCGACGTTGGCGAGTTGGATGCTGATCAACGCCTCCCGCGCGCGGAATTCGCTGCCCAGATCGCGCGTCTCGCCGATCTGCAGGAAGATGCGGCGGCGGTTCTTGGGCCGCGAATCCAGCATGCGGGAGCCTTCCACAACGGCGTCGATCATGCGGTTGGACGTGCTGCCGGGATAGATGGATTTCACGGCCTTGGTGATCTTGTCCGAATCCGAAGTAAAGTCCTGGAGGGTGCGGATCCGCGAATCGTATGCAATCACCGCGGCTTCGCCTTGATCGCCGATCACCAGCGGGGAGATCAAATTGCCGATCCGCTGCACTTGGGGCAGGATCGCCTGAACGTGCGAATTCGCCTGGATGGCAATCACAATGGAGATCGGCTGGTAGGCGATATCGACGTGGATGTTCTGCTCTTTGTTGTTGTCGTAGAGATGGAACTGCTCGGGCTGGATGCCGTTGATATACGAGCCATCGTGATCGTAGACCGTGACCGGGGCCACTACCAGGTCGGTGCTGACACGGAACGGCTGCGGCGCTTCCACCGGTTCGTCTCGGGATTGGGCGAGCAGGAGAGAACACAGCAGCGTAAGGGCGAAGATTCGAGGCATGTTACTCCTGACGGACCGCCGCGTGATCGGTATGCCCACGAAGCAACTCGAGCACGTGCGGGACCACTTCCACGATAGCATCGAGCGACTCGACCGCGCCTTTGGGCGACCCCGGTAGATTGACGATCAAGACTCGGCCGCGGGTTCCCGCCACGGCGCGGGACAGCACGGCGAGCGGCGTAGACTGGCGGCCCCGCGCCCTCATCAATTCCCCTAATCCGGGGATTTCGCGATGGATGACGGCCCGGGTGGCCTCGGGCGTGACGTCGCGCGCGGCCACGCCGGTGCCGCCGGTCGTGAAGATGGCGGCCACCGTTCCGCTGTCGGCCAGAGCGGCCAGCCGGCCGGAGATCTGAGATACCTCGTCCGGGACCGAGTCCGACGCTGTGACTGTCCAGCCCAGCTGTTCCAAGCGTTCCCGCACAGCCGGGCCGGAACGGTCGGTGCGGGTGCCCGCGGTCACCGAATCGCTGATGGTCACCACAGCGGCCTGGATCATCGGGTGCTCTTGCGGCGGAAGTCTCCGCTTTTGCCGCCGGTCTTCTCGAGAAGGTATAAGTCCTGAATCTCGATCGATTTGTCGAGAGCCTTCGTCATGTCGTACACCGTGAGGGCGGCGACGGAGGCCGCGGTGAGCGCTTCCATTTCGACGCCGGTGGGGCCGGTCGTGGCGGCCGTGGCAATGATGCGCACGCCCTGCTTTTCCAGCGCGATCTCCACGTCGGCGTGCGTAAGCATCAGCGGATGGCAGAGCGGGATCAGGTCCGAGGTGCGCTTGGCGGCGGCGATTCCGGCGATTCGCGCGATTTCCAGCGGATTGCCTTTGGGGTTCTCGGGCAGTTGACGGAGCACGGCGGGAGCGATCCGCACAAAAGCGTGAGCGCGCGCCGTACGGCGCGTTTCCGGCTTGGCCCCGACATCCACCATGCGGGGGCTTCCGGCCGAATCGAAGTGGGAGAGTTTCTTCATTTGAGGAGAACCTGGATGAGCTCGCCTTGCGGGTACTCGGCGCGGCCGGATTCGACGACCAGAAACGCGTTGGCGCGGGTGAGCGCGGGGATGTCGCCCGAGCCGCTCCAGTTCACAGGCGTGACCTCGGCGCCATCGGGGCTAAGCCGGGCGGGCAGAAAGCGCGTCAGGCCGGTCCGATGGCGAAAGTCGCGCGTAAGGCGGGAGAGCAGCATGGGCAGCGCGATTTCCTCCTGTCCGGTCAGCAGCTCGACCGCTGCGCGGGCGAAGACTTCGAACGTCACCATGGTGGAGGCCGGGTTGCCGGGAAGGCCAAAGAAGAATCGGTTGCACGCTCGTCCGAACACCAGCGGCTGTCCCGGTTGAATGAGAACCCGGTCGAAGTAGAACTCGGCGCCCAGGCCGGAAAGCACACTCTCCACCACGTCGTACTTGCCGGCCGAGACGCCACCGGAAAGCAGCAGCAAGTCGGCTTGCAGACCTTCCTGGACGATCTCGCGTGTGTGCCGTTCGTTGTCGCGGGCCACCGGCAGCAGACGCGGCGCCCCTCCGGCGCGGCGCACTTGGGCGGCCAGCGAATAAATGTTCGAATTGCGGATTTGAAATTCCTGGGGCGCCTCGGCGACTTCCACAATTTCATCGCCGGTGGCGATGAGAGCCACCGACGGACGCTCGTAGACGGCAGCGCGGTCGCGGCCGAAGGTGGCGAGCATGGCGACGCTCGAGTAGTCGAGCCGCTGTCCGGCGTGCAGCACCACTTCCTGCGCGGCCGCCTCCGAGCCCTGGAGGTTGATGAACTGCCGCGGCTCGGCGGAGCGGTCGATGCGCACTCGGCCGTTGACCCGGCTGGTATGTTCCACCATGACGATGGCGTCGGCGCCGGCGGGAACCGGAGCGCCGGTCATAATCTCGACGGCTTGGCCGCGGCCCACTTCCCCGCCGAAGCGGTCGCCGGCACGCACTTCGCCGATGACTTCCAGTTCTCCGGGCACGTCGCCCGAGCGCACGGCGAATCCGTCGCGAACGGAACGGGCCAACGCGGGGGTGTCGCGGTCGGCGGCCACGTCTTCGGCCAGTACGCGGCCGGCCGCCTGATCCAAGCCGACCGATTCCACTCCCGGAAGCCGGCGTGCGCCGCGAACGTGCGAAAGCACAGACTCGCGCGCTTCGGAGAAGGTCAGCGGGGGCACAGTGCTATTCTACCGAAGGCCCGGGTATGCCCGGCTACGCATCCTGGTACAGCATCATGGCCATGAACCCGTTGTCCATGTGAAACTGCTGGTGGCAGTGGAACAGAGTCGGGCCGGGATGGTCGGCAGTGACGTCGATTTCGACTTCCTTCCAGGCTGGAACCATCACCACGTCCTTCCTCAGGCCGGACGTCGGCTTGCCGGCCACGCGAATCAGCTCGAACGTGTGGCGGTGGAGGTGCAGCGGATGGGCGTCGGCGCTCTGATTGTCGAAGATCCAGCGGTACCGGCGATGGGCCTGGACCGGGATGGGGTCGGTTTTGGGAAACGACTTGCCGTTGATCGTCCAGCGATGACCCGGCACCTCTTTAATGACCAGGCGCACCTTGGCATCAGGCTGCGCCGGATCGCGCTGCTCACCGAAAACCGTATAGTCCCACGCCGCGGCGGGCGCGGGCGTCCAGCGTGGTGGTCCCGCGGCATTAGCGTACTCGATGACGATGCCCATCCCGAGCGCGCGGCGCTGATCGTCCGCCGACCCCAGGATCCAGACGCCCGGCGAACTCATGGCAACCACCGCATCGACCCGTTCGGCTGGGCCGAGTTCGAGAATCGGAACGCTGCGCGGCGCCGGAACCGGATTGCCGTCCAGCGCCACCACGTGGAACTGATGGCCGGGAAGCGCCAGGCGATGGGTCAGGGTGGCGCTGGCGTTCACAACGCGGAACAAGACCTGCTGCCCGGCCCGGACGCGGACCGGCTCCCCCGCCCCCAGCATTTTCCCATTCACTGAGAACACTCGGTAGGCGACGTCGCGCGGGCCGCGGTCATCCCAGTAGGGATCCCACTCATGCAGCAGGAGAGGAACTTCGAGGTCGTACCGGCCGGGGTCGCTCGGCGGTTCGACGATCAACATCCCGAACTGGCCGGTATACGTCGCTTTATCGAGGTCGTGGCCGGCGCCCACATGGCTGTGATACCAGCGGGTGCCGGATGGCGTCGGTGTGAACGAGTAGCGGCGTTGACCACGGGCGGGAACATGCGGCGTCCCCTCCTCGTGGGAGCCGTCCACTTCGGGCGGGATGTGCAGGCCGTGCCAGTGAACCAGTTCATTGCTGCGGGTTTCGTTGAAGACGTCGACCGTGACCGGCCGGCCCTCGGTCACCCGCAGCAGCGGGCCGGGGACCTGGCCGTTGTAGCCAATCGTCTTGATCTTATGCCGCGGCGCCAGATCGAGCGAGATTTCGCCGATCCGGAGGGTGATGTCGGCGGCGGATTCGCCGGCAGCCTCCGTGCCCTGAGCGAAGCCGAAGGGGACCAGGGACGAGGCCCCTCCCACCGCGGATAGAAACTGACGGCGTGTCAAAGTATCTCGGGAATCACCGGCGTGATTCACTTCGGTAATAGCACATCGCGGGGGAGAGTGGGGCTCTATTCGGATTCTTCGATTTCGGCGGCATTGGCTTCGCGCACGGCGGCCAGCCTCTCCCGATACCGTTTCTGCAGGGATTTCCGGTACGCCCGCACCGGCACTCCCGCGTCGGCCGCGCCCTGGCTCAGCCGCTGTTCCGCCAACTGGAGCCCGGCTTCGATCCGCCCTCCCGCCCAATGCAGAAATTCCG
>JAIQFS010000059.1 GCA_020073145.1 Terriglobia bacterium
TGTTTGAGTGGCCCCAAAAAGGGCCGTTAAGCCCCGTATCCCCCTACGCGCCCCAATTTCGGGGCTGCTAAATCACGCGGAAACGCTGATCGGAAGAAGCAGTCTCTCACCAAAACTTCGAATTTCCGCATCCTGCTAGATACGATCCGGGCATCTTGCTCTCTCTTCGAATGGTCCGAACTAAGTCGGATTCTCTGGATTCCTTCCCCTGAGCGATTTCACGATGGAATCAGCCAGAAACCAGCCGCTCCGATCACACCCGTCCACCGGAGTCAGGAGGGACGCGATGGACTCTGTGAGGGATCCACCTTCGAAACATCGTGCGGATCCCGCCCCCAAATGCAACCCCGGGCCTCCTCTGCCGCCGTTGCCGGAACTCTTAGAGTTCGAACCCCGACGCCCGTGCGTCCTCGAAGAACATCTTCACCGTGTCGAGCGAATACGCCGCGAGGTCTTTCCCCACCAGCGAGAGCTTCTTGAGGATGTCGGTGGTGGCCGTGATGATGTGGCAGCCCAGCGCGTCCGCCTGGAACACGTTGAGCAGTTCGCGCGGGCTCGCCCAGATCAGCTCCATCTGACGGTGCGGGCGAAGTAGTTCGATGGCCGCGGCCATCATCGGGATGGGGTCGCGCCCCGTGTCCGCCACCCGGCCGGCGAATACCGAGATGCACGACGGCGGCCCGCCCTCCAGGGCGTCGCGCACGTCACGAACTTGCTTGAGCGTCAGCAGCGCGGTGACGTTCAACTTCACGCCGGCCTGCGAAAGCCGCTCAATCAAGCTGCACGAAGACTCGCCCTGTGTATTGGTCACCGGGATCTTGACGTAGACATTGTTTCCCCAGGCCGAAATCAAGTGCGCCTGGCGCTCCATTTCCGGAAACTCGTCGGCGAATACCTCGAAAGAAATCGGCCGGTCCCGGATCGCCGATAGAATATCCCAGGCAAAAGCGCGGTAGTCGGAAATCCCGGCCTTGCGCATCAGCGTGGGGTTGGTCGTGAAGCCCTGGATCAGCGGGTTGGCGTACATGTCCAGCATGGCGGCCTTGTCCGCGCCATCCGCAAACAGCTTCACGCGCAGCTGCGTCACCGGATTGCCGGCAGCGCGCGCATCGCCGTCGGGCGCCGGAGTGCGCCGCGGCTCCGCAACGAACAGTTTTCGCTCCATCGCTGACCATCATAGGGCAAACCTCGCCCCGGCCACAAATATCGGCCGGCCATGCCTGCCGGGCCCCGGGTTTCGGTACTCTAGAAACATAGGTAGACTCTTTGCGACTGGCGCTTCTGCAGATCAACCCCACGGCCGGCGATCTGGATGGAAACTCGGCGTTGATCGCGCGCGGAGTCCGCGTCGCGCAGGCGCTGGGCGCGGACCTCGCGGTGACCCCCGAGTTGGCGCTGATGGGCTATCTTCCCCGCGATCTCCTCATGAACCGTGGGTTCGTGCAGCGCGGTTGCCAGATGCTGGCCAGCCTCGCTGCCGGCCTGGCGCAGGCGCCCGCCTTGCTCGTGGGTGTCGCCACGCCCAATCCCTCCGACATGGGAAGGCCGCTGCGCAACAGCGCCGTGTTGTTGCAGGATGGCGCTGTCGGTCCAGCGTTTCATAAGACCCTTCTGCCGACCTACGACGTGTTCGACGAGGACCGCTACTTCGAGCCGGCCCACGAGCCGCAAGTGCTGGAATGGCGAGGATGCCGCCTGGGCATCAGCATCTGCGAAGACGTCTGGAACGACCACGACTTCTGGAAACGCCGGCGCTATCACCGCGACCCCGTCGAAGTGCTCGCGCAAGCCGGGGCGCAGGCCATTCTCAATCTCTCCGCCTCGCCCTTCAGCGCCGGCAAGCAGCTGTTCCGCGAGCACATGCTCTCTCATATGGCGCAGAAATATGGCCTGCCGGTGGCGTATGTCAACCAGGTGGGGGGCAACGACGATCTCATTTTCGATGGCCGCAGCGCGGTCTTCGACGCGCGCGGCCGTCTGGCTGCGCGGGCCAAAGGGTTTCAAGAAGACGTGCTGATCGTGGACGTGGACGGCAGCGCTGCCGGCATTGCCGACGACGATTTCGCCCCCGAGGCCGAAATCTGGAACGCGCTGGTGTTGGGGATCCGCGATTACGTCCGCAAGACGCATTTCCACCAGGTGCTGTTGGGACTCTCCGGCGGCATCGATTCGGCATTGACCGCGGCTCTGGCGGCGGAAGCCGTGGGCCCGGAAAACGTGCTGGGCGTCATGATGCCTTCCCGCTACTCGAGCGCCGGGAGCGTCGACGATTCCGTCGCGCTGGCGCACCATCTCGGTATCCGCACTCTCACGCTGCCGATCTCGAGCATTATGAAAACCTACGACGCCGCGCTCGCGGACGCGTTTCATGGCCGCGCCCCCGATGTCACCGAAGAAAACATCCAGTCGCGCATTCGCGGCAACCTCCTGATGGCCCTCTCCAACAAGTACGGATCGCTCCTGCTCACCACCGGCAATAAGTCCGAAATGGCAGTGGGCTACTGCACGCTCTACGGCGATATGAACGGCGGCCTGGCGGTGATCGGGGACGTGCCGAAGACGATGGTGTATCGTGTGGCCCACTGGCGTAACCGGCGCACTCCGGACATCCCGGAAGCGATCCTCACCAAGGCTCCGTCCGCCGAATTGCGGCCCGGACAGACGGACCAGGATACGCTCCCACCCTACGACGTGCTCGACCAGATTCTGGAGCTGCATGTGGAGCAAAGCCAATCGGCGGACGAGATCGTGGCCCAGGGCTTTGACGAGCCCACGGTCAAGCGCGTGCTGCGCATGGTTCGCATGGCGGAGTTCAAACGCAAGCAGGCCGCGCCCGTGCTCAAGGTCACGTCACGAGCCTTCGGCACGGGCTGGCGGATGCCCATTGCGAGGGGAGAATAGATGAAGTCCGACACGTTGCCCGCGTGGGCTACCGAGCTGGCGGAGGTTGGCCCCGGCGACGAACGCCTCGAGTCACGCCTGCCCGGGATGAACGTGCCGCTGAATCGCGCCCGGCTGGCGTCTTTTCTCTGCGAGTTTGGCGAGGACCGCGACGTTCGGGATTTTCTCGCCCTGGACCTTCTGGGAACCACGGCCGGATTGCCCCTAAGCTCGACCGGCGCCGCCGAGACCATTCCGAGCCTGGTCTTCCGGCCTTTCCGGCTCTGGGAATACGTCTGGATCTATAAGGGGCTCGGACTCTCGAAGGGCGGCCAGAAGGTTCTCGATCTCGGCGGACCGGGCACTCATCTTTCCATACTGACGGCCATGGCTGGTTCCAGCGTGACCAGCGTCGACATCAACGCCGAATTCGTCCAGGCGGCGCAAGACTGTGCTCGCACCTTGAAACTCGGTTCGCTCGGAGCAGTCGTCGGCGATATGAGAGACCTGTCGCGTTTCCCGGAGGCGAGCTTCGATGCCGTGATGTCCTGCTCCGTCCTGGAACACTTAGCCGCGTCCGATCAGGAACTCGCGCTTCGCGAAATGGCCCGGGTCTTGAAGCCCGGAGGGTTGGTGGGCCTCACCTTCGACTATGGTGAGGGCGCGCCGGGGGCCAATGAGTATCTGCCGCCGCCGCACGACCCGCCGCCCAACGCCGCCGCCGCCGTTCGGCGGTACTCCCAAGGCGGACTTGTGGTGGTTGGGAACGAGTTCTCGGAAGATCCGGTGCCCGGTTGTCTGTTTCGAGATGCAGTGGCCCGCTATACGGTGGCGTCTCTGTTCTTGGCCAAGCCGCCGGCCCCCGTAATCCAAACTCCTCGCCGAGAGGAGGCTGGGTCGGTTCTTGGCGGATTGGTGATGGAGGGGCTTCCCTTCAGGGTCCACGGTGGATCGAGCCGAATCCGGGACATGCAGCACCAGAGCCGGCGGGTTCCTCTGCTTGAAAACGGCCTCGCGGCCACCGAAACTGCCCTCGCTGGTGAACAGCGCCGGGCCGCCATGCTGGAAGAGGGCCTGGCCTCCACCGAGGCCAATCGCGGCTGGCTGTTGGGACTGGTCCAGAAGTACGAAGCCGAAGGCTGGATCGATTTCTTCCTGCGATGGATGGGACGGTTGCGCAGGCGTCTCAAAGGCAGTGCATCCTAGCCGGCTTGGCGCGTCCTGACGGCAGCCCCCGAATCGCGGACCCCCGGTCTCCCCTCTGACCGCAAATTCAGAGGGATTCCTGCCGATCCAGAAGCGCGGGGCTGAGGGTCGCTAGATCGCAGGCCTGTCGCGCTGCCACCAATACGATTCGAATCAGGCCGTGGTCGGCAGGAATGGCCGTCCAGTCAGTGGGAAACTCGGGATGATCCGGCTGGGTCCTCGTTTGATAAACATACGGAAAGTATCGTTTCAGAGTGTCAAACACCCAGGCTCGCGTCGGCCGGCAACCTCGGCCCCCCAGGGCCTGCGTATAGTCGCCGAGGACCTCGGGGACCGGGTTGATCTCGTGGCCGGCTCCGGGCGAGACCACCGTTTCCAGCAGCAGCAATTGAGAACAGGCTCGGGACATGGCCGCGATCGCCGCCTCCGGTGATTCCAAATGATAGAGAAGACCGTAGCAGTGGATGATGTCGAACGTCCCCAGTTCGGCCAGCCCTTCGGCCGAGTTCATATCCACCCGCTGGGTCTGAACCTCGGGGAAACGCGTGTTGAGTTCCTGAAGGCACTCCTCGCGCCCGTCGGTTGCCACTACGGTGCATTCGCGCTCGAGGTAGAAGCCCGTGTGATCTCCGGGCCCCGATCCCACCTCTAACACTCGTCCGCGAATCGGCAGGCCCAGGCTGGCCAGATGTCGCAGCCGGGCCTCATTGTGGGCCCTGTAATGCGGAGACGAAAAGTAGGTAATTCCGGGCTCGGCGCGGTCTGGCGCCCCGCCGCCATTCTCAGCCACGTGGTCCATCGCGGCCGAAATCCCTCCCGGCTGTTCCCGGCGAATGCTCTTGAGCCGGAATGCGATCCGGCGCCGGTCGCCTCTCAGGCTCAGCGGCGCCGGCACCATCCACTGAAGGCTCTTGACGGTGAGACGGAGTGGCTGGCCCTGAAGGTCTTGGGGAACATCCACAGACAGATGGAAATCGCCCGCCCGTAAGGTGTATTGACCGAGCCGCCGGCCGTTGGCTTCAATGCGCATTCGCTGATCGCCCACCGCGGCCACCGAATCGGGCACGTGGCCTTCGATCACCAGACGTCCTGCGTCGCGGGGCAGCACATAGTGCAGCACATCGGCCGCGCAGCCGTCCGAATAGAGTCCCTGCGAATCGTTGATGGCATGCCCGATCACCAGACTCGCCATCGCCCGAATGGCGAACTGCAAGCCCCTGGAAAGCGGCTTCAACCGGGGTCCGAGTGCGCGTTCCAGCCCCTCGCACCATTGTCGTGAATACGTGTCCAGGCCGTAGACAACGGCTCCCGGTGCGAAGCGCATTCCCGTGTGTTTCCGCAGCATGGCCCTCAGTTCTCGAATCCGCGCCTCCCCTCCCGAAAACGATTTCGCCTCCGGGTACTCGCGCAGACAGCCCATGAACTCCGGCACATATTCCAACGGGTATTGCAAACCAATGCGGATCAGAAGGTCCCAATCCATGGTGTAGTGCAGGTCTTCTTCCAGATAGCCGACATCCTCCAAAACGTCCTTGCGGAGGTACAGGGTCTGTTGCAGGATGTAGTCCGAAAGATACACCAGCTTCCACAAATTGGGTCGTTCGGTGTGAGCGAACCGCGAGGTGATGTTCCCCTCCCGATCCATCTGATAGCCCTCGCCATACACCGCTCCGGCCGCGGGATTGCGCCGGAAGCCCCCCACACCCGCCTGGATCGAGCCCGGCAGGAACACATCGTCGGAGTTCAGCCACGACAGGATGCTTCCCCGCGCCATGTGAAATCCCTTGTTGATGGCGTGCGACTGGCCGCGATCTTTCTCGGAAATGAAAGTCAGCCGGCTAGCGTAGTCCTTGGCCACCGACACGGTCTCATCGGTCGAGCCGCCGTCCATGATGATGTATTCAACGTGAGGGTATTCCTGGCTGAGAACGCTTTCGATTGTGGCGCGGATGAAACGACCCTGATTGTACGAGGGCGTCACCACCGTGACCAGAGGATTTTCCGGAGCGATTCCCAAAGACCCGATAGTAACAGCACCCGTGGGATCTTGACAATGATTCCGCGGACGCCGGCCCAGCGGGCAACCCGCGCGCCGGCTCGTGCGATACTCAGGTTTTGCCAAACCCATGACCCATCTGCGCATCGCCGCCGAAGAAGCCTTCGCGCTGCCCGAATTGTTGGACCACTACCGGAAACTGTTGGCCAGCGGCGCGCCGCTCGATCCCGGCTTCCTCAGTCTGTGGGGCCACTATCTGGGCAAGAGCGCACAAGCCACGGCCCTGGTGTCCCGCATCCAGGACCTGGGCGAGGGGCGCATCCGCGACATGGATGACAGCGGCATCGCCAGGCAGATCCTCTCCCTCACGGCGCCCGGCGTGCAGGTTTTCGAACCAGCGACCGCCACCGCCCTCGCCATCTCCTTAAACGACCAACTGGCCGAGGCCGTTCGCCGCCATCCCGGGCGATTCGCCGGACTCGCTGCCATTGCGCCCCAGAATCCGGCGGAAGCGGCCCGCGAGTTGGAGCGCGGCGTGAAGACGCTCGGGCTCAAGGGCGCCATCATCAATTCGCACACGCAAGGCGAATACCTGGATGACCCGAAGTTTTGGCCCATTTTCGAAGCCGCCGAGGCGCTGCGCGTCCCCGTTTACATCCACCCCACCACGCCGCCGCCGGCCATGATTGGCCCGTTCGCGGAATGCGGCCTCGCCGGCGCGATCTTCGGATTCGCCGTGGAAACCGGGCTTCACCTCCTGCGCCTGATTACCAGCGGCGTCTTCGACCGTTTCCCCGCTCTGCAAATCGTCGCCGGCCATCTCGGCGAGGCCCTGCCCTTTTGGATGTTCCGCATCGATTTCATGCACCGGGCCATGGTGGCGAATGGCCGCCACCCCCGTATCGGCAAATTGCGCAAAAAACCGAGCGACTACCTCAAAGAGAATTTCTACGTCACCACCAGCGGCATGGCCTGGCAACCCGTGATCTTGTTCGCGCAGTCGGTGCTCGGCGTCGATCGCGTGCTCTACGCCCAGGACTACCCTTATCAATACGTGCCCGAGGAAGTCCAGGTCACCGACAACCTGCCCATCAGCGATGCCGACAAGCAAAAGCTCTACCAGTTGAACGCCGAACGAGTCTTCTGCCTCTAGCCCGGCCCGCCAGCCGTGGAATCCCCGCCTGAAAAAAACCAACAGGGCCGCACCCCGAAAAAAACATTTCTCAAACAAAATGTTTTGCCGTATGATGTGTCCGATAGGAATCGCTCGGCGGAGTCCTCCGGTGGAGATTGCGTTATGAACGCGGGTGTCTGGATGCGTCGATTATCCTTCTCCGTCCTCAATGGACGCGAAGTGTTCGATAACGGCGATAGCCGGCGCTGGCGCTGCCCGGTGTGCGCTTGGTGGCGCGATTGGAACGAGGAGCGGTGCTGCGGCTGCGGCCTGACCCGCGACAATCCAGCCGCGGCCCCTGCCAGGACTCGCGCCGCCGGCGCGTCCTCCTAGCGCCCCATCCCCTGGATTCAGGCCCCGCTCCCGCTATCCACAGTTAGCATTGAGCCGGGCAGCCGCCCTGTTTAGTATCGAGAGTGCCCTTCCCATGGAATACGCCGTAGGCACCCTCCTCGCTCTGGGAATCCGCTACTCCCCCTATTGGCTGGAGTTGGTTGCGCTCTGGATCGTGTGGCGGCTTTCGCTCGCCGCGCCCCCTCGCGAACCATCCCGGTTCCGCCCCCTCGAACGCGCCTTCGCGACGCTGGCGCGCCGGCGGACGCTGGCCGTCGCGGTAACCGGCTTGGCCGCGCTGGCGGGGCGTGCCGCGCTCTTCCCCCTTCTGCCACCCCGCCAACCCTCGGTCACCGACGAGTTCGCCTACCTTCTCGCCGCCCATACCTTCGCCGCCGGACGGCTGACCAACCCGGCCCATCCTCTGTGGGTACACTTCGAGAGCATCCACATCCTGCAGCACCCCACCTATGCTTCCATGTACCCGGTGGCGCAAGGCCTGATTCTGGCCGCTGGCAAAGTGTTCGCCGGCCAAGAGTGGATCGGCGTGTATGTTAGCGTCGCCGTCATGTGTGCGCTGGTTTGCTGGATGTTGCAGGGCTGGCTGCCGCCGGCGTGGGCCCTGCTCGGCGGCCTGCTGGCCGTCCTGCGCTTAGGGCTGTTCGGCTATTGGATCAATAGTTATTGGGGCGGCGCTGCCGCGGCCATCGGCGGCCTGCTGGTCCTGGGCGCTCTGCCTCGCATCCTGCGCCGGACGCGCGCCCGCGACGCGTTCCTCATGGGAATCGGCATGGCCATTCTCGCCAACAGCCGCCCTTACGAGGGTTTCGTGCTCAGTTCTTCGGTGTGCGTGTTCCTCCTGGCCTGGCTGCTGAAGAAGCGCGGACCCGAACTGAAGCGCGGATTCACCCGGGTTGTCCTGCCGGGGTTGCTGGTTCTGACCCTGACTGCCGCCGGAATGGGCTACTACTATTGGCGCGTCACCGGCAATCCGATCCGCATGCCCTACCAGGTCGATCGCGATGAATATGCCCCGGCCCGCATCTTCCTCTGGCAACGGCCCCTGCCCGTTCCCCTGTATCGCAACGCCCAGATGCGCGATTTCTACCAAGGCTGGGAGTTGACCAAGTTCATGGAAGCCAAGACGCCGGGCGGGCTGGCCAAGAATACGTTCGGAAAAGCGGCCGCGTTCTGGATGTTCTTCCTCGGCCCCGCCTTCACCCTGCCCCTGCTCTTCCTGCCAAAAATAGCGAAGAACCGGCGTCTGCGGCCCCTGGTCATCATGGGCGGCGTTTTCCTGGTGGGATTGAGCCTCAACACCTGGTTCTATCCGCACTACGCCGCGCCCATCGTCGGCCTCATCTACGTCCTGGTCTTGCAGGGCATGCGCCACCTGCGCGTCTGGCGTCGTCACGGCCCGCCCTCGGGCTTGCGCCTGGCCCGGGCCGTGCCCGTGGTCTGCGTGGGAGTGCTGCTGTTCCGCGCGGCCGCTCAGCCGTTACAGTTCTTCATGCCGCCGGACTGGCCCATGACCTGGTACGCCACCTCCGCCGGTAATCGAGGCCGGGCTCGCGCCCTGGCCCGGCTACAGCAGGAACCCGGCCGCCAACTGGCCATCGTGCATTACCGGCCCACTCACAATCCCTTCGAGGAGTGGGTCTACAACGAGCCCTCCATCGACACCGCCAAAGTGGTCTGGGCCCGGGATCTGGATGACGCCGGCAATCGCGATCTGCTGCGCTACTATTCCGGGCGCCGCGTCTGGCTGGTGGACGCCGATGCCGTTCCGCCGACCATCTCCCCGTATCCCCTGGATCCGGCCGCGGCCCCCTACGTCGCCGGCCGCCTCGCTCCCCAGCCCCGCCGCCCTTGACGATTCGGTCTTGATGCTATACTACCCCCTATGAAAAAACAGATCATTCTCCCGGCTTTGCTGGCTTTCGGCATGGCTTTGTGCGTCTACGCGCAAAGCGAAGCCGACTATCAGGGTTGGATGAAAGACATCGCCGCCACGTCCGGGAAGGCGCGCAAGGCCGTCGCCTCCAAATCGGGCGCCGATGCCGCCGAGAGCGCGCAACACCTGGAAGGCATCTACAAGCAGGTGGGTGAATTCTTCGCCAAGCGCGGCGGCGCTGACGATGCCGTGCAGATCGCCAAGAAGGGCGAAGCGGCCGCGCACGATCTGGCCGCGGCCGGTTCCGCCAACGATGCCGACAAGATGGCGAGTTCCATGCAAGCCATCAACGGAACCTGCGGCGCTTGTCATATGGCCCACCGCGACGGCCAGCCCGGCGCGTTCAAAATTAAGTAGCTTCGTCGTTCCGGAAACCAGGGCTTCGATGGGCGGTTCGCCGCCCATCGCCTCGGAACTTTGTCCCGCGCTTCGGTGTCCATAAGCCATGGTGCCGCTGCGTTCCCTCCTCCTCCTCGCGCTGACCTGCCCGCCGGCGGCGGCTCTCCAGCCCGTCCTTACATCGCAATATGATTCCTCCCGCACCGGCGCCACGCTCGGCGAGACCGCCCTCACCCCCGGGAACGTGAACCCGCAACACTTTGGAAAACGCTTCGTCTTCCACGTGGATGGCGCCGTGTTCGCTCAGCCGCTGTACTTCCCAGGCGTGACCGTCCCGGGCAAAGGCACTCACCATCTCGTCTTCGTGGCCACTGAACACGATAGCGTCTACGCGTTCGATGCCGAGGGCCTGACCGCCGAGCCTCTGTGGCACGTCAGCTTCCTCAAGCCCGATGCCGGCATCCATCCCGTGATCGCGGGGGAGTGCCCTTTCATTACCCCTGAGTTGGGAATCACCTCCACTCCGGTGATCGATGAGAAGACCGGGACTTTGTACGTGCTGGCGCGCACCAAGGAACACCGGGGTTTGCTCCAGGACGTCTACGTGCAGAAGCTGCACGCCCTGGCCCTGACCACCGGGGTCGAGAAATTTGGCGGGCCGGTGGAGATCCGGGCCTCTGTGCCGGGCCGCGGAGCCGGCGGCGAAAAAGGCGTCGTCGCCTTCGATCCCCTGCGCGAAAATCCGCGCGCCGCCTTGCTGTTGGCCAATGATCGCGTGTACCTCTCGTGGGCGTCATCCTGTGACATCGGCCCCTATCACGGCTGGGTCATGGCTTATGACACCCGTACGCTACAGCAACTGGCAGCATTCAACACGTCGCCCGACGCGGAGGAAAGCGGCATCTGGATGAGCGATACCGGCCCGGCCGCCGCCAGCGACGGCAGCGTGTTCGTGGTCACCGGAAATGGCCGGTTCACTGCCGGCGCCGGCGGCCGTGACTGGGGCGACAGCGTCTTGAAACTGCGCCTGGACCGCGGGCGTCTGGCGGTGTCCGATTCGTTTACGCCCCACGACCAGCGCGAGCTCAATGCCCACGATGCCGATCTCGGCTCGGGCGGCCCTGTGCTGCTGCCCGGGCAGCACGGTCCGCATCCGCGCCTGCTGCTCGCCGGCGGCAAGGGCGCCAGCCTCTACCTCATCGATCGCGATCGCATGGGAGGATACCAGCCGCGCGTCGAGGCCGATGCCGTCCAGACGATCATATTCCCGGGCGGCCTGTTCGGCGCTCCCGCGTATTGGAATGGACACGTCTATGCCATTGCCGGCCGCGACCGGCTCCGCGAGTTCACTCTCGAAAGCGGAGCGCTCATTCCAGGGCGCGCCGCAAGCTTGCCCCAATTCTCGGACGGCGGCGCGACGCCCGCGATTTCCGCCAACACAACGAAGGACGCCATCGTGTGGGCCGTGCAAACGCGCAACTGGCGGGAAGGCCAGGTTCCCGCGGTCCTCCGCGCGTACGATGCGCTGGACGTGAGGCGCGAACTGTACACGAGCGAGCAAAACGCCCCACGCGACCGCGCCGGCGCCGCCGTGCGGTTCACGATTCCCACTGTGGCCAACGGGCGTGTCTACGTGGGCGCCCGCGGGGAGGTGGACGTCTACGGCCTGCTCCCCACGCCGTAGCGCAAAAAAGGGGGCATGAGCCTGCACCCATGCCCCCACCGGCGATTGCCGAAGATCGCCAGACTGCTTTATTTGAAATTCGCCACCACCGAAAGGTTGGCGTTCATCGTCAACGTGCAGGTCGCGGCCGTACCGCTGCAGGCCCCACCCCAACCGATCCACGGCGCGCCGGGATCCGGAGTGGCGGTCAGCGTGACCACCGTGCCCGCCGCGTAACTGGCGGCCGCCGGCGACGCCGTCACCGTGCCTTTTCCGGTCTTGGAGACGGTGAGCTTGAAGGTGCCCGTCGTTCCCCCGCCACCAGTCGCTCCACCTCCGCCGCCACCGGTCGCTCCGCCGCCACCGCCGCCGGTCGCGGCAGTCGATAGTTTTTGCGTGACCAACAGAGTGGCCATGCCGCCGTTGGAGTTCCACACCGTCGCGTAAGTGGGCGCTGTATCCAAAATCATCGAGCCCCTAAAGGAGCCCAGTTCGAACTGCATGGTGCCGAGGGGTGCGCTCAGCGGGTCGGTCCCGAACGTCAGCACGCTGTTGGCGAACGATGTGGTCGCGGCCACCTTGAACAGTTTCAGATCGATCACATACTCGGCCTGCGTAATGGTGATCGTCGGAATCGGCGCCACCGAAACCGTTGTCGTAATAGTGGAATTATTGTAAGTGGCCTTCACCGACACGCCCTTCTGCCCGGGAACCACCACTGTGGTGATGGGGAACGTGACCGAGAAGCCGAACTGAGGAACCGTTACCGTGGCCGGCACTTGCAGCACCGCGGCATCCCCGCTCGTGAGAGTCACCACCGCGCCGCCAGCCCCTCGGGGAAAGTTGGTCAGCGTCAAAGTTCCCGTCGTCGGTTGTCCGCCGACCACCGGAGGAATCGTCACGCTCGCCACTGCCACCACTGGCGCTTGGCTGAGATTCAAGGGCGCCGACACCGTCTGGCCGTTGAACGTTGCCATTACCGGTACCGCCGTGGCCACCGGGACCGGAGAAGTCGAGATCGTGAACGCGCCTTGGGAGGAGCCCTGCGGGATGGTGATGGACGCAGGCGCCGTAGCCAGTGTCGGATCGCCGCTGGCGAGCGACACCGTCGCGCCGCCGAGCTGTGCCGGAATGCTCAGGGTCACGCTGCCCGAGGTGGCGAAACCGCCTTCCACAGGGTTGATCGTGACGCTTGCGAGATTGACCACTGGCGTGATCGTCAGATTCGCTACCTTGCGAACCGTGCCGTCCGTCGCGTAGACCTTGGCCGCCGCGGGAACCTGAAGCGTCGAGCCGCCCGTCACAAATGAAAATGACGCACTGGTCTGGCCTTCTGGAATCGCGACCGGAAACGGCGCGGGGATGAGATTCGCATCGGTGCTCAGGAACGAGACCGCCACACCGCCGGCCGGAGCCGGAGCGCCGATCGAGACCGTGCCCTGGACGAATGCGCCCGGAGCCACGTTCGACGAATCCAGCGCAATCGACGAGAGCGCGTCCGGCGCCGCGGGGCCCGGAGCGAAAATCACCGCGATGGCATCGGCGGGCATCGCCGTGCCGGAGGGCGGCGCATTGTAGGCATAGCCCACTACGTTCCCGTTGGCGTCGACACCCGTTGCCACTCCATGCGTATAACCGGCGGGCAGGTACTGATTCAGATCCACCACACTGTCCGCGGTCCCCTGCCATACCAGCGCATGCCGCACGGAACCCGGCAGGCCGGCCGGTCCCACCCAGCCTTCGCCCACCTGTTTGCTGGCGCTCAGGCCGGTAACTTTCGAGTCCGTGTAGCCGGCCGGATGCAGATCCACCACGCTGTCCGCCGTTCCGCTCCACACAGCGGCATGCTGCGAGACCAAAGCGGCGCTGTAAACCCATCCGCCCTGCTGCACACCGTTGGTGGCCGACGCCTCGGAAGCGTCATAACCGGCCGGATGGAGGTCCACCACGCTCGCTGCTGTGCCGCTCCAGAGCAGCGCATGGCTGGTGGTGTGGTAGCCCAGAGAATCGGCCGTGACCGTAGGGTACGGCAAGCTGGAAGCGTAGCCGACCTGCTGCCCATCGTGCACGCCTAGAGCCTTCGAATAGTTGTAGCCGGCCGGGTGAAGATCGACCACGCTCGACGCGGTACCCGTCCACAGCAGCGCGTGCTGCGTGGTCATAAAGTACACCGGGCGCTCCCCGAACCCCACTTGCTGCCCGTTATGATTCCCCGTGCAGTAGGTCCACGTATAGAGGCTGTGCAGATCCACGAAAGTGGCCGCCGAGCCCCACCACAGCGCGGCGTGGTTGCCCCCCGTCGTGGCCGAATACGCGTAGCCGCACTGCTGCGTATCGTCCGTCGACAGCGCCATCGAATTGATCCAACCGGCCGGATGCAGGTCCACGGAGGCCAACGCCGTTCCGTTGAGCAGGTAGGCATGCCCATCGCTGCCTCCGCCCACCTGTTTGCCACTGGTCGCACCAGTGAGTTTGCCCGCCGCCGCGCTCAGCGGAGTCACGTCATTGGAGTTGTATTGCTGCTGCGCCAGGACCGGCACGCTCAGGACGAGCACGCCGACGGCCCCTACAGTCTTCCGCCACAATGTTCTGCCCAACATTCGATTCCTTCCCGATTCCCTTCCGTTGTGATTTCATTCAGGCTGTTGCCCGCAGCTAACGCCCTTGGCGTCATCTGGCATCGGCAAACTCATCCATGCCTTCTCGTTCATAGTAGAAACGAGACGCTCGTGGAATGTGGCTCTCGTGTAAAAGGTTTGTGAAAGCGCAAATAGAATTCTGTTGAATTGTTCTACAGTGTGGTAAGAGGGAAGGCGCCGCGAACTACTCGTACCGCAGCGCTTCGATGGGGCTGATCTGCGAGGCTTTCATCGCCGGATAGATTCCGAAGACCACGCCGACGAACACCGATACGCCGAACGCGATCACCACCGAAGCCGTGGTCACAATGGTCTTCCAATCCGCCGTACGCGCAATTAACCACGCCAGGAAGAATCCGAAGCCGATGCCCAGCACCCCGCCGCCCACCGAGATCAGTACCGACTCGGTGAGGAACTGTCGGAGAATATCGAACCGCCGCGCGCCTGTCGCCCGGCGCACGCCGATTTCTTTGGTCCGCTCCATCACCGTAGCCAGCACGATGTTCATGATCCCAATGCCGCCCACGAGCAGCGAAATCGCTGCGATCGCCACCATCACGTAGGTGAAGATGGTCTGCGTCCGCTGCTGCTGGGCCAGGAGCGCCGCCGGAATCGTCACCGTGAAGTCTTCGGTGTTGTGGTGCGTCGAATTCAACACCGCCGTCACCACCTTGGCCACTTCCACGCTGTCCGCGCCCGGCTTCAGGCGCATCTCGATGCCGTCCAGTTCGTCCCGCAGGTTGGCGCTCTGGTCCCAGAAGCGATATTGCATGGTATTCAGCGGCACATAGATGATGTTATTGACGTCCTGCATGGCCCCGCCGCTCGATTGCGAACCGGCCATGATCTGTTCCTGCAGCACGCCCACCACCTCGAGCCAGGTGTCGTTCAACTTGATGTACTTGCCCACCGCCGGGTCGTAGCCCAACAGGCTCACCTTGGCCGTCTCGCCCAGCACGCAGACCGTCGCGCTCCGCTCATCGTCGGTATCGTTGAAAAATTTGCCGGACGCCAGATGCAAGCTGTGAATCACGCTGTAGGACGGCCGCACGCCGTACAGCTCGGGCACATCCCGAGACGGTTTGGGCAGCACCGTCCGCGGATGGATCGACCGCCGCTCCGAAAGAGCCTCGATGGATTCGACGTTCGTCCGCAAGATGCGGACGTCGCGCGCCGAGAGGCCGGGCGACGAACGCCGCCGCTGCTGCAATTCTTCCTGGCTGAGCGCCTGGCGCGTGTCGACCAGAATATTGCGCACGCCGAGCTGTTCGATGAAGCGCAGCGATTCTTCCTTGGCGCCCGATCCGATGGCCAGCATCCCGATCACCGATCCCACCCCGAACACAATGCCCAGCGCCGTCAGCAGCGTGCGCGTTTTCTGCGCGCGCAGGTTGGCCACCGCCTGTCCGAGATCGGAAAGCAGGATCACCGCGACACAGCCTTCATCACGCCGCCGGTCTGGCTGGCGGGCTTGTTGGGCTGATCGGGATTGGAAAGAGCCACCAGGTCGTTGTCGCCGATTCCGGTCAGCACCGCCTGGCTCTCGCTGCGGCGCACCAGCGTGACGTCGTGCGGCACGAAGCCCTGCGGCGTCCGGAGGTAGACGAAGGCGCGGCCGTCGCTCTCAAACACCGCTTGCGACGGGACCCACAGCGCCTGGTCCAGAGATTCTACCGTGATCGTCAGATTGGTGCTCATCCCCGGCCGCAATTCGGGGCTCGTCTCATCCAATGCCACCCGGCACTCGAACGACCGGTTCCACGGCGAGCCTGTCGTCCCTCCCAGCGTCTTGATGTGGCCGGCGAATGCCCGCCCCGGTAGCGCTGCCGCCCGCACCGACACCTTCTGTCCGGGACTCAAGTGGCCGCGGTCCAACTCGGGGATGTTCGCGCTCACCTCCCAGTGGGTCAGGTCCGGAATCTGCGCCACCACCTGGCCAGCCCGCGCCGAATCGCCCACCTGAAAGTTCGGCAGCTGCTGCCCGGCATAACAGCACAAAACCTGGTTGCTGGTCTGCTGCACGTTGACATAGCCTGCGGTCTTCGCCTTCACCACCATGCTGTCGATGATGCGCTGGGACATGTCGACCGTGACCTTGGCCTTGTTCACCGCGGCCGCCTGAATCGCGATCCCCGCGCTCACCGTGGCTTTCTTGTTGTTCGCGTCCTGCTCCGCCTGCCGCTGCTTGCTCCGGGCCGATTCCAGCGAAATCTCGTTTTCGTGGGCCGCGATCGCCGCCAGCAGGGGGTTCCGCCGGACTTCCAGCTCCGCCACCTTGGTGTCGGCCGCCGCCGAGAGCACCGCATAGCGCGCCTCTTCTTCGGTGAACACGGCTGTGGCTTGCGCGATGATCACCTGTTGCTCCGCCTCGGCTAGATCGGCTTCCGCTTCCTTCAAATTGTATTCCTGCTGCGTGGTGTCGAATTCCACCACCGTGTCGCCCGCTCTCACCAGTTCGCCCGGCTCGCGCAAATACGTAATCGCGATATCGCCGCCGCCGGTCTGCGGCGCAATCACCATCTCCGAGTTTCCGCCTTGCAGTTCCCCGCGCGCGGCCACCGTGATGGTGACCCGTCCTTTCTTCACCCGTGTGGTCGGCACTTCCGCGCTCGCCGCCGTCGAGCTCAGTTGCACGAATCGCAGCGCGCCCCAACCGCCGGCAGCCAATACGGCCAGCACCGTGGCCGCTAGCAACAGGGTCCGCCACCGCCGCTTCATTTTTTGGACTCTCGCTTCTCCGGATCGGCCAGCGCCACCAGGGCCCCGGCCGGAACCCCGGAAATGGCGGCTTCATCCGGATTGCGCGCCACCACTTGCACCTCCACCGGCCGGTAGTTGCCTCGATCGGCGACGTACACCACCGGCTTGCCCCCCCGCGTGACCAGCGCCTTCGCCGGTATGCTGATGGCGTTGGCAATGCGCCGCACGATAAGGTCCACCCCGCCATTCATCCCCGGCCGCAACCGTGGGTCGGGATGCGGAATCGGAGCGTACGCCCGAAACGTGCGCGTTACCGACATATCGATCCCCAGTTCCGCCATGGGGGAAATCTGGCCGATCTTCGTCGGCAGCGCCAGCTCCGGCAGCGCATCCACATGGATGCGCGCCTCCTCGCCGATCGCCAGCCGTCCGCGGTCGATCTCGTCCACCTTGATGTCCATCTGCAAAGTGGTCAGGTCCGGCAGTTCCGCCAGGTTCATGCCCGCGAACACATTGTCGCCTACCGCGAACGGCTTGGCGTTCACCGGTCCCTGGTTGTTGTTGGAGGCGAACACCACAAACCCGGTGACCGGCGCGTTGATGACCATTTGAGCCAAACGGGCTTTGGTGACGTCGACGTCCGCCTGCGTCTGCTCCCGCTGCCGTGTCAGCGCCGCGATCTGCGAATTCGACGCCGCGGTGTGCAACCCGGTCCACGCCGCCTGGGCCTTGAGATTCTGCTCGGCCACCCCCAGGTCAATCCGGCTCTCCTCGCCTTGGATCCGGCTGACAATGTCTTTCTTCGACGCTTCCAGCCGCGCGTTCTCCACGTTGTACTGTGCTGTAGCCAGATCGGCCTGGTCCTGCTGCGCGGTGATCTTTGCCTGAGCCACGGCCTGCTCCAATGTGGCTTGGGCCTGCTTCAAAGCCGCCTCTTTCTGGACCAGTTGCTGCTCCGCGCTGCTCGAATCGAACTTGATCACCGGCTGCCCTTCCGGCACCACCTCCCCGGATGGCGCCAGCCACGAGATGCGCAGGTTGGGCACAATGGGGGCGTAGAGCTGCACCGACCGCCCGGCCCGCAGCTCGCCGCGGCAGCGAACGATCACCAGAAACTCGCCCTGCCGCGCCGGCGCCACGGGCAGATCGGAGACTGTCTGCTGCGTTTGCCGGATCCGGTACACACCCGCCCAGGCGCCGCCGATGAGTGCCAGTACGCCGGCCCAACCCACCAAAACCCGCGCCCGCTGCCGGCCCGTTCTCACTGGCTGCCTCCACTGGGCTTCGCAGACGGTTCCAGCACCACCGCCGCCGACAGGTCCGGCATCAGTCGAGCGTCCGTCCGATCTAGCTTGAACACCGCCGTGAACGTCTTGATGGGGCTGCCCAGCGCGGTAGCCGCCACTGGGCTGGCGAATTCGAAGTGCGCCGGCAGCACCAGGTCGGGATAGGCGTCCAGATAGACTTTCGCCCGGGCCCCCGGCGTCAGCGCCGCGCCATCCGGCTCGCCCACCATGCACCGCACCAGCATCTCGGAGGGATCGAAAATGCTCACCAGCGGCTGGCCGCGGTACATCTGATCTCCTTCCTGCGCATGCGTCAGGGCGCCGTTGCGGAACACCGCCTCCAAAGCAACCATTCCGGGCAGCGGCGAATGGATTTCGAGCTTCATGATGTTGTCCTGCCATCGCTGCAGCGTTACCTTCTGCCGGTCGCGCTGCAGTTCCGAGTAGCGCAGAGTGGCCGCATCGGCGGTGTGGTGGGCGGCCAGAGACTTCTTCAGGCTTTCCACGTGCTGCCGCGCGATCTCGGAGCGGACTTCATTCTCGAGCCGCGTGATCTCGCTCAGGATCGGGCCCTTCTGCAGCTCCAGCAGCGCTTTGTCGAGCGCTCCCTGCGCCTGCTTCAGCGTGGCCGCCCGGCTCTCGTCGTTGGCCTTCAGTTGCGCTACGTTCTGTTCCACCTGGTGGCCGAGGTTTTCGTATTGCGCCTGGGCGTTGCGCGCGTTGTCCAGTTGCTGGGTCGCGTCGAACTGGGCGATCAGATCGCCTTTCTGGACGCGCGATCCGTTGACCGCAATGTGGGTCAGGGTGATCTGGCCGCCCGGACCGTAGGTGGTGGGCACCACAATCTTCGAGGAGTGGACCGCATCCAGCGAACCGGTGAGCCGGATCTCCCGTTTCGCGGTCTGTACGTCCTGGGCCGGATGCAGGGACGCCGCCTCGGCGACCCGGGACCCGCCGGAACGCCCGCACGACGCCAGCAGGACCGCGCAGACCGCCGCTCCGAGTAGACGCACCTTCCCCTCCATTCTCTGAGTCTTGCAGATTAGACGCCAGTTGGCTTGGATTGGTTGATAGAAATTTCGCAGACTGGGGAGTGTGACAAACCGGCAACACCGGGCCAGTCGGTGGCCCATCGACTCGTGGAATCTCATGCCGGCTTGGAGGCGCCGGCCGATTGGTGCATCAGGCCGATGATCGTCCCAAACAGCCTGGATTTCACCTGATAGCGCTGTGGCGCGCGGGTGATGTAGCGCACCACCACGTCCAGATTCGCCCCGCCGGGACGAAGTTCCACCGCCGGTTTGGCCGAAAATTCGCGCACCCCATATTGCGCCGTCATACGCTGCCAATCCTGTTCGGCTTGCCGCGCCTCGGCCTCGGTTTCGCGGCCCACCGCCTCCGTGATCTGCTCCGCCATGCGGTATGGATCGCCGCCCGCCGGCAAACTCACTTGCAGTTGGTCCCACAGCCACTGGCCTGCTGTCGAGAAGTTGAAGAAGTGGCCTTCGATCGCGAAGCTATTCACGAACGCGACTCGGCGGCCCGTCGGATGGCCCGTCGCCGCCCAGTTGCCTACTTCCAGCAGCACCGTCTTCAAGAGCCCGATCTCGATCACCTCGCCGCTCACCCCCTCGATTTCCACCCAGTCGCCCACGTGCAGCCCGTTGCGCCCCAGCAGCACGAACCACCCCAGGAATCCCACGATGAAGTCTTTCAGGGCCACCGTGAGCCCGGCGGTCGCCAGCCCGATCAGAGTCGTCACCTGCGTGGGAGGGCCAAACCCGATCAGCAGAATCATCAGCGCCGCCGTCACCCGCACCGCCAGCTTCGATACCGTGCGCAGTTGCGCCAGCCGCCGCCGGTCCGCCTCGTGAAAACCGTGGCCGATGGCACGGTTGATCAGAATCGCAGCCAGCAAAATCCCCAGGATTCCTGCGAACGACCCCGTCATCCGGTGCAGCACGTCGCGCCGCCGCCCCTCCACCGCCGTGCTCCACCGCCCGTAGACATCCACGAGTTGCTTGCTGTCCTGAATCCGTTTGTCGAACTCAGTCAGCGTTTTCCGCACATCCGAAAGTTTCCGCAGCCGCGAGACCGCCCCCGTGGCGTCGCTCGCCTGCGCCACTGCGGCGCGCGAGCCCGTCTGGCCGGCTTGTGCGTCCAGCGCTTCGTGCTCGCGAAGAAGCTCCGATGCCTTCTCCGAGGCTTGCGTGCGCGCCGCGAGCAGCTGCCGGTCGCGGCCGTTCAAATCGAGCCACAGTTGGGCCTGCTGAACCAGCGTCCCGGCGGGCTCGGGGCCGCCGGTCCTGAACACGGGGGCCGGCCGGTGGTCGGCGGCCTCATGCTCCTGCAGCGCACGCTCGAGCGTCGCGTGCCGGTCGCCGCCCTGCCGCATCAGGTCCTGCTGGGCGTCGTCGAGGTCGTCCTGGTCCAACTCCTGCTGGGCTTTGGCCACCGCTAGCTGGTCCACTGCGGAGTCGTCGGTCGCGGCCTGCTTGGTGAGTTGGGTGACCCGCGCCTGGTCCGCCGCCAGCCGGCCCTTCATCTGCGTGACACGGGCGTTCGGTTGCTGGAGCGGGCCGGCGGCCGGCGGTGGAACCGCCTCGGCCTGCCGCAGCGCGGTCGCAAACGCCTGATCGAGTTCGTGATCCGAAAGCCGCAGGGCCTCCCGCGCCAGATCTTGTTCCGCGGACGTGTCCGCCAGCGTATACAACTGCCGCGCGGTCTGCAGCAGCCGGTCATCCACCAGCGGTGTTGGCGCGTTTCGGGCAGCCGGGGTGGCGGCCACCGGACCCGGCCCGGGACTGCGCGTTCCGAGGAACGCCGCCAGCGACACTGCCAGCAGCACGGCCACCGCGGCCGTCAGTAAATAACTCGGCGGTCTCATGAGGATAGCCTGTTCCCTAGGATACCGGTACCGGGGCGCGGCGCGGAATCCGCCCGTGCCGAACCCGGCCGGCCGTTGGCGAACGGAACGAACACCCTGACGGCATCCTTGATATTCTCTTGGAGTGCCTTGCGGAGATCGAGCCATGAGATGGATGCGATTGGTCTCACCCTGCCTGCTGGCGCCGCTGCTCGCGCACCCCCAAGGAGGCCGCGGCGCCTGGAACTCCTTCGGCGGCGATCCGCAGCGCACCGGATGGAATCGAACCGAAACCGCCCTCACCTCCGCGAACATCAAAGATCTGAAGCTGGAATGGACCGCCAGCCTCGACAGCCCCGCCAAAGAGCTCACCAACCTCACCGCGCCCGTGGTCCGCAGCAACGTGCATACCTCGCGCGGAATCAAGGATTTTGTGATCGTGGCCGGCGCCTCCGACAGGCTGTATGCGATTGACGGGGACACCGGACAAATCACTTGGCAGAAAACGCTGTCCACCCAGGCCACGCCCTCGCGCAGTGCCAGCTGGCTTTGTCCCAACGCCCTGACCGCCACCCCCGTGATCGGCCCCTTGCCTGGAAAAGGCAATGCCGTGTTCGCACTGGCCAGCGACGGCAAGCTGCACGCCTTCAACCTCGTCAGTGGCGAAGATCTCCTGCCGCCCACTCCGTTCGTTCCCGCGTTCGCCAAAACGTGGAGCCTCAACCTCGTGAACAATGTCCTCTACACCACCACCTCGCAGGGCTGCAACGGCGTCAAGTCGGGCGTCTATGCCCTGGACTTGGCCGACCCCAACCGCACGGTGACCAGCTTCACCGTCAGCGCCTCGGGAGCCGGAATCTGGGGCCGCGCCGGCGCCGCCCTCACCGCCGGCGGCAAGATCATCGTCGAAACCGGCGACGGCCCCTATGACCCCACCACCGGAAATTATTCCGACACCGTCCTGGCGCTCTCTCCCAAAGATCTGGACCTGGTCGATTACTTTGCTCCCTCCAACCGCGAATGGGTCACCAAGAAGGACCTCGACATGGGCTGCATGAGCGCCGTTGTCTTCAACTTCAAAACCTGGGAATTGGTGGCCGCCGCCGGAAAAGAAGGGGTCATCTTCTTGCTCGACGCCAAGTCTCTGGGCGGTACCGGCCACCGCACCCCGCTCTATCGCAGCGCCGGGTTCGCCAACGGCGAAATCAACTTCGCCGGCAAAGGCTTCTGGGGTGCGTTCTCCACCTGGGAAGATGCCGCCGGGACGCGCTGGCTGGTCGCCCCAGCCTGGGGTCCGCCCACCGCCGCCACGAAGTTCAGCAATCTGTACGGCCCCACGCCCAACGGCAGCCTCATGGCGTTTCGGGTCGAACTCCAGGGCGATCGGCCCGCGCTCACTCCCGCCTGGAACTCCGTGGATATGAAACTCCCCACGCCGGCCGTGATCGCCAACGGCATGGTGTTCGCGCTGGCCGATGGCGACGACGGCGCGCAGTTCGGACCCCATGGCAACCTGCTGGACACCCCAGCCCGCAAGGCCCGTACCGGCCACGCCATCCTCTACGCGCTCGATGCCGCTACCGGCAGCATCCTGTTTTCGAGCGGCGGTATCATTCGCAGCTTCTCCCACTTCAGCGGCCTGACCGTAGCCGGCGGCCGCGTCTACTTGGGCACTCAGGATGGCACGGTCTATGCGTTTGGCCTGGGTTCTCAGCAGTAACCCGGGTTGATCCATTCGATGGTACTTAGGTCGGTAGGTAAAATTACTGCCCCCCGGTGCAATCGGCCGCGTTCTGTGGTACACATAGGTTTGTAGTATTGGGTGGTGTGACCGTTGCTTGCCACTTCGGTCCCCCGCACAATCCCTCCCCACGATAACTGCCGTCGCTACGCCCGCTGGACGGCTGGCATGGTCATCGATGGGCTGCAGAGCGTGGGACGCTTTGCCACTTTAGCCGGAACTCGAAGACGATTTTTCGTTCGCCCTGCTAGATACGGAGTCAACCTCCCATGGACAGCGATCGTAAGTACCGACAACCGGGGTACATGGATACGGACCGCGATGCGAGAGGCCCTCGCGATGGTTCCTCCAAACCCCAAGGCCCGCGGCCTCCAATCGACGTGACCGGGCCGCGCCTGCCGCGCCTCGTCCAGCACGTCGCGGCGTCGCGTTGTTTCAATTGCTCCACAACCCTCCCGCCCGGGACGGACCTCAGCGGCGCCTGCCCCAAGTGCAACGCCGACCTGCACTGCTGTAAGCAATGCTCCCACTTCGAGCCCTCCACCCGCTTCCAGTGCCTCAAGCCCATTCCCGTTCGCATTCCCCTCAAGGACAAAGCCAACGAGTGCACTTTATTTACGCCGCGCGTGACCGTGGCGCGGGAAGGCACGGCCAATATGCCCACCGCGGCCCCGCCCGCCAACGATGGCGGTCCCGCCCCGCGCAATCCCGAAGACGCCCGCAACGCCTTCGACAAGCTTTTCAAGAAAACCTAGGTATGTTGGGCCGGCCATGCGCCTGCCCGCCACGCACCCCTAGTGCCGGTGCCCTTTGTGTTCTTCGGCGGCCACCGGGATGACGCAGCCATTCTCGGAAACCGCGCACGAGGCGTGCTCGAACTGCACTGTGGTGTGCGAGATGTGGAAGCGCTCCGCCAGCATCCCGTTCACGCCGCGCAGAATTGCATCGCTGGCCGACGGCGGCATATCTTCGATCAGCACGTGGCAGCTCAGCGCGTGCGTGCTCGACCCCAGGCTCCAGATGTGCAGGTCGTGTACGTCCATCACTCCGTCCACGCCGCGCATCGCATCGACCACCTGCTGCAGCGTGATGCCGCGCGGCAGCCCTTCCAGCAGGATGTTCAGCGATTCGTGAATGATGTCCCAAGCCGTCCACACAATCAGCACCCCGATCGCGATGGATAGCACGGGATCGATTTGCACCCAGCCCGTGTAGCGGATGGCAATGGCGCCGGCGATGATCGCCACCGACCCCAGGGCGTCGCCTAGCATGTGGATGAACGCGCTGCGCACGTTGAGGTCGCCGTGCCGCGCCCTGCGCAGCGCCCACATGATCCCCGCGTTCAGCAGCAGGCCCAGGCCCGCCACCGCCAGCATGATTTCCTCGTGGACCGGCTGTGGGTCGCGCAGACGGACCGCGCTCTCATAGAAAATCCATACCGAGACGCCCACCAGCGTCAGCGCATTCACAAACGCCGAGAGCACCCCCGCGCGCTGATATCCGTAGGTCTTAATCTCGTTGGCCGGCTTCGTTTCCAGATAATTCGCGATCCCCGCCAGCAGCAGCGCCAACGCGTCGGTGGAGTTGTGCCCGGCATCCGAAAGTAAGGCCAGAGAATGAGCTTGCAGTCCGGCAACGACTTCGATCGCCACGAACAGGAGCGTGGCGACCACCGACCACCGCAGTACGCGGGCGGTCGATCCTCCGGACGGGTGCGCATGCATGTGCACCCCTCTAGTGTAACCGCCCGCACACCCTCTGATGACGAATCCGCCGCATTTCCTAACTTCCGTAAATTCCAAGGCCGGGAGCCCTTCTCGAACGCCGCCTCAAGTATCATGCGAAGTATGGCTCGCGCGCTGCGCTCCGCAGCTTCCATCTTCGTTCCGGCCCTGTGTTTCGCCGCCGCCGCGGGGGCGCAAACGCCGGCGGCGGCCTCGGGCTATATCGGCAACAACGTGTGCCGCGACTGCCACGCGGAAATCTGGGAGAGCTTCTACAAGAATCCGCATTACAAAAGCGTCGCCTCGGCCAAGGAACCGCCCGAACGCACCGGGTGCGAGGGTTGCCACGGCGGCGCGAAACAGCACGTCGAATCCGGCGGCGGCGCCGACACCATTCCGCGGGCCTTCTCCGTGCTGAACCCGCAACAGGTCATCGCCGCCTGTCTCGGCTGCCACGTCCGCGATTTGTCCCGCGCCAACATCCGCCGCTCCGAGCACACCTTGAATGACGTGGCCTGCACCAGTTGCCACTCCATTCACAGCCCCGCCACCCCGAAATACCTTCTGGCCAAAAAACAAAGTGAGCTCTGTTACGCTTGCCATGCCGATGTGCGGGCGCAATTCGAAATGCCGTCTAAGCATCGCGTCAACGAAGGCGTGGTGCAGTGCACCGATTGTCACAATCCACACGGCTCCTTCGCCGCCACCTGGCGCATGGGTGACCGGCCGGCCCTGGTCGAGCAGGCCCGGGACAACCTCAACAACGAAGAGCCTTGCCTCAAATGCCACGCCGACAAGCGCGGCCCCTTCGTCTATGAACATCCGCCCGTGCGCGTCGAAGGCTGCGAGACTTGTCACTTCCCGCACGGCTCCACCAATACCCGCCTCCTGCGCCGGCCCGTGGTCTTTACTCTCTGCCTGCAATGTCACAACGGCGTGGGCGGCTTCGGAATCCGCAATACCAACGTCACGCGCCTGTCGCCCACCCACAACCTGCTCGACCCGAAATACCGCAACTGCACCACCTGTCACGTGCGCGTCCACGGGTCGAACAGCGACGTGTACTTTCTGAGGTGAGGACCATGTGGACGCGATACTGCTGGATCCTGACCCTGGCCACCGCGCTCTCGGCGCAGCAGGTGGTGGCCCCCACCCCCGAGCCCGCCGGCTCGCCCGGCGGTACGGACACCGGCGACTACAACATCACCAATTCGTTCGAGACCGGCTACCGCTTCGCCGAAATCGGCGGCGATCTCGGCAAGTACCGCAGCGACGTCAACTATCGCAACGGCATCCGCCTTCTCGGCAGCAGCCTCACCGTCGATTCCAAAGACGGCCACGGCCTCTGGTTCGACCAGATCCTGCTCAACACCCAAGGCCTGGGCAACGATCCTTATCAATCCGCCAACCTGCGCGTGCAGAAAAACGGCCTCTATCGTTACGACATGCTCTGGCGTCTCGACGAGTTCTACAATCCCGGCCTTGCCGTATCCGCGGGCCTGCACCAGATGGACACGCGCCGCCGTATGCAGGATCACGACCTCACCCTGCTGCCGCAATCCAAAATCAAGTTCCGCGCCGGCTACAGCCGCAATCTGCAGGATGGCCCGGCGCTCTCCAGCGTCCAGGAGTTCACTTCCACCGGCAACGTATTCCCGCTCTTCACCGGCGTGCGCCGCGAATGGAACGAATATCGCATCGGCGCCGATGTTGAGTTGGGGAGTTTCAAGCTCACCGTGCAGCGCCGCTGGGATTTTTATAAGGACGATTCGCCGTACAGCGGCACCCCCGCATTCTCGGGTTCCGTCGGCAGTCTGACTCTCTTGCAGCAATTCGCCCGCTCCGAACCCTACCACGGATCGAATCCCGGCTGGCTCGGCGATCTGATCTCGACCCACAAGCACTGGGCCGTGAACGCCCGCATGACCTACACCGGGGGACGCCGCGATTTCGCATTGGATGAATCCGCCGTCGGCCTTAGCCTCGGCGCCGCCGCCAACCGCCAGATCCTTGTCACCGGTAACGCCGACCGCCCCGTCGCCGCCGGAGACTTCAGCATCAGTCTCTTCCCCACCGACCGCCTCACCCTCGTCAACAACACCTCCGCGCACAACGCCCGAACCGTCGGCGACTCTACCTATACCGAGTTCAACAATCTCACCGGCAACTCCGCCAGCCTGAACTTCCGCTATCTCGGCATCCGCACTCTGGCCAACTCCACCGATGCCAATTACCGCGCCACCAAGTGGCTCGGCGTCTACGCCGGCTATAACTACTCCGACCGGCAGATCACAACCATCGAGGGCTTTGCCTCGCCCCCCGACACTCCCGTCCAGGACTTCCCGTATCTGCGCCACAACCAGTTGAACGCCGGAACCCTCGGCGTCCGTATTCGGCCGGTAAAGCCGCTCACGATCAACCTCGAAGGCGAAGTCGGCCGCGACAACCTCCCGCTCACCCCGATCAGCGACCGCAACTATCACACCCTCGGCGGCCGCGCCGACTATCGCACCCGCTCCCTGCGTTTCTCCGCTGGCTACCGGCAGGTCTACAACGTGAATTCTTCCGATCCGCTGTCCCTCTATAGCTCGCATTCGCGCAACTACACCGCCGACGCTTCCTGGTCGCCCAAAGGCTGGTTCTCGCTCGATGCCAGTTACATGAAGTTGCACCTCGATACCGCGTCCGGCCTGGTCTTCTTCGCCTCCGTGCCCAACCCTCAATTGCAGCGCACTCCGGCCTTCTACCTCAGCAACATTCATGCGGCCAATCTGGGAGTCCGGTTCGGACTAAGGAAACGCGCCGACCTCTACCTCGGGTACAGCATCACCCGCGATACTGGCGACGGCCGGGCCGCTGCGGTGGCCGCCGGCGTCACCACCCCGGTGCAAACGCTCTTAAGCAGCGTCGAAACCTTCCCGCTCAGTTTCCAATCGCCGCTGGCGCGCTTTTCCGTCAAGATCTCAACCAAGATCCGATGGAACGCCGGCTACCAGTTCTACCGCTACCGCGAAGACTTCGGCCTGCTCTCTCTCTTGCAGAACTACCGCGCCCACACCGGCTACACCAGCCTCTCCTGGTCATTCTGAGGCTCTGCGAACCCGCCGGCGAAACGCCGCACGCGCCCGTCCCATACTGCCAGCAGCGTCACGCCGATCAGAATCAGCGCCGTGGTCAGCCCGACCCAGATTCCCGGGGCGCCCCAGTGGTACGGAAAACAGAGCGCGTACCCGATCGGCAGCCCGATCGCCCAGTAGCCCCCCAGGTGCGTCAGCATCGGAGTATGGGTGTCGCCCAGTCCGCGCAGAGCGCCGGTGGTGACAATCTGAAATCCGTCGAACAGTTGAAACAGCGCGGCAATCTGCAGGAGCAGCGCGCCTGATGCAATCACCGCCGCATCGCCACTGAACACCCGCACAATGCTCTGCGGAAACATCGCCAGCGCCAGCCCCGCGCTGCCCATGAATGCGGCCCCCAGTCCCACCGCCGTCCAGCCCGAGAGTGCGGCGCCCCGCGAGTCCTTCCGGCCCCAGGCCTGCCCGACTCTCACCGCGGCCGCCGAGCTGATGCCCAGCGGCACCATGAACGTGGTGCTGACCACGTTCACCGCGATCGCGTGCGCCGCCAGCGATACTTCGTCCAGCCGCGAGGCGAATACCGTCACCACCCCGAATACCCCGCCTTCAATGCCGATCTGCAGCGCCGCCGGAAGACCGAGCGCGACCAGTCGCCTCGCGCGCGCAAAATCAGGCCGCCACGAGATTCGGGCCAGCAGATTCCCCGATCGGCGCTCGTGCCAGAGCAGCGCCGCCACCAGCACCGCCGCCATATAGACCCGCGCGATCGACGTCGACCAGCCCGAGCCTTCCAGCCCCATCTTGGGCGCTCCCCAATGTCCGTACATCAACGCGTAGTTTCCCGCCACGTTCACGAGGTTGGCGCTCACCAGCGAAAACGTCACCGGCTTCACCACGTTCACCGCCTGCAAATAGCGACGGCACGCGCTATACACCAGCAGCGGCAGGATGCTCGTCAGCAGTGCCCGTAAATAGGGACCGAACAGCGCCAGCACCCGCGGATTCGTGCCCAGCGCGCCCATCAGCGGCAACAGACCCCAGATCACCACCGTGAGCGGCGGCGTCAGCGCCAGCGCCAGCCACACCCCATTCACCAGCGTGCGCCGGCAATCCCGCGGGTCCTCCGCGCCGAACGATTGCGCCACTAGCGTGTCCATTCCCAACAGCAGCCCCGTGCCGGAAACCACCAGCGGGTAGAACAGCATGTTGGCCAGGCTGCCGGCCCCGATCGCCGCCGGGCCCAGCGGGCCGGCCATGATCAGATCCACTAACCCTTGCGCCATCCACCCCAATTCGGCCAGCGCCAGCGGCCACGCCAGCCGCATCATGGGACGAAACTCCCGCCGCAACTGCTCCCACGTCAGCTTCATGGGATCACGCCTTGGGATGCGCTTTGTCGTAGACCGCCATCAGGTCGGTCAGCGAAACCTGCGTGTACTTCTGTGTGGTCGAGAGCCGCGCGTGCCCCAGCAGTTCCTGGATGGCGCGCAGGTCGGCGCCGTCGGCCAGCAGGTGCGTGGCATAAGCGTGCCGAAAACTGTGCGGGTGAATCGACGAGTCGCCCGTCAGCAGCGTGGCGTACAGCTTCACAATCCCCCGCAGCCCGCGGTCCGTCAGCCGCCCCCGCCGATGGTTCAGAAACACCGCGCGCTCCCCGCGCGCCACCGGACGTTCCGTCAGGTATCGCTCCAGCGCTTCGCCCGCCTTCCGCGGCAGCGGCACCTGCCGCTCCTTGCGGCCCTTCCCGCGCACCCGCAGCCATCCTTCCGCGCGGTCGATATCTTCCAGATTGAGCCCCGCCAACTCGCTGATGCGCAGCCCGCAGCCGTAGAGCATCTCGAACATCGCGCGGTCCCGCGCCGGAAACGGACGCTCGATCTTCTGCGACGCCACGTCGTCGATCAGCGCGTTCACCTGCTCCGCCGTCATCACGGCGGGAAGTGTTTGCGGCGCCTTGGGCGTCCGCACCAGCCGTCCCACATTGACCGTCACAACCCCTTCCTTCAGCAGAAACCGGAACAGTCCGCGCACCGCCGCCAGCTTGCGGCGAATCGTCACCACCGTCAGTTCGTCGCGGTACAGGCCCGCCAGCCACTCCCGCATCAGCAGCACGTCGATGGCGCGCGGCTCCGGCGGCTCCAGACCGGGCGGCGACAGAAACTCCACGAACTGCCGCAGGTCCGCGGCGTAGGCGTCGATCGTATGCCGCGAGGCCGCCGTGCGCGCCAGCTCCGCCAGGTATCGCTCAATCTCCCGCGCCAGTTCAGACATGGGCGTGCCGGAATTCTTCCAACGCCGCCAGCGCCCGCCGGCACACTTCCGCGTGCCGCGCGTGCTTGTCGCGGCGCAGCCGCTGGTGCGTGGCCTCGTCCAGCGGAGGCAGCAGGTCGAAGGTGATGTTGGCCGGCTGGTAATTTGCCGGGTTGGCCGCCGAGATGTAGTGGCATAGCGACCCCAGCGCCGTTTCGCGCGGCAGCGAACGCACCGGCTCCCCCACCGCCAGCGCTGCCGCGTGCAACCCCGCCACCAACCCCGTGGCGATCGCCTCCACGTATCCCTCC
>JAIQFS010000087.1 GCA_020073145.1 Terriglobia bacterium
GGGCGCGTCAGGAAGAGACAGAACAGAACTTGCGAGAACCGGCACCGTCGCGGTAAAACAGCTTCATGTTCTGGGCGCAGCTTCGTTGGCCGGTTTTGAAGTGATCATGTATGGCCGGTTTTGAGGTGATCACCGAGGCCAGATTTCCCAGTACGCCTGCCGTTCTCATCACACGCCCCCCAAACTCATTCAGATTGTTAAGCCTGGATCAGTCGGTCAAGGGTCCCATCGCGTCGCGCTCCCCGGTTACTGTTTGGGCGGTGCCGGCGGAGACGGCTGATTGAACTTTGAGGCGTCTATCGCTACATTCGTTTGCGCGGAACTCAATTGTACGTCGGAACGGCCGTCTGTCCATGTCGTCACGACGTGAAACGGTAGCTTGACTCCAGCCGGAGCGACGTCCCGGTAATCCCTGTAGTCCACCTCGATCGGCACCCGCCCGATCATCGTATCGGCGTAGCGCACCTGCCGCACCAGCAGGCCGGACTGCTTATCGAAGTACAGCTTGATCGAAGAGTGTCCGCCGTTGGCTGTGCCCTGTACGACCACCACATCCTTCTCGTCAATGCTGCTCGAACCCACCAGCGGTTTCGTGAGGGCCTGCCTGATTCCCGCCGGAAACGAGAGCACGGCATCCAGCCGGGCAGCATCCAGGTCTCCGTTGCTATACGCGATCACCGGAAATGGCTTGTCCGCGGCCGGCGCCGCCATCCATCCGTGGTTGCCATCGTAGGTCGTGGTTCGGTCTCCGCCGTCCGTGTGCACGATCATGGTGTGCTGATTCGGAGCCTTTACATAAATCTCCACAGGCGCCTGCGGTTCCGCATACCCCTGATAGGTGCCCTGGAAGACAATGCTGGTGAGGGCGGCTGCCTTCTCGGCTCCTCCGACCGCTTGCAGATATTTGTCGAAGATCTGATCGGCGGAAGGCGCCCCAGGCGCCTGTCGGGTAATCTCCACTTCGTTGGGATCGGGATCCGGAGGCGTGCCGTACTGATCCCGCAGGCTCGGCGTGATCTTCGGTGCGCCTTGCAGATTGCGATGGCAGGTGTAGCAGGTCACGACCCGCGCTCCCCCGAAATTGTTCCTGTTGATGGACTCGACCATCAGAATCATGCGGCGCGCGGTCGCCTTGCGGGGCGTCTCCAGGGCGTAGACACTCCAATCGCCCTCCACTTTCGGTTCGACATGGCAATCGGTGCAGTTATAGTTCGTGGACGCGGCAATGAATCCCATCGTGTCCATGAATTCATCCACCGGGATCCCCTTGAGCACAGTAACGTTTTGGAAAGCCTGTTCCGACAGGAGCGGCTTTGCCGGCGCAGTCTGTCCAGACGCCGATGCGAGAGTCAGCAGCCCGAGAGCAATCATTGTCATGGCCCCGAGTACCGGTGGCTTAGATCCGAGCCTCATCGTTGTCTCCTTCCTTAGAATTCTAAAGCGAACCGACGCTCCCGAAATGGGGAGCTGTCTTCAGCTGGCACGGAAATCCCTGGCGCAGAATGGAGGGTGATCCCACAGGCCGGCCACTTGATTGGGCTTGAAAACACCGGCGAAGTGGTGAATGGGATCGCGGTTTTGGCTTGAGCGGAATCACTCCTGCCGCAGCGCCCGCAGCGGATCGATCTCCGTCGCCTTGCGCGCGGGCAGGTAGCACGCCAGCATCGCCAGTCCCGCCAACAGCAGCGGCGCGCCGATCAGCAGCAGCGGATCGCCGGTGCTGGCGCCGAAGGCCTGCGCCAACTGGGTGGTCAGCGAGGCCAGCGCCCGCGAGATCAGAATCGAACCCGCAAAGCCCAGCAGGCTTCCCACGGCCACCAGCGCCGCGCCTTCTTGCATCACCAACCGCAACACCTGGCTTGGGCTGGCGCCCAGCGCCATCCGGATGCCGATCTCCTTGCTCCGCCGCGCCACCGCGTACGCCGTGACCCCCGCCAGCCCGATCGACGCCAGGATCAGCCCGAACACGCCGATGCCTCCATAAAAAATCGAGCTCAACTGGATTACTGAATTCATCTGCCCGATCTGCTCGTTCATCGTCCGCGTATTGAACACCGTGAGGTGCGGGTCGATGGCCGCCAGTTCCGCGCGCACGGCGCTGATGGCATCCGAGCCCGACGGACCGCGGATCACAATGGTGGCCCCCGGCGCGGACCCCGTGTTTCCCGTGTTGAGTGCCGCGAAGACGTCGTTGGCCGCGCTCGCCTGAACGTCCAGGACAATGGGCACGAACACCGTCGCTACCGGCTTGGACGCGAAAAACCCGGCTTTCAAATCGCGCGTAATTCCGATGATCGTGTAGCTTTTTTCGTTCTTCACTTCGCGGATCCGGCGGCCGATCGGATCCTCCAGTCCGAACAACTCCTGCGCGCCGGTCTGATTCACCAGCGCCGGTTGGGCGGACTCCGGAGTCGGCCGGATGCGCAGGTCCTGTTGCGTGAACTCCCGGCCGCGCGCCAGCGGAATGCCGATGGTGGCGAAATACCGGGCCCCGATTCGCTGGCTGACCACGCTCCGCTGCACATCGCCCTGAGGCCGCGGCGCCGAGAACCGTGCGTTGGGGACGGCCACGAAGTCCGCGAACGGAGCCGCCTCTGCCAGCGTCACGGCGCGCACCGCGCCTAAGCGTCCCAACCGATCCGGCAGCATGTCCAGCAGCTTCGCCGATTGCTCCGCCGTGTAGGCGTCATGCGCCGGATCGAGTTCCAGCAGATAGAGGCCCGCGGTCTCGAAACCCGGATCGACGTGTTGCGAAACCCGAAACGCCGATAGCCGCGCAATCGTGACAACCCGCCCTCTTTGAGCGCGGGAGTCACATCCGCTCGGGTGGTCGCCAGCGCCGGCATCAGACCGAATGCCACGCCCACCATCGCAGACAGCCCCAACGTCACCAGCAACACGCTGAGGTCCGGCCGTATGTTGAACTCGAAGGCCACCGGCGTCGGCAGTTTCATCGTCGAGATCAGGTTTGTCAGCCAGTAGGTAAACAGCAGGCTCCCCGCGCCGCCCGCCAGCGCCAGCAGCACGCTCTCGGTGAGCAGTTGCCGCATCAGGCGAAACCGGTTCGCGCCCACCGCGATGCGAATGGCGATCTCTTTGCGCCGCTGGCTGCCGCGCGCCAGCAGCAGATTCGCCAGGTTGGTGCACGCCAGCGAAAGAATCAGACCCATCAGGATCGCGAGGAACGTGTACGTCATCGACTTCTGCTGGGCGGGCATGGGCATCATGCCGCTGGCCGAAAGCAGCCGCACCTGCCGCCCCTTGCGTTCGCTCTCCGGAATCGCGCCCTCGTCGTCCAAGTGGCGTCTCACGGCATCGAGAGCCGCTTCCGCCGCCGCCAGTTTGACTCCGGGCGCCAGCCGCTGGACCACGCGAAACAGCGCGAGGCTCCGCGCGTGCAGAACATCGCCGCCCAGCTCCGGCGCGATGGACGCGCCCGAAGTCGCCGGCACGAACACGTCGGCCGGAGCCATCGGAAACACGCCCAGAAAGTCTTTGGGGGCCACGCCGATGACGGTCACGCTTTTCCCGTTCAAGCGCAGAACCTGGCCCACCACGTGCGGGTCCGCATTCAGACGCGCGCGCCAGAGACGATCGCTGATTACCGCCACCGGCGCCGTTCCCTCTTTTTCGGAATCCGCTCGAAAAAAGCGGCCCATGGCGGGTTCCACGCCTACGGTGGCGAAATATTCCGGCGAGACCAGATGGCCGAAGACCCGCGCCGTCTTCCCGCCCGCGGAAGCGTCGAGCGCCAGGCTGAAGGGGACCGGGCCGGCAAATGCCGACGTCGAAACCGCCACGCCGCTCTGCTCCCGGTAGCGTTCGAAGTAAGGATAGGAAGAGAGCGTCTCCAGCGCCACCAGAGCCTCTGGATTCCGTGCCGCCGGTAGCGGACGCAACACCAGCGAGTTGATCTCGCTATAAAAGACGCTGCAGACGCCGATCCCCAGCGTCAGCGACAGCACCCCCACCGCCGTGAATCCCGGCGCCCTCGCCAGCATCCGAAGCGCGTAGACCACGTCTCGCCACAGATCAAAAAGGGATCGCGTCATGGCCTACCCACCCGCACTCGCGATCGCCAGCGAGTGGAGCGCTCCGGCGTGAACTGCGCGCTTACATTCGCCGCGCTGCTCCACGGGCAGGCCAACGGGACGTCCTCCGCTTACTTCTTCTCGTCCCCACTCACTCCGTCTAGCGGCCGTCCTTCCCAGAATTTGTGCTCAATGGAATAGACACAATACTCTTCCCGGATGTCTCCGTATGCCGTGCCATCGGGCCTTTTGCCCCAGAGGCCTTTTTGGATTTGTTGTGAGGAGTTCATTAGCCTCAACTTCAGCTTCCTACCGCCCCAGACCCCCACATAGGCTTTCGGATCCGTCAGCGTCAGGCTGAACTCCAAAGTATCGTGATCCAGGCGCGTGTAACGCTCCTCGATACGCATCTGGTCGCTATGGATCGAGCCGTAAGGATCGACCCAGGTCCGGTCGTCGTAGCCGGACGATTCCACCACCAGGGTGTCGCCATCCCAATGCGCCGCGGCATATCCGTACCACCGCGGCTTGGCCTCAGGCCCGGGGAGCTTGCGCCCGTCGGTCCACAGGTCGCGCCACACGCGGTCCCGTTCGAAGAACTCCGCGAATTCATTCGGGAGCTTCACGAATTTGTAGTTCGTGTAGTCGAGATTGCGGGGATAACCGGAAGGGTCGCACTCGAACAGCGGGTCGTTCCAGTCTTTCTGGTCCTTGTAAAATCCGAAAGCCAGCGGAGAATTTCGGGCGGACGCCCTCGTCTTGCTCCACTTCTCCTTTCCCCAGTCCGTCATCGGAGGACGATTGGGGCCTAACGCCACGTCAAATCCTCCGGGGTTCCTCCAGATGCCGGAGATGTCATGCGGATCGTAGGGTTCAGTTGACGGAGCCTGAGGCGCTTGCGTTCGCGGGCCGCGCTGCGCGAACAGGAACGGTGTCAACGCCAACAGAGCCGCAAGCACAATGAACGGGGCCATCGAACGGTACCTCATACGGAAACTCCCTTCGGCTCGGTTCCTTAACTTCGCTGTCTTTACTTCTCCTGCTCAGATTCGGGTCTCTCGCGGGTGTCTTTAGGCATCTGAACTTCCACTGCCGTGTAGCCGGGCTTGATCGGAAGCGTGTTCATATCGACGCCCTCCGCTCCCATGCCGCACCGGCCATTACCACCGAGCCTTTTGCCATCGGCGACAAATACGAATTGAGGGCAACTCCCGAAGTGCCGGTCGTTCTTGGCGGGAACGAAGCTCACCAGGAGCTGATCCCCGGGCTGAAAGGACTTCTTCGTCCAGCCATTGGCGAGAGCATTTCCCGGGCTGACGGTTTCGACCCCCCAGGTCTCCTCTTCGCCTTTATCGTTCTTCAGAATGAAATAAATCTGAACGTGGGGATTGGCCCAGATGTATTCCTTCACCGTCGCCTTCGTCGTGATGCGATGGCCAAAGTCGTACACCCCGGCCGTTCCGTGATGCGCGAATCCAGGCGTACCAATCACCAGCAAGGCCACGGTCATCACAAAAAAGGGAATTCGAAGCTTACGCGTCATGGGACATCTCCTGAATCTCAGAATGCTACGGGTTCACCGGCCGCTTCGTCTCGGACCATGCACAGATGTTCTCGGGGAGATCGTTGAAATTCGAGCCGGCTGGCTTTTCTGCCAAACGAAAGATCTTCTTGTCGCCTTTCCACGTCCCGACATACGTCTTGGGATCGGTGATGTTCAGGGTCAGCTCCAGATGGTCATGGCCCACGCGGCGGTAGCGCTCTTCCACCGTCATCTCGTCGCTGTGCGGGGAGCCATATTGGTCGAGCCAACTGGTATCGGTAAAGTTGTTCGAGTTGACGACGAACGTGTCTCCCTCCCAATGGCCGACCGCGTATCCGTACCAGCGCGAGTCCGCATCGTCGCTCGGAAGTTTTCGCCCATCCGTCCATATGTCGCGCCAGACGCGATTATTCCCGAAGAACTGAATGACTTCGTCGGCAGCCTGAGCAAATCTCATTTCCGGCGGCGTGGGGCCCCACAGGATGCGTGGGAAACCCGTCGGATCGCACCACCGGACCGGGTCGTTCCAGTCTTTTTCGTTCGGGACAGCACCGTTGCCTAATGATTTGGCATCGTATGCGGTCTTGGTCTTGTGAAACTTTTCCAGGCCCCACGCCGTCATGGGCGGCCGATGGTTGCTGGTTTCGTTCAAGGCGTCGGGGGGCCGCCCGATATTGGTGAGGTCCCAATATCCGGACAGATCGCGCGGGTCAAAAATCGAGGCCCTGTTCTTTTGTGGCGCCTGCTTACCGTCCTGCGCCAAGACGGACGACGGGAGCACTACGGTGAACGCAATCATCGCACCCATCAAGCGAATTCGCACTTTGGAACTCCTTTTCGCACGCTCGTCTGTCGAGTGAACGGACATTCACCTGCAATTCTCGCGACTACGAAGCCGCAAGAGCAGTATCCCTTTCGAACGATAAACAGTCTTCGGCGGAGACAAGCCCCCTTGGGGCGCAGTTTATTGGATGGGCCATGCCCGTGTCAATGGCCCCTCTTCGCCCCATTCGTGATTCCGCAACCGGCCTGAGCTGGAGGAGGGAAAGCGAACAGCTTGGTGCCAGGCTTTGGCCCAGGAGTGGGAACCAGCGGGGCTTCGCAGTCCCGTCGACGGAGTCCCCGCTTCCCCTACTTCACTTCCTCCACCGGCAACTCCTCCCCCGGCCCGCCCGCATACATCTTCGCCCACTCATAAAACCCCGCGGTCGTCAGATGGATGTCCACGTCCTTCGTTCCCTTGTTCTCCCAGAACCACCCGTGAATCCCCGTCGTCGGCGCGGTGAACGACCCGTACGAATGATCCTTCCCCACCTGGTTGTCCAGTTCGTAGCTCTCGTAGTAATCCTTGTTCGGCTTTTGGTCCGGCTCCCCATGGAATTCGTACGCCACCTTCCCGTTCGCCTTCCACGCATACACCATCCCCGCGCCTTTTTGCAGGTGGTACTTAATCTCCACCCCTTCCCCCGGACGCAGTGTCAGGTCTTCGGTGTCCACTTTATACTTGGCCGCTTGTGCCGTGAAGATTCCCGCCGGCGCGGGCGTGGGCACGGCCGCCACCGCCGGCGGATCGGCCTTCTTGGTTTCTGACGCCTTCGCCAGATCCGTCAGCCCCAGCGCCGCCCCCGTCTTCAGCGGGTCGATTCCATATTCCGCGGGCAACACCGCGGTAAACAGGAGCAACAGCGCCACCGCCAGCGCGATCCCCGTGGCCCGGGCGATCGCTCCCTTCGACGGGGCTTCCATTCCCTGCTCGTTCTTCTCTCCCATGTCCGTCCTCGATTCCAATTACGCCGCCAGGTATCCCGCCACCTGGTATCCGGTCAGCACAAACCCCACCGTCATCAATGCGGTATTGGTAGCGAACGCGTGCTGCAGATACCCGCGCCGCGTGCGCCACACGCTCAGCGCGATCAGCACCGCCGTCAGTGCCAGCACCTGTCCGATCTCCACCCCTGCGTTGAAACTCACAATGTTGGTCACCAGCCCGTTCTTGGAAAGGTCCAGCGCCTGCAGCTTCGTCCCCAGCCCGAAACCGTGGAACAGCCCGAAGCCCAGCACCGCCAGCTTCGGATTGGGCCGAAATCCGATGAAACTCTGGAACCCATCGATGTTGTCGAACGCTTTATACACCACCGACAGCCCGATGATCGCGTCCACCACGTACGTGTTCGCGTGAACTCCGCCCAGGACACCGCTCAGCAGCGTGATGCTGTGCCCCAACGTAAACAGGCTCACGTATTGCACAATGTCTTTCAGCCGGTACAAAAAGAAGATCACCCCCACCAGAAACGCCAGATGGTCGTACCCCGTCACCATGTGCTTGGCGCCCAGGTACATGAAGGCGGCAATCGCCGTGCCCTGGTTCGCCTGCACGAAGGTGGCGTCTCGCTTCGAGACGTTGTGCGCGCTCGCGCCCGTCGGAAATAGCAGTCCGCAAAGGATCAGAATCGTGATGGTGACTACCGTGGCCCGGGCCCGCATGCTTCCCTCCCGCATCGCTTCGAGGGGAAGTCTAGCATGGGGACCAACCACCTGTCGCCGGGCGCCGGTCAACGCAGGTCTGAGCACGGTCAGTGACACGCCCGATCCCGGTTTCGCCAAGCGCCGGTCACAGGCTTTTTACAACGTCCATTCCCAATTGTTCCAATAACTTACTCTGACTGAATCCAATTTCGCGCAACCTCTCGCGCTACCCTTATGGTCGAAAGATATGGCGACACTCTGTCACCTCGAAGCGAATCGTCGAAATTCGCAACTCTCCCCCGGACCTCGCACCGAACAGGGCATGGCCGGTTCTCGTTTCCAGGCACTCCCGTCCGGAATCCACGTCCCCGATCTCATCATCCCCGGCGAAGACCCCGCCGATCTC
>JAIQFS010000060.1 GCA_020073145.1 Terriglobia bacterium
GGCGTTGCGGGGCGGCCGGGCTTCGCGGACTTATCGCCGTGCGTATCGGCCGCCCAATGGATTGAATCGCATCTACGAGGCCATTGGAATCGCTTTGTGGCGCTACGTTTAAACTCTCGTTTCGATGCCTGACTCTCTGAGATCCGATGGCGCGGCGATAGTAGCTATCCGCACTCCACCAGGTATTATGGAAGCACTTCCAAGGTCTCCCCGTCGACCTCCTCAACGGATGGGAACCGCCGTACGGGCTTTCAGGGCCCTGCGGGGAGTTCAGTTCCACTACAATGCAACGCTTGCTGGCCAGCAAGTTTTCCTGATCTCACGATAACAGACGAGTCCGTGCGCACCGGCCGGGCGGCCCGGGTAACGTCTTTTACCAGTAGCAGATAAAATTCTCAAAACTGGCGTGATTGCGGTTGAAACCTGGGAAAGAGGGGCCCGGGGATGTGATGATCCGGTGCGGTTCGTGCGACTTAGCGGGATCCCTATCCAAAGGAGATGGTCTCGGTACCGCCAAGGTCGACTTTTGCTCAGTCACCCGATCTCGCTTGACTGACCGCGTATCGATCATTCTCGCAAAAGGGAGGCAGCATCCGGTGAAGATTTTCAAAACTGTCGGAGTCTGCGCTTTGGCGACCGTGGCATTGCAGGTCCCGCAAGCTCACGCGGCCGTGTCGGGAGCCATTTTCACCACAATCGTCGACGGAACCATCGTGAACGCGAACACACAATACACCTCGAAGTGCGCAGTTTACCTCGACGGCGGCCCCGGAGCGCATGCGCCGGCGGGAGCGGCTGGGCTGCCCGATGGCGACTACTACTTTCAAGTGACCGACCCGAACGGTAAGACGCTGCTTAGCACCGATCCTGTCAGCAACCGCAGGTTTCAAGTTTCGGGCGGCGTCATCACCGCCTACACGGGGACCGGTGGGTCGGTTCACCCGACGGGCGTCGACGTGCCTCACGCTTCGTCGGGCGCCATCACCGTCAGCCTTGCCACCACCAGCTGTCCCACCGACTTTCTCGATACGCCCAACGGCGGCGGCGTTTACAAAGTATGGGTGACGCCGGTGACCAGCTTTGTCGGCGATCCCACTCTCGTGGACAACTCTTGTGGAGGCGGGTGCTACCACGGGTTTATTCCGTCGGCCACCAAGACCGACAACTTTAAGGTTCAGCCCAACCTGGCGACCTTCTGCCTTTCGGTGGCGAAACAACTGGTGGATACCTCCACCACTCCGCCGACGCTTACGCCCGGCTTCGGCTGGCCTATCACCCTGACGGATCCGACCGGGACCAGCAACAACTTCTTCACCAATGCCACTGATGGCACCGTCTCCATCTGCGGACAGACGGCCGGCAACTACACCGTAGCCGAAGGGCTGCTCCCCGGCTATGCGGTGTATGGGTTGATCGTCAATGGCGTGTCACTGCCACCGCAAACGATTTATTCGTTCAGTTGGGCGGCGGGCCAGACCGCTCCGACGGTGGTGTTCCAAAACCAGCTGCAGCTCTTCTAGGCAAAGCACAGGGGCGGGTGCCTGTTTTTGGTGCATCCGCCTCTCTACCCTCCCGCGTCGCGCCCACCCATACCCTCTCTGAAGCGCGGGGCCAACGCGCCCTTCCCTCGCGAGATGTTTCATGCTCACGGAATAGCTCCCATGAGCCAGTCGTGCCCTGGAACGCGTCCAGCCCATTCCGCATCCACGCGAGGCAGGAGGGGTCTGGGAGCTTCCGGATCCGGTGAGCATGGGAGTGGACGGCATTCGATCCACGCGCGCGGAGCTGACGCGCGGGGATCGAACCGTATGGCTAGGAACGGTCGCCGAAACTATAGCCGATCCAAATGGTGCCTGCCGGGACGGAGTTACGGCCGAACACCTGGTTGAAGTTCGGCACGTAGTGCAGGTCGAACTGGGGGCGAATGAAGACGTGCTCCGTGACGAAGATCTGGAGCCCGACCCCCGCATGCACTTGAAAGTGGTTTGAATTTCCGACGGGCTGGGATTGCGTGGTGCAGATGGCCGTTCCGACGCAGGAGTTCTGGGTAAAGGAAAACCCGGTCTTCGCGCCACCGATGCCGCCTTGCAGCTGCAGTTGGACCCGCTTTTCGTTGATGGGCGCGAGAATCCCGTTGACGTCGTAAAACGTCTGACGGAATTGGAGCGGGCCATAGTCGCTCTTGGCGGGGGTCAAATTGACTTCCGCTCCGATCCCGAAATGCTTCTGGAGCATCAGGTCGCCTCCCAAGCCCAGGAAGAACCCGCCCAATCCGGGAGTGGCCTGGCAATTGGGGTCCAAGGCGGAGGGCACGCACGCGCCGCCCGCGTTGGGCGAAAGGAGATTGTCGATGCCGCCCCCATTCGAGCCGGCCCGGGCGGTGCCAAAACCAATATTGAGATCGAAAGAGCTCTGTGCGCTGGCTAACGGAACCACGGCAAGCAGCAAAGGCAACAGTGCGAGAGAATACCGAGTCAGTTTCACGTCAGAAGTCCCCATTCAATTGGATCTACAAAAGGCAGCCGTTATGCCGGAGCAGGCGGCCTTCCCGAGTGCATTGTATATCCGGCCGTTGTTAGCGTTGACGTGGCCGCGGTCACGGCCGTTTCATGGGGCGCAGAAGATTTGCCGCAAGAAAAGGAACCTTTTCGTTTTCACACAAATCCCGAGTTTGCTTCGGTTCCAGCCTCGATCGAACCGCGGTTCCGGAGGAAAGCGTGACGATGATTCACAGCCCGGCGGGGCCATAACGAAAGACGGCTTGCGCGGAACCTCCTTCCGGCTGAAGCTGACGCAGGAGGTCTTTTCCGGATGTCCATTTCCAACGTGACGTCGGCTAACAGCATTCCGCAGGGAGTGCAAAATCTGTTTCAGCAGAGGCGGCAGGATTGGAGCCAACTGGCACAAGCCCTGCAGTCTAACGATCTGGCAGGGGCACAGAAGGCCTACGCGGACTTGCAGAGTCTACAGCCGAACAACCAGCAAACTGCGACGGCGAATTCCACTTCAGGCGGAAATCCGATTCAAAGCGACTTTGCGGCGCTCGGCCAAGCACTGACCTCGGGAAATCTCAGTCAGGCCCAGAGCGACTTCGCTCAACTCCAGAGCGATCTCAAGAGCGCGTTTCAGAACCAGGCCGGATCGCAGGGAGTTGGCGGCACCCATCGCGGGCGCCATCACCATCATCATTCGGCGTCGAGCAGCCAGGAGTCGAGCAGCGGATCGGGCGGCGTGAATCTCGTCGGCTGAGGCGGTGGATCAAGCGGGCCCGTTTCCAGGCGGCGGCTCGGAATCGATTCGGTGAGACGGGAACCTCTCCGGCACGGGTGCGGCACAGCCGTCCGACGCGGCGATGGGCAAGCGGAATGTCTTGCGGTCATACCCACTGTGCTTCGGGGCAAGTCAGGACAAGGTTCTCGGGTCGGTGATCCGGCCATGCAGCGCCGACGCCGCCACAGTGAGGGCCGATCCGAGATAGTGCCGCGCTTTGGGATGACCGTTGCGGCCGGGAAAGTTGCGGGCCTGGTTGGAGATCATGACTTCGTCTTGGGCCAAGGCACCCATGTTGAAGGCCTGGTTGGAGCCGGCGCTGGGAGGGAAGATGTTGGCGCCGGCTGCGAAGAGGGTTTCGATGAGGCCTTCGGCGAGCGCGGCGCGATAGATGCCGCGCGAGGCCGGCACGATTTGCAGGCGCACGCCGGGGTGCACCTGGCGATTGCGGAAGACGGCTGCGATCTGGCGGAGGTCGCAAAGGCGGCCGCCGGTGCTGCCTCCGATTTCCGCGACGTTGACGGGCACGCGAGCGATCTCTCCCACCGGTTTCACATTCCCGACCGTGGGCGGACAGGCGATCTGGGGCTCCAGGAGGCTGACGTCGATTTCGAGAACCTCCGTGTATTTCGTACCGGGATCGTTGCGCGGCAGGTCGAAAGCCCTTCCGGGTGAGAAAGACCGGGCGAAGGCGGCGGTTTTGTCATCGGGGTTGATGAATCCGCACTTGGCGCCGATGTCGATGGACATGAGCGGAAACAAGAGGCGGTCTTCAATGGAGAGGGCTTCCATATAGGGGCCCGCGTATTCCACGGCTCGATAGACCGCGCCATCTTCGCCGATGCGGCTGACCATGTGCTGCGCCACATCGCGGGGGCCGACGCCCGGCCCGGTCTCGCCGTGAAAGACCACCTGCATGGTTTCGGGCACGCGAAACCAGGCCTGGCTGTGGGCGAAGCCGAGAGCTGCCATGGAATTGTTTCCCACGCCGGTTGCGAATACACCGAGCGCGCCGTAGATGGGGGTATGAGAGTCGCACCCGATGATGACGTTGCCGGGAGCCCACAGGCCGCTCTCGATGATGCAATGGTGCACGCTGCCGGTGCCGCCATCGAAAACGTGACGGATGCCGTGGCGGGCGGCGAATTTGCGGACAGCCGCCAGAGTTTCAGCGGCGAGTTGAGAGGCCGGCGAGAAATTGTGGTCGAAGACGAACGCGATGCGCGACGGGTCCTGAATGGACGCGTTCTCCATTTCGGTCTCGATGACTTTCATGACCAGGTTGGAGCTGAGGTCGTGCATGACCATGAGATCGACGTTGGCGACGATGACGTCTCCGGGGGCCACCTGTTTTTTGTTGGCGGCCTTGGCCAGGATCTTCTCGACCATGTTCATAGGAGCTCGGCTCCGGCGGGGGTCTGGCGATAGGTGTCGCCGTAAAATAAGCGGCGGCCATCGTGCTCGGATTCCCAACGGGCGGCGAAGAGGCTGCCGGCGCCGAGTTCGTAGGGATAGGGGCCGGACAGGGTTTCCGTGTAGGCGTCCGGGGGCAAGCCAGAGGCATGCCCCACCCGATTGCGAACCAGCTTGATCCAGTGGCCGCGATACTCGAGGGCGAGGGACACGGAAAAGGCGGGTTCGAGAGTCTCTCCGCGGGCGGGGGCCGGCGGCGTCTTCCCGTTGGTGAGCAGGATGATCAGATCTTCAGCGCCGGCGCGGCGGAATTTCCGCTCCAGGCGGCCGGTGAATTCGTGATCGGTCCGGCCGACGGCTCCGGGGAGTTCCTCCGCGATGCCTTCGCGCGCCATCTGCGCGGCGCGGCGGTACATGGAGATCTCCCACTCATCGGGAGCGAGCGGCAAGGAGACGTCTACGATGGGGATGGGGCCGGCGGCGAGGGAAGTGTACAAGTCGAACTGAAATTGCGTGAAGTCGAGCGCACCGATGCGGCTCCACCCTCTTTCCGCGCCGAGCTGGAGCAAGCGCTGCGCCAGGTTGGGGCTGGGCAGAAGGTCTTCCAGAATGGTCACCGATTTGATCCAGGGATAGACGCGCGGCGAGAGGCCGCACAGGAGCAGCGGCTTGTCTTCGCGCGGGATGACCAGCAGCGCGCGGTTCCAATACGGCATGAAGTTGGAGAAGTGGCGGACGCGGTTGGAGCGCCAGATGTCGGTGTAGACCGCCAGGGCCGGCAGATCCTGGCCGGCCAGACAGCGGCGCGCCTCATGCACGCGGGCGTCGAAGGCCGCGCGCGGCAATTCGGATTGATTCCACGTAATCCATCCGCGTTTCACTTTTGGAAGAGTTTCCTTTCGGTGCGATGGAGAGACGCGCAGCCGTGGGCGGTCACCAGGAGAGAATCGCCGAAGACCATGTAGCCGGAGAGCGGCAGGTAGGTATTGGGATGGGCGATGAGAGTCATGTTCTGTTTGACGGTGTAGTTGACGTCTTCGAGCACGTACGGGTTTTCGTCGCAGTGCAAGCCGAGTCCGTGGCCGCGCACACGGGTGTACTTGGGGCCGGTGTAGTCGCCGTAGCCGTGCCTGCGGAAGACATCGTTCTGGACGCGGGCCACGTCGGCAATGTTGACGCCGGGCTTGAGAAAATCCAGGGCGGCCTGCTGGGCTTCGGAGAAGATCCCAAAGGCTTCGCGCTGTTTCGAGTTGGGCTCCCCCAAAACCAGCGTGCGGCAAATCTGGGCCCAGTAGCCATCTACTTGCGGAGTCAGCTCGGTGGTGACGGAATCGCCCAACTGAAAGCGGCGCTCGGTGGGCGGCTTCATGCCGGTGACTTCCGTACCGCCGGAGGCGATCAGCATGAAATTGTCCTCGGCGCCGTTGGTTTTGAGAAACGCTTCGACTTCGGCCACCAACTCGTACTCGGTCATGCCGGGCTCGATGACATCGGCGAAGTGCTGGTAGCCGCGGTCGGCCAGATCGGCGGCCTGGCGCAGGATCGCGAGCTCGCGGGGAGTCTTGGAGCGGCGGATCTCTTCGACGTCGAAGGTGGCGGAGACGGGATCCGAGAAAACCCGGACGAAGCGCGCCTCCATCATTTCGATACCGGCGATGGCGACAGCGCCGTTCCCGGGCGCGAACCGGCGGAGGCAGCGGCTGAAATTGCCGTCAGCCGCCACGTTGCCGCCGACCGAATCGGAGAGGGCTTCGGCATCCCAGGGGTCCGATACGGCGACGTGCACGTCGCCCTGCCGCGTGACGATGGCCGCGGCATGCGGCCCGGAGAAGTTCACATTGACCAGGCAGCGAAAAAAATCCTTGCGCCAGGTATGGCCGTAGAGCACCAGCAGGTTCCATCCGCGTTCGGCCATCAGAGCGGTCAACTGCGCGAGTCGTTCCGGATTGAGCATTACGGCGACACATCCTCCAGGAACCACTCGGTAGGGATCTCGCGCCCGAGTCCGAGCGTGCGGGCGCGGCGCAAGACAGCGGCGCCGAGTGCGGCGAATTGCGTGCCGGCTCCGGTGTTGTTGTTGAAGACGGTGATCTGCCCGGGATGGGTGCGGCCGGGGATCTTGCCCGCCACCAGGTCCTGCACCTCCTGGATGGACTCCCAGGACTTGATTCCCTTTTGCGCGATTTCCCAGACGTCGGGCGATTGATCCAAGCGCGCGACCTCTTTGGAATGGACGACGTACAAATCGGCGCGGCGAATGGTTTCATCGTCGATCTCGCGGCGTTTGTTGCTGGCGTCGGAGCCGCCAATGGAGCAGACGTACATTCCTTTTTGGACCAGGTGTCCGTCGAAGACCGCATCCCAGGCGGCGGTGGCGGTCTGCACGACGTCACAGCCTTCCACGGCTTTGGCGGGAGCGTCGACCGCTTCGACGGAGCGGGCAAGCTTGGCGCTCTTGTTGCGGCAGAAGTCGCGGCAATGCTCCTGATTGGGGCTGTAGACCTTGACGGTTTCAAACGGGAACCGATGGCAGAGGAAGTCGATGTGAGCGTCGGCTTGCCAGCCGCTGCCGAATAGGCCGAGGGTTTTGGGCTGAGCCGGCGCGAGAAACTTGGCGCCGACGGCGCTCAACGCGGCGACTCGCAGCTTCTGAATGACGCCATCGGGCATGAAGGCGATGGGCTCGATTGTTTCGATGTCAAAAAGAATCACCATGCCGCAAAAGCGGTTGCCGGCGGCGACGGGCAAAATGCGGCGGCGCTTCACACCGGCGGTGTACGAGAAGCCGGCCATGTCCGAAGTGATGCGCAAGGCCCAGACGCCGCTGGAGACGCCGCTGCCTTCCTGCGACTTGAAGCGGTAGCGAAAGCCGGGGTGCTCTTTCGACTCCACGGGCATGTAGGTCTGGCTGCGCGGGCGATTGATGGCCCGGCCTTCGGCCAGCTCGCGATAGATGGTTTCGGTGGCGGTAATCGCGTCTTCGGGGGTGAGGGCGCGTTCCACCTCGTCGTTGCTCAGCAGCAGGCTCATGGGTTGCCCTGGAAGAAGCGCGAACCGGTTTTCAGCAGCGGGATCAAGCCGCCGGCCTGCACCATCTCCAGCAGGAACTCCGATGGTGGCGCTCCGCGGAGCGATTTGCCCGAGGTCAGGTTCTCGATCGCGCCGCCGACGATGTCGACGCGCACCCGATCGCCGGTTTCGACCAGGTCGTGGACGCCGGCGACTTCGAGCAGCGGCAGGCCGATCTCGTGGCCGTTGCGATAGAAGGTGCGGGAAAACAACTCGGCCACGATGGCGCTGATGCCGGTGGCCTTGAGGGCTTTGGCGGCGATGGCGCGGCCCGAGGAGCAGCCGAAATTGCGTCCGGCCACCAGGATGTCGCCGGGGCGCACGTTCTTGGGAAAGTCCGGATTGGCGGTCTCGAGAACATGCCGGGCCATTTCGTCGATGCCGCGAAGGGTGACATTGGTGGGAGTAATGAGGTCAGTCGGAATATTGTGCCCAAACTTCCAGCAGGTTCCTTCGAAGATCAAGATGACGAAGCGCTCCTTTTCCGCCGGCGGCTCAGGCCAGGGAAGACTCTGATTGTAACGCGGGGAGGGCGGCAGCCCGGGTGTGCCGTCCGCTGACCAGCAGCAAAAGGAATCCCGCGGCGGCCAGCCCCAAATCCAAGGTGAACGGGACGGCATAGCTGTGGGTCCGATCGAACAGATAGCCGGCCAGCAAGCCGCCGCTGGCGGTACCCAGCCCGAAAAAGACCAGGAGCAAGCCCATGGCCGCGCCGACCTGGCGGGTGCCGAAGTATTCAAAGATGATGGTGGGGGACGCGTTGAAGATGCCGCCGTAGCCGAAGCCGAAGATGACAGCGACGGCGAAGAGGGCGGCGGAGGAGGGCGCGACCGCGAGCACGCCGGCCACCCCAAGCCCGACGTAGAGGACGCTGAGGATCATGGCGAGGCGGGCGGAAAAGCGATCGGCCGTCGCGCCACTCAGCAATTTGCCCGCGGCGCTGGACCAGATGGCGGTGCTCAAGGCCAGAGCGGCGCGCGGCCCGGGCACGCCCTGTCCGGTCAGATATAAGACCAGATGCTGCTGGATGGCGAGCATGGCGTGGGCGGCGAAAAACAGGCTGACTCCGAAGATCCAGAACATCGGCAGGCGCAGGAGCTGGCGGGCGGAAGGGGCCACACGGCCTTCTGCGGAACGGGCGCCGCGCGCGGAAGTGGGAGGACCGGAGGCGCCGGCGCGGCGGACGAAGAGCAGGGTCAGCGTGAAGGGGATCGCCAGACAGGCAGCCAGAAACAGAAACGCACCGGAGATTCCATGGCCGCGGATTTGCCAGTTGGCCACCAGGGGCGCAATGCCGCCCAGGCCGATACCGGCGTTGACAAACCCCACGGCGATGCCTCGGCGGTGCGCGAACCAGGGCGCCACCAGCAGAGAATTGGGCAGAATGGAAACGGCTGAGGTGCCGATGCCGAGCAGGACGCAAAACGCGAAATATTCGGCCAGGGAGTGAGTGAGGGAGAGCAACGCCAGGCCGAGCGCTCCGATACACATGCCGCCGAGGAGCACGGCTTTGGGCGAATAGCGGTCGGCCAGCCAGCCGACGATGGGCGACAGAATGCCGATCAGCAGCAGGACAATCGAGCCGCCTCCTGCCACGCTGGCGCGATTCCACCCGAAGGCCCGCACCAGAGCCGGATAGAACACCGGCAGGGAAAACAGGCCGAACGAAAACGCGACCGCGAGGGTGCAAAACGACGACAGTAAGGTCAGCCAACCCCGCAGGGAAAGCGGCTTGTTCATCGGCAGAGATCCTCGGGTGAGTGGAGCGATTCTATCATGGGCTGTCCTGCCCGATCGGGAATAATGGTTGCCGACCCGCGAGAACTGGCGTGCCGGAGCCTGATATACCGCTATAGAAGTAGGCGGCTCCGGGGCGGGAGCCGTGGGGAAGGCTGGAGACGGGACCGGACGGTGAAAATCAAGTTCGGGCGGCCGGGAGCACGGGCGTCCGGCGGGGTTGACCCGTGAGTCCATCACACAACCCGGGAAATCACCGAAGGTACCACGGACGAATCCGTGATTATCCCCTTGACACAGAAGACGACTAGGGGCATACTAGCTGTAGGTGGCTGGCATGAACCTGATAAAACTCCAGACGGAATTTGGCACCGAAGAGAAATGCTTGGAGTTTCTGGAACGGATGCGCTGGCCTAATGGCGTGCGCTGTGTCACCTGCGGTAGCGATAAGATTTCGAAGTTCAGCACCAAAGAGGGCACGCGAAAGCGGAAAAATACGACGACTGGCGAAGTCGAGAGCAAGACTGTTCCGGCCCGGCATCTGTACCAGTGTCTTGAGCCTACTTGCAAACAGCAATTCACCGCGACGGCTGGCACGATCTACAGCAATACCCATCTGCCAGTCCAGAAATGGTTGGCCGCAATTGCGCTCGTCTGCAATGCCAAGAAGGGAATCTCTGCAAAGCAGATGCAACGCGACCTGGGCGTGACGTACAAGACCGCGTGGTATCTAAACCATCGCATCCGTGAAGCTATGATTGGCAGTGCTCCCGCCGTCTTTGAAGGCACTGTCGAGGCTGATGCGACCTTCGTTGGCGGCAAGTTTGACAAGCGCCGCAAACGGGCCAAATACGGGAAACAAGCCGTGTTTGGTTTGGTCCAACGCAAGAGCGAAACGGGCCATTCCAAGGTTTATGCACAACCCGTGCCGATAGAGACACGGCCAGTGGTTCGCGGCATCATCGAAGACCGCGTTTCCGAAACCGCCACAGTTTATACCGATGAGCATCCGGCATATCGGTTCTTGCGCAAAACTGATCGTCCGCATGCAATAGTCATTCACAGCCGAGGGCAATACGTGGACGGCACGGTTCACAACAATTCGGTCGAGAATTTTTGGTCGTTGTTTAAGCGCGGCCTGATAGGCTCATTCCACCAAGTCAGCGTTAAACACCTCTCCCGCTACCTCGCGGAATTCACCTTCCGGTTCAACAATCGGGAAGCCGAAAACATGTTTGGAATGGTCGTGATAAATCTGCTGGCGGGAATAGCACTAGAGTACAAGCGTCTGATCTCACCACCGAGCCCGATTACTTCTTTCGCGGAGCTTTTACCTTCGGGCGATGAACCTTCTTAGGTTGAGCGGGAGGAATTAGCAGCGCCCGCACTGCTTGTTCAAAGGCAGGGCGCTCGACTGTCTCTGCATCTTTGGGGAACCTGAATCGACTATCCTGGTTTTCCACAGCCGTACTCCTCCCTGGGAAAAATACTAACCCGCCTCAATTTGTTTTATTAACAACACTTATGGTACACTGTCGGGGAAGTTACAGGGGAATTGGTGGGTGGCCCTGGAGACCACCCGGATGGCTGTCTAAGCAACTCCATCCTACCAGATCCCGCTAGTTTTGGCAACGGTTTTGTGCTTACGGCACTGACGCTCGTAGTGTCTCTGCTCTTTGACAATTTCGATCTAGGGATGGTTTGACCGCTTTAGTAGATTTGGGATGAGAGGATTCCACGGTAGGAGTGCAGCCCCCACTCCGATCTGGAAACCCAGGTTAACGGCCTGGGCTTCCAAATCCAACATCGGAGCGGAGGTGCGTATGATGCTGTTTGTCATCCTCGCCATTCCCAACGGGTATCGCGTCCGAGTGGTATCCCGTAAGGATGGAACCTTCGAGATTCGCGTTGAGCCTATAGGGCGCAAGCCGCGAATCTCACAACCTAGGTCAACCCCAGCGTCGTTGTCTCGACGGCGCTGGGCCTTTGGAGAGTGCGTAGCCGGTGCTACTAGGGGATTTATGATCCCTGACATTCCCTTGCCGGAATTCGGTTCGACTCCGACGCTCTCCATTACAGCTTCATGATAACGGAGACTATGAGGTCTGGGTAGTACTTTTGTGGGTTTCCATGACTCTCTGGTACTACAACAAAGGTTTAGAGAGATGAACTGGAACGAAATCATCGACAAGGTGACGCCTTACATTGTTCGGATCGAGACTCCAGAAGGCCATGGGACTGGTTTCTTGTTTATGTACAATGCCGATAGAAGCTTCTGTGGGATAGCGACGGCGTATCATGTGGTTGAACATGCGGAGCGATGGCAACAGCCACTTCGCATCATCCACTATCCGTCAAACTCGTCTGCATTCTTGCCGGAACCTGACCGTATCATCTGGGGAGACGCCGATAGAGATTCAGCGGTTATCCTCGTGCCACCGCAGAAGCTTAAGCTTCCAGAACAGGTCATACCACTTCTGCCAAGCAGCAGCCCGTTGCCAATCGGGGTCGAGGTGGGATGGCTCGGGTACCCGGCAATCGGTCCGCACACGCTCTGTTTCTTTTGTGGGAATATCAGTGCTCGACAGGATGTCCGGCATGCTTACCTCATTGATGGCGTCACAATTAATGGCATCAGCGGCGGTCCAGTGATCTATTCTACACCGACCGATGGCGTTAGGATTGTGGGCGCTGTCACTGCCTATATCGTCAATAGAGCTACAGGCGAGTCCCTACCTGGGCTCTCCGTCGCTCAAGACGTTTCCCATTTTCATGATATCACGGCCCGAATTAAGTCCTTCGATGAAGCGAAGGCGCATCAGCCGCCAGTCGTTTCTCCTAATCCGCCACCTCCAGACGCACCGCCACCCGATCTCAGCTCCTCTTCGGAGCCGACGCAAGGCTAGGCTAAACAGCTTAACCGGCCTGTCACAGCCCATTGTGGTCAGATTCTCATCTCTGTGTCAAAGGTATAGTCACGGACGAATCCGAAGAACATCTGTTGCCCTGTCCGGGGTTGTGGCTGATAATTGGAAAATAGGTTCGGCGACGAGAAAGGCCTAGTCCCAAGGTAGCCGCATGGTGTGTCCTCACTGCGAGCTCGCGCATCCCGCGGGTACAGTTACGTGTTCGCGATGTGGCCGGACTCTGCCTACCGTTCACGAAGCCGAAACCATGATGTTCGACTCGGATGCGACGGCGGCGGCGCTGAAGCCCCCCGCGCCCCCCCAGACGGTGGCCTCCGGGGTGATCACTCCACCTCCGAGTGGAGCGTCTCAAGTCCAGACGGCCATTCACTTTTCGGGCGCGTTTTCGATGACCTTGCAGCCCGGCACCGATTTTGGCCCGCGCTATCGGATTGACGCGCTGCTGGGCGAAGGCGGCATGGGCACCGTCTATAAGGCGACGGACAAGGAACTCGGCCGGGTGGTGGCGCTGAAGCTGGTGCGGCCGGAGTACGCCTCGATTCCGGCGGCCATGGCGCGGTTCCGCCAGGAACTGTTGCTCGCCAGCAAGATTTCGCACAGGAACATTCTGCGCATCCACGATTTAGGCGATGCCGGCGGCATGAAGTTCATCACCATGGCCTACGTGGATGGCCTGGACCTGGGCAAATTGATGGAGCAGGGCCGCCTTCCCATGGAACGGGTCCTGGATTTCACCCGGCAGCTGTGCAGCGCGCTGGACGCCGCCCATTCCGAAGAAGTGGTGCACCGGGACCTGAAACCGAACAATATCCTGGTGGATCAGGCCGAGCACCTGTACGTGATGGATTTCGGCCTGGCCAAGTCATTCGAGACCGACGCCACGATGATGACGCGGACGGGCCAGATTCTGGGCACGCCGCGGTACATGGCGCCGGAGCAGGTGGAAGCCAAGCCGGTGGACCACCGGACGGACATTTACTCGCTGGGCATGATCCTGTACGAGATGGTGACGGGCGATATTCCGTTCAAAGCGGAATCGGCGATGCAGTTGATGTACCTGCGGGTCACTCAGCCGCCGAAGGACGTCCGGCAGTTGAATCCGGAGGTGCCGGAGTATTTCGCCGGGATCATCATGCGCTGTCTGGAGAAGGAGCCGGCAGCACGGTATCAGAGCGCGCGAGAGATTCTGGCGGACATCGACGCGCAGCAGGCACCGGCGGCCGCGCCGGTGGGAAGAGCTGCGCCGGCGGTAGGAACGGAGACGATCAGCATCCAGATCCCACGGCCGACGCGCCGGGGCGGGCTGATCGCGGCGATGACGCTGGTGCTGGCCCTCGGGGCGGCGTTTGCGATTCCCGGCTCGCGGCACTGGATTCTGGGGCTGCGGGGCGGGGCCGCCAGCAAAGCGGCTCCAGCCGGGGTTCAGCACTATCTGGCGGTCCTGCCATTCCGTGTCAACGAAGATGAGCCTCAAACGCAGTACATGGCGGACGGTATTGTGGATTCGCTGTCCGCCAAGCTGGCGGGATTGCGGGACGTGTACGTGGCATCCGCCGCCGCGGTCAACGCCGCCACCAGCAAGAAGGATCCGTCGAAAATGGCCCGCACGTTGGGTGTCACGCTCCTGGTCCAAGGCACGGTGCAAAGCTCCGGCAACAAAATCGCGGTGACCGTCTCTTTGGATGATTTCGGCAAGAACGGCCACAACTTGTTCCATCAAGAATTCACGGGGGTTCACGAGGATCTGCTAACCCTGGAAGACAATGTGTTCGACGGTCTGGTCAGCGCTTTGGCGATCAAGCAGACCAACGAAGAGCTGGCGCGCAGCTCGCTGCACCCGACCGAGAATGTCAGCGCATACGACTTGTATCTCAAGGGCCAAAACCTGCTGCGAGCCACGCAATCCCGGGAGGGTCCGGAGAACGCGGCCAAGCTATTCGACCAGGCGGTCAAAATCGATGCAAGGTTTGCCTTGGCGTACGCGGGCATGGCCGACGCCTATTTGCAGATGTGGGGCAGGACCAAGGATAGCGTCTGGACGCAGAAAGCGGCCGGCGCCGCCCAGCGGGCTCAGAGCCTAAACGACGGCCTGCCTGAAGTGCATTTCGTGCTGGGCAGCATCGACACGGCCACGGGGAAGACCAATGAAGCCATCGCCGAACTGGAGCGGGCCCTGCAGATTGCACCCAACTCCGACGACGCGCTGCGCCGTTTGGGAAGTGCCTATATGGCGGCCGGCCAGCCGCAGAAAGCCATCGCCGCCTACACCAAGGCCACGGAAGTGAATCCGTACTTCTGGAACAACTACAATGCCTTGGGCACAGCCTATTTCCGGCTTGGGGAAAATGACAAAGCGCGGGCCGCGTTTCAGCGCGTCACCGAGCTTGAGCCGGACCGGGCGGCGGGATTTGCGAATATCGGCGTGATTTACTACCAGCAATCGCGCTGGCAGGAAGCCATCCCGATGTTCCAGAAGGCGATCGCCCTACAGCCCACGCCCAACTACTATTCCAATCTGGGCACCACGTTCTTCTTCCTTGGGGAGTACGGCCAAGCCGCTCCGATGTTCGAAAAAGCGGTCGAAATGTCGCCGAACGATGTGCTGTTCCGGCGCAACCTGGCGGACGCCTACCGGTGGTCGGGCCAGCGGGACAAGGCCATGGCCAACTACGACCAAGCCATTGCGCTGGCGTATAAGGTCTATCGCGTAAATCCTCGAAACGCCGAGAACCTCAGTTCATTGGCTATCTGCTATGCCAAGAAAGGCGATGACGGGCAGGCGCGGCAGTTCATCGCGCGGGCCCGGGAACTCGAACCGAAAGAGAACGGCCTGATGTACGACGAAGCGACGATTCATGCCCTGGCCGGCCGCACAGCCGAGGCCTTGACCAGCGTCGGGCAGGCGTTGCGGAATGGGTATCCCCTGCAAGAAGCCAAGAGCGATCCAGAGCTCAAAGCGCTCAGGCAGACCCCTGAGTTCTCCAGGATCGTCGCCGAGCTGACGCCTCAAACCAAACCATAGAGTCCGTCCCACTGGTACATTTCCAGCCTTACTGGTACGAAAGTACGGGATATTGATCCGGATCGGTCGTTGTAAACTGCTGTGGAAGCAGAGACAATCGCTTGGCCGCGCCCGGCCTGGGACGTGTTTTTGCTCAGGAGGAGAAGGATGCGTTTCCATCGACTGCTCGTTGCCGGGTTCGTGGCTGGATTGTCCATGGCGGCATGGGCGACCCCTATTGACCCAAGGATTTCGATCGACGACGGAGGGTTAAGCCCTGCCATTGACGTAGGCAATACCTTCATAACCGTGAACGGTGGCGGCGTCTTCGATTACCTGAACAATACAGGCCAATTCATCACCACGCTGGGATTTCAGACTACTGTCAACACGGGGATCGAGGACTTCAACAGCGTCTTCAGCTGTGCGTCCGGGTTCTTTCTGAACTGTTCCTTCGACTACAACGGGGATACTGGCCTGCTCAAGATCCTGTTTTCCGGCGTCAACCCCGAGGATCCCGAATCCGAACCCGAATGCGACAGTGAGGCGGGTGAACAAGAGGGAATTCCGTCGATACAGGAAGGCTGCACGAATGTCGGCCACTTTCGGATCAATCTCAATGACCTTGAGAGCGAGACCGGCAGTTGGGACACTGTTTCGTCAAACGGCCAACTTCAGTTCGAAGTCCAGCAAATCAACAACACGGTCCTCCCAGAACCTTCGACTCTCGTGCTATTCGGGATGAGTCTTCTGTTGATTGCCGGTATTGCCAGACGGCGTCAATCGCGGAACCGGGCTTAGCGTTTCGGCTACACCACGTGCGGTTCGGCTGCTGGCTGAGCCGCACGTGTCGCGGTCATTCCCGATGGATATTCTGGACTGAGCGAACCTGTCCGATCCCCCACAATCTCTCCGGCCCGCCTATCCAACTGATAGCAGCAGCCCATCACTTGGATGGCGAGGCAGCGGCCTGGGAGGCTCCCATCACTTCTGCGTGAAGTCCGATTTCTGACCAAATCATATTTGGAATCAGAAACTTACGGATGGAATCCCAAGAACCTCCTCGAGTGGCACGGCAGGTGCATTCATTGCACCGTCTTGCAGAAAGCGGAGGGAGAGAATCATGTGGGTCGCGCATTGTGCGGTGCTATTCCTGGTCTTGAGCCTGGGTTTGTCCCTGGCGTTGTCGCCTCCGCCACAGCGATAGCGGACGCTCCCTTTCCGGCCGCTCGCCGTTGGGGCGAAAGCGACTAGAGGGTGCGGCTCGGCCGGTAGCCGGGGCGGGTGTGGACGCGGTACTTCTTGCCGGGGTCGTTCACGACTTCGACCGCAATCTTGCGGAATCCGTCGTTGGGATTGGGCGCGGGATAGTAAGTGACGGTGTAGGAGTTGCCGAGGTCCTCGCGGATATCCTCGAACGCCTCCACCTGCTTCTGCCAGGTCCGGGCCCAATAAGCTTTCCCGCCCGTGCGCTGTGACATCCGCTTAAAGACGCTGCTGGAGATCTCGTCCTTATTCACTTCGTTGGTGGAGATGGTGTAGATGGAGATGCCTTCGTCTTCCGCCACGGCACGGACGTCATCCGGGGCCACCATACTGGCATTGTCCGGACCGTTGGAGAAGACAATGACCACCTTGCGTCCGGGCACCTTGGCGGCATCGCGCAGGGTGAGCAGCAAGCCGTTGTAGAGGGCCGTATCATCGCCGGCTACCGACTTCCGCAGCCCGGAGATGGCGTCATTGTGATCGCGAGTGAGGCTGGCGGCGCGCGACAGATTGCGGCTAAACGTATAGATAGCCACCGAGTCGGCGCGATCCAACCCGCGCACGAAATCGGCGATGGCGTCCTCGGCGTAGACAAATCCCTTGTACATGAAGTTGCTGGTGTCGAACAGAACGAAGACGTTGGTGCCCACGAAGGCATCGGGGCGGTCGAGTCCTGGCCCGCCGGTGACCTTGCCATCGACTAGCGGCTGCACCTTGCCGTCTGGCAGGACGCCCACCGGGGCCTGGCCGCCCTCCGCAAACGTATTCAGCTTCTGCAGTATCCCGTCTTCGTAGATCTTGAAGTCGGACGGCTTGAGGCCATTGATGTAGTGATTGCGGTTGTCCGTCACGGTGAACGCGAGAACCACCATATCGACTTTGACCCGAAACACGGGCCTCTGGCCGCCTTCCTGAGCGCGGAGTAAGGCTCCTCCGGCCGCCATGCCAAACAACTGCCGTCGCGTAAAGATCATGGGAGTTTACCGATTGGGAAGTGTGAGAAACGCGGCCGCCTTGGGTTCCGGCGCGGCGGAGGCGCGGCTCTTGGCCCGGACATCGTCACCGACCAGCCGCAGGGATTTCAGGACGGCCGGCCAGTCCTCGAGGTGCGAGGCGAAAATGTGTTCGACCAGCTGCTGGGTCCATTCGGGGATGCGCAGGTTGAGATCCGCCGGGGAAACCGAAAGCTCGTCGGCCAATGCCGCCCAGTACAGGGTATTGGACTCCCAGCTCTCGGCCATAATCCGGCTGGAATAACCCATCAGCGTTGGAAAGGTGCGCAAATTCATGAGCTCCGGTTCGTAGGAATTGGCGAGAGTGGGCTTAGGGGTGCCAAACGCCCGGGAAATGGCGTCGTAGTTGATCTGCCGGGGGGACATCTGGGCAAGCTGCCGGATTTCCTCCCCGACCACCGATCCATCCGAGACGGGCTTGGCCGTGATTTCGCGCGCCAGCAGGAACAACTCCGACGGCGTGACCTGCTCCACGGCGCCCTGGACATCGCTCCGTTCCAGAAGGTGGCCGACGGTTTCTGTGCGCGCCGGCGCGGCCAGCTGGCCGAGAGCGGCGAGGACGCTGCCGCGGATCTGCGGATCGAAGGCGGATTCCGCCAGCAGTTCGCGTCCGTAGCGCAAATGCAGGCCTACCCAGTGGACCTGGGACGGCGTCACGTTCCACCAGCGCGGGATCTTGGCGCTCAAGATCATTTGCGGCACCAGGTCGCCCCAGATGAGAGCTTGGGTCTGAGCCGGGATCAGGAAGTTCTGTTCGGCCTCCGCCAAGGCGTAGGGCAGGGTCGAGAGGGAGCCCTGCAACCGGCCCCCCGCGTTGGTCGGCCAGCCGGTTCCAGCCATCTCGGTGGGGCGCCAGAGGCGGCTGGCGCCCTGGGTGCCGACGAAGTCATGGCTGCGGACGAATACCGGGTTGGTATACAAGATCTGCGAACCGGGCGGCGCGAAATACGCGTAATTGTAGGCGAGCAGCGTATCGCGCAGCAGGGGCGCCAGCAACCCGCGGATCTCCTTGAGTTTCTCGGAGTCGCCGCCGGCTTTTTCCACCGCGGCGCGGAGATTGAGCCGGCGCTCGGTTTCGATGTGACGCTCGCTCCAGTAGCCGTAGGAAATCGTATTCTTTTCGGTTTCCGAGAGGGCGGCTCGGGGGAGCTGGATCTCCGCAATCCGGCCGGAGAGCTTGTTCACCAGCGCGACGTCCAGCTTCCCGCCGCGGGAAAGGCCTTCCAGGTGATCGGCGAGCTGGACCAGCGTATCCAGGGAGATAATCCGCTGGGCCTCCAGGATGCGCATCAGCTCCTGGACCACGTGATCGCGGGCTTCCATCCCGACCGAGGTGGAGGCGCCGGCCATCAGGTCGATCACGTGCTCCTGAGGCTCGTCGGCGGTAGCGGTGCTTTGACCGGTCCCCGCGGCATTCAGCAGGAGCTTGACACCATCACGGCCGGCATCGAACAGCTCCCGGTTATTGCGAACTTTGGCGAAGGACGTGACGATGCCGGAAAATGCGGCATCCGCCTGGCTCTCGGAGACGGTCTGCTGCCGAACCAAGATTTGCCAAAGACCGATCAGCGATTGAAACGTGCCAGCGACATCGCTGCGCAGATCCGGCGCACTGATCTTGGCGAGGACTTCGGCGGTGTCCAGATACTGATCGATGGAGCGGTCGCTCAACGCCCGTGATTCGCTGAAGATCGGATATTGGCTGCCATACAGGTGGAAGGAGCGGGCCAGGCGGTCGACGGTGGCCGCTTCCAGAGGCTTGGACCGGTTGCGGTCCAGGTCGGTCAGGGCCATGAAGATCTTGAGCGGTTCGTTCTCCACGGGCTTGCGGCAGAGAGCGAATAGGGCTTCGATGACGTCGTCGGGATCATCCCAGGAACGGGCCAGGCGCGAGAGCTTGACGTCGTACTTGCCCTGGGGATGGTTGACGAAGAGGTCCTTCCACACTTCCAGGCTGCCCGGGACATGGGGCTTGCCGTTGGCGTCGAGACGCAGCCGGGTGGTGAGCAGCATCATGTCGGCGTTGGAGCGAAAAACAGGCCGCGCCGGCCCCGGACTGGTGACGCGGCCGCGGATGGCCGTGTAGAAGCGCTTCATGTGGGCGGGTTCGACCAGATAGTCCCGCACCGGCCCGCGGATCCGAGCGAGAGCGTCATAGAGACTGGCCAGCCAGCCGTCATCTTTCTCGAGCAACTTATTCAGAAAATCGGCGCCCTTGTCGGGGGAGACGCCCACCAGATCGGCCCATGAGCCGGCGGAGCGTTGGCCGCCCGGAACCACGGCCTTGCCGTCACGGATTTCGAACATGCCGCCGAAAAAGTCGAGGACGTGGGCGTAGGCCCGTAGGCGCGTGAAGGTCGCGACTTTGCGCAAGCCGGCGGCGGTTTCGTCGTCGATTTTCGAGAAACCCAGGTAGAGCCGGCAAGTGGCCGGATCGGAGATGAGCGATTCAATGAAATCGGTTTGCGGCGCGTCCTTATCCTTCGCGCCGAGCCAGTACGCGGGACCGAACATCACCGGCACCGGCGTGGGATGGTAATCGTAGGTGAACGGCCGGTTGGTCCGGAGGGCTTGTTCCAGTTCATTGATGGGGAAACCGGAATCGGTACTGAGAAATGCGCGGCGTTCGTTGACGGTTTCCAGCACCACGGCGGAGCCGCAGCCGCCCCGCATGCGGAAACCCAGGATGCGGAGCAACTCTGCGCCATTGGGGGAATCGCAGGTGGGAACCTCAATCACCTTCTTGTCGCCGGCCAGCCGATCGAGTTCGCGGGCCTGCGACAGATACCGGTGGACCAGCTTCAGATACTCGGTGGGCTCCAGCTCTTCGTTGGCGCGGGAGGCCTGGTAGCCATTGGTCACCACATTGCGCGCGAGGGAGGGCAGAATCTCCTGCGGATTTACGTCCGAGGGGATGGCGGCCATGCGGGCAAAGGAGCGCAACGGACCGGGGAGCATCGCGGTCGGCCAGTGTTCCTCGGTGGAAGCGGCGGAGAGCGCGGCGGGTTTGCCGGAGAGCGTGCGATAAGCTTCGAGGTCGCGGGTGGAGGCGTCGCGGTCGCCCGCAAGCAGATCGAGGGCAGCCAAGCGGCGCGCCACGATGGCGGCGCGGGCCGAGTCGCCGGTTTGCTGCAGCCGTGCCAGCAAGCGGACGTAGGCCTGGCGGCTGGAAGGGTCGCCATACCGATCGAGGAATTCGGCGTATCCGGTCAGAGCGGATACGTCGTTGGGACGGTTCTCGGCGGCCTGTAACAGAGCCGCACGCGCCTCTTCGGTTTCTCCGGAGGCTTCCATCTTTCGAATCTGGTCGAGGTTTTGATACCCGTAAGCGACGCTTACAAAGGATAGTGCAATTGCAGCGAATGCCTTCATGTACTGCTCCCGCTACTGGTGACTCACTGTACCATGCCGATCCATAGTGTGGGGTGATTCTAAACCACACTTTGCGCGGAATTCAACATTGAGGATGTAAAAACCAGCATACGGTCCGCGGGAACAGACGCCGGACCGCGTTGGACGGGGTGCGCAGCCTAGCGCATTGCGTCTGCTTCCTTCTTAATATTCAGTGCGTTCTTATAGGCCTGGTCCTGGTAGGGTCCTGCAATGGCAGCGCACTCCTGGCTGAATTTGGCGGCTTCCTGCATCTTTGCCTTATTCAGCGTGATCTTGGCGATATTGTAATTGGCGACGCCCAGGAAAAACAGCGCCGGGCCCATCATGGCGTTGTTCCCTTTGATCAGCGGCAGCGCCGCGCGCAGATTCCGATCCGCATCCTTGAAGAGCTGCTTCTGACCTTGAATCACACCCGCCGTCCAGTATCCGCGGCTCAGCGCGGTATTCCGACGCGTTTCCCAGGAGGCGGCTGCCTCCCCCTCCGGCGCTTTCCGGTTGCCGGCGGCGATTAGACGGTTGGCGAAGCCCAACGCGCGATCTAACTGGTTCTTGCTGAGAGCACTGTCGGCCTGAAACGCCAGGATCTCTGGTTCATCGAGGTACTGGCTCTTCGGATTCTGCTTTTCGAGGGCGGCGATCAGATCGAGGGCGGTTGCCGGCGCGGAGCCGGCGGCCAGCGCGAACAGCGCGTATTCGCCGCGCGTGTCCACTTCCTTGGCGTACTTCGCCCGCGCGTCATAGGCGTCCTTGTCGGTCACGTCCGGCGTCGGAGGCGCCTCGGTCTTCAGGGCCACGGCGTGCAGCGCGGCGACCAACTCCTTGATCTTGACGGGGTCTTTGGAGGGTTCAGCCTGCTTCAACGCGGCTAGGGCATCATCCAGATCGTCGGCAACCGCCAGAGTGGGTCCGGCGATGAGTGCCAGGGCAACACCAAGTGCAGATAGCTTCATGGAACCTCGCTGTAGCCACAGATTATAACTCCGCCCGGACGCGTGCGGAAGCTCTCCGACCGGCGGGACGGAACTCCCGGTCTATTACTACAGAGGCGGAGGACTAATAAAAGCAGTGTTTCAAACAATTTGTCCACGGTAGACTGATTCGAATCCTGAATCCCGAAGCCGTGGTGCGCCTCTTCTCAGCAGTCGTCGGGCTATGGTTTTGTACGCAGAGTCTGGCGGCCCAGCCGGCTTTGGTGCAGAGCGATGTCGCGCGCGCGGCCACTTGCCTGGGGAACGCGGAAGTCACCGTCACGCCGGTGGCGCCGGCGCCCGACCTCGTGATCGCGGTGTTCAGCGAGACTCTGCGCGACGAAGACCCGGCGCAGCTCCGCAAGGAAATCGCCACCGTATATCAATCGGCGCGGCAGATGAATTCAATGCGACTGGCGCTGGTGGCGGGCAATAACGTCCAGTTCGCCGGTCCGTTCAAAACACGGGCACTGCTGCAATCGGCGCTGGCGGAGATCATGCCGGCCGCGCCCGATGCGGCGCCCCCGGTCGCGCCGGCGCGCTTTTACAACGTGCTGGGAACGGTGGCCTCACAGCTTGGAATGGATTGGAGCGCAGTTGTGCTGGCGGGACAGTTTCCGGCGGTCCCGCCCGAGCAGGCCGCATTCACCGAAGGGTGGCTTTCGATGAAGCTGCGCGCCGCCAAGCTGCGCGTCAGTTATTGGACGCCGGCCGGGGCCGCCTCCGACTTCTTAGATCAGGTAACGCTGTCGACCGGCGGTGTTCACCTGGCTGACGGGCTCGAACCTCTGGCGGCAATGCTGAGGCAGAAGGCGGAATTTCGGGAGGTGAGCTGGCCCGCGCCGGTGCCGGCCTGGAGCTTCCGCGCGTGTTCGGTTTCGCTGGTGGCTTTCGAATCGGATGCCACCCGGTTTTCCTGCGCCGTACTCTGGCGAGTCGTCTGAGGACATATTGAGCCGCGCGCGGCAGCGCGGGGACGGTGACAATCAGCGCGGGCCCCGCTCACCCGCGATGTCTTCGTCCCAGAACCGGGGGCGGCCGCGGATGAAATCGGTCATCCGTTGGATGCATTCCGGCATCCTGTGCGACATCCACCTGAAGGCCGTTGGCGCGTGTGGTTTTCGGCGCCCAGGAAGCTGTTTTCGCCCACCACCACGGGGGGATCTTGGAGAGTACGATGGCGCCGCGGCACATCTGGCACTCGCGCGGAGGCACCCAGGGTGTTTCCGCCCAGGATGTTTCGATGATCGGAGGCGGCTTCTACTGCGGAGGCAGTTGGAAGGGGACGCGACGCTCGCGGTTCAGCTGCTGGCTCAGCGCGCGATCGACGGTGTCGAGCGGCGCCTGCTTGTCTTCGCGCTCCGGGGTCATGTAATGAAGCGTGGTTCCGTCGACCCGGTAGGAGGCAGCCAGGCGGATGGTGTGGTCGGTGAAGGCGATCAAATATTGAGGAGAGGCAGCGGTGGGGATCTCCAGACCGTTTTGATCGTACTCCCGCGTCACCGGACGCGCTCGTTGAATCGCCACGGGCGGGGCGACCAAGGGTTGGACGGGAAGATACACGGTCACGTTGGGCGACGATGGAACGGTGGCATACGGCTCTGCGTAATCGTAAGCGGATTCATCGTAGGAAGAAGGCCAGTAGGAGGAGTAGCCGAAGTTGTACGGGTAGAAGCCGTAGTTGTAGAAGCCGGGCGCGAAAAACGAGACGCCATAAAATCCGCGATTGAAGGGACGCATTCCCCGGCCGCGGAAGGCACCGTTGGTGAAACCGCCGCCACGGACCATGCTGCTACCGGCAGTCATGCGGACGCTGCCCGCACTGCCGCGCGCGCCGCGCTGGGCCACGGCCGTTCCGCCGGCGATCAGACAACACAGGGAAACCTGCACAAAAAACCTCATGGGATTCATCCTCTATTGGAGCTTACTCCTCCCAACGGTTGCTGACAAGGTGTGCATGAGTAAGTGGCAGTGTTGGGCTAATGGTCCAGTACCATGACCGTGGTTTTGAATGACGGGTGGATCCCGGATCGGTTGTCGGGGCGCCGGTTCCTGTGGTGGGAGCCGAAGCGTTTTTTCCCGGTATGCGATCATAGTACGAAACCGCCGCGGAAGGCCGGCGCAGCCGCAGGCGCTTCACGACCCGAAACCTCTATGGCTTTTCAAGTGTTCTCCTCCGCGTTCAGCGATGGCGGGTGGATTCCCGATCTGCATACGTGCCAGGGTGCCGACGTTTCCCCATCGCTGGAGTGGAGCGGCGAGCCCGCGGAGTCGCGCAGCTATGCGCTGATCCTGGACGATCCCGATGCGCCGATGGGCAACTGGAACCACTGGCTGGTTTACGACATCGCGTCGAAAACGCACAACCTGCCACAGGGCTATAAGCCGGGCGGCATAGGGCTGAGCGGCCTGAATTCCTGGGATCGACCGGGCTACGGCGGTCCGTGTCCGCCGAGAGGGCGCGGCCCCCATCGGTATTTTTTCCGGTTGTCCGCACTGGATGTGGAGACCTTGGGGCTGACGGCGGGAGCTCGGAGGGAAGCCTTAGAACGCGCCATGAAGGGCCACGTTCTGGCGGAAGCGCAGTGCATGGGGCGATACGAAAGAAGATGATCTATACGTGTTATGAGATGGCCCTCGACTGCCGGGCGGATCGAGCCGAAGGCTGGTCCCACTTCATTCGCGAGTACGTGCCGGTGATTCAAAAACTGGTGGCGCACTATTTTGCGGAGCGGGCCGACGATCGCGGCTGGATGGAGAGTCTGGTGGTGGCGCTGCGGCAGCCGGAATCGAGTTTGTTTCAAACGCTGGAGCCGGCGCCGGAGCGCTGGTTCGTGGCGGAGTTGCGCCAGCAGCTGCTGGCGGCGGCCGACGGGCTGGACGGCGGCAAGAGTCCGGAGATTGAGATCGATCTGGAAGCGTTGGGTGCGGCGCTGGAGCCGCTCACGGTAGTGGAGAAGCAGACGACGTGGCTGGAGACCATGCGCTACGCGCCCGAGGAGACCGGAGTGCTGCTGCGTATGGAACCGCGGACCGTGGAGAAGATTCGCGAAAAAGCGGCGGAGCGGATTCGCGGATCGATGGACAACTGGCGGCGTAGCGTGCTGACGGACAATGGCCGGCAATTAGGCCGGGCGGCCGCGGCGGCGCACACGAAAGACTGTCTTTCCGCGAAGGCATTCCTGGACGTGCTGGATGGGCGGATGACCTGGCGAGGCCGCGAGGAGTTGGAACGCCACGTGACCGCCTGCTGGCATTGCATCGACCATTTCTGCCGCATGGCCGAGGTGGTGGAGGTGTTGCGGGGCGTGACGCCTCTGAGCGAGCCCGAAGCGGAGCGCTTTCGGCAAGTGCTGGGTGTTGCCGGGCAAGCGAAACCCGCCTGGAAACGCTGGTTCGGGAAGGCGTCCGGCGCCGTTTGACGGCTGCCCGACACACGTTATGATAAAGGCACGGTGTGGGGTGCCATCCCCTTCTTCTGCGCTGTGAAACGACTTCCTTTTCTCGACTGGATGCGCGGCCTGGCGGTGATCGTCATGATCGAGTGCCATGCGTTCAACTCCTTTACGCGCATGGACCTGCGGGAAACCAGCGGCTACATTCTCTCGCAGTTTGTGGGCGGGATGGCGGCGCCGCTGTTTCTGTTCATGGCGGGGATGACGTTCGGTTTTCAGATGGAGAGCCTGGAACGCCGGGAAGCGGGCCGCCTGCGCCGATGGCTGGTTTCGCTGCGGCGCGCCGGATACATTCTGGCCATCGCGTACCTGTTCCGGCTGACCAACTGGGCCGGCAGCTTGCCGAGCACGAATACCGACGAATTGCTGAAGGTGGACATCCTCAACTGCATGGGGCTGGCGATGCTGGTCTTCGCGGCAGCGGCGTTGTGCAATTCGGCGGAGCGGGTGCGCTATGCGCTGTTCGGCGGGCTGGTGGTGGCAGCGGCCGCGCCGGTCATCAGCGGGTTCGATTGGAGCGGCGCCGCCCCGTGGCTGCGGGATTACCTGGTGCCCAGTCCGCTGCGAGGGCGGTTTCCCTTTTTCCCGTGCGGCGCGTACATCGGGTTCGGGCTGGCGGCCGGAGCGGCGGTGAAGCGCACCGCCGCAGAGAGGATGGACCGGCTGATGCAGTGGTCCTTCTTGATCGGCCTGGGCCTGGTCTTTGGCGCGAGGTATTTCGCGAACCTTCCCTTTTCGATCTACGCCAACTCCGATTTCTGGAGAAACAGCCCGGGACTGATCCTGATCCGCGTGGGGATTTCCTTGCTGCTGTTGGCGGGCTCTTACGTGTGGACGGAGTTCTGCGTGTCACGCGGCTGGAGCTGGATCGAGAACTTCGGGAAGACGTCGCTGCTGGTGTATTGGGTGCACGTGATGCTGGTTTACGGGACGCTGACGAATCCGCTGCGGCGGGCGCTCACGATTTCCCAGGCGGCCCTGGCCACGATGGCCGTGATCGCCCTGATGGTGGTGCTGGCAGAGGCGCGCCTGCGCTGGAGCGCGAAGAAGGGAGAGCGCTGGCGGGCGGCCACTACCGTGGCCGGGGCCCCGGCCTGATTCCTTTCTCCTCGGAGTCGCGAAACGACAGAGCGACTACCAGAAGCCCAAACACCAGGATCACGGTGGTCATGGCGTAGAGAAGACTACCCGAGACTTCCATCGCGTGCCGGAGGAGCGTCGTGTCAGCAGTAGGCATAGGACCTCAGCGAGAGGGCATGGGTTCGAGCCGCGCGTTGGCGCGGTTCTGGGATTCGACCTCGGCGAGCTCCGCGATGTTGGCTTTGCGGAGGACACCGGTCAGAGCGTCTTGCGCGTCGGACCAGATCTGGTAGGCCGCGCACCACGGCTGACGGGCGCAGTCATCGTCGGCTCCGAGGCAGACGTTCAGGCGGATGGGACCTTCCACGGCCTCCACGATCTCCAGCATGGTGGCGCCGCGGTGTGCCGGCGAGAGTTCAAAACCGCCGGTATTGCCCCGATGCGAGATCACCAGGCCGGCTCGCGTGAGGCTCTGCAAGACCTTCGAGAGAAATTGTTCCGGACATTCTGACGCCGCGGCCAATTCGGCGCGGCTGGCGCGCGTTCCCGGCGCGAAGGCAGCCAGGTGAATCATCACCCGGATGGCGTAGTCGGCCGCACGAGTCAATTGCATTTCGAACGCGGAATTGCACCCCAAGTGCCATGCACTCAACTGGTTGAAAATGTGGATATTGCGGACCCGATTTGAGGTGCAGCGGCTGGTAGAGAGTGCGGGTTGACACCCAACTGGGTGAAATGGCTTATCTGTCAGCCTATATTGGGGTTATGAGCGACTCAGCGGAAAGGCTCCCGGAGCCGTGGCTGCGCGGGCTGATTCCCGGGGTTCACCCGGTGGCGGCGCCCGTTCTTTACTCATTGCAACAGGCCCGCGAGGATCTGGCGCGTTTCACCGAAGGGCTGACGGCCCGCCAGATTTGGGCCACGCCGCACGGCTTCGGTTCGGTGGGGTTCCATATCCGCCACATTGCGGGCAGCACGGACCGGCTCCTGACTTACCTGCAGGGCCGGCTGTTGAGCGCGGAACAGATGGCAGAGCTGGGAACCGAGCAGGAAAGCCGGGGCGCCGGGCGGGAGGAGTTGCTCGGGGAGCTGGACGCTGCCTTCCAAAGGGCGGAAGCCGTGGTCCGAGCGCTGGATCCGGCCCTGCTGCCGGAGCCCCGGTGGGTGGGCCGAAAGCGGCTCCCCACTACGGTGGCCGGGCTGCTGACGCACGTGGCGGAACACACGCAGCGCCACGTGGGGCAAGCCATCAGCGCGGCCAAGTGGGCGGCGGTGACGCTGGTGAAATAGGCGTCCGAAGCGACGGCCGGAGTCTGGAGCATGGCTGTTGGGATGAGACGGCATTCGATGGTGAACTCTCGCTCCATCAAAGCGATCCGGCCGTGCCTCCGCCAAAGCCGATGATGCCGATCTTCAAAAACGCCACGAGCAGGTGGCCGAGGGAAGTCGAGCCCAGCGTTCGCCTCTCCTTACTTCAATTCACTATGGATCTCCGCTGCTGTTCCTGTCCGCTCACCTCGAAGGCCCGAGGACCAGACGGGGTACGCAACCAGACTCACGCCGGCTTGGCCTCTGCTACCCTGGCTGAATCCGCCCCGCGATAGCTCTCCGAAATCAACCTTCTCAGGGTCGCCTTGAATTCCTCCATCGGAGGAAAACTGATCGCCTCAGAGGGACAAATCTTGGCACAGGCGTCACAGCCTACCACACAGTTGTTAGGCCGGTTCACGTCCGGCACTCTAAGCGCGTCGTTCCAGTCGAACACGTTGTTCTTGCAGAAATTGATGCACTCCATGTCGTGGATACAGGCGTCCTGGTTGATGGTCGGAAACCAGGGGATCTTCTCCCGCGGCACTCTCGGGTTCGGCATGGTAAGTCCCCCCCCGGCTACTTGTCTCCCGCCGGCATCGTTCGCGAGCAGGAGCAGGCGCCCATCAAGTCCTCCGAAGCAGGATCATTCATCGCACTCTGCTTTTGGAGGATCTCTTCGACCTTCTCCCGAATCCGTTGCAGGACGCCGTCGTTATCCGTCATTCGGATATCCAGCGGAATGAAACGATCAGCCGGAAAGCCAGTCTGTCGCAGGACCTTCTTGAAGAGCTTCTCCTGAGCTTCAGGCGCGCAGGCTCCACTGAGGATATACGTCTCCTGGTCGGCCCCTTTGAGAATATCCGTCAGGAACTGATTGCCACCTTGTCCGCACGTCTGAGGGTGCAGAGAAACGTAGGCAACATCCACCTCGCTTTCGATCTGGAATGGTAGGGTGTTGAAGTCGTTCTTTTGAAATGAGCCGCATAGACCCTTGCAGTTACACAATAAGACCTTGATCTTCATGGCCGCTATCCTTTCGTCGAAGAAACCAATTCGTTTGCATCCACGGGCTGCGTGGGTAAATGATTCGTCAGGCGCCGGTTGTTGTCCGCTTGGTACACCTCCTCATGGAGAGCCTCTTGCAGGAAGGCGCGGAGAGCCGTCCCCACGGTGCCCTGCAGGGAAACCCCATACTGCACTCTCATCCCTTGCCTGCGGTCCTCGACCAAGCCGGCGCTGCGAAGGTAAGCCAAGTGGCGGGAAATGAGAGACTGCGGAAGTTCCAGAATCGACTCCAACTCACAGACGCAGTATCGGTCGTTCAACAGCATACTCAGGATGCGCAGCCGATTCGGATCCGCGAGCGCCTTGAAAACTCTGTGGAGCGGTCCCATTGGTACCTCCGCTTATATGGATAAGCAAATAGGGTGCCTGGTGACAGCCGGAATCGGGAATTCCTTATAAGCTGTTCACTATAAACGATATTAAGATCTGATACAATGAACCGTTGGCGAGCTGCATCTGCCTGGCGTTGAGCCAGGTCACCCACGCAACGCGTCGTCGCGGGGGACATCACCCATCGCTGGCAGTCGACAGTCTCTGGTGGGGAGCTTGGGCGTAGATTAATTCAACAAGGAGCGTTCGGGCAAAGGAAGCCGCATGGCTGCTTGCCTTCTCCGATCAGCGCTACGAGCCTAGCAGCCCGGGGTGAAAGTCAGAAAACAGTTTCCATCGAGAATGTTTGCTCGTAAAATCTTCGTATGGCGATGGGCACGCGGCGGGAGCAGCAGGAGGAGTTTTGGATTCCAACTTGTACTCTGGCGCGGCCGGCGA
>JAIQFS010000061.1 GCA_020073145.1 Terriglobia bacterium
TCACCCCTGACCGTTCCGGAAGGCGCTGTTGGCATCCGCTCACATTGCGCTCCCGCCGAAAATCGGGGTTCTGACACGGGCTGCTAGAGGTTGTCCCGTTACGTCGCTTCCATCCGAACCGCCTGTGTGATCCAAGTTGGAACTCGTGGTGTGTGAACTTCACACCGATACGACCATCCTGATTTCTCACGATGCGTCCGAGAGCCCACTCGTCTCGCAGAATCTCCCTTCGGCACCCCGTCTATCCGCTTCCCTCGGAGCGATCGGCTATGCTGATACAGACGTGGTGGCCGACCTCTATCGCTTGTTGCCGCCGGAGGGCGTGAAGATCCTCCTCGTGCTGTTCCTCTCGTTTCTGACAGGGTTGGAGCGGGAAGAGCACAAGACGAGCACCGACCGATACTCCTTCGGCGGCGTCCGCACGTACCCCTTAATCGGCCTCATTGCCTATGGCGTGTCCCTTCTCTCGGGAGGGCAGGTTCTGCCCGTACTGGTGGGATTCGCTGTGGTGGCCGGGTTCCTGCTGCTCTCCTACCGGCACAAGGTGGAGGCCTCGGGCTTTGCCGGTATCACTTCGGAGATGTCGGCGCTGACCACGTACATCGCGGCCGCGCTGGTGTTTCGAGAGGAGTTCTGGATCGCCACCACCTTGACGGTGGCGAGCATGCTCTTGCTCGAACTCAAGGCCGCGCTGGAGGGACTGACCAAACGAATCGCGCCCGAGGAAATCCTCACGTTCACCAAGTTCCTGCTGCTGTCGGCCGTGATTCTGCCGGTGCTTCCCAACCAGGAATTTGGGCCGTTCCAGATCAATCCCGCCAAAGCCTGGCTGGTGGTCGTGGCAGTCAGCACCGTTTCCTACGGCAGCTATGTGATTCAGAAGCTGACCAAGGGGCAGGGCGGCGTGCTGCTGGCGGCGCTGCTGGGCGGCGCCTATTCGTCCACGGTGACCACGGTAGTGCTGGCCAAGCGCGCCGCGAGAGAGAATCGGCCGCACCTGTTCTCCGGCTGTACGCTGATTGCGTCTGGCGCCATGTATCTGCGCCTGGCAGGCTTGGTCACGCTGTTCAACCGGAACCTCATCCTCCTGCTGGGCGTGCCCTTCCTGATTCTGGCCGCTGCCGGCGTCCTCGGCGGTTGGCTGTGGACGCGAATGCCGGAATCTCACACCGGGCCGGTCGCCCGCGAATTCGAGCCGAAGAATCCGCTGGAACTGCGCTCGGCATTCCTCTTCGCGGTCCTCTTCCTCGTCATGCTCGTGGCCACCCACCTGGTGGTGACTTACCTCGGCAAGGCCGGCGTCTACTCTCTGGCGGCCGTCATGGGGGTGAGCGACGTCGACCCCTTCATTATGGGAATGACGCAAGCCGGCGGCACCACCACGGCCTTGACCGTGGCGGCAGCAGCCATCCTGCTGGCCGCGGCCAGCAACAATTTGGTCAAAGGGATTTATGCGTATTCGATGTCGGACCACAAGACCGGCATCCAGAGCCTGACCTTCCTGGCTGCGCTCGCGGCCGGCGGCCTGGTCCCGCTGCTCTGGCTGGCGCGCTGAACCGGCTCAGCGGCCGCTTGCGGCTTCCGTCCCGGCAGCCAGTTCCTGGTAGTACTTCTGCAGCACGAAGAACGCCTTCTTCCGTTCCCCGGTGTCGGACACCAGGCCCTTGCGATTGTAGCCATCCTGAATCCCGGAAAGCTGGCGCACCGGCGATCGAAAATCTTTCAGGATCCACGGTGACAGCCCGCGCGCGAACGGTAGTTTCCGGATGGCGGCAATCTGATGGTTGTAAATGTTCTCCTGGTATTCTTCCGTCCAGCGCTGATCGGCCTCGCCGTGGAAGCCCTGCTTGGCATCGCCTCCGAATTCGCTGACGACCATTGGTTTGTTGAACGGGTTCCGCCATGTCATCGTGTCGAGGTCCGCGGGGAGACCTTGATACCAGCCGATATATTCATTGACTCCGAACACGTCCAGGTCGGCGATGATCGGATCATCCAGCAGCATGGTGTGGGGGTCCGGCCGGCTGATCTGGTTCGTGGCGGCGGTAATTAGCCTCGTGGAGTCCAGGCTGCGCGCCGTGGCCGCCAATTGGTGAACCGCGGCATTGCGCTCGGGCGTGGCCCGCGATTCATTGGTCAGCGACCAGAAAATAACCGCCGCCCGGTTCCGGTCCCGTTCGATCATCTCGTTCAATTGCTGCCTGGCCTTCTCCACCACGGCCGCATTGCCAAAATCAATGGCCTGCCAGAGCGGGATCTCCGACCACAGCAGCAGGCCCAGCCGGTCGGCCAGCCGGATGGCGTGCTCATCGTGCGGATAATGCGCGAGGCGCACGAAGTTGCAGCCCAGTTCCTTGGCCCATCCGAACAGAATGCGCGCGTCGTCGTCGCCATGGGCGCGCCCCGAGCGATTGGGCGCTTCCTCGTGCAGGCTGATGCCGCGCAGAAAGACCGGCCGCCCGTTCAGCAGAATCTCGGTTCCTCGGGCTTCAATCGTGCGAAATCCGATCTCGTCAGTCACCCGGTCGCCGCCTGAGGCAATCTCGACCGCATAGAGCCGCGGCCTCTCCGGCGACCAGCGTTCCAGCCCGGCCGAATCGAACGCCAGACGCGCCATCCCGCTGCTGTCGGTCATCGCCGTCTGCGTCACTTGCAGATCCGGTATGCGCACGGTGACCACCTGCGGTCCGGCGCCATTGATTTTGATCCAGCCCGAAATCCGAGTCGCGCTGCCGCGCTCCAGCTGCAGCGAATAATTCTCGATATAGGCCGCGCGCACGTCCATCAGCGACACGTCGCGAGTCAATCCGCCGTAGTTCCACCAGTCGAAATCGCGCGCCGGAATGTCATCGGCGTGCCGGGCGTTATTGACCGACACCACCACCACATTCTCGCCGTCTTTCAGCAGGCTGGTCGCGTCGCAATCGAAAGGCGTAAACCCGCCTTCGTGCTCGCACAGCGCCTCCCCGTTCATCCACACCTGGGCGCGATAGTTGGCTGCCCCCACATGGAAGAAGGCGTGGTGTCCGGTCTCCAGATGATAAGAAAACGTGCGCTGGTACCACACGGTGCCTTCGTAGAGCAGGAGTTCGGGCCACTGCGAGTTCCAGTCTCCCGGCACTCGCAGCACCGGCGCGGTCGCGAAGTCATATTCCACCACTCCGGGCTCGGTGAACGGATCGGCGTTCCGATAATACCGGCGGGAGAGCCCGCCATCCCGGGAGTCCACAATGGCGTGCCACTCGCCGTTGAGCGAGATCGAGTGGCGATTCAGCGCATTTTGCAGGAGAGGCCCAGCCAAAGCTGGACTGACCGCGGCCGCCAATATCATCCACGCCCGTTTCATTGGAACCACGGTTGCTCCTTACTTCGAGCCCCGCCCGGCCGCTTCCTGCGCGCGCGCTCCGCTCAGGATATCCTTTAATGCGTAGTTGCCCTCGTGACAGGCATATTCCAGGAACTGATAGCGGTCGTCCAGCTGCAGGGGGATCAGCAGCGTCCACGGCCGGGTCCAGGTCTTGGGATCGTCAATCGTGACCTGATAGTTCAGCGTGTTTGCATCCACGCGGGTCAGCCGCTCGATCAGGTGTAAAGCGTCGCTGGTGCGGCCGCCTTGACCGTTATAGGCGACTCCGTTGGAGCCGATGCTGGTCTTGCCGTTGAAGTTCGTCGTGTCGATGACCAGCGTGTTGCCTTGCCAATGCCCGCGCGAATCGCCCATGTACATCTGGATGCCGGGTGAGACGTGCGGCCGCCCATCCAGCGGGATCACGCGCGTTTCGTGGATCATCTCGTTGCGGATGACCACATAGCCCGGCGACTGCACAATCTGGTTGCCGTTGTTGTAGACCACCGGGATGAGCGAACCCACCACGCCGCGGGTGATGCAGCGGTAATAGAGGTTCACGTCCTCGTAGGAATTGGCGACGCCGCCCCATTCGGCGGGCGTGCGCGCTTGCATCGCCTTGCCTTCGGGCGTCATGGGGGGCAGCTGGCCATCGGGCGGATCGATAATCAGCGAGGCCTGCCGCGTAGGTTTGCCGCGCTCGGTCCAGTACGAAGGAGGGCCGATTCCGACGCGCTGGTCCTTGGGAGCGAACTCCTCGGCATCCGCAGCCGCCGCTCTCTTGGCTTGCGATTCACGCTGGGCGAATTCCTGGTCGCTCAGGGCCGTCCGATCGCCCATGTTCTTGGGGCGTTGCAGGGGCGCGCTCATGTTTCCCGGCCAGATCCCTTCCAGGTCCGGGTCGCCCCACGGGGTTTTGGGCGGCTGCCACCCCTTGGCCGTAGAGGCGGTCTGATCGGAAGCAGCAGCCTGGCTGACGGCGGGAACCGGCGCCAGAGCCAAACCGAACGCGCAAGCCAGGAGCAATTTGCGTGTCATATTTCGATGGCTACCCCAGTTGAACTGCTTGACGGTCTGCAGCGGCACTCGGCCAAAATCGAGCGTCCGCCCCACGACTCAACATCACTTACTCGGTTGCTTCTTGTACTGTCCGTATAACAGCTCTTCGGCAAACTCCACGCACTTGAATTCGAGCAACTGCGCGTTCTTTTCCACGCGGCGATAGAGCGGCATGCTGATTTTCCACGGCCGCGAGAAGACCGACGGGTCCTCAATGGTGGCTTCGTAGTTGAGATGGTCCCGGTCGGTGCGGGTGAAACGCTCCACGACATGCAGCTTGTCGCTGGCGAAGTCGCCGGCGCGGTCGAACCAGGCCAAGCCGTTCAGGCCGGCGACATCGACGACTAACGTGTCGCCCTCCCAATGCCCGTTGTTGGTGCCCATCCAGGTATCGGAGCCTGCCTCCTCCGGCTTACCCATATTGATGAAGCGGTTCGAGCTGGCGTATTCATAGACCATCAGGATGCCTTTGGGCGACTGGACGATTTGAAACGGATAGGGCATATATGTGGCGCGCGGGATGCCGGGCATATAGCACTTGGCTTCGGGATCGTCGGTCCGCCGTTTGGCGAAGTGGTCCTTCTTTTTGGCGGCAGCCGCCGGCAAGTAGGGAATGGCGCCGCCTTCGACGACGCCTTGTCCGGCAGGCTCAGCGCCGATGGCGCCCGTTTCCCACATGGTTCCGGCCTGCGGAGAATGGTCTTCCAGATCCCAATTGGCGGTGTTGAGGGCTTGCCAGACCCCGTTCAAGTCGGGATGTCCGCCGGCCGCCCGCGCCGCCCGCGCGGCGGGTTGCGCCAGCGCCGGCCTGACCGCCAGCAGGAGAACGGCTCCCACGGCGGCCGCACCGATCAGAACAGAAAACCGATTCCGCATGAAACGAATCTCCCAGTCCGCAAGAGGTAACGCCCACAGCCACTGAGCAGGATCCGTCTCGACCAACCCATCCCGCCCGGACCCCGCGATACCGGCTTCGATCCTACATAAGAACAAATGGGCTGTCAAGGACGAGCGCCGGCTCGCGGTCACGACGCCAATTCCCCAACCTTGCGCAGTTCCAGCACCAGATCGCCTTGCGGATCCACCGCGAACGCCGGGGCGAAACGCGCGCCCCAGATCAGCTCGTCATGGCGGTACGAGTGGCGGGCGAGCACGGTCTGATTGAACGTGTCGTCATGCGCCTTGAGCAGGATCAACACCTCGGCCTGGAGGCGGTCGAGGTCAGCGGCCGTTTTGCCCGAGAGCGGGCTCTCCGCGTCGATGGGGTGCACGATGGTCCAGGTTAGCGGCAAGAACAGGACGCGGTCGCGCTCCAACTTCAGTTGCGTATAGGAGCGGCGGGATTCGTTGCCGTTGCGCTCGACTGTCATGAGCAGCACCCTTGCCTCCAGCTCCATGAGCGAATTGGCGCGGCGGTTGACCACGCGGAACTGGAGCGCCGTTGCGTCCTGATAGGGGCTGACCAGGAGATTCTGGCTGAATCCGATCTTGGCGGAAGGACGCGAAACGCGGCCGAAGAGCAGGCCGGTGGCCACCGCGAAACCCAGCACGCCCACCAGGGCTTCGAGGGACGCCAGGAAGTTGGCGCCCAGCCCGACGGGTGCGATGTTGCCGTACCCCACGGTGGTCAGCGTATGGGCGCTGAAGAAGAAGTCGTTCCAGAACCGGTGGAAGACGTCGGGCGCGGCTCCTCCCTGCAACTGCCCGGGGGTGAGCCAGTAATAGGCGAGGGCGAACACCGTGTTCACCACAAGGTAGCCCAGAAAAAGGAGGGCCAGGAATCCGTGCCATCTCATATTGATCAGGTGCAAATAGGGATGGAAGTCGCGCCAGGTGGTGCCGTTTCGGTGGACGTTGAAGCTTCCGTCCTTATTGATAATGCGGCGCAGCGGGCCGGCGAATTGCTGGGTCAAACCGGGATCGAAGCTGGGTGTTTGCATACTCATCCGATAGTAGGAGATTCCAGAGGCGAACGGCGCGCCGTTCACGGTACGATGAACGCAATGGCCGAACCCGCGCAGAGCTTGACGGAGTTGCGGAACGGACTCCTGAAGCTCCACAAGATGCTGCTGGATTCCGAACGCGCGGTGTACGAACGGGACGTGGCGCGCATCACCTCCACCGGGCAGTACCTGGAGCTGGTGTTGAACGATCCCTGGTTCGCCTGGCTGCACGAACTGTCGCAATTCATCGTCCTGGTGGATGAGACGCTGGATTTCGAAGACCCTCCCACACCTGTTGGTGCGGAGGGCCTGATCGGGCGGGCGCGCAGTCTTGTGGCGCCATCGGAGAATGGTTCCGTCTTCGCGCGCCGGTATTTCGAAGCGATGCAGCGGGACCCGGCGGTGGTCCTCGCTCACCGCGACATGATTCGGGTGTTTGCGGACCTCCACGGCTGACATGGCGCTCGACTGGACTGCCGGCGCCGGGTTGGCGGTCTGGCTGTATCTATGGTTCGGCCGCGGCGGTTTCTGGCGCATGCTGCATTTCGCGCCCGCGCCGGGGCTGGCCTCCCCAGCTCCAACCGTGGTGGCGGTGATTCCGGCGCGCAATGAAGCCGACGTGGTGGGCCGGGCCGTCGACTCCCTGGCCGGCCAGCAGTATCCGGGCGCATTCCGGATCGTGGTGGTGGATGACGATTCGAGCGATGGCACGGCGAATGCGGCGCGCGCGGCAGGCGCCGAACGCCTGAGCGTCATCCCAGCGCCTCCATTGCGCCCCGGCTGGACCGGCAAACTCTGGGCCCTTTCACAGGGAGTCCGGGCCGCGGGAGAATCCGATTACCTGCTCCTCACCGATGCCGATATCGTGCACCCCCCCGGGAACCTGGCCGCTTTGGTGGCACTCGCGGAGACTGGCGGCTACGATGTCGTCTCGCTGATGGTAACGCTGCACTGCCGCACGTTGGCCGAACGCGCCCTGATCCCGGCATTCGTCTTCTTCTTCTTGATGCTGTATCCGCCGGCGTGGACCCGCAGCCCGCGGCATCGAACGGCGGGCGCCGCGGGCGGATGCCTGCTGATCCGCCGCACGACGCTGGAACGCATCGGCGGAATCGAGCGCATTCGCGGTGAGTTGATCGACGATTGCGCTCTGGCGCACGCGGTCAAACAGGGCGGCGGCCGGGTGTGGCTCGGGTTGAGTTCTGCCGCCGAGAGCATCCGCGAGTACCGGACCTTCGGCGAAATCGGGCGCATGATCTCACGGACCGCCTTTACGCAGCTCGGCCATTCCTGGCTCTTGCTCGCGGGGACGGTGGCCGGTCTGACCCTGGTCTATCTGGTCCCTCCGGCGGCCGCGCTCGCCGGCCATTTCCTGGGAGCCGCCGCCTGGCTCCTGATGAGCATCGCCTACGTGCCGGCGCTCCGCTTCTACCGCCGCCCGGCACTGTGGGCGCCCCTGCTGCCGCTGGTTGCGGCCTTCTACCTCTGGGCCACCCTGCACTCCGCATGGGAATACCGGCGCGGGGCCGGAGGCCTCTGGAAGGGCCGCGCGCAGGACCCTCCGGGAAAACAATGAGACAATTCGTCCGGGTGCCCCACTTCCTGTTCAATTAGAGAATGCCCTCCATGGCGGGGCATATCGAGTGGGTTAGGTTGTCCCCGCCATGGATGGAGCGGCCGGCCGCGTGGATCGCGATACACTCAACTCAGATGCCGCGCTGGGTGCCTAACGCGTTCACGATCTTGCGGTTACTCCTGGTTCCGTGGGTCATCCGCGCCATCTGGACGGGGCATCTGACGCGGGCCCTGATTCTGTTTGCCGGCGCCGCGATCACCGATTTACTGGATGGCGCCATCGCCCGCCGATTCCGTTTATCCAGCCCGGCCGGAGCCTACCTCGATCCCATCGCCGATAAGGTCCTGCTCAGCGGCGTTTATCTTGCCTTGGCGGGTTCCGGCACGTTTCCGTGGTGGCTGGTGATCCTCATTTTCGGCAGAGATCTATACATACTTCTGGGGGTGGGGGTCTTCCTTTGGATGACGCCGATCCGGAAGTTCCCGCCGAGCGTTTGGGGGAAGGTGTCGACGTTCGTCCAAGTGGCCACCGCGGTTGTCTGGATGGCTCGAAACCTGCTTTTCGGCCCAGTACTGGAAGCCCTAATGCCTGCCATGCTATGGCCGTGCGCGGCCGTGACGATTGCCAGCGGGGTTCACTACACCTGGCGCGGCGTGCAACTCGCACGGACGCATTGACGCCGGCGCGGGTGGGGAGTTAGTCTAGAAATGAGACTGGGCTGCCGATGACTCGCTATTTGCCAGCGCGCTATTACCTGTGGTTTGGGATTGCCGCCGTCATGCTGGCCGTATTCTCCGGTTGGCTCGGTTGGAACTGGGCTCCAGCCTTGATTCCCGCCGGTTTGTCTCTGCTCACCGCCGCCGTTCTCTTCGCGCTGGCGTTGCACCCCGCAATTGAGGTGCATGAAGGCCACGTCTCGATCGGCAAGCGCCCGATTCCCTGGATGGACATCCGGCGCCTGGATCGCACGCGCTGGATCTCGCCCCTCATCCTGCGTCTGACGCTCTACGACGATACCCGCCTGCTGCTGATTTACCCGGGCGACCTGGATTCCTGCAACAGCCTGCTGCGCCATCTGCGCCGCTTTGCCACCGATGCCCTGATCGACGGCATTCCCTACCGTCAATACTGGGGTGAGCTATTGGCGCCGGGTACGGAGCGCCGGCAGATTCCGTCGCCGCGTTACCGCATCCTGCGTCCGGAAGACGAAGCCGAGGTCGAACGCCTCTACCAGCGTTTGAAGACAGTCGGCAATCTGGATCAGAAAAATTCCACGGACGAGAACTAGTTCTCGTGGTTCACCGCTTCTCCGCTCTTCGATTTCCGGCGTGGTCGTAAACCATGTGGGAATCGCTCTCCACCATCCGCGCGTATTTGTGGCGCTACCGCTGGGGCATGGCGCTTGGCATGCTCTGCCTGGTGCTGAAGGACTTGCTGTACGCCGCTCAGCCACTCATGATCCGGGGCGCGGTCGATTCGCTCAAGGACAACGGCGCGCACCTGTTCGTGCGGTACGCGGCGTACCTGGTGGCCCTGTCGCTGGCTAAAGGAATTTTTCAATATTGGATGCGCGTCATCATTATTGGGATTTCGCGCGATATCGAATACGATCTGCGCAACGACCTGTTCGCGCACTTGGTGGCGTTGTCACCGGATTATTATCAGCGCACGCGCACCGGCGACATCATGGCGCGCGCCACCAACGACCTCAACGCCGTCCGCATGATGCTCGGACCGGGCGTGATGTACTGGACCGAAACCAGCCTGACCTTCGCGCTGGCCATCGGCATCATGATTTTCTTCGATTGGCGGCTGGCGCTGTTTTCTCTGATGCCCGCGCCCCTGGTGAGCGTCTCGGTCATCTACTTCGGCCGCCGGATCCATGAGCGGTTCGAGCGCATCCAGGCGATGTTCTCCGATATCTCCAGCCGGGTCCAGGAGAACCTGTCGGGGGTGCGCATGGTCCGCGCCTTCGCCCAGGAAAAAGCCGAACTGCGCCGGTTTGAAGATCTCAACCGCCAGTACATCGGGCAGAACCTCAAGCTCGTGCGCATCCAAGGTTTCTTTCAGCCGCTCTTGGAGGCGTTGATCGGGCTGACGTTCCTGGTCGTGCTGTGGGTCGGCGGGCAACAGGTTCTGCTCGGGCGCATTTCGCTCGGCAGCTTCGTGATGTTCAACACCTATATGGGAATGCTGGTGTGGCCCATGATCGCCCTGGGATGGGTGATCAATCTGATGCAGCGCGGGAGCGCGTCGCTGGAGCGGATCAACCAGATTCTGCGAGAGGTCCCGAGCATCGCTGCGCCGGCCGCCGGAACAAACGCGGGCTTGGCGGTGCCGGATGGGCGCGGCGCCGTCGAATTCCGCGGCGTATCGGTCGACTACGGCAGCGGCTGCGCCCTCGATGCCATCGATCTTCGGATTCCGCCGGGAACCACGATGGCGATCGTGGGGCACACCGGTTCCGGCAAAAGCACCCTGGTCAGTCTGATCCCCCGGCTGATGGACCCAACCGGCGGAACGGTGCTGCTCGACGGCGTGAACCTGCGGGAACTGGATCCCGCCGCGGTGCGCCGGCAGATCGGCTTTGTACCGCAGGAGACTTTCCTGTTCAGCGCCACCATCGCGGAGAACATCGCGTTTGGCGTGGAAAACACCAGCCCCGAGCAGGTGCGCCGCGCCGCCGAACTCGCCGGGCTGTCGGAGGACATCGAAGGCTTTCCCGAGGGCTACCAGACGATGGTGGGAGAGCGCGGGATCACGCTGTCCGGCGGGCAGAAGCAGCGCACGGCGATCGCGCGCGCCATCCTGCGGGATCCTCGCATCCTGGTTCTGGACGATGCCCTGTCGAGCGTCGATACGCTCACCGAGGAACGCATTCTGAACCACCTGGCGGGCGTAATGCGGGGGCGAACCGTGATTCTCATTTCGCACCGCGTGTCGACGGTGCGGCAGGCCGACCGCATCGTGGTCCTCGAAAAGGGCCGGATTGTCGAGCAAGGCACGCACGCCGAACTGCTGGAGTTGGGCGGGTACTACGCCTCGCTCTCGCAAAAGCAAATGCTGGAAGAAGAGTTGGAAGCCATCTAGGCTCCTCGTCGTCAACCTCGATTCGCCTGCCCCAGTCCCGGGAAAACAACCTAAAGTTTACGGGAAAATCTCCGATGTACAGGTATGCAGGGCCTGTGGATGGGCGTCCTGCCAACGCTGTTCCATCGGCTGATGGACGGGTTGCAGTTCGGCTACCTGGCGTTGGGCGCTGTTGCGCTCGGTTCGCTGCTGGCCCTCTTGGTCTGGCAAGCGCATCGCCGGGGCCGTACCCGCCGGGTGAGCCGCGCGGCGGCGAAGGCGACTTCCGCCCGGTCCGAACTCCTCGCTACCGTCCGCGACGAAATCCGAATCCCCCTCCACGGTCTGCTGGCTTTGGCTGAGATGGTGAGCGACGCCGATCTGGAAAGCCGGCGGGTCGAGCTCGCCCGGACGGTTCAAACCAGTTCCGAATCGTTGTTGACGATGGCGAAAGACTTGACGGTCTGGTCGGATTCCGAGTGCGGTCCGGAGCCCGCCGAGGCTGTCCCCTTCAACGTGCTTGAAACGATGGAGCGATGCTCCCGGCCCTTCGCCGTTCGGGCGGGCTCCAAAGGGCTGGGGTTCAAGACGGCCTTCGCGGCAGGCGTGCCGCCGCGGGTCACTGGAGACCCCTGGAGTCTCATGATGGTGCTGGCCAGCCTGCTGGACAACGCCGCGAAGTTCACCGAAGAGGGAGTGGTTCGCCTGGAAGCGGAAGTCACCCAAGAGGGCTCCGCCGGTTCGTGGCTGCGAGTGACGATCAGCGATACCGGCGTGGGGATGGATTCTGAAACGCTGGCGCGGCTTCTCGGAACAGCCGGTGTGGCGGCTCGACCCGACTCCGGAACCGGAGGCTTCGCGATCGCGCGCCGCCTGGTGGCCCGCATGGGCGGCACGCTCGGAGCGGAAAGCGAGCCGCGCGGCGGTTCCACGTTCTGGTTTCGCGTGCCGGTTACGGCGGTGGCGGCGGCGCCCGCCCTAACCGCGCGGTTGAGCGTGCCACGGGCCCCCGCGCCCGCGCCGGAACCTCTGCTGGTTCGCGCCTCCGCTCCCAACCTCCGCATCCTCATCGTGGAAGGAGACAGAGCCAATCAGGTTGCGGTGCTGTGGGGAGTCCGGGCCCTCGGGTATCTCGGCGAGGTGGTTTCCAGCCGGAAGGCGGCGCTCGACGCCTGCGAGAGCAGCCGGTTCGACTTGGCGCTGGTGGACTACGATACCCCCGCTCTGCATGGCCTCGAGATTGCCGCGCAGTTGAACCGAATCCCTGTCGTAGCCATGACTGCGGCGACTTCCACCGAAGACTCCCTGAGCCGGCCGGTCTGCCTCTTCGCGCTCGCCCGGATCCTGAAGCGACGCCTGCCGCCACCGCTTCACACCAGCGAAGCGAGGGCGGACAGGCTCAGCCTTCCCGTGTAGAGGGCCATACCGAGCGCGGCGTGGACATTCATGGCAAGCAAGGCCTGGACTTCCTCCATGGTCGTGATGCCGCCGGCGGCCGTCAGCTCGAGCGAGGTGGCGTCCCGCAACCTTCGAAACCAGGCGAGGTCCGTGCCCTGCATCATTCCTTCTTTATCTACGTAGGTGCAGAGAAAGCCGGAACAATACGGTTCCAGAGATTGCAGCACTGCTTCCGCCGAAAGGTCCGTGGACTCCCGCCACCCTTTCACCACAATCCGGCCGCCCTTGGAATCGACTGCGACCAGCAACCGCTCACGCCCGATGGCGTCGCGGACGGAAGCCAGAAATCTCTCATCGATGCCACTCGCCGTAAATGCCGATGTGCCCACAATGACTTTGCGCGCGCCTTGTTCCACCAACGCCTGCGCGCGCTCCACCGTGCGCACTCCACCGCCCACACGCGTCGCGGCCTTCGAAGCCAGTTCGCGAACCAGGTGGTCGTTCGAGCCGCGGCCCATGGCGGCATCCAGGTCAATCACTTGAATCTCGGGAAACGCCGAGAACTTGCGCAGCATTTCCTCCGGAGCATCGCCTTCGAACGCCTTCTCGCGGCCTTGGACAAGTTGCACCACCTTGCCATCCATCAAGTCGATGCAGGGAAAGATCACGCGGCCACCCGCACCGGAATGCCGCGCCGGTCCAGTTCTTCTTTGAGTTGATTCACCGTGTAGGTTCCGTAGTGAAAGATGGAGGCGGCCAGCGCCGCATCGGCGCAACCGTCGGTCAGCACGCGCACGAAGTGTTCGGGCTTCCCCGCCCCGCCGCTAGCGATCACGGGAATGCGGGTGGCGCGCGAGACGGCGCGAGTCAAGCTGCAATCGAAGCCGTCCTGCACGCCGTCGGTATCCATGGACGTCAGCAGGATCTCGCCGGCGCCCAATTGCTCGCCTCGTGCCGCCCACTCCACGGTGTCGAGGCCTTCGTCGTCGCGGCCGCCGCGCGTGTAAACGTGCCATTGATCCGGGCCGTGTCGGCGCGCGTCGATGGCCAGCACCACGGCCTGCGCCCCGAATTCCTCGCTCAGCTCTGTAATCAATTCCGGACGGCGGACCGCCGCGGTATTTACAGAGACTTTGTCGGCGCCGGAAAGCAGAATCCGCCGCGCGTCCGCAATCGACCGGATGCCGCCGCCCACCGCCAGGGGGATGAAGACCTGGCGCGCGGTCCGGGCAACCACATCGGCCATGATCTCGCGGGCATCGCTCGAAGCCGTGATGTCGAGAAAGACCAACTCATCGGCGCCGTCGCGATTGTAGCGGTCGGCGAGCTCGACCGGATCGCCGGCATCGCGGAGGTTGACGAAATTCACGCCCTTCACGACGCGGCCGCCGGTTACGTCGAGACACGGGATGATGCGCTTGGCTAGCATGGAAGCTCCAGGAAGTTGCGCACGATCTGTAATCCCACCGCGCCCGATTTCTCGGGATGAAACTGCACGCCGTACAGGTTGCCACACTCCAGCACCGCGGTGTATGGCACTTCATAGGTGCAGGTAGCCGAGGCCCGCTCGTTCTCGGGCACGTAGTAACTGTGCGCGAAGTACACAAAAGGACGATCGGCCAGGTTGCGAACCAGCTTCGATTCGCGCCGGACCTCGAGCTCATTCCAGCCCATGTGCGGCACGCGGGCATCCATTGGGAAACGCTGCACCGAACCGGGATACACGCCCAGACCGCGCACCTCGGGCGCTTCCGCGCTGGATTCGAACAGCGCCTGTAGGCCCAGACAGATTCCCAGAAACGGCACGCCCGCGCCGATCCGCTCCAGCAGCGCGCCCCGCACCTCCAGCGCATCGAGCGCCCGCATCATCTGGCCGAAATGCCCCACCCCCGGCAGGATGATCTTGGACGCCGCTTCCAGCCCCGCGGCATCGCGCACCAGCGTGTATTCCCATCCCAGCGCGCCCAGCGTATTCTGGACCGACCGCAGATTTCCCGCTCCATAATCGAAAATCGCGATCACAGCAGCCCCTTGGTGGACGGCAACTGATCCTTCAAGCGCGCGTCTTTGGAGCAGGCGTACTTCAGAGCACGCGCAAAACACTTGAACAGGGCTTCGATCTTGTGGTGGTTGGAGCGGCCGTACAGAACCTTGGCGTGCAGATTGGCGCCCGCGTGGTTCACGAAGCCGCCGAAGAAATCTTCCACCAGCTCGGTTTGCAGATCGCCCACCAGCCGCACTTTGACCAGATCTTGGTAGACCAGCGCAGGCCGGCCGCCCAGGTCCAACGCCACCACCGCCAGCGTCTCGTCCATCGGCAGAACGAAGTAGCCGGCGCGGTTGATGCCCTTGCGTTCGCCCAAAGCCTTGGACACCAATTGCCCGAGCACGATGCCGACGTCTTCCACGGTATGATGCTGGTCCACGTCCAGGTCGCCTGTCGCGCGCAGCCGGAGGTCGAACCCGCCGTGCTTGGCGAACAGCTCCAGCATGTGATCGAAAAAGCGGATGCCGGTCAAGATTTCGTAGCGTCCTTTCCCCTCGATCGTCAACGCCCCCGTGATCTGCGTCTCTTTGGTGTTTCGCTCCACCGCTGCTTTTCTCATGACGCGAACACCTCTTCCAGGTAGTTGATATCGTCTACGATGGCGTACGCGCCTTCCCCCTGGAAGAGAAATACCAGGTCGAGGTAACGCGGATTCTCCGGCGCGGCAATCCCGATGAACGGGACGCCGGCGGCTTTGGCGCACCGCGCGTCATCCACGGTATCGCCGACGTAATACATCTTAGTGTCCGGACACCCGTTGCGAATCTGCAAGAGTCCATCGGGCGCCGGCTTGTGGCGCTCGACTTCGTACATGCCCACGATCGGATCGAACACCAGCCCAGGCGCGAAGCGCTGCAAGGTAAATTCGGCTTCCGGCTTGGGCCGCCCGGTGAACAAGGCAAACCTAAAGTTCTGGTTTAACTTTTCGAGCAACCCCGGGCGCGCCACCCATTTCTCGCGCATGATCAGGCCGCTCGTTCCGGTAAAGATCGATTGGAAGTGGCTCTTGACTTCCTCGAACGGGACCGAGACTCCGGCCCCCGTGACGATGTGATGAGAGAGCTGCCAATCGTCGTTCCAGCCGCCGCTATTCTTGTAATCCTGAATCCGGTCGTTGGCGATGCGGCTGCCCGTGAAGCGCTCCACGGTCTGCGCGATGGCTTCGCGGTAAGACTCGGTGACGTCGACCAGCACGCCGTCCATGTCGAACACCAAAGTCGGGGTCATCCTGCGTTCCAGATCTCCTCCAGGGCAGCCAGCAGCCGCCGGGTTTGCTCGCGCGTGCCCACGGTCATGCGCACGCAGCCGGGCGCCTCATAACTGCGGTCGCGCACCAGGATGCCGGCGGCCCGCAGCGCGTCCCGCACCGGAATGGCGCGCTTGCCGAGCCGCGCCAGTACGAAGTTGGCCGAGCTGGGCACGTAGCCGATCCCCAGTTTTTCCAAACCGACGCAGAGCAGCTCGCGCGCCGCCAGCACTTCCGCAACGTAATTTTGGATGTAGGCGGTATCGGCAACCGCGGCCTGCGCCGCCACTACCGCCAGGGCATTCACGCTATAGGGCGATTGCGCCTTGTGCAGAAATTCGATGTTGGCCGCGTGCGAGAACAGGCACCCGATACGCATGGCGGCCATCCCGAATACCTTCGAGAACGTCCGCGAGACAAACAGATTCGGGACTCGTTCGATTTCGGTCAACGCGGTCACGCCGGAAAACTCGTAATACGCCTCATCCACCAGCACCACCGCTTTGCGGGCGCGGTGCAAAATACGCTCGATACCCAGCAGCCCCACGCCGGTGCCGGTGGGATTGTTGGGGTTGGCCAGAATGACCGCTCGCGTGTTGGGCGTGATCGCGTCTAGGACCTGTTGCAGCGGAAACTCCAGCCCGGGCGCCGCATATTCCACTTCCCGCAGGCGCGCGCCGGCCACCTCCGCGTAAAACCGGTACATGGCGTAGGCAGGCTTCAGGATCAGCACTTCCTGGCCGTCATCCACGTATGTGTTCACGAACACCTGGATGGCTTCATCGGTTCCGTTGGTGAACACGAACTGCTCGGGTGTCACGTGAAAGTAGCGGGCGATGGCTTCCTTCGCCGCGCCGTACTCGGGATAGACGGCCAGCCCAGCGGCATCGACGCCGGACTTCAGGGCGGCGATGACGCGCGGCGAGCAGCCGACCGTGTTCTCGTTGAAATCGAGGCGCAGTTTTTCGGCGCGGCCGGCGGTGGGCGGATGATACGGGGCCATGGCCAGGACCGCCGGGCGCGGCTTGATCGCGCCCTTGGGCAGCTTGGGAGTTCTAGCGGCCATGAATTCGCACCTCCACGGACCGCGCGTGCGCCTCGAGGCCTTCGGCCCGCGCTAGCGTCGTGACGGCCGGAGCCAGGCGCCCCAGAGCTTGGCGCGACAACTGCTGCACGGAGATGACCTTCACAAAATCGGTCACCGCCAGGCCGCCCCGTTGGCGGGCTACACCGCTGGTGGGAAGCACGTGGTTCGGACCCGACGCATAATCGCCTGCCGCCTCCGGACTGAACGGCCCGACGAACACGCTGCCGGCGTGCCGCACTCTGGTAAGCAGCGTTTGGTCCGGAATGTTGAGATGCTCCGGGGCCACACGGTTGGAGATCTCGACCGCTTCCTCGAGGGAGCGGACCACCACGATGGCCGAATTCCTGACGATGGCTTTCGCCGCGACGCCGGCCGTGGATAGACTCTCCAGTTGACGCTCGACTTCCTGGGCCACCGCCCCCGCCAGCCGCTTGGAGGTGGTCAGTAAAACGGCCGAAGCGTCGGCATCGTGTTCCGCCTGGGCCAGCATGTCGGCCGCCAGGTGGCGCGGATCGCCGTCGGCGGCGATGATCAGGATCTCGGTCGGCCCCGCGATGAAATCGATCCCCACCTCACCCGCCAGCAGTTTCTTGGCCGCCGCCACGTAGATGTTCCCCGGCCCGACAATGCGGTCCGCGCGCGGCACGGTGCGGGTTCCGTATGCGAATGCGGCGATCGCCTGCGCGCCGCCCATCTGAAATACCGACTGCACACCCAGCAGAGCCGCCGTCCCAAAAACCTCAAGTACTGCTTTAGGTGATGCCACGCAGATGTCCGGCACGCCCGCCACCTGGGCCGGCACCACCGTCATCAGCACGGTCGAGGGCAACGGGTACCGGCCTCCCGGAATGTAGGCCGCAATCGTATCCAGCGGCCGCACCACCTGCCCCAACCGTAGCCCCGGCGCGGTCTGGGCCATCCAGGCGCGGGGCATCTGCCGCCGCGCATAGCCGCGGATGTTGGCTGCGGCAGTCTTCACAGCCTTCCGAAACGCCGGCGACAGCCTATGCGCCGCAGCCTGTAACTCCGCTTCGGGTACCCGCACACTCCGCCGGTCCAGGCCATCGAACCGGCGCGCATATTCGAGCAAAGCCCGGTCGCCGCGCTTGCGGACCGCTTCCAAAATCGGGCGCACCGTGGCTTCCGCTTCGGCCTGGCGCGCGCCGCGGCGCGCCAGCAGGCCGCCGATCTGCTCGGGTTTGAGGATCCGGATCACAGGACGATCTTATTCAGCGGGTATTCCACAATCCCCTCCCCGCCGGCCTGTTTCAATCGCGGGATGATGTCCCGTACCGTCGATTCGTCCAGAATGGTGTTCACGGCCAACCATTCTTCATCGCTCAAATGCGAAATGGTCGGCCGCTTCAGCGCGGGCAGCACGCCCAGAACCGCCTCCAGATTTTTCTGATGCACGTTCAGCATGAGCCCCACTTTGCCCAGCGCGTTGATCGCGCCTTCGAGCAGCATCTTCATGTCTTCCAGCTTTTGCCGCTTCCATCGGTCATTCCAGGCGCCTTTATTGGCGATCAGCTGGGTATTCGACTCCAGCACCGTGTCGATAATCTTGAGCTTGTTGGCGCGCAGCGACGAACCGGTCTCGGTCACTTCCACGATGGCATCGGCCAGCACCGGCGGCTTCACTTCCGTCGCTCCCCAACTGAACTCCACTTTCGCGGTGACTCCATGGGAAGCCAGATATCGCTTGGTGGTGGCGACCAGTTCGGTGGCGATGATTTTGCCTTGCAGGTCCTTCACCGAATGGAACGGGGAATTCTCCGGCACCGCCAGGACCCAGCGCACCTTGCCGAAACTCTGCTTGGCGTAGATGAGGTCCGCCACCGGTGTTACATCCGCCTCGTTCTCTTCCACCCAGTCCCGGCCGGTAAGGCCGGCATCCAGAATCCCGTCTTCCACGTAGCGCGCCATTTCCTGGGCGCGAATCAGCATGCATTCGATGTCCGGATCGTCGATCCCCGGAAAATAGGAACGGCTGCTGGTAGTAATGGCGAAGCCGGCTCGGCGGAACAGGTCGATCGTCGCGCTTTCCAAGCTGCCCTTGGGAATCCCCAGCTTCAGCTTCATGAGTTCCCTCCGTACACGGCGTTGGGGTCGTAGGTCTGCTTTTCGGATAACTGCCACTCACCGTTTTCCCACTTGCGGAAGAAGCAGCTCTGATAGCCTTCATGGCAGACTCCAGGACCGAGCGCTTCCACCTTCACCAATACGGCGTCGCGGTCACAGTCGGTAGAGATCTCTTTGACCACCAGTCGGTGGCCCGAGCTTTCCCCTTTCAGCCACAGCTTCCGGCGGGAGCGGCTATAGAAGGTAGCGAAGCCGCTCTCCACGGTCTTGTGGAACGCCTCCTCATTCATATAGCCCACCATCAGGACGCGCCCCGTGGCGTGGTCCTGAATCACGGCTGTGATCAGCCCGTCCGCTTTCTGAAAATCCAGGTTCATGGTGACAGCAATAAAAAAGCCCGCCAGAACTGCAGCGGGCGTCCTTTCCAATGGGGTTTGAGTGGAATCAGAACACGGTCCGCCGCTTCCAGGCAAAATGGTGAAGATGAAAATGCCGGAGCGCGGTGGCAGTTGTCATAAAATCTGAGTATAGCAGATGCCGGAAGCGAAACAAGAACCGCTGGTTTCCATCGTGACCCCCTCCTTGAATATGGGGCGGTTTCTCGAGGAAACCCTCCGCAGCGTGCTGGACCAGGACTATCCCCACGTTGAATATCTGGTGATGGACGGCGGGTCCACCGATGGCACGCTCGAGCTCCTGCAGCAGTACGAAGGGCGCCTGCGGTACATCTCGCAACCGGACCGGGGGCAGGCGGACGCCGTGAACCGCGGGTTCTCTGTCACCAGCGGCGCCATCTTCGCTTTCCTCAATGCGGACGACACTTACCTGCCGGGCGCCATCTCCGCCGCCGTTCAGGCTTTTGCGGAACATCCGGAGGCCGGAGTGGTCTACGGTGACGCCTGGTATGTCGCCGAGAACGGAAGCCGGATGGCTCCTTACCCCGTGGAGGCGTTCGAGGCCGCGAACCTCGCGCGCCGTTGTTTCATCTGCCAGCCCGCCGCCTTCTTCCGCCGCCAGGCGTTCGCGGCCGTGGGCAGCCTGGACGCGAACCTGCGCTTCGCCCTCGACTACGATTTGTGGATCCGCATGGCGCGGCGCTACCCCATGGTGAAGATCGATCGGGATCTGGCGACTTCGCGCATCCACGGTAGCACTAAGACGATGGGGGAGACCGGGCCGGCCATGCGGGAAACGCTCTCGGTCCTCGAGCGCCATTTCGGCTACGTGCCCTACAACTGGGTCTACGGCTACGGCCACCACTGCCTGACCGGGCAGCCCCTGGCCATCGAAACGCCGCGCGCGACTCTCTCCAGCGCCTGTTATTCGGTGGCTTTGGGGGCGCGCTACAACTGGCGCCATCCGCTTCGCTACTGCCGCGATATTCTCGCCACCGCCAAAAAAGGTCTCGCTTGAGCCAGCCGCTGGTCAGCATCGTCACGCCGTCCTACAACCAGGGAGAATTCATCCGCGCCACCATCGAAAGCGTCCTGGCACAGGATTACCCGAATTTGGAATACATCGTGATGGACGGCGGCTCTACCGATCAGACCGCCGCCGTCGTGGCCGAGTATGCCGGTCGCCTCACCTGGATCAGCGAAAAAGACCGCGGCCAGGCCCATGCCATCAACAAGGGGTTTGCCCGGGCACGCGGAGAGATTGTCGCGTGGCTGAATTCTGATGACATTTTTCTTCCCGGCGCGGTAACCCGGGCCGTGCAGGCCTTCGCGCAAGCACCGCGCGCGGGCGCGATCTATGGGGAAGGCTACCGGATGGACCGCGAAGGCCGACTCGCCGGCCGCTTTCCCGCGACGGAGCCTTTCAATCTGTGGAAGCTCGCCTACCTCAGCGATTATGTGCTCCAGCAATCTACCTTTTTCCGGCGTGCCGCCGTGGAGGAATGCGGCTGGCTGGACGAGAGCCTCCACTACGCCCTCGATTGGGATCTCCTCATCCGCCTCGGTAAACGCTACGGGCTGCACTACATCCCTGAGTATCTCGGAGCGCTGCGCGAGTACCCGGAAGCCAAGAGTTTCGCCGGCGGCGCGCGGCGCGTGGAGGAAATCCGGCGCGTGCTCGAGCGCCATACGGGCCTGAAGCGCGCGCCCGGATTCTGGACCTACTGCCTGGACACCTGGCAGCGCCAGTGGAGGAACCGAGTGGTAACCCGCAGCCCTTGCTGGCTGCGACTCCCGGCCCGGTTGTTGAACCTGCTGGTCTACCTCCCGACGGCGGTCGCGATCATGCTCATCCTCCGGCATGCGCAGGGACTGTACGCCGACGGGTCGGCCTCCGATCGGTTGAAGTGGATGCTCCCGGAAGGGCGCGGCGACGTGGTCGTGCGCGGAACTCTGCCTCATGACCGGCGGCTGAAGGGAGCCACTCTGTCCGCGTTCGTGGACGATCGGATTCTGGGTTCGTGGCCGCTAGAACCCGGCGCATTTGAGGTGCGCTTCCGCGCTCCGGACCAATCCGGTCCTTTGTTATTCCAGTTGCACTCGTCACACTACCGGCGGCCGGGTTGGAACGTGGCTTGGGACCGCCGGAGACTCGCGTTTTTCCTGCAATCTGCCGATTGGGGAGATGACGGCGGGACATGCGAACCCAGGCCGTCTGGACTAGGCAACTAGTTCCTTAACGAAAGGCAGCGTTGCGCCCGAGTATTCCTGCGCCAGAATGAGCTATATGAGCTGGCAACGTCCTTCCTCCGCTACCCCAGCCGTGGGATGGCAGCCGAGGGGAATGGAGGCGCCGGCGAAGGCTCATGATGAGCTCCCGACTCTGGACCAACGCCTCGCCGACGGAAGATTGCAGGGACCCGAAGCGTTGCGGATGGCCATGGGCCTGGCTGACGCGTTGCGCCGGCTTCACGACCAGGGGCAAATCCACGGTGTGTTGACGCCGGCCTGCGTTCGGCCCACAGATTCCGGCGTCGAACTTCTCCCCGGGCGCAAGGCTCAAAATCTGGTCACGCCGTACACGGCTCCGGAAGTTCTGCGCGGGCGCCCAGCCGATGCCCGCTCGGACATTTTCGCTTTCGGGGCCATCGTCTATGAAATGGTCACCGGGCGCTGGCCTTTTGAAGCGGATACTCCCGAGGCCCTGACCGCCGCCCTGTTGAACGCCCCGGCTCCCAGCACCGGCAGCGCCGCTCTCGACGGATTGTTGGCCAATTGTCTGGCCAAAGATCCGGAAGTTCGCTGGCAGCGCATTCAGAAAGCCCAGATGGAACTGCGGCTTCTCACGGTTTCGGTGCGCCGCACCGAGGGGCCCGTCCGCCGCGACAACCTCTCCGCGCTCGTCCGCGCCGAGGTGCAACAGGCCGTCGACGCCCGCCTCGCCTCCCGGCTGGAATCCCAGGAACGGGCACTGGCCGAGTTTCAACAAGCCGTCACCGCTTCCTTGCACAGCGTGCAGGCGCACCTATGCACCATCGATGCCAAGCTGGCTGCCGCCCTGGAACAGGCGGCGCGGGCCGAGTCCGGGTCGGCGCAGCGAGATCTGCGGATATCCGGTTTAGAACAGCGGGTGGATGGCCCCGCCGAACGCGTCGCTCGGGCCGAACTGTTGCTGCAGGCTGCCGCCGAGCGCATGACGCGCACCGAGCACACCACGGAAGCCGCGCGCCGCAATGCCGCGGCATTTGCCGAAGACGCCGCCGTCCGCATGCACGCCCTAGAGCAAACCATCGGCTCGCAAGCCGAAGCCTTGGAGTCCGCGCGGCGCGCGCTCGCCCAGACCGATGATTTGGTCGAGCGGGTTGTCGAAGCGTTGGACTCCCTGCAGAGTATTGTGTTGGAGCGTTCCGAAGAACGGTCGCCCGCGGTTAACTAACCATCCAGGCCCGAGGCGAATAGGGATGTGTTCCGCATGGGTAACCGCGGTTCATAACGGGCATGAGTCCTCCCCCGGGGGAACCCCGGGTAGTGATATCGGGGGAGACCATGCTAACTTTTAGCCCGTATGGCGATTCTTGGATCGATTGTCTTCGCGTTGTTCTTTGTGCTCCTGGCGCCCACCACGCGGAACATGCTGTTCGGCGTCGTGGCCGGAGCGGGGGACTGGATTGAAAAATGGGCGCCGTTTTCCTACATCGCCCTGGCGCTGGTACTGATCGTTCCTACCCTGGCCGCCATTGTCCTGATCAAGTGGCCGCAACCGCCCGAACCGGAGAATCCGCTGGCCCGCTATAAGGGCGGCGAAGACGTCCTGGAAGACTGACCTTCCGGACCCCCTCTCCCACTCCCCTTAGGACGCAGCCGGCAGAGACTCGACCGTGCGCACCCGGAACGAATCGGGAATTCGTTCGCCGCGGGCTGCCTTGGCCGGCAACTTGGCTTCCTCCGCCAACTCTCCCAGAGCCGCGTAATACTGTAAGAGCAGTGCCGCTCGACTGATGTATTCGCCCGTCATAACTCTTGCAGTGTCACCGATCCCCGGCCCGCCGCAAAGTACTGTCCGTACGCCTGAAGTACCGCTTACGCGGGTACCGCCGGAGCGAAGTACCGCCGCAGTACGCGCGGAACTGGCGTCGGTTGCCGTTTCGGTTGATGATGGCACTTCGAGCGCCAAATCCATGTTGATCAAATACGCTAACGGTTCAATGCAAGAAGGGGTCTTGGTTTCGTTACGGGGTTGCCAGTTGCGCGTCGCGACGAAGGACGGCGACGACCTGCTGGAGTTCAATCTGGTGGAAGGGATCTGGGTCTCCGAGAGCTGCGAACCCGTCACCTTCGACCTCACGCTCGGGCTTCTGGAATCGATCGGCTTCTCGCGGGACAAGCAGCCGGACCTGATTCCGGCGCCCAAGAGCTGCCAGTACGTGAACTAATCCGGAAGCGGCCGGCGGATCCCGCGCGGGTCTGCTAATAGCGCTGCAGCGCCTGGATCAGTTCCAGGTCCAGCAGGAAGAGGTCTCTCTCGGGGGGGCTTGCGCTCTTGGGGAGGCAACTGATTCCCATCTTCCGAAAATCGAACCATTCGGCCTTGATGCCCAGTTTCCCCATGTAGACGGCTACGTCGGATTGCTGCTGTCGCAGCGGCAGGCTGAGCCAGGCGATGAAGATCTCCTGGTGTAAGCGCCGCAGCACCCGGTCCGTTTCCTCGGTCCCGTAGTGCGCCGCCAGCTTGTGGCCGTAGCGCTTGCTCGTCTCATCCCACAGCGTGGCAATCGCCACCAGCCGCCCCAGAACGGAGGGGTGGCGGCACAACTCGTCGTTGAGCGCCTCGCGCGCCTCCGAGTAGTTCATCCCCGGTTCCGGATTCGAACTGAAGACTCCGCGCGGGCTAGATCCCCGTTCGGTCCAAGCGACAGACATTGATCCCGGCCTTCGATTCGACATTACGGATAAGCTACCTGACATACAAGATTACTAGTGGTTGTACATCGAAGGATATGCGTTGTTCCCCTAGCCAACGATACCGTTGGATTATCCAGCAGTGAACAACCCGAGCACTAACCAGAGTCGACCTTGACGGTCTCAGGTAAACACACCAGAATCAAAGACAGTCCAAATAGGACGCTGTGTCAGGAGGCGGTTTTGTCCGTATCTGTTCCCCCGGCTTCCGTTGGAGCCGACAAATCGAAGGACCAACAGTCGGCGGTCTTTGACCGCTTGACCAAGCTGCCCCCCTTCCATCCGGCCGCGATGAAACTCCTGACTATCGCCGGCGAGAGTGAGACGGCCATTTCGGAATTTGAGAAAGCCTTCAAATCCGATCCGGCGCTGACGGCCGACCTGCTGATGGTGGCCAACTCCTCGGTTTTCGGATTCCGCGCCCGCGTGGACAATATCCGGCATGCCCTCACTCTGTTAGGGATGGAGCGCGTCCGGTCTCTCGGATTTACGATTGCCATGAGCTTCTATGTGCGCAACGTCCCCAGCAAGGACGATGTCCGCATGATCTGGGAGCACAGCACCGCGACTGCGGTCATCGCCGATGCCCTCGGCCGCCTCTCCGGTTCGCCGGGCATCTACACCGCCGGCCTCGTGCACGATCTGGGGCGCCTCGGCTTGCTTCTCAGCGTCGGCAAGAAATACGGCGAAGTGTTGTCCAAGGAGTTCGACGACATCCAGGAATCGATCAAACTCGAGAAGGTGCTGTTCGGCGTCAACCACTGCGAAGCTGGCGCCTTAGTGGCCCGCACCTGGGGGTTCCCGGAAACTCTGCAGATCTCCATGGGGAACCACCACGAACCTCCGCCCGAAAACGGAAATGCGCCCGATCTGATTCGGGTGGCCTGTCTGATGGCCGACTGGCTCGGCTTCCCTGAAGTGAAGCGCAAGGATGTGGAAACCAGGCCGGAGGTTCCGCCGCGCCTGCGGAGCCATCCCGATCTGGACGCCGACCGGTTGCGCGACCTCATCACCAAGCAAATCTCCACAATGTCCGCGTAGCACCGCGTCCGCGGAGCGCCGGCTGTCCCGGCCCTCGCCAACATCGCGAAACCCCTCCTCAGTACTACTCCCGGATCCGCCGCCTGCTTAGTGCCAGGACATCGGTACTGGACAGTCTCCACCTTGAACAGTTTTTAAGGTCTTGTTATCTTATATTGAGACATGAAACGCCGCCGGCCGGGGGAAGTCTGTTGAGATTCGCACTTCTGGACCAAATGCGGTGCTCCTGTGGCAATGAGGAGCTTCGCCTGGAAGGCGCCGTCACCCAGCGGGCGCCCTCCTCCGAAGAGCAGAGCGCGAGTTGCCTCCGATTTTGCGGTCTGCGGCAGCGCCCCGTGATTGCCGGGCAGCCTCGGCCGCCCGAGTGCCGGGAGTGTGGCCGGCAGACCATCCTCCAGGGAACGCTGCGGTGCCAGTGCGGCCAGCGCTGGCCGATCGTCGACGGCGTCCCGTCGTTCTCGTCCCGACGCTTCCTCAACACGCCTTCGAACCGCTTCCAGGTCACCGAGACCAATCCACGAACCGACCCCCGCTGGGAGCCGTTCGTCCGCGCCCACCCGCACGCGTCTCCCTTCCACCATCCGGGTTGGCTCCGGGCGCTGGAGGAAGAATACGGACAGACGCGCCTTCACCTGGCGTGCGAAGGCCTCGATGGCCAGTTGCTGGCCGTGCTCCCCATGTTCTACACCCGCGGGCTTCCCATCAACTTCGGCGGCCACGTGGTCAGCCGCCGCCTGGCTTCCCTGCCCCGCACGCCGGTCGGAGGAGTGCTCTCTCGGGACCCCGAAGCCACCCTCGCTCTCCTGCAGACGGCAGTTGACTGCTCCCGGTCCGGCGCGGGCGCCCAACTCCAGATCAAAACCGAAGATCCGGGTTGGGATGGATTGGTGCACGGTCTGTCCCGGACATCCTGGAGGCCCACGTTTGTCACCCCGCTTCCCGAGAAACCCGAGCACCTTCAGTTCGGAAATAGCACCACTCGTCATCGCCTGAAGTGGGCCGTCAACAAAGCCACAAAACTGGGAGTGCGGGTGCGGGAAGCCCAGGATGAAAGCGATCTGCGCGCCTGGTACCCGCTGTATCTGGAAGTCATGCGACAGAACGCGGTGCCGCCCCGGCCCTATCGATTCTTTGAGGCGCTATGGAAACTCCTGCGCCCCGCCGGGGTCCTGCGCCTGCTGCTTGCCGAACGCCACCAGGAGAGCCGTCACACGCTGCTCGCGGGCTCGATTCTCCTGACCTTCGGCGGCATGGCCTGCTACGCATTCACCGGGGGCCGGAAACAGGATTTCGCATTCCACCCCAATGACCTCATCCAGTGGGAGGCCATCCACGAATCCTGCCGGATGGGCGCCCGGCGCTACGACTTTGGAGAGGTTCCGGGAGAACATCGGCAATTAGTTCATTTCAAGAGCAAGTGGGGAGCGGAGCCCACGCCGCTCTACCGGTATTACAGCCCACTCCCTGTGGCGGCTGAAGCCTCCGACAGCCAATCCGCCGGTTGGCTCCGACAGTGTGTGGCGGCCGGATGGCGGCAGTTGCCGCTGTGCTCGACTGCTCTGCTGGGAGACTGGATCTATAGCTATCTCTGAGCGCCGGCATCGATTTGCCGGAAGGGGGAACCATGCAGAACGCGGACATTCCGATCAGTTGCCAGACCGTGACCGTGCGATCTGCCTCCGCTTTGGCGCCGAACGGATTGCGCCGAATGTACCAGCTTCAGGGACATTGGGAGAAGCAAGGCATGGCGGCCACGCTGCGCAAGATCGGTGCTTGGCTACTTCGCGCCTGCTCCCCGCCTGCCGCGGCCGAGGCTACGCCCACCCCGCGGCGCGAGGATGAAGTGCTGCACTTGCGGCCGGGCGAGTGGGTCGAGACGAAATCGTACGACGAAATCCGGCAGACCCTCGACAGCAACGGACGCCACCGCGGCCTGCTCTTTATGCCCGACATGGCGGAGTATTGCGGGCGCCGTTTCCGAGTCTTCAAACCCATCGAGCGGCTCCTGATGGAAGACACCGGAGAACTCCGCCGCATGCGGAACACGGTGCTACTGGAGGGCGTGATGTGCCAAGGGCTCAATGTCGGATGCGACCGGTCCTGCTTCCACTTCTGGCGCGAAGTCTGGCTCCGGCGCGTGAACGGAGCGGTCGTGCAGGTCGACCGCGAATACGCGGCGATGGCGCGGTAGGCAGGAGAAAAGCGTGGCTGCGCGCACCCGCTTCAGTGGACGCTCGCGCGCAGCCCAACGGCTTGCTCAAGACTCTTGAATCACCCTGACCCCGTCTCCCACTGGTCTGAGCCGGGCGTCCTGGCCCATCGTGGCACGCCGCCTCGTCTCGCTCCGCGGCGCCCGATCCGGCCGGCTGCGGTCCGCCGCGTTCCCTATTCCGATAACGATTCTGTTCACGACGTGAACCGATGGGTTCGCCGCCGCGCCAGCCTCGCTGGAAGTCTGATGAGTCTGCAGGGACAATTCCCGGATGGGACGGCAGCTCCGTATGGTCCTGAAAATGCCAGGATAAACCGCAAACCAAAAGGAGACCTGTACACCGTACCCTCGGTGCAGGATTCTTCGTACACGAAAGGAATATCCAGTCCATGACGAGAAACCAACTCAAATTCGTAGCGGGATCAGCCACTGCTCTGACCGTGGCGGTGCTTGCCGGAACCATGATGTCCCCTCCGGTGCGCGCCGACTCGGACAACTCCGATTCACGCGTTCAGAAGGGCTACGACATCGCCCCCGTCAAACTCAAAACCAAAGGGCTGAACCATGCCCTAGTCGGAATCGGCAGTTACCTCGTCAACGCCCAGGCCGATTGCAATGGGTGCCACACCAGCCCCGATTACGGCCCCGAGTACAGTAAGGACCCAACCTTTGTCGGCAATAAAGCGCCTGGCGTCGTCAATCCGGCGGCCTACTTGGGCGGTGGAACGTTTTTCGCGACGTTTCCCGGAGGCGCCAATATCTTCACCCGCAATCTGACACCCGACATCACCGGGCTGCCGGAGGGCGGCCACACGCTGGACCAGTTCATCGATATCATGAGGGCCGGCCATGATTACGATCTGGCCCATCCGCCCTGCCCCGCGACTGGCGCGGAGGGCTGCATCCTCGGACCCCCGGCGACGCCCCTCAACGGCAATCTCCTCCAGATCATGCCTTGGCCGACCTTCAGCCACATGTCCAACGATGACCTGAAGGCCATCTACGAATACCTGAAGGCAATCCCCTGCATTGCGCACCAGGGCCCGGTTCCGCTCCCTCCCGGCACGCCGGCTCTACCGAGCATTCTGTATCAATCCTGCCCCGCACCGGACGCGCCGGATCCGAAGTGATCGCAGGGCTTGCACGATAGCACTGGGTCTTGAGGACACACGGGGCTGTGGAGCGGAACCTCTCTTACGGCTGCAACGGCCCCGTGGTCTGCGGAATCCTGCTCCCGCAGCGCAGCGCCGGCAGTGACTGAGACTACCGCCGACTGCGGTGCCTTGCACCAGTCTTCTTCTGTTCTTGCATCCTGGCTCGGCCGCACGTCGGGCACCTCCATTTTCTCCGCCCGTGGTAGAGGTGCCCTTTGATTTCCTTCATCGGAACTCTGCATTTCTTGCAGGTCACCGCGATGCCCTTCTTACCTTCCAGGACCGGCGCGACATCGGAATCATTGCCTCCCTGCCGCCCGGCGCTTCTGTCCGATCACCGCCGCGGCGCGCCCCTGCGCAAGGGAAGCAGCGCTCGTAGGCGCTCCTCGCGTAGGTAGATGCCCGCCCAGGCGATCAAGCTCGTCGACAGAGGGACCAGGACCGGATACGCCTCTCCCATCCGGACATAGGTGGCGATGGCGCCGCCCAGGTAGCCGGTCAGCAGGACCGCGCCCAGAACCGCCGTCGGCGGAATCACGTATAACAGCAGACAGCCCAGTTGGAGCAAGGCGAGGCCCGTCAACGCGCTCACCGGCCAACCGATTCTGGCAAACTCCCCCACATACCAGGGATTCCGGGTCAGCTTCCAGGTCGCGCTCGACACCACCACGAAAACCGGCCACAGCGAAAGCACGCGGCCCGTCCACAGCATCCAACGCTTCCCGGTTGTTTCCCGGAGTGGAACATCAACGGCACTCATGGATTTCTCTTCCCCCTTCGGCTCACCGGATCGCGCGCCCCCCAAATGCCACCGCGCCTGTAGATCGTGGAGCAGGTGTATTATATGCGAAATTGGGGCAAACGACAGGAGAAGCGAATTGGGTCACCTAAAATGTCACCAGAGGAGACTCGGATGGGTCAAATGAGAATGTAACCCAAGAAGGCGCGAAGCATGACACCCATGAAAGGTGGACATGAACGCGCGCAAGCAGTATTTGGAAGAACTCGTGAA
>JAIQFS010000062.1 GCA_020073145.1 Terriglobia bacterium
GAATCGGCGGAGTAAACGTAGCGCCACAAAGCGATTCCAATGCTCCCTGAAGATGCGATTTAATCCATCGGGCGGTCCACAACGCACGGCGATAAGTCCGCGAGACCTGGTCTCGTAGCCGGGCCGCCCCGCAACGCCATAGTTCTCTCCCTCTCCGCGCAGCCGACGTGTCTCAAGGAAGCGCGCAGCGCCACCGACTCACTTTTGCCTTTTGCCTTTTGCCCTTTGCCTTTTGATTTTTTCTTTCTTCTTCCCTCACGCCGAAGTGTCTCCTCAGCCGCGTCGCGCGCCCAGCCTCCCTGGCGCTTCCCTTCTTCGCATAAACTGTAATGAACCTCACATGCCACTGACCGCAGGACAGCGACTGGGTGCGTACGAGATCCTGGGGGCGCTCGGCGCCGGCGGCATGGGTGAGGTGTATCGCGCCAAGGATACCAAGCTCGGCCGGGACGTGGCCGTCAAGGTGTTGCCCGAAATCTTCGCCTCCGATCCCGAGCGCATGGCGCGCTTCGATCGCGAAGCCAAAGTGCTGGCCTCGCTGAATCATCCCAACATCGCCCAGATCTACGGAGTCGAGGATAACGCCTTCATCATGGAGTTGGTGGAGGGCGAGACCGTCCACGGGCCGCTGCCGCCGGATGAGGCGCTGCGCCTGGCCGAGCAAATCGCCGACGCCCTCGCCGCCGCGCACGAAAAAGGCATCACGCATCGCGACCTGAAGCCCGGCAATATCATGATCACCTCCGCCGGCGTCGTCAAGGTGCTGGATTTTGGGCTTGCCGCCGTGGCGCAGGCCGCCGATTCCAACAGCTCCGCCAGCACCCCGACCCTCACCATGTCTCCCACGCGTGCGGGCATGATTCTGGGCACGGCCGCGTACATGGCGCCCGAACAGGCGCGCGGCAAACCCGTGGACCGGCGCGCTGACATCTGGGCTTTCGGAGCCGTGCTCTACGAAATGCTGACCGGCAGGAAGCTCTTCGAGGGCGAAACGGTTTCCGACGTCCTCGCGGGAGTGCTGGCCCGCGAGCCCGATCTCACTTCGGTCCCGCCCGCCCTGCGCCGGCTGCTTGCCAAGTGTCTCGAGAAGGATCCCAAGCGCCGCCTGCAAGCCATCGGCGACTGGCGTCTGTTGCTGGAACCCCCCGCCGAAGCTCCGGCCGCGGCTCCGCCGCCCGCCCGCGCCTCCCGGCTTCCCTGGATCGTCGCCGCGGCCCTGGCCGTCGCCGCCGCGGGGTTTGCCGCGCTGTGGCTCCGGCCGGCTCCCTTACCGCGCGTGACGCGCTTTGAGATCCACGCCCCGTCCGGCAGCACCCTGCCGCTCGGTACGCCCGCCCCCTCTCCCGATGGCCGCACCCTCGCCTACACTGTCAGAGACCCCGATGGCATGACGCGCATTCACCTGCGCCCCATCGATCGCATCGAAACCCGCGCGCTTCCGGGCACCGAGAACGCCGTGCACCCCTTCTGGTCACCCGACGGACGGTCGCTGGCCTTCGCGACGCGACCGGACAATCGCCTCAAACGAATCGACGTCGAAGGCGGAGCTCCGCGCGATCTCACCATTCTCGAAGGCCCCTGGCACGGCGGTTGGAACCAGTACGGAGACATTCTTTTTCAGCCTTCGACGGTCGCTCGGATCTCCGCCGACGGCGGTTCGGTGACGCCGGTCGTGAGCCTCGACGCAAAGAAGGGGGAAGGCGGAGCCGGTTTCCCGCTCTTCTTGCCGGATGGCAAGCGCTTTCTTCTTCGCGTCCAAGGGAACCAGACTTCCATTCAACTCGCCACCCTGGGTTCGATGGAACGCACCCTGGTGCTGAACGACGTCGATAGTGCTCCCCTCCTGGCGCCGACCCCACGTGGGAAGACCTATCTGCTGTACCTGCGGGCATCCGATCTGCTGGCCCAGGAATTCGACCCGCCTTCCGGCACCGTGCGCGGGAGCCCCGTGGTCGTGGTGAGCAACATTGGCCGGGTGGCCAACCCCGCGGTCCGGCCGGCGATGGGAGTCTCTCCCAGCGGGGTTCTGGCGTACCAGGCCGGCGGCGACATCCGGAACGGCCAGTTGACCTGGTTTGACCGGTCCGGCAAGCCCTTAGACTCCCTTCCCGCCGATGCCTCGGGCACGTCCCCCGAACTCTCGCCCGATGGGCGCGCCGTGGCGGTTGGCCGCATCGATTCGTCCGGAACCGAGAACCTCTGGGTAACGGACCTGGCCCGCAAGTCCGCCGTGCGCCTCACCTTTGAAGCGGGCCGAAACTTCTCTCCCGTGTGGTCGCCCGACGGAAAGCGCTTGGCGCTCGTGTGCGCCTGCGCCAAACCCGGGCTGCGAGTCATCGATGCGGATGGCAGCGCGCGCCCCGAGCCGGCTCCCGCGGGTCGCATGGCGCCCACCTCTTGGTCGCCGGACGGAAGATACCTTCTCGCCAGCATGGCGCTGGTACCGCTCACGGGAGACGCCAAGCCCATTCCCGTGGGTTCCCGCAATGGGCGCTCCGGCCAAGGCCGGTTCTCGCCGGATGGTCGATACATCGCCTTTACCTCCCGGGAATCCGGACGGGCCGAGATCTATGTTCAGCCCGTTCCGCCCGCCACCGGGCAAACCAAGATCTCCATCAATGGCGGCTTGCAGCCGCGCTGGAGGCGTGACGGCAAGGAGCTCTTCTTTGTCTCCCTGGACGGCTCCATGATGGCCGCGGATCTCCAGCTCGGCCCCACCGTCTCCGCCGGCGTGCCGCGGCAGCTCTTCCGCGTCGATGGCCTCGACCTCACGGGCTATGACGTCCGCGCCGATGGCCAACAGTTTCTGGTCTTCACTCCCTCGCAAAGCACCCAGAGTTCGGTCATCACTGTGGTCCAGAACTGGTGGGTGGAGTGGGAGAAGTAAGCCCCAGCACCGCGTCATTGCGAGCTGAGGTCGCGCGCCAGCAAGTTGAGCCAGGATTGCGCCCCGCCCTGGACCGGGTGCACCCGCGTGATGCCGTGAGCTTTCAACAGCAGCGCCGCACGGGCGCTGGAAGCTTCGCTGGGTCAACTGCAGAACAGAATGATCTCGCGGTCCCGGGGAATCTCAGAGTGCCGGGCTTCCAGCTCTTCCACGGAAATGCGAAGAGCTCCCGGGATCGGCTCCAGGTCGTTCGCCAGATCGTGGCGGAGGTCGACCAGCAGCACATCGGCGCCCGCGCGAATCTTGTCCCGCAGTTGCTCAGCCGTAACCCGCGCCGCGGAGTATTTCCGCAGAAAACGGCGCCGCTGGACGAATTTCCAGGCGATCCACGCCGTTAGCAGTCCCACCACCAGCAGGACCAGCCCCGAACCCATGCGCAGGGCGTAGGCGGCCATGATTTCCAGTTGGTCGCTGAACAGGTAACCCACGGTGGCGTACGAGGCCATCCAGAACAGGGAGCCGAGGCCGTCGAACCACAGGAATCGTCCAAGGCTCGCACCGGAACTGCCAGCCATCGGCGCGGCCACGGCGTTCAGGCCGGGAACGAATTTCGCAAACAGCATCGAGCGCAGGCCATATTTCAGGAAAGCATTCTCCGTCTGGCGGACGCAGGAATCGGGCTCCAGGGCAATGCGGCAAATGAACTGCAGGATCTTCGAACCGCGGCGCTTTCCCAGCTGGAACCAGACCGTGTCCGCCAGCAGGCAGGCCGCCAGGCCGTACAACAGAATCAAGACCGGATTCAGCCGGCCGGCCCGCGCCACCGCGCCGCACGCCAGCAGCAGCGGAATCGACGGCACCGGCAGAGCCGCTTGCTCGGCCAGGAGCCAGCAGAACAGCAATAGGTACCCATGCTGAATCAGAAATTGGACGGTGTGGTTCATTGGCTCTCAGTCTACCTGATGAACCAGGCCTCGCCTTATAGGTTCGCGAAACTGCGGCGCTTGCCGCCCGGAATGATGCGGCATATACTTTGTGCAGTCAGCCGTAGAGGGAGGTTCAATGGCTACGGTCCTGTCGATTCGCGGCGGCGGCATCCGCGGGATCATCCCGTGCTGCTGCCTGATCCAACTGGAACAGCAACTCGGCGGCCTGACGCGCGACCACGTCGATTTTTGCGCGGGCACTTCCACCGGAGCCTTGCTGACCGCCGCGGTGGCCGCGGGTGTGCCGGCGTCGGACCTGTTGAAGGTCTATACCGACCGCTCCAAGGAAATCTTCAAGCCAACCGGCATCATCGGCACCGCGAAGCGCGTCGTCGTCGGGTTCATGTATGACCCAACCCATTTGCACGATGTCCTGGTCAGCGTGCTGGACAAGGCCGCCTCGTCGGTGGTCAACGACAGCCTCATCCGCGTCATGATCTCGGCCACTGCCATGAACGGGCGCAATTGGTTCTTCGTGAAAGACAACCCGAAGAACGCCCGCACCACGGGAACCGTGACGCTGATCGATGCCGCTGTGGCGTCCTCGTGCGCGCCCACCTATTTCGATCACTGGAAGATCACCATCGGCGGCAAGGACATTCGCTTCTTCGACGGCGGTGCCGGCGGGACCGCCAACCCGGCCTACCAGGCCTGCGTGGAGGCGTTTGAATACGACACCTTCACCCCGAGGGATACGCGCGTGGTGTCCCTCGGCACCGGCTATTTTCCGGCGTCCGACGACCCGCCGAACGGCCTGTTGAAGACCATCGGCTGGACCACCGGCACGCTGGTCGACACCTCCGAGGACTGGGTCGACAAGGCGGTAAACCGCCAGTGGCCGGGGATCCAGCAGAACTTCAACCCCCTGTTGCCCAGCGACATCGATGAGGCCGACCTGTCGGCCATCCCCGCGCTCGTTCAGATTGGCCAGCAACTGGCGGCGACCATGGACTGGAACAAGATCCTGGCTTGACCCGGCCTCCCCCTCACCTCTTCCCGTGCGTGCGGAATATGGCCATCACGGCTTCAGTCCCCTCCTCGTTCCGGGGAATGAGCGCGCCGGCTTCCAGCAAGGCTTCCACTGCGGCGACATAATCTCCGCTCTCGGCATGCCAGCCGTTTCGCGACCCGAAGACGGCCCAGGCCAATGGCGTCGTCTTGTAGTCGTTGTCGGCATTCTCGATCGGTGGGTGGCGGGCCAGTAGGAGGCGCACCATTTCAAGATTGCCGTGAAACGCGGCCCAATGCAGCGGAGTGGCGTGGTGCTGGCTGAAGGTGTCCATCGGCAGACCGGCGGCCAGCATCAGACGAACGGCGATGGTGTCATTATTCCGTGCCGCGTGCGCCACGTGGCGGCGGCCAGCGGCGGGAAGAGCGGCGGCAAGATCGGGATTCTGGGCCAGCAGGGAGTTCCCCATTGCTTCGTCATGCAGCCAGCACGCGTTGAGGAGCTTCTCTTCGGCGGGGCTTCGCCCCATCAGGTAGTCGAACAAACGGGAGTGGCCGAATTTCCGGGCTACCAGGCAGGCGGAGACATGCCACCCCAATTCCCATTGGTAGATGGTGCCGCCGTTACTGCCCCCCACCATCGGGAAGAATTCCTCGCTCACGCGCATGCGGATGCATTCAGGGTCCGCGTCGAGAAGTTTGTGGGCCAGGCCGAGATCGCCCAGCGCGGCGGCCATCAGGAGATCTGTCTGGGTGCCGCGGCTGATCAGATACCGAGCGATGTCCGGCCGGGTGCGCACCATATATTGCGCCGGGGTGGAGTCATGGTCCACGTCGCGCGCATCCAGATTCGCGCCGCGATCGACTAGGTAACTCGCGATCTCCACCGTGGAGGCGAAATGGAGCGGCGTCTGCCCATCCCCGCCTCGGGCGTGAACCAGTTCGGGATCGGCCCCGATCAGATCTCTTAGTTTCTCGAGCATGCCCAGGCGAGCCGCCGCGTGCACCGTGACGACGGCCCCGCGCCGGATGGCATGGGCGGCCAGATCGGGACTGGCGGAGTCGAGCAGGCCGAAGCCTCCGGCCCACCACCGGCTGCGCGCGTTGATGTCCGCCCCTGCGTCGAGTAACAGGTCCAACACGGGACCGCTGCGTGCCTGGGTGATCAGCGGCGAGTCAAAGTCCCCGAGGGGTTCGTTGATCTTTGTCTTGAGGATCGGATAGCGATCGAACACCCGGCGCAACGCTTCCCGGTCATCGTCCCGCAGGGCTTGTCTGACCAGCCCCACGGCCTCCGGAATCCCGGCAGCCAGCAATTCCACGCGATCTTTCAATTGCGGCCAGGCAGCGAAGCCATATTCGCGTGCGATCACGTGTTGCGCGTCAGAGAGCTTGGGCGCTGCTCTCAATTGAAGGTCTGTGAATCGGGCAACGGCTGCCGGATCCTTCAACCGGAAATCCCGGAGCAGGGCCTTGGCTTGTTTCTTCAGATGTTCAAGATTCGGGTTCGGCGGTAATTCCGTGGGCATGCCACCTCCTTCTAAATCGCCCGCGTCCGCTATCCGGGCTGAAGAGAGGTTGCTGGTGAAGATTCGAAAGCGCTCAGGTGGGATAATCCCTTTCCGCGGACGGGGCGCGCCCTGCGGCGCAAACTCGAAAAATAGCAGGGGGGCGCGAAGTTGTCAAATGGCGCCCGGGCGGCCATCGGCTTGGACAGATCGCGCGCTTCCCGGAGCGAGGATTCGAAACTGCCCAGCCGCCGGCGGTTCCCGCAATGTCCGCCATGGTATCGTGGATTTCAAAGGCAATCGACCGATGCGTATTTTCGGGATGCTCTTGTTTCTGCCGGTCGTCGTTGCGGCTCAGACCGCGCCGTCCGCGGCGCTGGTGCGAGGCACGTTGCTCGAGCGGGATCCCCAAACCGTCGCCGGCCAGTTCAGCATCCGCGTGGCCGACAGCCAGGTGTTTCGGTACCTGTTCGATGGCAAGACGTACGTGGAGCGCGACCAGCAGGCCATCGAGGTGGCGCGGCTGCAACCCGGCGAGAACCTGGAGGTGTTGTCGGACGGAGCTCCCGGATCGGTCCTGCGGTATGCCCGCTCGGTCCACGTGCTGAGCGAACCAGCGCCGCAGCGCCCGCTGTCGGCCGGGCGCGTTCGCGCCTATCGCAGCCCTGCCGAGCGGATCCTTCCCGCCGGCACCCTCACCTTTTCCGGCGTGGTGTTTGAGATGAACTCCGGCCGTGTGATGATTCATACTCGCGACTCCGGCGACCAGGCCATCCTGTTGCGCGGCGATACGCGGTACCTGGAGGATGGCGATCTGGTGCAAGCGGGTGATCTCAAGCCCAATATGCGCGTGTTTGTGCGCGCGGGTAAGACGCTCTATAACGAAGTGGAGGCCTACCAGGTCATCTGGGGCCAGATCCTGGGCCCGCACTAAGCCACCGTTCCTCAACCATGGCACAGATTCCGATCGGAACCACCGGTGAATCCAAGACCCGCGTCACCAGCGACATCGCCATCAGTTTTATGGGAGTGGAGGACGCGCGCGTCCTCTCGACGCCCGAGATGATCCGGTTGATGGAGCGCACCTGCCGCAACACCGTGCTGCCGCTGCTGGACACGGGCCACGACACCGTCGGCACACACGTCAACGTGTATCACCGCGCGGCGGCCCCCCTGGGAACCAGCGTGACGTTCCGGGCAGAAGTGCTGGCGGTGGAGGCGCAGCGCATTCAGTTTCGAGTGGAAGCGGTGACGGAACGGGAGACGATTGGGGAAGGAACTCACGAGCGCTTCATTGTGAACGTGGCAAAATTCGCAGCCAGGCAGGCGGAGAAAAGGAAATAACCACGGCGTCCGGCAAGGGAGGCCGGCGCCGGCGAGTGCCGATGCGATTAGGATCCGACGATCGTGGATGCGTGACGGTAGCCGTTCAGGAGGCCGCCGTTACTGCGTTTGGCCGCGGCGTCCGCGGTTTCCACGGATCCGATCTTGTCGTGATAGACGGCAAGAATGGCGCTCTCATCGTAGTCGATCGCGCGGGCATACTGGCGAATGTAGCTGGTGTTGTAGATGCCGCCAGGGAGTTTGTGGAAATCCCCCCGTTCGATCGCTTCGAGCGCGCGAACCCCTATTTTTGTAGATTCCGCGATCTGTTCTAGGGAGATACCCCGATTACGACGGATCGTGGAGAGGCCGAGGACGCTGACTTCATCGTTCATTTGTCCGCCCTTCCGTCTGGCTTTCCCCGGGGGCTGGTACTAGCCGACTCAGAAAGTAACACTATATCATCTCTTCGGCTTTTGTTAAACTCTTTTCACATGGATATTTGCCGCCGCAAATTCGGTGCGTGTATCCTGGCCGGTCTCGCGACCCGGAGCTTCGCCCTGACCCCCAGGCCGAAGTTGTTGGTACTAGTAGTTTTAGAACAGTTCCGGCCGGATTACTTGGATGCCATTTGGGGTCAAGTGGGGTCAGGGGGGCTCCGGCGCCTGGTCGAGAACGGAGCGTATTTTCCCGATTGCCGGCACCTCGCCTCCAGTTTCCCGGCTTCCAGCGTGGCCACGCTCGCCACCGCGGCGTGGCCGGCGCAGCACGGAATCGTAGCCGATTCGTGGTACGACCGAAGAGAACGCGGCCGCGTCCGTGCCTCGGCTGACACCTTGCTCGCCACCACGCTCGCCGCTCAAGTGGCGGCGGCCTCCAACACCCGGGTGTACGTGGTTTCCCTCGACTCGGCCAAAGGAGACCTCTTAGCCGGGACACCGCTCGCGCGCCGCTTCTGGATGGACGGCCAAGGCCAGTTCGCCACCGGAGACGACACTCCCCCATGGCTGGCGGATTACAACCGCGCCCACTCATTGCAGGATCTTTACGGCGCCGAGTGGCTGGCGGTCAACGCCAAGCCGGGCGCACCGTCGTTGCGAACCCTGAAGTACGACCCGGCGCGCCCGCAGGATTTTTACGCGCTGTACAAGGCCTCTCCGTTCTCGCAAGGGGCCCAGTTCGAGTTCTTGGGCGAACTGTTGACCCGGGAAAAGATCGGTCAGGGCCCCACGTTCGACCTGGTCTGCCTGGTGGCCAGCTCGGCCGCTCTTCTGGGATATGAGACCGGGGCTCGCTCCCCGCTGATGGAGCAGATGACCCTGCAGCTGGACCGGCAGGTCGGCGTGCTGCTGGAGCAACTGGATCGCACGCCGGGCCAGGGGATGTATGATTTCGTGCTGGCGGGCGCGCATGGGGCGCCTCCGGAGCCGTTCAGCTTCGCGCGGCCGCGCATGGCGGTGCCTGGGGAAAGCCTGGCGCAGGCCATCCAGCGGAAGCTGGTGCAGAGCCGGGCCGGCCGCGTGGAACGGTATCTGTACCCATTTCTCTACCTGGAGCCGACCGGCTCGCGGGTGACCGAGGCGGCCGTCGCCGCGGCGGCGCGCGCGGCTCTGGAGGAGAACGAAGTGGCCGCGTATTACACGTCCGCCGGCGAGTGCTCCGTCCACGACGAGTGGGAACGGCGCTTCCGCAACAGCTTCCACCCGCTGCGCTCGGGCGACGTGATGCTTTCCTATCAGCCCGAGTATGTCGAAGAATATGGGACGGGGCGCGGTGTCTCGTATGGCTCTCTCTACAACTACGACACCAAGGTGCCGCTCTGCTTCTTCGGACCTCAATTCCGGGCTGGGGTCTTCGAATCTCCCGTGGAATCCGTGGACCTGGCGCCCACCCTGGCGCGAGCCATCGGAGTGGCGCCGCCCTCTTCCAGCGCCGGCCGCGTGCTGGGCGAAGCCTTCGTGGGCGCCGAAGACCCAATCCGATGAAGCCTACGGACGCGGCGCTGGCCACCACGCTGTGCGGGCTCCGCTTGCGCAACCCGGTGATCGCGGCCTCAGGCACGTTCGCCTACGGGGTGGAATTCGAAAAGCTGGTGGACCTGAACTCGCTGGGCGGCCTGGTGGTGAAGGGCCTCTCTCGCGAGCCCATCGAAGGGAACCCGGCGCCGCGCGTCTACGAGACGGAGGCCGGGATGATCAATTCCATCGGCCTGCAGAACATCGGGGCGCGCGCCTTCGTGCGCGAGAAGTTGCCGGCGCTCGCTAAGCTCGATACGGCGGTGTTTGCGAATATCTTCGGGTGCGCCACTGAAGACTACGTGGAAGTGGCGCGGATTCTGGAGGACCACGAAGGCCTGGCCGGTTACGAACTGAATGTTTCGTGCCCCAACACACGGCACGGCGGGATCTACTTTTCGAGCGATCCGAGCCTGTTAGGCGAAGTCGTGTCGGCCGTGAGGCAAGTGGCGCGCCGCCCCCTGATCGTGAAGCTATCGCCCAACGTCAGCGCCATCGAGCCGCTGGCGCGAGCCGCGGAAGCCAGCGGCGCCGACGCTCTTTCGCTGGTGAACACGTTCATCGCGCTGGCCCTTGATCCGCGCACGCGGCAGTCTCGCATCGGCGCGGGCTTCGGCGGGCTTTCCGGACCGGCGATCAAGCCCATCGCGCTTCGCCTGGTGTATGAGGCGGCGCGTGCCGTCAAGATCCCGGTGGTGGGCTTGGGAGGAATCGCGACCGGCGCCGACGCGGCCGAGTTCCTGGTTGCCGGCGCCACGGCGGTGGAGGTCGGCACCGCCACCTTCTGGGACCCCAGCGCCGCTGTCCGCATTGCCACCGAACTGGGCGAGTTTCTGCAACAGGAGAAAATCGCCAATGTGGGCCACATAGTAGGCACGCTGGTTCTGAAGAAAGATCCGGTTTGACCGGAGCCGTCAGTCGAAGGTGTTGAGGCGGTCGGTGATTTTGGCCGTGAGCGCTTCTGGATCGGGATCGAAGCGATACTGCGCCGCCGACGGAAGCATCGAGCGGACCTCGGTCAGGGTGCAGCCGCTGGGCGGCGTGACGTCAAAGCCCATTACGTCGGTCAAGAGCACCGCGACTCGCACCAGATCGGCGAGATCGAAATCCGTCGAATGGACGGGTTGGTGATGACCGGCGATGACGGCCTCGAGGTCCGCGGGAAGGCCCCACGAATGCGCCAGCCAGGCGCCGGCTTCGCAGTGATCGATGCCGAAAACGTGACGCTCGCGTTCCAGTAAATCGGTCTCGCAGGGCTCGGTCAAGAGATCGGAATACGCCTTGGGGTGGGCCACGAACAGGCCCAGGCGGCCGACATTATGCAACAAGCCGGCCGTGTAAGCGCGGTCATCGCCGCCTTGAGAGGTGGAACACGCGGCGGACAGTTCTTCGCAGAGCATGCCGCAGGCCAGGCTGTGCCGCCAGATGCGGCGCAGCAGATCGAGCCGCAGAGCGGTGTGCAGGAAGCCCTTCATCGACACGGTGAGAGCGAAGCTTCTGACGGTATCGAGCCCCAGCAACGTGATGGCATTCTGAATGCTGCTGATGCGCGACGGAAAGCCGTAGAGGGCGGAGTTGACCACGCGCATGAGTTCGGAGGCCAGGGCAGGGTCGGCGCGAATCAGCTCGACGACTTGCCGGACGTGAATATCCTGTTCCGATAACAGACGCAGCAGTTTCGTGGCAACCGCCGGGAAAGGGGGAAGGCGCCGCAGACCCCGGTACTTATCTTCGGATGTTTCCATCCTGAACCTGGTGTAACACACGGCGCAGCCGGCAGGGAAGCCGGCACGGCACGGCTGCTCCGCGGCCCATTCCCTGCAACCGGTCAAGATATAATCTCTCTGGGGAGGAGCTTGTTCCGATGCTAAGGATTCCCTCTACGATTGGCACTCTCACGATGTTGTTTTTATTGGCCGCCACGGCAAACGGGCAGAAACTGTCCGGTCCGGCGGCCAGTTGTCCCGTTACCCGGGCCCCGCAGCCGGCGTTTGTTCCCGCCGTCCCGAATCGGGGCGGAGCGGTTTGGGGGAATGGGTTCTTTTACGGCGACGAGAACCTCTTTACCGAGATTCAGAGCGTCTGGACCGGCCTGCCGCATTGGGAAACCGGCTACCGGCAGAAGATCGTGTGGTGGATCCGCGGCTATGACTGGAAGGCTCAGCCGAGTCCCGATCTGCGGATCGAGGGGAGGCGTCTGGATGCTCCCGCTCCGCCACTCATCGTGACGGGAGCCAATGGCTCCTACACCCCCGATATGGGATCCTTCGTCATGTCGGGCGTCAACTTCCCAACCGAAGGCTGTTGGGAAGTGACCGGGCGCTCCAAGACCGCCGCGCTCACCTTCGTGGTCTGTGTGGAGTAACGGCGCGTTCCGGGTCCCTCGTCTTTAAGGCCTTTGGCGCCGAATTTGCCCGACCACGTCGCGGACCGCGCCGGCAATGGCGGCGGGCGCGTAATACGACAGCGGGGCTGGGGCGTGAACGGCGAGGTGCACTCCGCGGCTGGAGAGGCGCGCCAGATCTTCCTCCAATTCCCAGAGGCTTTGCCGGTTCTCGGGCGCCACGATCCCGCCATCGGAGCTGAGCACGGCCAGCGGCCGGCTGCCGAGACTTCCGGCGGCGCGCGCCTCGGCCGTGCTTTGGTCCCAGGGGCCGATCTCCTGCATGAGCGCGGTCCGGGCCTTGCCGGATTGGCTCAGCGTCCAGATGGTGTTCCACTGGGCGGCGGTGAATCCCGGCGGGGGCGCGGGCGCGGGTTGACGCTGCGACAGGCGATTGAGGCCGAGGTTGTTGAACACCACCGCGAGCGCGTTCTGCGAGTAGCCGACGAACTGCGGGATGCGCGGCATTGTCCGGCGCGCACTGGGAGCGGTGCTGAACAGATCGGGGTGGATGCCGTCCACCAGAACGACGCCGGCCACTCGCTCCGGATGGAGCCCGGTGAAGACGCGCGCGTCGAGAGCGGCGGACGCCTCCGCCACCAGCACGTAGGGCGGAGCCAGAGCCGCCGCGCGCAGCAGGGCATCCAAGTCTCGGGCGGCAGCGCCGGCGGTGCGCGGATACGGGCCGGGATCGCTCCATCCGGCGCCGGCGCGGTCGTACCAGCAGGCCTGCGTGAATCCCGCGACTTCGCGCTGCGCCAGCAGCCAGCCGTAGCCCGGCCGGGGCGCGCCGTTCTGGTACGCTTCCCGGGGCCGGTCGAGGGGCCAGTAGGCGCCCGCTTCGAAAACCACAGTGGGAGATCCGGCGCCGGAACAATCGATGGCGAGCATGCGCCCGCCGATGTCCACGGAGCGCCCGATTGGCGGATCGCGTTCCCGGTCGCGGGTCCGCTCTACCTGCTCGTAGCCCGCGCCGCCGGCCAGGGCCAGCACGAACAGCACCGTCAGGAACAGCAAGATGCCCGCCGCCGGGCTCTTCCCCGCGCTCATAGTCGTATTCCGTTATATCGGAATCCGTACGATCTTGTCAAGGGCGGCAACCACGACGGCTTGCGATACACTGCATGGACATGAAGCGGAGCACGGACCGGATTCTGACCACGCACTGCGGCAGCTTGCCGCGGCCCAAGGACCTGCTGGACCGCATGAAGGCGAAGGCGAGCGGCGAGCCGTACGACCGGGAGGCCTACGAAGCGCGCGTGCGCAGCGCGGTGGCCGAGATCGTGCGCCAGCAGGCGGCGTGCGGCATCGACATTCCTACCGATGGGGAGCAGGGGAAGCCGGGTTTTTTTGCGTACGTGCGGGAGCGGCTGGCGGGGTTCGAGGCGAGGCCGGATGCGCAGTTTCCCCGCTTCACCGCGGAAACGGAGGCTTTCCCGGAATATTACGAGGAGTACATGGGGCGCGCGATGACGGGGGCGGCGATCACTCCCATCATCCCGCTGGTGTGCAACGGGCCGGTGAGCTATCGCGGGCTGGAGGCGGTGCGGCGCGACATCGACAATCTCAAGGCGGCCGTCGCGGGTGCGAAGGCCGAGGATGTCTTTCTGCCGTCGGTTGCGCCGAGCGGCGTCGGGTTCAACGAATACTACGGGACCGAACAGGAATATTTCGAAGCGGTAGGCGCGGCCATGCACCACGAATATCAGGCGATTGTGGACGCGGGCTTTTTGGTGCAGATCGACGACCCGTTTCTCACCGAGATCTTCAGCCGGCCGGGAATCACGGTGGCTGCGCGGCGCGACGCGGCCGAGATGTGGGTGGCGGCGCTCAACGGGGCGCTGCGCGGGATTCCGGCGGAGAGCGTCCGCTTCCACACCTGCTACGGCATCAACGAAGGGCCGCGGGTGCACGACGCGCCGCTGAAGGACATTGTGGACGTCATGTTGAAGATCAACGCGGGGGCCTATTCGTTCGAGGCCGCCAACCCGCGCCACGAGCACGAATACCACGTTTGGGAGACCGTAAAGCTGCCGGGCGGCAAGGCGCTCATCCCCGGCGTGATCACGCATGCCAGCAACATCGTGGAGCATCCCGAGTTGATCGCCGAACGCATTGTGCGGTACGCCCAGCGGGTGGGGCGGGAGAACGTGATTGCCGGGACCGACTGCGGGTTCTCCTCGCAGGCCACGTATCATCCCGAGGTCCATCCAACGGTCGTCTGGGAGAAATTTCGAGCCATGGCGGAGGGCGCGCGCCTGGCCACGCGCCAACTCTGGGGCTGAGCGGCGAAGCTGTAGTCTTTGGCCCCGAAACCGGCGTTGTCGTGGAGGGGAGGGCGGTGCTCGGGGCGCGGCAGGCGCGGGCGGGCCGCTCGGTTACCGGCTCTCCGCGTACACGCGGCGGACCACGTTCGCCAGCGGCCCCAGATTCGTCCAATCGGGATACTTCGACTGGAACTCAGTGGTCAGCATGCGCCCGGCTTCGTCCGCGGAGACTCCCTGCCGCTCGAGCGCCCGCGCCCGACCTTGCAGATCGGCGAGAAACGCGCGCTCCTGCGCCACCAGAGAGCCGTCGCCGAGCGCGCCGTGATCGGGCACCACCAGGCGGGCATGGAGCGTTTCGAGCTGATCCAGAATCGCCAGCCATCCTTGGGCGCTGGCATCTTCGTTGGGCATGTTGGGGACCAGCTTATTCTGCACGAGGTCGCCGGGAATGAGGACGCTGTCTTCCTCGACGAAAATGAGCTCGTCGCCTTTGGTATGCGCGGCCCCCAGCCAGAAGAGGCGGGCGGTGACTCCGCCGAGGTCGAGTTTGATTTCCCGGTCGAAGACGAGATCGGGCGGGCGCAGCTTGACGTTTTGCAAGAGCTCTTTGTTCTGCGCCGACCGGCTGCTGAAGAGCTGGATATACTCAGCGCCCCGCCTGTCCATTTCATCCTGTTGGGCGACGGGCCGGATGAGAATGGTCTGGGGCGGAAACGCCTGTTCGCCGGTGGCATGCTCGGGATGGAAATGCGTAGTGGTCAGATAGAGGGCCGGAGCTTTGGCGAGCTTCTGCGCCTCGCGGACGATGACCGCGCCATTGCGCGGGCCCATGCCGGTGTCGACCACGAGCGTGGCGCGGGAGCCCACGACGATTGCGATATTCGGGAACCCCACGATGGCGTAGACATGTTCGGATACGCGGGTGACCGCGTTCTCCGGCACGCCCTGCGGGTTCTGCGATCGGGCCAGTGCCGCGGACGCCATCACTGCGATCAGGAGTTTCGTCATTTTCGCCGTATTGTACTACTGCCCGCCGGTACGAAGGGCTTGGGGCAGGGTGAAGGTTCCCTCGCGATCGCAAGGGAACTCCATCATGCGATCGACGGCGTCCAGGTTCAGCGGACCATAGATGTGAGGAAAGCACTGCGCGCGTCTCTCATCGCCGGGGTGCACGGGCGGTTCGTGCCTCAGGTCGGCGGTCAGACGCCGCGCGTCGATTTGCAGCAACAGCAGATCGGAGCGCCCGCGATACCAGCGATTGGCGGTCTCGACAATTTGGGCGACGGTCGAGCAATGGATGAAGCCCTCGGTTTGTAAGCTCTCCGGCGCATAGGTTCCGTGCGCGACGGCCTGCTGCCAGGCGTTCCGAGTCGCGAGGTGAAAGAGACGAGGGTCCGGGAGGTTCACGTGATTCCATAGTGGCAGATTCAGGCAACCGGCACGTTCCGGTTAAGGGAAGGGCCCTACCCGCCGTCCAGGCCCCCTGGTTCTTACCGAAGAGGAAGGAGTAGGGGTGTTTTGTGCGCTGCCTGTTTTGCGGAAAGACCTTACTGTTCCGAAGAAGCGCCCAAGGCCCGGTGTTTTGCGGGGAAGCGCACCATCAGCAATACAACCAACTGGTGTTGGCGCGGCTGCAAGAGAGCGAGGCAGGGCCGGTGCCGCCACCGTCAGAGACGCCGGCTCTTCCGGAACGGGCGGCGGATCCGATCCCTCCACGGGACGAGCGGGAACCCGCGCCACGGCCCCCGAGTTTTCGACCGGCGCGGGTGACGGCGGCGGGGTGGGCGGCGGCCCGGGCAGCCCTGCGGTTCCCAGCGGAAGCCGTCCGTCTGCCCCGTGTTGGCGGCGCGTGCGGGCTTGGCGGGCCGCGGTCCCGCGCGCCGGTTCGGGTCTTCCCCTTGGCGCGGGACCGGGCCGTCTGCCGCCGACCGCTTGGCGGCGGGGGATCGCCGGCGGCGCGGACTCTGCTGCGGTCCCACCGGGCAACCGCAGCGGCATCCTGCTCGCCGCTGGAGTGTGGGCCGCGGGACCTTCGAGTGAAGGCTTGGGACTGGCGGCGGAAGCCGGCGAGTTTCGTGGCAGCACGGGGCTGGGCCTGGTCGAGTCATCCGCCATCCTACCCGGGGGTGAGAGAACGCAGGGCCGTGGAGACGCCGCGCGGCGCGCCTCCGGCTGCGATCCGAGTCCATCCGCGGCCCCTGTCGGGCCGCCACGGGACCGGTCCGCTAGTTTGGTCTGGCGGCGGCGCTCCCATCCGGATCCAGCGACGGCCCGCCATTGGCGGATCAACGCCAGCGCTGGTGTTGACGCGGCGGGCGGGGCTCCGGCCGCGGGATGTTCCCGCACACCCGCGTTCGTTCCTGGCGGGCCGTTTGAGGACGCCGCTGCTGGTGCCGCGGCCGAGGTTCCCGTTGCGCGAACTGGGGGTCTTCTTGCCGGTGGAACCAACAGACGTTCCCGAGGAGCCGGAGGCTGTGTCCCGGCGGATCGAACGGCGGCGCTCCCGGTGGCGCCTCGCCTGCTGGCCGGCGCGAGCCGGAATCTTCTCGCTGCTGCTGGTGGGCGCGGTGGTGGCGGGCCTGCCGTACGCGAAATCGTATCTCCGATCCGTCCCTGGGAAGCGGCCCGCGATCCTCGGAACAACCCTCGGAACCGTCGAGTCGTTTCTTCGTCAGCGGTCGGCCATCGCCATTGAAGAAGATTTCCACGCAGGCTTTTCGGGTTGGAGGGGCGAACCCGGTTGGGATGCCGGCTGGGGGCGTGACTCCACAGGCGCTGCCCGGCCGCGCCAACTGGCGTTGCTGAGGGCTTCGCTGCCGCTGGCCAATTACCGGCTGCAGGTACTCGGATCGATCGAGAACCAGAGCCTGGGCTGGGTTATTCGGGCGTCCGACAGCCGGAATTACTACGCCATGAAGATCACGATCGCCCAGCCCGGGCCGCTGCCGCGCGGCGCGCTGGTGCGGTCCACCGTGGTCAACGGCGCGGCGACGGACCGGGTGGAGGCGCCACTGCCCTTCGACATTCGCCGCAACACCCTCTATCGCGTGGAAACGAGCGTATCCCAGGACCGTTTCGTGACCTCGGTCGACGGCCGCGTGGTGGATACCTTCTTCGACCCGCGGCATCGCGCGGGCGGCGTCGGCCTATGGAGCGGGCCGGGCGACGACTCCCGGATTTTGCGGGTCCGGGTGGTGGCCCAGGACGATTGGTTGGGGCGGACGAGCCTGTACCTTTTCCGGTATTTCGCCGATAGGCAAGCAGAGGTTCCGCTGGCGGCGGACCGCAACGAATAGCAGGCCGGAGACGCCTGCCGGAAGACCAGTCAGAAAGCCACGGTATGTGAGGGAGCAACCAGAGAACGCGGCGGCGGGGCCGCCCGCCGCGACGCCAGGCGTCCGCCCTCCGGGTTCGCCGTTCGTGGCACGGGCCGTCCATCTTCACCTGGAGGGCGATGCCAGCGCGGCACTCGCCGAGTTGGAGCGGGCGCTGCAGGGCAAGGCGGGCTTGAGCACCGCGCAACTCGCTGAGATCTACACGGCGCTGGGCGCCCTGCACTTCGAACGGAAGCAGTTCGATCAAGCGGCGGAGGCATACGCGAACCTGCTCGCCGTGGATCCGAAGCATCCGTCGGGGGCCTACCACCGGGCGCTCTGCCTGGAGGCGGCGGGGCACTGGCAGCTCGCAGCCGACCAGTTTGAGCAGGCGCTTCTTCAGGAGCCCGGCCGCGTCGAAGCGCAGCTGGGATTGGGGGCCTGCTATCTGCAGTTGGGCGCCGCCGGCCGCGCGTTGGAGTGCTACGACCGCTGTCTCCAACAGGATCCGGAACTGGAAGCGGCCCAGTTCGGCAAGGCCGTCGCCCTGCAGTTGCAGAAGAAGCCTACCGAAGCCGCGGAGATGTATCGCCGGATTCTGGCCAAGAACCCAGGGTCGGAAGAATGCCTGGCCAATGCCATCGGAGTCAGCCACGAGCTGAAGGATCAGGCCGCGGTCCAGCGGTACGCGGAGCGGCTGCTGTCCCTCCGGCCGGGTGCGCCGGCGGCCCTGGAGGCGTTAGCCGGGGAGGCCTTTGCCGCGGGCGCATCCGAGAAAGCCGCGGAGTGGTGTGCGGCACTGGTCCAGGCTCATCCGGATTGCATCGAGGGCTGGCTCAACCTGGGGATCGCCCGGCAGGAGGCGGGCGCACTCGATCAGGCTCGCCAGGCCTATCAGCGAGCGTTGGAGCTGGCGCCGGATTCCACAACCGCGCGCTGGAACCTGGCTCTGCTCCTCGAAAAGCAGGGACAGACGGCGGAAGCGCTGGCGCTGTACGCCAAACTCACCGAGCAGAACCCGGACTGGGAAGAGGCCCGCTTCCGTTTGGGGTACACGGCCTTGCAGTTGGGCGAATCCCGGACAGCGGTGGAAGCCTTCGAAGCGTGTCTCCGAAAATCTCCCGATTGGCCGGAGGCGCAGCTCAACGTCGCCATCGGCTACTGGAAGTCGGGCGCGCTCGACCGGGCGCGGGACGGTTTTGAAAAAATCGCGGCGCGCGACCCGGAATGCACAGACGCCATCCGCGGGCTGGCCGGCATCGCGATGGAGCGGGACGATCTGCAGCAGGCCTTGGAATTGCATGGCAAACTGATCGATCGCGGCGAGCGGACGGCGGAGCTGCTTTACAACACGGGGCTGCTGTTACAAAGGTCCGGGAAGAATGAGGATGCCGTGCGGCTTTACCAAGAAGCGCTGCGCGAATCTCCGGAATTCTGCGAGGCCCTGGTCAACCTGGGCATCGCGCTCCAATCGCTTGGCCGCGAGGAGGAAGCCCGGGCGCAGTGGCGCAAGGCGGTGGCAGCCGACCCGGAGATGGCCCAGGGGTACTTTCGGTAGGCGGCGCGAAAGCAGCACGTCCGCAGCCGCGAGACGCTTCGAAATATCATGGAGGCTGGGCCGATTCCGGATGGCTACGGCAGCGGGTCGCCCGCGGAACGAGGTCAAGCTGTCATGTCGGGAGAGACACCGGAACCCAGGCCCCCCCTGCCGCTCACGGAAGAAGAGCTCCGTGCCCGCACCATTGGAGAGCTGCGGCCGTTGTCCGAACCGATTCGCATTGTGGAATCCGATCCGAGGTGGCCTGAGCAGTTTCAGTGCGAGGCGGAACGAATCGCAGGCGCACTCGGATCGCGGGCGCTGCGGATCGAGCATACGGGCTCGACGTCGGTGCCGGGCCTGGCCGCCAAACCGATTCTCGATATGCTGCTGGTGGTCGCCGATTCGGGGGATGAAGCCGCGTACGCGCCGGCCCTGGAGGGTATCGGCTACACGCTACGCATCCGCGAAGCCGAGTGGCACGAACACCGGATGTTCCGGGGAAATGACCCAGACAGCCACCTGCATGTCTTCTCGGCGAGTTGTCCGGAAATCGACCGTATCCTGCTGTTCCGCGATTGGCTGCGCCGCAATGCCGCCGATCGCGAACTGTATGAGCAGACCAAGCGACACCTGGCGAGCGAGAAATGGACCTACCAGCAGAACTACGCGGACGCGAAGACGGCGGTGGTGGAGGAGATTCTGGGGCGGGCCCGTCTCCACCTGAAGTGAACCAGCTGCCGTGACCCAGCTGCAGTGAACCAGGGCGCGCGCGCGGCCCTCAGTGAATGGTCCGGGTCTTGCGGTTCATGTAGTCCATCAGCAGGTACTGGCCGAGCGTGAAGGGCGTGGTGAAATAGGCTTTGCCGCGGCAGATCTCGGTGACTTTCTGCACGAAGTTGACCAGGCCGTAGTCGCTGGCCAACATGAACGTGTTGATCAGGATGCCCTGCTTCTTGCAGCGGTTCACTTCCTCCAGCGTCTTGCTGATGACGAGCGGGTCCAGGCCGAAGGCGTTTTTGTACATGCGGCCGTCTTCCAGCGTCAGGCAACTCGGCTTGCCGTCGGTGATCATAATGATCTGGCGCATGTCCTTGCGCTCCCGGGCGAGCAGGCGCTGCGCCAGGATGAGGCCATCGCGCGTGTTGGTGTAGTAGGGGCCCACCTGCACCCGCGCGAGTTTGCTGATGTCCAGCTCTTCGGCGGAATCGTGGAAGAGGACGCAGCGGAGGCTATCGCCGGGATACTGCGTTTTGATCAGGTGAGCCAGCGCCAGCGCGACTTTCTTGGCGGGGGTGAAGCGGTCCTCGCCGTACAGGATCATGCTGTGGCTGCAATCGAGCATGAGGACGGTGGCGCACGAGCTCTGATACTCGCACTGGTGCACGTGCAGGTCCGAGTACTCCATATCGAGCGGCACTTTGGCGCCTTCGCGGCGGATGGCCGAGAAGAGCGTTTCGCTCACGTCCAGGTTCAGCATGTCGCCGAATTCGTAGGGTTTGGATGAGCCGGAGGTCTCGATGCCGGTGGCCAGGTCGCGCGTGTCGTGGCGGCCGAAACTCGATTTCCCGAGCGAGCCGAGCAGATCTTTCAGCGTTTTAAAGCCCAGGAAGTCGAGCGACTTGTCGGTGACCTCGAACTTGACCTTGGAATCCTTGGCGCCACCGGAGCCGGGCGCCGACGCCTGCTGCTCGCTGGGCTCTTCGATGGTGATCTGGCCTTCGTCGACCATCTTCTGGATCAGGTTCTCGAGGAGTTTGTCGAGCTGCTCCGGGGACAAGTTCTGGAGCTTCTCCATCATCTCCCGGCGGGTCTCGTCGTTGAACAACTCGCCCTGCTCCAGCGCCTTTTCGATGGCCTTCTTGAGGTCCTCCAGCGTGTGCTGGTTCCACTCGTTGAAGGGCATGTACTGGGTATTGAAGCCGCTCTCGAGGAGAAAATCGGAAAGAGCCTGCAGCAGCTCCTCGGCGCCGATTCCGAGGTCTTCGCCCGTGTATTTCGAATAGCGGATCCACTTCATAGGAGCGCGTCAGGCGGAGCTTAACGCCACCTTAGTTGTACTGCCGGCGGAAAGTGGGGCGTTCGCCGCGGCCGCCGCCCTCTTCGCGCGGCGCTTCGCGGCGCTTCTCTTCCGCCGAGAAACCGCGTTCTTCACTGCGGCCGATGCGCCGGTGCGCGTGCAGACCTTCCAGGATGAATTCCGCGGCGGAGGCCCGAACGGCGTCCGGTTCGTTGGCGGTCAGTCCCAGAGCCTTGACCTTCTCCATCAACCCCTGGATTCCGCTCAACTGCGTCACCATGGTGGCCGAATCGGCGGTCTCGTCCAGTTTCAGGCTGCCTCCCAGATCGAACCATTGGATGACCTGGGCCATGTTGGCGCCTTCAAAATACTGGTTGTAGATCTTGCCAACCGCGGTTCGGATCAGCTCGCGCGCCACGGTATCGCCGCCTTTGAGTTCGCCCTCGTATTCCAGCTCTAACTTGCCGGTGACGGCGGGCAGCGCCGAGTACAGGTCGAGGATGCGCGGCACCGCCACTTCTTCCTTGGCCTTGAGGGCGCGCCGCTCGGCATTGGAGACGACGTTTTCCAGCGCCGAGATGGGAAGGCGCTGCGAAACGCCGGAACGTTTGTCGACACGCTTGTCCTCGCGCGCCAGAAACGCGAGTTGCTCGGCCACCTGCTTGATGTAATCGGGAACACGGACCGCGATGGGCGAAGACCGGTCCAGCCAGGCCTCCTGCTCGGTGATGGCGATTCCCTGTTCGAGCGTGGCCGGATAGTGGGTGCGGATCTCGCTGCCGATGCGGTCCTTGAGCGGGGTGATGATTTTGCCGCGGGCGGTGTAGTCTTCGGGATTGGCCGTGAAGACCAGCATCAGGTCGAGCGGCAGGCGCACGGGGTAGCCCTTAATCTGCACGTCGCCTTCCTGCATGATGTTGAACAGGCCCACCTGAATCTTGCCGGCCAGGTCGGGCAGTTCGTTGATGGCGAAGACGCCGCGGTTGGCGCGAGGGAGCAGGCCGTAGTGAACGGTCAACTCGTCGGAGATATCGTGCCCGCGGCGCGCCGCCTTGATGGGATCGATATCACCGATCATGTCCGCGATCGTGACGTCCGGCGTGGCTAGTTTTTCGACGTAGCGGTGATCGCGGTGCAGCCAGGAGATCGGCGTGGCGTCTCCCTGTTCGGCGACCAGAGTCCGGCAACGGCGGCAGATCGGCTTGTATGGATTATCGTGAATCTCGCAACCGTCAATGTAAGGCGTGGTTTCATCGAGGAGCGTGGTGAGAAGGCGGATGAGGCGGGTTTTGGCCTGGCCGCGCAATCCGAGGAGGATGAAGTTGTGCCGCGACAGGATGGCATTGACCACCTGCGGCACCACGGTGTCCTCATAACCCAAAATGCCGGGGAACAGCGGCTCGCCGCGCTGGATTTTGCAGATGAGATTATTGCGGAGTTCGTCCTTGACCGAACGATCAGCGAGCTTCGCTTCAGAATAAGGGCTGGGGCGGAGCGCGCCCAGGGTACGGGGTAATTCTTGAGTGGCTTTAGACAAGCAAACCCCCCTGCCGCGATTGTACCAGACCCGACCGTGGTCCACTCGCTGTATCCGATACAATGGCTGCTGTGGAGACTCAAGAGATTAGTCCGGCGCGCGGCGCGTACCGGCGTTACGTGGAATTGACCAAGGATGTGCGCCGCGGTTTCATCGCCGAGTGGACCGTCACCATTGTGCTTCTGCTGTTCGGCACCACGACTCTGGTGCAGGCCTTCGTGATTCCGAGCGCCTCCATGGAAGACACGCTGCTGATCGGCGATCACGTGCTGGTGGACAAGCTGACCTACTCTCCGGATGGCGGGGTCTCCGGACACCTGCTGCCCTATCGCGACGTGCGTCGCGGCGACGTCATCGTGTTCCGCTACCCGCTCAACATTCAGGAAGACTACGTGAAGCGCGCGATCGGGGTTCCGGGCGATCGCATCCGGCTGGTGAACAAGCAGCTGATGTTGAACGGGCATCTGGTAAACGAGCCGTACGTGGTCCACAAGACCGGGTACATCGACTCGTACCGCGACAACTTTCCCACCCAGCCGAACTCGCCGCTGCCTCCCAGCGCCATGGATATGCTCGAGAATCACGTGGTCAACGGCGAAGTGGTGGTGCCGCAAGGTTTCGTCTTCGCCATGGGCGACAACCGCGACAATTCCTCCGATAGCCGGTATTGGGGATTTGTGCCGCGCGACAATATCGTGGGAACCCCGCTGGTGATCTACTGGTCGTTCGAAGCGCCCACCGAAGATCTGACCAATCCCAACATCGGCATCGATCACTTGGTGGACGTGGTGACGCACTTTTTTTCCAAGACGCGCTGGTCGCGCGAGTTCCGGCTGTTGCACGGATATCCTCTGCATTAGCCGGCTCCGCCGCCGCAACTGCAAGGTCCCTATTCTTCGCGGAATTCGAAAACGTCGGTATTGGTGCGCACCACCAGGTGTCCGCGGCCGAGTGGTTTTCCCTCGGTGGGGATGAAGACGGCGCCGTCGGTGGATTCGCCGGGCGGAAGCTGCGTCTGAACCAGCGCCAGGGCGGAGGCTGTCGCCGCGGCCTTGAGCTTGGTCGAGGTCTCCGCCAGGGCGGCCTGCCGGCGTTGCTCGTAGCCATTGGTCGAACGCATCCGCGCCATGCCGTAGAACGCCGTTTCGTAGGTGCCGACCAGCTTGATGACGTCGCTGCGGTTGCCCTTCTCAATCAGCATGCCGATCACGGACCGGGCGGAGGCTGCCGGAATGGCCTCTCCGGTGTCGCGGACGAAGCTGAAATCCTCGGGCTTGATGGTGTATCGGCCGGCCGAACCGTTGGAAACGGCGACCTGGAGAATGGTGTAACCCTGCACGTGAGGCTGCAGGAGAGCGAACATGACCGTGACCCCGCTTTTAGTCACTGTTTGGTATTTCAAGCCATTGGTTTCGAACTCAATCACTTGGGCGGACGCGGGAGCCAGAAGCAGGCCGAGTGCGAGGACCCAGGAGCCCGCAAACCATTTCATGAAACCATCTTACGCTACGAGACATCGGGGAAGATCAGCCGGGAGCCGCGAGATTCACGACGACGCGCCGGGCGCCCCAGTCACTGAATCCATCGGGGCTCAATCCCCTTCATAGAAATTTTCAATTGGATTAGCCGCGCCCTTGGCTCTACTCTGAAGGTGTCCACAGAGGGCCCTGGCAGGCGCCCTGTTTCCATCGGCTGGTCCTCGCCCGATCGCCTCGAATTCCCAGGCCAAGTCACGCCAGATTACCGACAGTAAACCTAACCCCTACGGAGGCTGGTATGAATTGGATTTCTACGGTAGCAGTGTTGGCCGGCGCATCGGTGTGTTCGGCCCAAGTGACGTTCCGGTTTCAAGGAGAAGTGCAGGGTCCGCGCCCGGTGGAGCGCGGTTTATCCTGGGTGGAACTCGAAGACCCGGGCATGGATGGGGTTCGGGAAACGAATGTTGCCGCCGACGGCCGCTTCCGTTCTTCCGATGAGCCAGCGGGAAACTACCGGTTGCGCATTTTGGATGCATCCGGCAGCGAGATCGGGGCGGACTCGTTCAGAGTGGAGACGGGTGTGCCGGTTTCGGCGCGGTTTCCAGAAGCTTCCCAGGATCGGCCCACTGGGGAGAGCATCTCCGTGGCGCAGCTGCGCCATTACCCTTCGCGCCGCCAGTGGCGTGAGTTGCTGAAGGCGCAGCATTTTACCGAGTCCGGGCGAGTCCAGGAGGCAGTGGCGACCCTGCAAGGCGCCGTGCGCCTCGACCCCGAATTCATCGAAGCTCACGCCAATCTGGGCGCGGCATTGGCCCGGCTGGGGCAGTACGAGCAGGCCGCCGCTGCATTGCGCCGTGCCATCGAACTCGATCCTGCTTCCGCTCCGTACCAGTCCAACCTGGCGTACGTGCTGCTGCGGCAGCACCAGCCGGAAGAGGCCGAGCAATGGGCGCGGGCCGCCGTGAATCTGGATGGCAGCAACGCCAAGTCGCATTACATCCTTGGCTGCGTACTGAGCCGCCGCCCCCAGACCCGGGCTGCCGGAATTCAGCAGTTGAGGCTGGCGGCTCGCGCTTTGCCCGCCGCGCACCAGACCCTGGCCGCGATCTATGACTCGCTGGGGAACGCGGACCTGGCGGAACAGGAGCGCCTGCAAGCCGGCGCGGCTGCGGCTACGCCCCGCGCGTCAGTTCGTATGCCGTGATCTCGGGCGGCGCGCCGACGCGCATGGGCGCCGCGATGGTTCCGATCCCCCGGTTCACATAAAGCTGGCCGCCGGGCCTCTGGAACCATCCCGCCACGTAGGGTGTGACGATGCGGCTGGGCGCCAACTCCGGGCTGATGAACTCGAGCGCGAGTTGGCCGCCGTGCGTGTGCCCCGCCAAGCTCAGGTCGATGCCGAGTGCGGCAGCGCGCGGGAAGGTCTCGGGGTTGTGGCTGAGAAGGATGTTCGCGGTATCGGCCGCCAGCAGTTCCTCCATGCCTTCCAGGCGCAGGCTGCTCATGTGGCCCGGTCCCGCCGACATGCCGCGCGAGTTCGCGAAATCGATGCCGATCAGATTGAGCCGCTCGCCAGAGATCTGAATCGGCACGCGCTCCTGGCGCAGCATCTTGATGCCGACCTGGCCGAACAGCTCGGTCAGGGCGTCCTCTGAACGGGCCCAACTGTCGTGGTTGCCGAGGCAGCCGAAGACGCCGAACGGCGCCCGCAGACCCCTGAGCGCCTGGACCACCGCGCGGCGCGGGGAGGGATCGAAGGTGACGAAATCTCCGGTCAGGGCGATGAGGTCGGGCTTCAGGGAGTTGGCGATTTGCACATATTTGCGAATCTCGTCCTCTCCCATGAACGGCCCGATGTGGATATCGGAGAGCTGCACGATGCGAAAACCCTCGAAGGCTTTGGGAAGGCGCGCCAGGCGAATCGGCTGGTGCGTGGTCTGGAGATTCAAGCGGCCGTACAGCAAGCCATAAGCGCCCGCCACAAAGGGAGCAGCCACAGCAGCGGTGGCGGCGTGTTCCAGGAATTGGCGGCGGGAGGACGAGGGCCGCCCGGCCGCCGCGGAACGGCCCGCCACCGCCCGTGCCGTCCAGGTGATGGTTCGCGCGATGCCGCGGGCGGCCCAGATCAGAAGCACCACCAGAAACGCGACGGTGGAACTGAAGATCCACCACAGAAAGGGCGCCGACAGCAGCGCATCCCGGAGGGTGAGGTGAATGGAGGACGGCCGCCCGGCCTCCCACCAGAGGTTGGCGGCAAAATAGAACAGATAGACCGCGAGCCCGGCTGCTCCGGCGGCAATGCGCTTGCCCCGCGTCCCGATCCGCTTCTTGGCCCACGCCGCCAGGCGCGTCAGGAAGTAGATCTGGCTTCCAATAAAGATGAAGAATACAGGGGCAATTCCGAAAACGAAGGGCATCCGGTTCCCAGCTCACTTCTAAGGTTACGCAAAACGGGTCCCCCCATGCCACCGGCCGCGGCCGTTAACCTTGGACAGACGGAATTCCGCTTCCATCCGGCTGACTTAGCAAGGACCCGCAACCAGTAAACCCCTCCGGTACCGTGTAAAGAAAAAGCCCTCTCTGCAACTCATATACGTCGGAAGCAGGTCTATGAGGGGGACTCTATGAAACCGACGGAGAGCGCTGCACTACTTCAGCGCGGGCGCGCATCCCGGCGACGACGCACCAAAGGCTCGGAGCTGCTGGAATTCACGCTGGTCATCATGCCGCTCATGGCGATGATCACGGTTCTGGCGGACACGGGGTGGGCGGTCTTTGCCGAGAGCACCTTGCAACGGGCCGTTCGTATCGGAGTCCGAACGGGCGTCACACTGACGGCGTCCCAGATGGCCAGCGGGGCCTGTCTGACCGACACGGTCAAGTCAGTGGTTCAGTCCAATGCGTTTGGATTGCTCCATGGCTCCTCGGGATTAGCCAAGGTGAAAGTCAACTACTTTCTCCCCCCGGCGCCGGCATCGACCGCGGCGGCGACCGATGTTTCCGCCCAATCCAACGGTGACGCGCCCGGCAACATCATGAAGGTTTCGGTCCAGAACTTTTCTCTGGCGCCGTTGATGCCGCGCATCTTTAGTACGAGGCTTGCGGTGGACAATTCCCCGCTCATCATCACGGTGAATTCCGCCGATATCATCGAACCCGATCGAAATCCACCCTGCGTCGGGACTGCGCCCTAGGAGATCATCATGAGAAGGAAAAAATCAAGCGGTGTCTCCAGCATCGAGTTTGCCTTTAGCATGTTGATCCTGCTGCCCCTGCTGTTGGGCACGGGCGTCATGGGGATCAACATGATTCGTGCGCTGCAAACGGTTCAACTGGCTCGCGACGCCGGCCACATGTACGCGCGCGGCATCGATTTTGCCTTGGCCGGCAATCAGACGATCATCGCTGACCTCGGCAGTGATGTGGGCCTCTCGGCGACGGCCGGCAGCGGCAGCGCCGTGGTGATTCTGTCTTCGCTGACGTACGTTGACAAGGCGGCGTGCGCCGCGGTTGGAGCAGTGGACGCCAGCGGAAATCCCACGGCGGCGTGCACGAACTATACCCAGTGGGTCTTCACGCAGCGGCTGACGGTGGGGAACACCTCGGTGCGCGGCAGCAACTTCGGCAGTCCGGTTACTTCGGGGCCTACGGGAGTCACCGTCGGGACCGACGGCAAGATTTCGGCTTCGGATCAAGCCACCAAGGCGGGCGACGTCGCCAATTTTAGCGGAGTCAACCCGTATTCGGTGGTTGCTGGCGTGGCTTCCGGCTTGCCCTCCGGCCAGGTTCTCTATTTGGCTGAAGCCGGGGCAACCGGGTTCAACATGGCGCCGTTTGTTTCCCATATGGCGTCATACTCTTTTGGTTTCTTTTAGGATTTCGGTAGCGAAAGGAGACAGTCATGCGCGCACCTGTGAGGAACCGGCACGGCCGGAAAGGGGCAACCCTGCTATTGCTGATGCTCGGCCTGCCGTTGGTCTTCATTCCGTTGGTAGGGCTGGCCATCGATGGAACCCGGCTTTATATCGTGCAAGCCAAACTCTCCGCCGCTGTGGACGGGGCAGCGCTCGGCGCCGGCCGTCTGCTTGCTACCAGCGCCAATACTTCTGAGATCGCCGGTGAGTTCTTAAGCGTGAATTTCCCGGCCGGCTATTGGGGAACCACCGACCTGACCCCTACGATCAACGTGACAAATAGCTTCGGCACCCACACCATCAACGTCGCCGCCACCGTCAAAACGCCGCTGCTGTTCATGCGTATTTTCGGGCAGCAGAATGCGATCGTCGCTTCCAACGCCGTTGCCACTCGCCGCAACACGCGCGTCGAGCTGATCCTGGATCAATCCGGCTCCATGAGCAGCACCATGGCCAGTATGCTCGGCGGCGCCAAGCAGTTCACCGGCATGTTCACGCCGGGCACCGATGAGCTCGGGCTGGTGGCCTTCGCCGGCAGCGCAATTGTCGCCTATCCGCCCTATCAAAACACCACCACGTGGGACCCGAGCCCGACCAGCTCCACTCAGTTTGGGCCGGATTCAAGCTTTGCAACCACCTCCACTGCCGGCCCTATGTTCACCGAGCTCAACCTCATGACTTCCGGCGGCGGTACCAACACCCCCGAGTCCCTCGCGCTGGCCTATATCGAACTACAGAAGGCACACAATCACGCCGTCGCCGGTCCGACGGGAACCGATGACTACCTCAACTCAGTCGTCCTGTTTACAGACGGTCAACCTACCGCGCTGTCGACCAGCCCCAACCGGACGAGCAGTAACGCCCTCAAGCCTTTTGGCGTCAGCGGCGGGCAGAGTCCTTGCACGTACAACGCGAACGGCGGTACCATACCCGACGCCGCCCACACCATGGCCGGCTTTATCTATTCCGATGCGACCGGCCTTTATCTGATTGCCTCGACCGACACCACGGCGGGCCACACCGTGGACTGGTGGCTCGCGAACTCGGGCTGGAGCTATCTGGATAGCAGTCACCGCCACCAGGCGATACCGACGGTAGCTCTAGCGGGCTGTGCCGGTTTTGGCAACTCACTTCGATGGAATATGAACGACCTTAACCAGATTCCTGCCGTGGACCTCTACGGGAACTCGGTGACTGGGTACAAGTCGATCAGCCTCAGCGATACTTCATCCGCAGGGGGCCAGTGGGCCAACGCCGTCTGGAACGCTACGGACAATGTCGGCAATACCATTCGAAACAATGGGGTCATGGGTTCTCTGCCAGCGCCCACCGGGATGCTTCCCATCACCATTTTCACCATTGGCTACACCGGCAATGGCGGAATCGACACGGTTCTGTTGAAGCGGCTCGCCAACACTCAAGACTCGACTTCGTATACCCCCACGCAGGGTCGGACTGTACATTCAAGTAGACAGCGCCAGTAACCTGAGCGCCGCGTTCACTCAGGTAGCGTCTTCGCTGTTGCGTCTCGCGCAGTAATCCCGATTCGGGATGCTTCCGATTTCTCTTCCCGGGCGGCAGTCGGCGGGCCGCCCGGTTTCTCCCCTTCGCGGCGTGGCGATCTTCTTTTGGGACCTCTAGTATTTTTATCTGTGACTATTCGCGTTATTTAGCATAAAGAATTTCGAAAACAGCGCAGGATACTAGGCAGAACTGGAACGTCATGAAACTTCAACCCCATTGAGTTCCCGGCCATCCCACCTTATGATTCCTTCATACCCGCGCAAATCGCTTCTTTAATCGCGGAAAATCGGAGCAATTACAGTGAGAACTTTCGGTATTTTTTGTTTTGCCGCCGCGCTGGCGCTCAATGTGCACGCGGAAGTGGTTTACGACAACACGGCCCACGGCAACACCCCGGGGCAATCCACGCCTATCGATGCCGGCCCCCTGTACGATTCGTTTTCCACCGGGGCCTTGTCTGAAGCTCTCACCGGTCTGGACTTAGTGCTCGACAGTACTACTGGCGGCACCGATCCGTTCGATGTGCTTCTCTATTCGGACGACACCAACCTGCTCGACTATCCCTCCACGGGCCCACCCAGGCCGTCACCCTTTCCAGCAACCCGATCCTCGCCGCCAATACGCGCTATTGGATCGCCCTGGTATCCGACCCGTCGACGATTGCAGGATGGGAATTCGCCGACGACGCCGGAGGTACCGGCACGGCTGGCGAGTTCTGGGCCTTCGGAAACCCGGGCAGCGCCTCCGTGACGCAAAATTCAGACGCTTTGACGCCGTTTGAGATGAGAGTGACGATGGGCGTGCCGGAGCCCGCCACGTTCTTCACACTCTTCGGTGTGATGGCGCTTCTCGCTTTGGTATCCTTCCGCCGCCGGCAGGTTCAGGAATAGACTTCCCGTTTATCGAACAGGGAGTGGATGGCTTCCGCCGTTCCGAGGGGCGTGGACTCGTCGTATTCCGCCGAGTGGCGAATTTTCTTCTGAGCCCGCGCCAGCAGCGCACCGACCGTACCACTTCGGATGCCGAGCGCGCTGGCGATCTCGGCGTAGTCCAGCCCTTCGGCCCGCAGCCGGAGACAGGCGAACTCCCGTTCGGTGAGCAGGGCCGCCAGATCCCGGGCCATCTCCGACCGGTGT
>JAIQFS010000088.1 GCA_020073145.1 Terriglobia bacterium
GCTGGCTGAAGGCGCCGCCAATAAGAACATCGCCTGGAAGCTCGGCATCTCCGAGCACACCGTGAAGTTCCACGTGGCGTCCATCCTGGGCAAGCTGCACGCCTCCACGCGCACCGAAGCCGTCGCCATCGGGATGCGGAAAGGGATGATCCTGCTCTGACGCTACAGGTTGAAGGAAAGTCCCGCTGAGTACTGCTGCTGGATCAGGCGGCCAGTCTGGCCGGCGAGATTAAAGGGCTTGCCCATGTTGTAGAAGCGGGCATCGAAGCGGATGCCCCAGATGTCGTTGAGCCGCACTTTGATTCCACCGCCGTAGTTGATTCCATACTTGGTCACCTGGTTGCCGTAGGAGACGGACGTGCCCGGCGGAACGAAGCTGCTGAATTGCACGCCTCCGGCGGCAAAGGGACGGATCTTGGTGCCTTCGGGAGTGGCGTACACCAGGAAGTCATAGAAGCCCTGGTGCATGGGCACGCTGTCGGTCGTGGCCGGGTTCAGGGGCTGCCCAATCCCCGGCCCGTTGGCGGTCGGCGGCCTGTCCAGGGATGTGTGGTTATAGGAGTAGCCGATTTCGTGACCCATAAAACGCCATGAGTTGATGGTCATGCGGAAGGACAGGCTGAAGCCGTCCTTCATGACATACTGAGGGTCCGTGGCTAACCCCGTGGCGGTTCCCAGGTTGGCGCTGCTCCCGAAACGCGCCACGCCGCCGCTGACACACGGGATCCTTCTTGAGTTCCCCTCCCGCGGGCACCGCCGGGGGCTGCGGAGCGCGGGCCTGGCTGGGGGGATAGGAACGAACCGCGGCGAAGATGCTCTTCAACAGGCTTCTCACCAGGAAGAACACCAGCAGCGGCAGGAGGAGCCGAATGACAAGAAAACGGATCATATCGATGGGGCAGAGGCATTCTGCCCCTGCCCCGGCCAGCGAACTCGATTACTTCTTGCCGCCCTTTTTGGCAGCCGGACGAGCGTTAGGGTTCTTGTACGAGGTGTCGACGGTTTCGCCCAAACTCGCCAGCATGGCTTTGGCGGAATCGGCAAACGGTCCATCCGGTTTCAAGGCCAGGTACTTCTGGAAGGCGTCCGAAGTGCCTTCCACTGGGGTCACTTTGCCGTCGGCCGCGATGGTGGCCTTCGAGAGCAGGAACACTCCGTATTGGTATTGGGCGTCGGCGTAGTTCGGATCAGCGGCGATGGCTTTCTTAAAGGCGTCTCCGGCGGGATCGTTTTGCCCGGAATTGACTAAGAGCGCACCCAGATTGTAATAGTAGCGCCCGGTGTTGGGGGGATCGAGGGTGGCGGCTTTGTTCAGTTCGGATTCGGCTTCCGGGATCTTCTTGGCTTTGGCCAGGGCCAGCGCGAAGTTGTTGTGATAGCCGGGATCGTCCGGCTTAAGCTCGATCGCCTTGGAGTAAGCGTCCAACCCTTTCTGCATTTCGGCGTCGGAGTCAGCGCCCGTCTTGGTGGCGGCGAAATTCACTTCCGCCTCGGCCAGTTGGGCCCAGACCACATGCTGCTTGGGATCGAGTTCCCCGGCTTTGTTGAAGGAAGCCACGGCCTGATCCCATTGTTTGGCTTGCGCGGCGGCGACACCGGCGTTGAACGCGTCGTTCAACTCCTTGTTTTTCTTCATCGCCTCTTCGCGTTCCTTCATCTGCTTTTCGAGTTCCGCCTTCTGCTGGGGGGTCATGCCGCGGGTGGGTTCCGGCGCGGCGGCCTGTCCCCCGGGAGCCCCGCCGGTAGCTGCGGCGGCGGCCGCTGCGGCTTGCTTGCTGAGGTCAAAATCGACAGCCGGCAGATCTGGACGGAGGCGAACGCCTTGGGCGCTGTCGCGATCTTTTCCGTCCACTTCCACGACCACGTCGTAAACCCCCGGGTAGGGAAGGCCGGCGTAGAGATAATGACCTCTCTTGTCGGTCTTCACCTTGTAATTACCCTTAATGTCTGTGCGGGTGATCTTCATCACCGCGCCTTGCAGCGGTTTGCCGTCGTCGCCCTTCACGGTTCCTTCCATGGTCGCAGTCTGAGCGACTGCCGCACATGAAAAAATCAGCGTCCCGAACAGGGACAGAGCGACGTTTCGTAGCTTCATACAACCTCCAACAGAGTGGTTCGTATTCAGACTCAGTATACCGCAACCCGTTTTTGAGAATGCTTGAGGACAACTCCCAACACCTCGACTGAGTGGAGGGCAGTACGCGGGATAAAGACGCGCTGCTGGTTGCTGTAAGGATCGGGGGGGATCACGGTGAAGCCGTGGGGCTCGGCGGAGAGCAGATTATTCGGCATCACCCCTTCCATCAGCTCGCCGTCTCGAAATACGAAGCGGATCCACAAGCCTTCCATCTTGGGGCGCGTGTTGAAAACACGCCGCTCCCTCGCGTCCGAGCCGTCGAAGTCTCGAACGAAGGAGACGGTTTTGACGTCTGGGTATGGGACGAGCGCCACGTTACCCTGCGCCGAGAGCAACTCGATGCCGTCCGGCCGTAGATAGGAGACAGGGTTGACGTATCCGGCCACCGGTTCGCGGTCAAATCGTCGAATGATTGCCTTCTTGGTGGTGGAGCCGGCCAAAAAACCTACCTCGTGGCGCTGAACTATGTTTCAAACATTTCGGCGCTTATTGTATCATTGGCACGATGCTTGGAGACAGGACGGAGCCGCGACCGGCAGTCAGCCCGCAGATCCAGGCATTTCTGCAATTCTGCCGTATGGAAAAGGGGCTTTCGGCCAACTCGCTCAGCGCCTATTCTTCTGATTTGGAAAGGTTTAGGAATTTTCTGGGCGACCGGTGGCCTCCTGACACAGAAGTTTTGCGGCGTTATTTGGACCACTTGTACGGGGCGGGCTTAAGCAGCCGCTCGATTGCCCGCCACCTCACCACGCTGCGCAACCTGTTCGGGTTCCTGGTGCGAGAGGGGTCGATGGCCAGCGATCCGAGCGAGCACCTGCGCGCGCCGCGGCAGTGGCAGACCATCCCCAAGTTCTTGAATCTTCAGCAGATCGAGCAGTTGATTGGGGCTCCAGACCCGACCCGGCCGGTGGGGCTGCGGGACCGGGCCATGCTGCAACTGCTGTATGCCACGGGCTTGCGGGTGTCGGAACTGTGCCGAGTCGGGATAAGCGATCTCAACCTCGAACTGGGGGTGCTCCGGACCATGGGCAAGGGGAACAAACAGCGGCTGGTTCCGGTGGGCAAGGATGCCATCCGGGCGGTGCGGGAATACCTGGAATCCGGCCGGAGCGTGCTGTTGAAGCGGCGGGCGAGCCGGTATCTGTTCGTCACGGGGCGTGGCGGGTGCTTGACGCGCCAGGCTTTTTGGAAATTGTTGGCCGGTTACGGCCGGAAGACGGGGATCTTCCATGGGCTGACGCCCCACGTGCTCCGCCACAGTTTCGCCACCCATCTGTTGGAGGGTGGTGCTGACCTGCGGAGCGTACAGCTGATGTTAGGCCACGCGGATATCTCAACCACCCAGATCTATACCCATGTGATGCGGTCCAGACTGCGGCGGGTGGTAGAGCAGCATCACCCGCGGGGGTGAGCGGGGATACGTACCGGATGGATGAAGTGGTAGCAAATATCGAAGTTCGAAAGCGCGGGCAATGAGCGATTACATTTACATGCTCGAGAGTCACTTGAGCACGGATCAGAACCGCGTGGTGGAAGAGGTTCAGGCGGCGGCCGGTCAGGCCAACGTGAACTTGTTCCTCACCGGGGGCGCCATGCGGGACATGCTGGCGGGATTCCGGATTCGCGATCTGGATTTCTCGGTGGAAGGGAACGCGCTCAAGGTCGCCAAGATGGTCGGCGACCGCACGAGCGCCAAGACGGCGGCGTTGGACGAGAACCGCAAGTGCGTGGAACTGGTGTTTGCGGGCGGAGTGACGGCGCAGATCGGCATGTCGCGCCAGGAGCGGTACGCGCGCACCGGGGCTAAGCCGCAAGTGACGCCGGCCACCATTCAAGAAGACCTGCGCGGCCGCGACTTCACCTGCAACGCCATTGCGCTTTCGCTCAACAAGGCGTCGCGCGGCCTGCTGCTCGACCCCATGAACGGACTGGCGGACATCGAACGGCGGGAACTGCGGTTGACCAACGCCTACGCCTTCTATGACGACCCGTCGCGGCTGCTGCGCCTGGCGCGCTTCCGCGTGCGGCTGGGCTTCACGATCGAAGAGCGCACGCAGATGCAGGTGGCCAACGCGAGGGAAGCGGAGGTGGAGAAGCTGATTCCGCCACGCGTGTTCTTCGAGGAGTTGAAACAGATCAGCACGGAGGACAGCCCCGCGGAGATTCTCAAAGCGCTGGAGGAAGCCGGCCTGCTCAGCTTGTTTTCGCCGGCGCTGTCCGGGCCGAAGGCAAATCTGCAGGGCTTGGCGCGTTTTGAAAAGCTGGCGCGGCTGCTGCCCGATGAACCGCGGACTCGGGCCGCGCGCCAGGGACCGTTCTTCTTCGCGCTGACCGAGAAGTTGAATGCCAAGGAAAAGCAAGCGCTGATCAAATCCACGGAGATGCGCAAGCCCGACGTGGATGTCTGGCAGAGGGTGGAAGGCCGGGCTAAGAAACTGGAGACCGCGATGCGTTCGGCGCGCATCAAGAAGGCGTCGCAGGTCTACTTTGTAGTGGCGGAGGCCGCGCCTGAGGACGTGCTGTTCGTGCTCTACCATTCGGCCGTGAAGCCGGTGCAGGAGCGCCTGAAGAACTATTTCCAGAAGTACTTGCCAGCGATCCAGGAAGTCGCGCCGGAAGAATGGGCGGCGGTGGATGCCAAAGCAGGCGCGCGCAAGAACAAGGCGCGCGATGAATTCATTGCCGACCGTCTGGACCGGCGCGTGCGCAAACCGGCGCCGTCGCCCGTTCCACCCGTGGTGGAAGCGCCGCGGCCGATGATGCGCGGACGCGGGCCGGGATACCAGTAGCAAAGAATCAATCAAGAGGCAAAAGGGCGAAAGGCGAAAGCGAGCACCACGCCCCACCGGATGCCGTCAATCATCCGCTCATCTTGCAACACGACGAAGCGGTGAGCCCGCGCCGCGGCTTCGTGGGTTCCTCAAAAAAGACCCCAAGTGTTATAGTAGTCGAGCGTCGGTGCCGCGTTCACCCTCCGCGGATCTTTGACAGGAGCTGAGCCACACCCGGCTTCCGAACTATGGACTTAACACACACCCATCTTTTGCTGAACCATTTTCCAGCCATCGGCACGATCATCGGCGGCGGTTTGTTTGTGGTTGCTCTCATCGCAAAGAGCGACGATCTGAAGCGCGCCAGCCTGGTGGTGCTGCTGGGAATCGCGCTCCTCTCGATTCCGACCTATATCACCGGAAACGGGGCGCAGGATGCCATCAAGTCCCTGCCGGGCGTATCGAAATCGCAGATGGAAGCCCATGAGGGAGCGGCCTTTCTGGCCCTTGGATTCATGGAATTCACCGGAGCGTTTGCTTGGCTGGGCTTATGGCAATTCCGGCGCCTCAAGCGCGTGCCGGGATGGAATCTGGCGGTGATCCTGGTCCTGACGCTGGCGAGCCTCGGCCTGATGACCCGCGCCTCCAATCTCGGCGGCGAAATCCGCCACTCGGAAATTCGGGCCGAACAGGTGGCCGACGCATCGGGTGGCGCTCTGGCGCGTACCGTGGGCGCAGTCATGACCAACTACCAGTGGATGTGGGCTACCTGCGAAACCCTTCATTTCATTGGTCTGAGCCTCTTGCTCGGGGTCGTGTTTCTGGTGGATCTGCGGGTCCTTGGAGTGGTGAGGGGAGTGTCGTTCGCTTCCCTGCACCGTCTGTTGCCCTGGGCGGCGCTGGGATTCGGCGTGAACGTCCTCACGGGCATGATGTTCTTCGCGGGAATTCCCGGCCAGTACATTCACAACCCGTCCTTCTACTGGAAAATCGCCATGGTGATGCTCGCCGGTCTGAACGCCGTGTATTTCACGGTGCTCGATGAGCCGTGGGCCCTGGGACCGAAGGAAGACGCTCCGCTGACGTCCAAGCTCGTTGCCGCTTCGGCCATGCTCCTCTGGGTCGGCGTGATGTATTGCGGAAGCATGTTGCCGTTCTTGGGCAATGCATTCTAGCCGGAGGGAACCATGCCAATCGCTCTCACGGTTTTTCTTTTAGTGCTCGGCGTAACCACGGTGGTGGGGATCGTCGCCTATGTGGTGGATCGGAGTACGGCGCGCCTGGAGCGTAAGGAATAACCATGAAGGAGTTTCTAGATTCCATTCAGAATTCCGGCCTCGGCAATTGGGTTCGCGATGCCCCCACCATCTGGGCCTTTCCGACGATTCTTTTCCTGCACACCTTTGGGATGTCCATCGTGGCCGGAGGCTCCGCCACGCTGAGTTTCATGGTGCTGGGCTACTGGCCTGCTTCTGTGCCGATGCGGCCGTTCGAACGCATGTTCCCGTGGTTGTGGCTGGCGTTCTGGATCAACGCTGTGACCGGGACCTTGATGCTGGTTGCCGACGCCGCCAACAAGCTGACGAGTCTGGATTTCTACGTCAAGATGGCGCTGGTGTTCGCGGGAATGTTCGTCCTCATCCGAATGCGCCGACAGATCTTCGGGGATCCGCAGCTCGATCAGGTCCCGCTGTCCCGCAAGTCAAAGATGCTGGCTTGGGCTTCGCTGACCTGCTGGTTCGGCGCCATTACCGCCGGCCGCCTGCTGGCCTACGTCGGACCGGGATCCGCCAATGCCAGCGGCGCGCACTAAATTGAGCCCGGGCGCTGGCGGTGATATACTCAAGCACAATTTTATGGAGGTGCACCAATGCTGAAACGGACTCTGGGGTGGGTAGCCCTGTGCGGATGGTTGATCGCCGGCAGCGGCTCGTTACAGGCTCATCATTCCCTCGCGGGCGTGTACGACATGAAAGGCGACAAGGAACTGTCGGGAACGGTCACTAGCGTCAAGTTCTCAAACCCCCACGGTGCACTGGCCCTCGACGTCAAGAACGCGGACGGAACAAGCACCGAGTGGGTGATGACGCTCGGCTCCGCCACGGCCCTTGCGCAGCGGGGTATCGGGAAAACCGGACCGAACGCGCTGCACACGGGCGACAACATCAAGGTGAAGTTCCTTCCTGCCAAGGACGGCGCTCCGTTGGGCTTCCTCAAGTCGGTGACCATGCCCGACGGGCGCGTGATCCAGATCTCCGCCGGTAACCCCAACGATTAAGCAAGGAAGGGGATCATCATGGCTGTTCTACGGAAGATCTTTGGGACCAGTGTCGCGATTGCAGTCGCGCTGACGCTCAGCGAGCCGTCCTCGGCCTTTGCACAGGCCGGAGGCGCTGCCCCTGCAGCGCCGGCTCAGGGGGGTCCGGGTGCGGGCGCCGGAGGTCGTGGAGCTCGCGGCCGCGGAGGTCGAGGCGGCGCGCCGCTGTACACCCCTGCAGCCGGTGCGAAGGATCTGAAAGCAGTCCTTTTCAACTGGGCCTGGTATATGGGCATGCTCCGCAGCAGCGAGGAACGAGACCTGCTCATGACCCTCGAATACCAGGGCAAGGGGACCATTCAAGTGGGTGGACAGCCCTGCAATGTGACGAAGTATCGAACCAGCATCAGCTACCAGACGTCCGGTGAGCGGATTCAGTACACGGGCACCCGGCCCAATGGCCAGTCGTGTTCCAATGTCGAAGTCCTCAGTGGAGCGTACACCTGGAACGAAGACATTCCGGGCGCCGAACTCGTCCCTGGTAAAG
>JAIQFS010000063.1 GCA_020073145.1 Terriglobia bacterium
CAACTTCCGCAGTTCTTTCCGATCTTTGTTTGTGACATCAATTCGGAGGGCTGGACGGGCCATACCCAAAGTATGCCCCAAAACATTTTTGAATGGAATTGTTTTATTAGAACTTCTTCAGGCGGTCAGAGAACTAGCTCCTTCATGAGCGCCATTCCCGTGCCGCCTGCCGCGGCGCACAGCGGCGAGTTTCGCAAGATTCTCGGGCTGCGCGACCTGGTCTTCGCGCAAGTGGTGAACATCGTCGGGCTGGCATGGGTCGGGACGGCGGCCAAACTGGGGCCGTCCCATGTGGTGTTCTGGCTGCTGGCGGTGACTCTGTTTTATGTGCCATCGGCCGCGGCCGTCATCTACCTGAATCGCTTATACCCGCTCGAGGGAGGCCTCTATACGTGGGCGCGGCTCGGCTTCAACGATTTTGTCGGCTTCATGGCGGCCTGGTCGCTGTGGCTCAACTGCGTGGTGCTGAATTCGGAGGTCGGGATTCTGTCGGTCACCATCCTGGGCTACGCGCTGGGGCCGCGGGCAGCGGGATTCGCCGAGAACAAGTGGCTGATGGCAGGAGCGAGTCTGCTCATCATCGCGGCCCTGATGCTGGTGACGACCCTCGGATTCGGCATCGCCAAATGGGTGACCAATGCGGCCGGCTTCCTGATCCTGGCGGTCTTCCTGTTGCTGATTGTGCTTCCGTTCCGCAATCTGGCCCTGGGCCGGCTGCCGCAATACCATCCGCTGAGCCTGGCTATGCCGACCGTCTCTCTGCTGAGCCTGAACATTCTCGGCAAGATCAGCTTCGGAGCGCTCAGTGGATTCGATTCGGTGGCTGTCTTCGCCGGCGAGTGCCGGGATGCGGCGCGGTCCATCGGGAGGTCGGTCATGATCGCCACACCGATCATCGCCGTCATGTTCATTCTGGGCACCAGCGCCGTGCGCGCGTTCGTGCCAGACAACCAGGTGGACCTGGTCAGCCCGATTTCACAGGCGCTCCAGGCGGGCACGATCCCTAGCGATCCCGGGGCCGGCCTGATCCCGCTGGTGATTCTCGGGATTCTGGCGTCGGTGCTGGGCCAGCAGAACTTCATCTTCGCGGAAGCCAGCCGCTTGCCGCTGGTGACCGGCTGGGACTACCTGTTGCCCAAGTGGTTCACGCGCCTTCACCCCAAACACAAGACGCCGTCGAACTCCATTCTGTTCATCGGAGCGGTGACTCTGGGCTTGGGGATCACGGCATCGGTCGGGGCCGGACAGCAGGAGGCCTTTCAACTCCTGCAAAGCGCCTCGCTCACCTTCTACGCCTTGGCCTATCTGGTGATGTTTGCGCTGCCGCTGGTCGGATTTCGAAACGTTCGGCCCAGACCCCCGTTCTGGCTGAAGGCCGCCTGTGTTTCGGGCTTTGGGATGACAGCTCTCTACGCCGTGCTCTCGGTGTTTCCGATTATCGACGTGCCCAATCCGCGGGTCTTCACCATCAAGGTGACGGGATTGATTGTGGTGTTTAACCTGATGGGCGCCGGGATCTTCTGGGCGTACCGGCGGCGGCAGTCGCGCTGACCGAAAGGGGACCAGGGCTCGTGAATGCCGCTGGCGTGGCCGAGTGGTGACGTCTCAGCATCTCAGCGCGAAGCGCAGCGCCTCGCAGACTTCCTCCATGCGGGCGACACTGAGGTTGCCGACGCGGCTGCCCAATCGCGCCTGGGCTACCGTGACGGCGTTGTGCAGATTGACGGAGCAGCGGGCCTTCATGCCGTCATCGACATCCAGAATCACTTCGGACGGAACGCCGCGGACGGTGGATGTGACCGGAGCTACCGTCACGGTGGCCAGATGGCCAATTGCGCTACCGCGGGTCAGGACCACCACCGAGCGTTGTTTGTCCGGAGGCGCGAATCGGCACAAACGGACCTCGCCGCGGCTCAAGGGCGCGGCCACGATGCGGCGTCCTCCCAGGCGCGGAATTCCTCCTCGCGCTGCGGTTGGGCCCGATAGCCCCGGCGATCGCGATCTTCCAACTCTAGCTCGTGCAGGTGCTTGAGATGCCGCTCGAGAGCCTGACGGATCAGCGCCGATCGATTCAGTTGCTGTCGCTTGGCCGCCAGATCGGCGGCTTTCAGCAGCTTTCGGTCCAAGACAACTTGTATGGTTTCCACTGTGGGCTCTCTTCCACAGTATACTCCACATATGGTCAGCAGTGCGGGCCGAGGGAAAGCGCAGCGGCGGCGCCCTCGTTATACTTGGAGTAATTCCATGAGGTCCCGAACTCAGCTTTCTCCCGGCGTTCTTTCCGTCCTCCTATGCATGGGAGCAGCGGCGCAGCCGAGCGCACCAGTAAAGGAAGACCCGCTGCACGTGTGGAACGGCACCGTGAGCGCGGATACCCTGCAGAACTGGGTCAACCGGCGCCTGCAACTCGCCAAACAAGCTGTCGACCGCGTGGTGGGGGTCAAGGGCCCGCGCACCATCGACAACACGGTGGCCCCCTTCGATGAAGCCACGGATGAGATCGCGACGGCGTCTACGGAAACCGGTCTCCTCAACGCCGTGCACCGCGACAAGGGCATTCGCGATCTATCGCAGAAGCTGGCGCAGACCGTATCGTCGGCCCAGACGGACCTGGCTCTGAATCAGAAGGTGTACCAGGCGCTTACCGCAGTTAATCTGTCGGGCGCCGACGCGGCCACGCGCCATTACGTGGAGCACACCCTCCTGGAATATCGCTTGGCGGGCGTGGACAAAGACGATGCCACGCGGGCCAAGATCCACGCATTGCAGGACAAGATCACCGAATTGGCACTGGCCTTCAACCGCAACGTGGCGGAGAGCGCAAACCAAGTGAAAGCGGAGAAATCGGAACTGGCAGGCTTGCCGGCGGATTACCTGGCCAAACATCCGGCGTCCACCGGCGGCAGCGTGACCATCGGAACCGGCAGCCCCGACGTCACGCCGGTCCTGGAATACGCTACCAGCGGAGACTTGCGGCAGCGCGTGTTCCTGGCGTATAACGAGCGGGCGTATCCGGCAAATCAACAGGTGCTGCTGGATCTGCTGGCGACGCGAGACCAACTGGCCCGGCTCCTTGGGTATCTCGCGTGGGCCGACCTGGCCACGGCTGACCAGATGATGGGCTCGGCTGCGAACGTCAAGAAACTGCTCAGCGATGTCGACGCCGCGTCGCGGGCCAGCGCACAGCGGGAGTACGAGATGCTGCTGGCGTTCGCGCGCAAGAGCCAGCCGGCATTGAAAGCCATCTCGCAAGCCGATGCGAGTTATTGGCCGGAACAGTATCGCCGCACGGCCTTCGATTTCGATTCCCAATCCGTGCGTCCGTATTTTCCCTACGACCGGGTGCAGCAAGGCATCCTGGATGCCGCAGCGAAACTCTTCCACGTGCGTTTCGAGGCGGCCCCCAAAGCCCCGGTCTGGGATGAGTCCGTGACCGCCTGGGACGTGTACGATGGCGCGCGCCTGGCCGGCCGTTTCTATCTCGACATGCACCCGCGACCCGGAAAAGACCAATGGTTTAGCATGTACCCGGTGTTGTTCGGCGTGGCCGGGAAGCATCTGCCCGAGGGAGCGCTGATCTGTAATTTTCCGGGAGGCACGGCGGGCGATCCGGGGCTGATGCTTTACGACGACGTGGTTACGTTTTTTCATGAGTTCGGCCATTTGATGCACCAGATTCTGGGCGGCAACCAACGCTGGTCCGGCATCAGCGGCACCAACGTGGAAGGCGACTTCGTGGAAGCGCCGTCGCAAATGTTGGAGGAGTTTTTCCACGATGCGCGCATTTTGCAATCGTTCGCGCGGCATTACCAAACCGGCGCGCCCCTTCCGGCGGCTCTGATCGAGAAGATGAACCGGGCCAGCGCGTTCGGCCGCGGCAAATGGATCCAGGGCCAACTGTTCTACAGCAACTTTGCGCTGGACCTGCACAACCGGCAACCGAAGGGGTTGGATCTGGATGCCGTGCAACGCGCCGATTATGCGCGCTTCTCGCCCTATACGTACCTGTCCAATCACCTGTACGCGTCGTTCACGCACCTGACGGGCTATTCCTCGAACTACTACACGTACCTGCTGGATAAAGTGATCGCGCTCGATTTCTTCAGCCAGTTCGACCGCGCCAACTTGCTGGAAGGGCCGACGGCGATGCGCTACCGCACCGCGATCCTGGCCGCCGGCGGCTCCAAGCCCGCCGCCGAGCTGGTGAAGGATTTTCTGGGACGCCCGCAGAACATGGACGCGCTCAAAGCGTGGATGAACGAGGAATTCGCGCCGGGGAAGGCGGGCCAGAATCGGTAACGGCGGCTCCGGCTTGCACGGCGCCGCCCGCGGGCGGTATGCTTCCGGTATTCCGAGGTGCACGCCAATGAACGCGCGACGAATGGTAGTTGTGTTTGCAAGTCTGGGCATCGCTTGCCTGCCGGCGATGGCCCATCACTCGTTTGCGGCTGAATACGACGGCAACAAACCGGTGACCGTGGACGGCGTAGTCACGCGGGTGGAATGGCAGAATCCGCACATCTGGTTCTACGTGGACTCCACCGACGAAGGCGGGAAGGTGACGCACTGGGCCTTCTCCGGGGGAGCGCCGGGACAGTTGATGCGGCGGGGAATCATGAAGGATGTCATCCAGCCGGGCATGACCGTGCACGTGGAAGGCTATCGCGCCAAGGACGGCTCGAATAACGCCAACGGCGCGAAAGTGACGTTCCCCGATGGCCGCAGCGTGTTCACGGCCAGCGCGGAAGACAAAGTTCCGGACCAGGACAAGAACGGTAAGAAGTGAGAAGGCGGTGAGGATCCGATCATGATGAGCTCGAGACTCGGCAGTGTGGCGGTTGGGGCGGTGCTGGCGACGGCCGGATTCGCCGGGCTGGCCCAGGCGCCGGCAGTGGTCCACGCCCAGGATTCGAAGGCGCGCACGGCGGACGGCAAACCGGATTTCAGCGGGATCTATGAGTGGCCGAAGGCAGCCACGGGAGAGCGCTGCCGCTGTTCCGCCACCATCTTCGACCGGAATCTGTTCGCCCCGCTGAAACCCGGCGGCGAACCGTTCTACGAGAAACCCAACGGCGACCCCCGGCATGACGAGCCGCGGAATTTCTGTATGCCGGCCGGGTTTCCTTCGGGGATGCTGTCGGCCAACGCGGTGCAGTTCGTGCAGAACAAGAACTACCTGGTGATCGTCCATGAATTCCAGCGCATGACCCGCATCATTCCGCTGGACGGGCGTCCGTACCGCCAGGGTCTCGAACCCATGTACAACGGCGATTCGGTGGGGCACTGGGAAGGCGACACGCTGGTGATTGCAACCACCAACTTCAAGCGGTGGGGCCTGGACGATTACTACTATTCGGATCCCAAACAATACCGGATGCACAGCGATGCTTTGAAGGTGACGGAGCACATCAAGTGGAAGGACGCTCAGACGCTGGCCTACCAGATGACCATCGACGATCCGAAGACGTTCACGCGTGCGTGGTCGGAAGACTTCACCATGGCGGCCAAGCCCGAGTGGGACAAGACGGGGCTGTTCGAGTACGTGTGCGAAGAGAATAACCGCTGCCCGGGCGGGAAGTGCCCGGCACCGTAGGGGACCGGCGGTTTACCGGCCCGGGAGGTGCGGGACGTCGCGGTTGTTTTCGTTGCAGATGAATTCCAGCGGCTCGCTGTCGGGCAGCAGGTGCACTACCTCGGTCACGCTCCAGGGCTTGGTGTAGGCCTTCGGATCGTCGATGGTGATGTCGAGCGTCATGTGGCCGTAGTCTTTCCGGTGGAAACGCTCGATGACATGCAGGGCGTCCGTGGACGGCTTGCCGAGCTGGTCCAGCCACGCCTTGCCGTTGAAGCCGCGGCTGTCGACCACCAGCGTGTCGCCTTCCCACTTACCCACGGAATATCCCATCCAGGTGGGGTTGAGATCGCGCTCGAATTCGCGGCCGTCCAGGAAGATCTGCCGCCAGAGATTGAACGCTTCGTACACGACTACGATAAATTTTGGCGTCTGGACGACTTTCCACACCGCGGGCGCGGCGTCGATCTTGGGCACGCCTTGGGGAAGACAGTTGGCGTCGGGGTCTTCCTTCTCGTGCGAACCATCGATGCGCTGATCGTAGAGCGTCTTGGCCCAAGGCTGGAAGGGGACGGAACCGGGCTTCAGGTCGGCGGCGATGTCGCGGACGTACTTGTTGGCCTCGGGCTCCCAAGTGCCAGAGAGGTCGGCCTGGCCGCCGGTCAGTCGCGGCGCAGGAGCGGAGAGATTCGGCTGGCCGTTGGCCATGCGGGGAATTCCGGTTTGCGGCACCTTGGCCCACTGTGCCCAGAGAGGCGCGGCGATCAATGAAACAGCGGCCATAGCAGCGCGGCGCGTGTTGTCAGACATTGGCATTTCACCCTCGTCAGATTACGGGGATTATACCGTAGTACGGCAGATGGGATGCTCGCGAGGCGGTTGGATGCGGCCCGGCGGATGCGCGGCTCCGGGGGCCGGGCGTAGAATGGTCGTCGCCAGCGGACACGCGAGGAGGCCGACGTTATGAACCCCCCATCGAAACCTTCCTGGAACCGGCGTCATTTCGGCGCCGCGCTCGCGGCCGCCGGCGCGGCTTTGCCCACGCTGGCGCAACAGGCCCCGCCACAACCGCAAGCGGCGCCCGCGCGCCGGGAGCCGCGGCCCGAACGCATGCCCTTCGACGGCCCGATTGACTTCACCCGCCAGGATGTCGCGCCGAAAGTCGAGCCCTTTCCCATGCGCCAAGTGCGCCTCACCGGCGGTATCTATCAACAAGCGGCGGAGTGGAATCGAGACTACATGAGCCGGCTGGCGACTGACCGCCTGCTCTACAATTTCCGCGCCAACGCCGGCCTCTCAACCGAAAACGCCAGGCCGCTGGCCGACATGAGCGCCACGCGCGTCACCAGTTGGGAGCATCCTGACGACGGCCAGCACGGCACCGAACTGCGCGGTCACTTCACCGGCCACTTTCTCTCCGCCACCGCGCAACGGGCGGCCAACGGCGACCGGGAAGCCCGGGCGCAAGGCGATTCCCTGGTGGACGAATTGGCGAAGGTCCAGAAGAAACTCGGCGGCGGCTATTTGAGTGCGTTTCCGACCGAGTTGTTCGACCGCCTCGACACGCTTTCGGGAAAGCCGCGCGATTCCAACAGCGCGGCGCCTCAACTGCCTTGGGCGCCATTCTACACCTACCACAAGATCCTTGCGGGCATGCTCGACATGCACCGGCTGGCCGGCAACACTCAGGCTTTGGCGATAGCGGAAGGCATGGCGGATTGGGCGGACCGCTGGACGGGTTCCAAGACCGAAGACCACATGCAGCAGATTCTAGAAACGGAGTACGGTGGCATGGCGGAATCGCTGTACAACCTGGCCGCCGCGACGAACAACGATCGCTGGGCCAAGGCCGGCGACCGCTACAGCAAGAGGTGGTTCTTCAATATGCTCGGTATGCGCCGCGACCTGCTGCATCGAGGGCAGACCGGCTTTCCGATGCACGTCAACACGCATATTCCGCAAGTGATCGGCGCGGCGCGGCGATTCGAAATCTCCCGCGACACCCGCTTCCACGACGTGGCGGACTACTTCTGGCACGAAGTGGTGAGCGCCCGCACCTATGTGACCGGCGGCACCAGCAACGGCGAGACTTGGCAAACGGAACCGCGACGCCTGGGAGCAGAATTGCGGCTGCCGACCACCGCCACCGCGGAATGCTGCTGCGCCTATAACATGCTGAAGCTCACCCGCCATCTCTACGGCTGGACGGGGGATCCGCGCTATTTCGACTACTACGAACGCACCCTGCTCAACCACCGCATCGGCACCATCCGTCCGCAATCCGGGCACACCCAGTATTACCTGTCGCTCAAGCCCGGCACCTACAAGACGTTCAACACCGAGGACAATTCCTTCTGGTGCTGCACGGGCACGGGTGTCGAAGAGTTTTCGAAACTGAATGACAGTATTTACTGGCGCGATGCCGACGGCGTGTTCGTCAATCTGTTCATCCCGTCGGAGCTGAATTGGGAGGAGAGAGGATTTCGCCTGCGGCAGGAGACGAAGTTTCCGGAGGAGCCGGCGACGGCTCTGACCGTCGGCGCCGAATACCCGGTTCGGATGACACTTCGTCTGCGGATTCCCTCCTGGCTGCGGACCGGACCGGCGGTGAGGGTGAATGGGCGCCTGATCGAGGCCACGGGGTCTCCGGGCAGCTACCTAACCCTCGCGCGCACCTGGAAACAGGGCGACCGCGTGGAGATGGAACTGCCCATGCACCTCAGCGTGGAGGCTATGCCGGATGAGCCGGCGACGCAGGCCTTTCTCTACGGGCCGCTGGTGCTGGCGGGCGACCTCGGCGGCGACGGGCTCATAGACACCGTGATCACCGGGCCCAACGCGCCTTTGACTCGCGCGATGACTGCCGAAATCCCAACGTTGCGCGCCCCAGGGGAGGACCCTTCCTCGTGGATCCGGCCGGCTGAGCGGCCGCTCCGGTTCCGCACCTCGGGCCAAGCCAAGGACCTCACGCTCCTCCCGCTCCAGAGCCTGTTCGATACGCGCTACGTGGTGTACTGGCAGGTCGCGCGGGCCTAAAACGGAGAAAACGAAAATAGCAGGTTGGTGGCCGTCCCGGCGAACTGGCGGACGCGGTCCGACCGGGTGGGGGGAAGCTGGCAGTTCAGGATGCCGCCGCCGCGATCGTTGACCACTGCGACCGGAAGATCTGGCGTCAACGCCCGTTCGGTTTCCAAGGCGTCGCGCACCAGGCCGCGCGCGTGCGCCAGGCCATAGCCAGCCAACAGACCCGGCCAACCCAACTGCGGGGTAACGGTGAATCCCGAGAGCCAGGGGTTACCGGGGAGAAGCGGGCGCTGGAGGGAGACCAGGCGCACAAACCGCCGATTGGGCAGGAAGGGGACGAGCGCGCCCAGGGGCTTGGCGAGGAGAAACAGATTGGCGGAGGCGGTGTAGGTGGAGAGTTCGAGGAAGCCGCGGCCCCAAGCCGGCAGACGCGAGCCCATGGCGAAGCGGAGCGGGCCGCCGATGCTCATAGGCCCGGCGGGGCCAGACAGGGACCAGGCGCCGGGTCTGGTTTCGCGAAGGGCGATGGTGACGTCGGCGTGGTCCGAGCCCTGGGCGGCGTTCATCGCGACATCGGCCGGGGTCAGGGGCTCGAACCATCCGGTTCGGTTGAGGCGCGCGAGGGACTGGCGCACGCGCAGCGGATCGAGGGGAGCGCCTTCGTCGAGGCGCAGCATGTGGCGGAGGGTGGAATCGCTGAAGCGGTGGTTGCCGCGGAATTCGATGCGGCCGGCGCGATAAGACGGGCCGGGCGTCAGGCTCGTGGTCACGTCGGCCCAGCGGCGCGGATCGCCGGCGGCGGGCCCGGGCACCTCGCGGAATTCGAGGCGGGGAGCGAAATCGACGACGCCGGAGCGCTCGGCGGTCCGGCGCTGATCGAACAGAGAGCGACAGACCTCTGCGAGGGCCGGGCGCGCGGGCTGGCCATTCACTTCGCGCACCTGGTAGCGAGGCCCGGAACGCACGGTCAAGCGGATGTGCGCGCTGCCGCCGGCGAGGTCGACCGATTGCACGCGCACATCGGCCGCGAGGTAGCCGCGCCGGTAATAGAGCGACCGGAGGCGAACAGCGTCGGATTCGGCAGCGTCGGGCCTATAGTCCGGCCGCAGACGCCAGCCTTTCCAAAGACCGGGGAGGCCGGGAAGCAGGGTCCGGCTTCCGGTAGCGCGCAGGGCTTTGCGGATTTCGGACGGCTTCAGGCCGAGATCGCCGGAGAAGTTCACGGATCCGAGAGACGGTGTGGCCTGGAGCGCGCCGCATGCGGTCAGACAGGCGATGAGCGCGAGGGATCGGCGGGGCACGCCCCGGCGGTTGCATGTGGGCGGCCATTCCGTGCAGAGGGTGCAGCGGAAAGGCGGGGCAGGCGATTCGCCTGCCCCGTCGGCACAACGGTGTGCGATGCAGGCGTCAGGGGTCAGCGCTTCTGGCGCCGGCGGCGGAGTTGGAGGTTGAGGTGGCCGACGGAAGCGAATTGACCGGCGAAGCTGGCGGTGCTCGAAACCGGCGGGCGGCGGCGCGGGTCGAAGTCGCGGCGGCGAAACGTGTCGGAGGCGGAAATGACTGCAGTGCCCAACGGGCGGTATTCGTAGGTTCCTTGCGCCCAGGCCAGATCGTCCTCCAACCACAAATAGAAGCCCATCGGCCCTATGTTATCCCGCAGACAGCAATGTCTCGACGGCCTGAACCAGATCTTCCGGCAAGAAGGGCTTGAAAACCACGCGGCAGACGGGGAACATCGCCTGGAGGAAAGGGTCGGGCTGGCTCGTGAGATAGAGGAGTGGCACGCGCTCCGCGAATTCCTCGAAGTCTCCAGGAGCGTTGGTGATCAGGAGGCTCACCGCCGGATCGGGAGACCGCAGGAGAGCTGCCGCGTCCTCGGCCCCGGCCAAGGTCACAGCGTAGCCGTGCCTCTGGAGCACCGTGCGCACCAACTTGGACACCAAGCCGTCTTCGACGACCAGCACGGTTTTTGAGGACGCTTGCCCGTCCCGTTCCACACCAGACGGCGCGGAGATTGTCGTCATTGTAGTTTCATTGTCCGCCGGGGCCCTTCGGGGCACCATTCCCCCCCGAAGGGGGGACGGCGTGGTGTGATGTGGGGTGACCGGGCACCTAGGTGTTTGAAACGAAAGATAAATCCACGGTGATTCCTTGGCGAATTCTATTTCAAGAGGGCACCCCAGCGGCCGAAGACCAAGCGCGAGAGTCCAGACAAGCGGGCTGCGTTCCGGTGCGGATCAATGGGAGCTGCAAGCTCCCGGACATCGCCGCAATTGGCGTCCTGGGCGCACCAGTCGGCAATGATTTCGGGAGTGACTTCGAGGTGAAATTGCATTCCGTAAGCGCTGGGACCGACGCGGTAGGCCTGGTGGCGGCAGGCTTCGGAAAAAGCCAGCCACTCGGCGCCGGCGGGCAGGTCGAAGGTTTCGCCGTGCCACTGCAAGACAGTCTCGGTGGGGTCCATGGCGGAGAGGAGCGGGTCCTGGCGGCCGGCCTCGGTGAGCTGGACATCAAACCATCCGATTTCTTTGACGGGATTGCGATAAACCCTGGCGCCCAGGGATTTGGCAATCAACTGCGCACCCAGGCAAACGCCGAGGAGGGGCTGGCCGCGATCGACGGCTTGACGGACATATTGCATCTCCAAAGGGAGCCAGGGCAGATCGTCGTTGACCGACATGGGCCCACCCATGAAGATGAGACCGCTGGCGCCGGCGACGTCGGAAGGCGGGGGGCCGCCGAGGAAAAGATCACAGATCTCCACGTCGACGCCGCGATCTTCGAGAGCAGGTTGGATCAGGCCCAGGCCTTCATAGGGAATGTGGCGGAAGGCGATGACGCGCATGGATCGGGATCAGTTCTTGGCCACTTGAAAATGGCTGAGGCCGCCAGCGTAGCCGGAGACGCCGCGATACAGCGCCTCGGCCAGCTTTTGGCGGTAATCCGATCGTTTGAGCAGGGCTTCCTCACGCCGGTTACTGAGGAAACCGATTTCGGCGAGGACGGAGGGCATGTTGGCGCCGATCAGGACGACAAACGGCGCCTTGCGGACACCACGATTTTTCTCGCCCGGAAAGTTGCGCACCGAGAGAGCCTGCAGCGACGCCTGGATGCGATTGGCAAACTCGCGCGATTCTTCGGCTTTATCGTGGAGCGTGATTTTCTGGATCAGATCCTGGAGTTCGAAGACGGTTTTCTGGGAACTGGCGTTCTCGCGCGCCGCCACGTCAAGCGCGTCCGTGGACTGCGTGAAATTCAGGTAGTAGGTTTCGATGCCAGTGACGCCGGAAGCGGGCGAGGAGTTGGCGTGGATGGAGAGAAACAGGTCGGCCTTTTTTTCGTTGGCCAGTTCGGTGCGGCCTTCGAGCGGAATGAAGGTGTCGTCGGAGCGGGTGAAGATGACCTCAGCGCTCATGCGTTTTTCGATGAGCTTGCCGAGGCGCTGGGCGACGTCGAGCACCAGGTCTTTTTCCATGAGGCCGTGCGGGCCGACGGTGCCTTCATCATGGCCGCCGTGACCGGGATCGATGACGACGCGGTTGATCTTGAGGCCCAAGGCGCGGACCAGCGAATTGTCGCCATCGCTGGTGGGGCGGGCGGATTTGGGAGTTTCGTTCAGGATGGATCTGACCGGAGCGGGCGCCGGAGCCGGCGTGGCAACGGGTGCGGCCTCGGCCTTAGGGGTTTCGACTCTTGCGAATTCGACTTTTGCGGGTTCGACCTTTGCCGACTGGACCCGGGCCGCTTCGACGGGCACGACATCGGCCGGCGGCGGTTCCAGGTTGGGCGCTTCGACGCTCGGCGGTGTTGCCACAGCGGGTATTTCGGCTCTCGGCGGCAACTGGCGCGGACGCTCGGGAAGCTTGGGCGGCGGAGCCTCAGCAACTACGGGCGGCTTCGACGGTGGCGCTTCGGAAACGGCGGGTGAAGCGGTTCCTTTGCGCAATTCGATGATCAGGCGGTTGGGATTCACCAACTCGGACGGAGTAGCCTCTACGCCATCCCCTAGATCCAGAACCACGCGCGTGATGCCGGACGTGGTTTCGGCTACGCGGATGCGCTTCAGCATGGGGCCATTGACCATTTCGGAGAAGCCGCGCTTGGAGTTGATCAAGGGACGCGCGTTGAGGATGTCGTAGTAGACGCGCTCGGGATTGTGAAGGCGGTCACTGCGGGTCAGGAAGCTGCCGGAGACTTCCACCACCACGCGAGTGGCGTCTCCGATCTGCCAGTACCGGACGGCGGTGACCGAGAGCGCGGGCGACGGGTCGGTTTGGGCGTACAGCAGGGGAACCGCAACCGCCAGCGCCGCAAGCCGCTTCATAGAGGTTGGTGCGTGATGTATCGGACGGTACCGTCCGGTAGAACGATTTCCTGGATGTGGCTTCCGCCGTCGGGGGAGACGGCGGGCTTGGCGGCCTTCGCTTTTTCAGTCGCGGCCTTGGGGGTAGTTCGTTCGACCCGCTTACTCACCTCGACTACGTACTTCTGGGTTTCGGGGTACGGAGGCACCCCGCCATAACGCGCGACCGTCCGCTCTCCGGCGTTATAGGCGGCCAAGGCTAGCGGATAATCGCCGTGATAGAGGTCGAGCAAGTACTTTAAGTATTTGGACCCTCCTTGCAGATTCTGCAAGGGATTGAAGGCATCGGTGACGCCGAAGCGGCGGGCTGTGGCCGGCTCGAGTTGCATCAAGCCGCGGGCGCCTTTGGGGGAGACAGCATAGGGATTGTAGTTGCTCTCGGTCTGGATGACTGAATGCACCAGTTGCGGCGGCAGGGAGTTTTCGGCGGCGACCCGGTCGACAACCGCAGAGAGCGCGGCGGGGTTCCGGACGTCCACCGTGCGCACCAGCTTGCCCGTATGCGGGTCAGTCCGGATGACGCTGGTGATGCCGGAGGACGCGGGCCCGCTGGCCCACAGGGCCACGGCCGCCAAGCCGGTGATTCCGCTCAGTCGAAAACAGAACCGCATCAAAATGTTCTACCCCCCATTATAAGGCACACGGTGGACTGTGCAAGCCTTTGGAATTGCGACGCGGAGACCTGACCCAACCTCAATGTTATCATTTTCTTGTGAGCCGCGCTGGATACGTCCTGGTGGGAGGCCGAAGCACCCGGATGGGGCAGGACAAGGCGCGCCTGCCGTTTCGCGGCGGAACGCTGGTGGAATTCGTGGCGCGAAGGGTGACGGAGGCAGCGGGCTCGGCGGTGCTGGTGGGGGATCCGGCCTTGTATCAGGAGTTTGGGTACCCCGTGATTGCCGACCGGTACCCCGGCGAAGGGCCTCTGGGCGGCATCCTGACAGCCCTCGATCACACTCCAGCGGACTGGAACCTGGTGGTAGCCTGTGACATGCCCGGGCTGTCGGTGGAATTTCTGAAGCGGCTCCTCGATGCTGCGGAGCAGTGCCCGGCTCAGGCCTTGCTTCCGGTCGGGCCCTCGGGGCGCCCGGAGCCGCTGTGCGCGGTGTACCACCGGCGATCGCGGGCCGGGATCGAAGCAGCGTTCCAGGCAGGCGAACGAAAGGTGACCCGAGCCCTGGCAGGTTTGCCGGCCGAGACGCTGGCGGTGGGCGAAGTGGCTGAATTTCAAAACGTTAACACCCCCGAGGAATGGGCCGGATATGGCAGAGACTGAGCGCTATCCCCACTACATCGAGTTCCGGCACGTCCATAAGACGTTCGACCGCCCGGTTTTAGTCGATTCCAACTTTCATGTGAATGCGGGGGAAACGGTCGCCATTATCGGCCGGAGCGGGGTGGGCAAGTCAGTCACCCTGTCGCATATCATGGGCTTCTTGAAGCCCGATAGCGGGCGGGTGATTGTGGCGCATGAAGACACAACCGATTTTTCCGAAGCCGAGCTGCGCCGGATTCGCCGGAAGGTCACGATGGTGTTCCAGTCGGGGGCACTGTTCGATTCGCTGACGGTGGCGGAGAATGTGCTGTTTTCGCTCGAGCTGCGCGAGGACTACGACGCCCAAAACAAAGAAGACGTGGTGGACGGGCTGCTGCAAATGGTGGACATCACGGAGGCGCGGAACGCCTACCCGGCCGATCTTTCGACCGGCTACAAGCGGGCGGTGGCGATCGCGCGCGCGCTGGCCGCGCAACCGCAGTGCGTTCTGTACGACGAACCCACCACGATGGTGGATCCGATTATGTCCGACCACCTGGGCGACCTGATGGTACGGCTGAAGCGGCAACTGAAGCTGACGTCCGTGGTGGTGACTCATGACCTGGACCTGATGTACAAAGTGGCGGACAACGTGGTGTTCTTGTATGAGGGCGGGGTGATTTATTTCGGGCCGGTGGCGGACCTGAAGAACTCCGAGCATCCGCACATTCAAGAATTCCTGCAATTGGACCGGGTGGTGTAGCGCGATGCCTGGCCACACCTTCTCGTTCCGGCGCACCATGCTGGCCGTGTTGCTGTTTGGCACGGCGTTCGGGTACCTGGAAGCAGCCGTGGTCAGCTATCTGCGGGTGCTGCATGAGCCGGTGCGGCAGCGCTTCCATCCCGGGCGGGCACCGGAGCAACTGTTTCCCTTACTCACTCCGGAGCAAGTGCGCTCGGTGGGGCCCGAGCTGACGCGCATCATCGCCATCGAACTGGGACGCGAGGCGGCCACGCTGGTGATGCTAGCGGCGCTGGCTCTGGCGGTCGCGGAGAATTCCGGCCAATGGGCGGGGGCGTTCGCGCTGGCGTTCGGGACGTGGGACCTGGCGTTTTACGCCGGCCTGAAGGTGATCCTCGGGTGGCCGGCCTCGATGGGAACGTGGGACATTCTCTTCCTGATCCCGGTGCCGTGGGCGGCTCCGGTGCTGGCGCCGTCACTGGTGGCGGCGGCCATGATGGCCGCGGGAATCTGGCATCTGCGCCGGGAAGCCCACGAAGAGCCGGTCCGCATCGGCGCGCTTTCGTGGACGGGGATTGTGCTGGGTGCGGTGATCCTAATCGTTTCGTTCACGCTGGACTCTCAAAACGTTCTGGCGGGGGGAATGCCGCACCCCTTCGCGTGGGGCACCTTCAGTTTGGGATTGGCGACGGGGGTATTGGGTTATGCTTCGGCGGTAGTCCGCAGTCGCGCTCGCCGAGTATCAGTGCCTGTTTCGGCCTGATCCGCCGGCCCGCGGTCCTACCCGGCGGTCTCTCAGTCCTGTTTGGCTGCCATAGTGCAATGGTTCTAAGTAACCGACCAACCTCGTGGGTTCTCAGTACTTACTCGAACCTTATTACTGAAATCCGGCTGGTATAAGTCTAGATTTCGCTCCAACGTACTAGGCTTGTCTCCTGTGGTTTGCAGGTGCCATGCTGCAACTGATGAGTGCAGCGGGTTGGCGGAAAAGAGGTCGGCCGTTCATGTTCCTAGCGATGGCCGCGTGGCTGATGGCCGGAACGGAAGGCCGCGCGTCCACGGGCATGGCCTCGCAGACCCTGAGCGCCTGGCTCTACCCCACCGCGAAGTTGTCGGTGCCAGCGGCAACCACAATGAGTCCCGGGGCGGGCCGCTTTCGTTCGTTCAGCGCCGTGATGCCGGTCACCTACCGGGCACGGACTACGGCAGGAGGCGGCGGCAGCATCACGCTTCAGGTCACGGGCGATTTTTCACCCGCGGGCGGGCCTTCGGTATCGGGCGGCGCGCTGCAATACTCGTGTAGCGAGGCTTCGTTGGGCACCGCGTGCGCGGGCTTACAAACGGCGGCCGTCGGGTATCAAACGCCGGTGCTGACGGTGCCGGCCGCGGCATGCACGGGCGGAGGCGGCGCGTGCAGCGCGGCGGATTCGAATTCCCTCCGCCTGAACTTCACGCTGGCAGATGACCCGGGCTACGCCACCGGATCTTATTCCGCACAATTGACATTCATCATCAGTGCCACTTAGAGGAAAGAGAGAGATTATGTCACGAAATCGCAGATCACTTATTTTGGGAGCCATCCTTTTGTTCCTGGCTGCCGGGGCGCACGCGCAATTCAACCCTACGGGGTCGACCACCCTTTCGGTCAACGTGGCATCCGAAGCCGCTATCCAGATCAACACCGCCACGACCACGTTGGCGACGGCGGGGAGCGCATTCTCGTCCAGTTACACCGGGCAGACCAGCTTCACATATAAGATCCGCACAGGCAAGACCAGCGGGACGGGATCGATCACTCTGCAAGTTACGAGCGACTTCGCGGCGGGCGGTCCTTCGGTGGCGGCACCCGCCTCCGGCGATGGGCTGACCTACACGTGCACGGTCACCAGCCCGGGCACGGCGTGCGCCGGATCGCAAACCGCCCGGACTACTGGATCCACCTCGGTGGCCACATTCGGAGCCAATGCGCGTTCGGTCAAGGCCGGCAACACGGGTTCGGTATCGTGGACGCTGCCGAACGATCCGGCATACTCGACCGGCGCCTACAACGCCACGGTGACGTTCACGATCAGCGCGGCTTAGGGCGATGAGAAACTGGCTCGCGATTGCCGTTTTGTGGGGGGCCGGGGTGGCACCGCTGCGAGCGGCGCACGAGAACTGGGCACCGCCGCCGGGTGGGCCTTTGATGGTGACGGTCACGCCCGCCAGCATCAGTTTCAACGCCACCAACCCCGACGTTGCGGCAGTGAACGGCGCGTCCACCGCATCGATTTCGTGGACCGCCAGCGGTCGCTCGCAGTTCAGTTGGAGTCTCAGCGTGCAAGGCGATGGCGCGAGTTTTTCGAATTGTCCGGCGGTTCCGATTTCCGCGGTCATGGTCTCCTGCGCGGGGGCAACGATGACGGGCGGAGGCGGTTCGGGAGTTTGCAGCGCGGCGGCACCCCTCTCGACCACGCCGCTGGTGGTCGCCAGCGGCACACAGGGCGTACCGAGCGCGTTCTATCGCGTGGTTGTTCGGTTCACGTTATCCGATAGCTGGAAGTACATCGCTCAATTGAATCCACCATGTTCTCTTTCTCTTACCTACATCGCCAATCTGCAATAGCGGCTCTAGTGATCGCGGCGGCCCTGGCATCGGCCGGCAGCGCGCAGGCTCAAGTGGGGCTGGGGCTCACTCCCATGCGGGAGGAACTGCGGCTCGCGCCGGGTGATCAGCATTCCGGGACTCTGGTGCTCTCCAACGCCGGGCCGGAGAAGATCCGGGTGGCGGCGGACCTGCTCGACTTCTTCATCGACGATAATGCGACGCCGCAGTTCCGGCGGCAGTGGCCGCAGGAATCGGAAGACTCGTGCCGCGGGTGGCTGACGCTCAACCCCATGGAGATGGAGTTGGGCGGCAACTCGCAAGCCGTCGTACGCTACACGATTCGCGTGCCGCAATCGGCGGCGGAACGAAGCTATCACTGTGCCGCCGGCTTCACGACGCATCCGGTAGCGGAACAGGCGCGCGCGGTTGGGCTGCGCACGGCGGTGCAAATCGTGACGGCATTCTACGTGGTGGCTGGAACGCCGCGGGCCGAGGGTTCGATCCAAGACCTGAGGCTGGAACGTTCCGAGGACCCGCAACGGCCGGGCTGGCGGGCCGTGGTGGTGATCGGCAACCCGAGCTGGATGCATTTCCGCCCGAGCGGCGCGGTCGAGGTTCTGAACGAAGGGGGCGTGGTAGTGGAGTCCGTGAACTTCGTGCCCCTACCGGTTCTGCCGAAACGCGATCAGACATACGTGTTCCCGTTGAAGCTGGAGAGCGGCGGCGGCGCGTACACGGTGCGGGTTCGAGTGGACCTGGGCGGCAATGAAATTCAGGAGGCGACGGCGCATGTGGGGGCCGCCCATCCCAGCCCGTAAGGGGGCCGTTTGCGCCGCGGTCTGGCTGTGGGTTGCAATCGCCGCCTCCGGCCAAAGCCGCGGGGAGGCTGAGATCGCTCTGCAAGGTGCTTATCTCGGCGGCACCTCGCAGAACCTGCTCGACACCTCCGGGGTGTCGGCGCAGTTCCGCGAATGGCTGCCGGGGCTGGGATACCTGAGCGGCAGCTTGGAGGGCTACGGCAGCCAGAATCGGCTGCAGGTCGGCGAGAACTACGCGGAGCTGCTGAGCGTACCGTGGCGCGGCGTGCGCTGGACCGTGACCGGCGGAGACTTTCGCGTGCCAGGGGCCCTGGTGGAGTCGCCGTTCTACAACCTGGTGAATCCGGAGATCGCGGCGCGCGGGTTCGCGGTCCGCGTGGCAACACCCGAGGCGGAATACATGGTCTTCGCGGGCGGGGAGACGCTGTCGGCGGGGCCGCGGGTGGCGTATCGACTGCGCGCGCCGCAGACCATTCTGGGTTTCTCGGCGGTGCGCCGGATCAAAGGATTGCGGATCGGGGCCCGCTTCCAGCAGTTCTCATCCAGCCCGGATGCCGTCCGCGAAAATCCGGTTTACTTTCCGGTGGGGGGGATTTTTGGCCTGGCGCGCACCGCCGCCCTGCAACTGGCATACAGTCCGATGTCCAGGCTGAAGCTGTATGGCGAGGTCTCGCGACCGGCCGCGGACAAACAGCCGTCGCTGACGTCGATGGTGGCCGGCATGGCGTGGGAGAGCGAACGGCTCACCGTCCGCGCCAACTGGGCGCGGCAAGGCACGCTCTATTTTCCGCTGGCGGGCCTCTACGCCGGCGATCGGCAGGGGCCATTCGCAGAAGCCCGCTTCCGGCCCTGGAAAGGGCTGGAAGTTTTCGGCTCGGCCAGCCAGTATCGCAACAACCTGGAGGGGAGTGCCGAAGTGGTTTCGCTGCGCAGCGCGAGCACGTCGGCGGGGCTGACCCTGGCCTTGCCGTGGAAATTCGCAGCCACTGGGCAGGTCTCGACAATTCGATTCTCGTCGGCAGCGCCGGGAGCGGAGGCGGCCGTCTCGCACAACCGCCAGGTCAGCGCCACGCTCTCGCGCAACCTGGGACGGCATGCGCTGCACCTCAACTGGCGCGATCTCGCTCTCGATGGAACTCCGGCGCGGCAGCGCCAGCGCTCCACGGAACTGGAAGATCTGTTCCACTTCCGGCGGTTCTTCGTGGGAGGAGCGGCGCGGCTGCAGCAAGCCACGGGGAGCGAGCGGCGCAACTCCATCTACTTTCGAGGGTCCGCACAGGCCAATCTGGGACGCTGGAGTGTCTACGCCAACGCGGAAGTGGGCAACGATCTGGCCAACCGCACCCTGTTCGCCACCAACACGTACACCACCAGCGTAGCGGGCGTGGCGGTCCGGCTGCGGCGCGGCTGGAATCTGCAGACCGAAGCTTTCCGCAACCGGCTGAATATGGCGATCAATCGGCAAAGCATCTTCGCGATGGAAGCATCCGGTACGCCCGTGACCGCGGCGGCCGGGTTGGTCAGTCAGTGGAGCCTGTACATCCGGCTGAGCAAGCAACTGCGCTGGGGCGGCGGCCTGCCAGATGAAAATGCCGACCAGTACATCGCTCAACAAGCGCCGCTCACGGGCTCGGTGGAAGGCCGGGTTATGGTGCGGAGGGCGGAAGGCATGCAACCGGCAGCGGGCATCCCCGTCAGCCTGGACCAAGGCCGCAGCGTGGTAACGGACGCCGCCGGACTCTATTTGTTCGAAGAGGTCCCCATCGGCGCCCATGACGTGGCGCTTTCTGCCGAACTGCCTGCCGATTACGATCCCGGCGAACCGAGCCAGGCCCGCGTGATGGTGCAGTCCCGCCGCCGCGCGCGGACGGACTTCGAGGTGCTGCCGCTGGCGTCGATCGACGGGCAAGTTGATGGGCCGGTGGGCATCGCTCTCGACGGCATCCTGATCCGTATGGCTCCCGGCGGGCGTTACACCACGACCGACGCTGACGGGCACTACCGTTTTTATAATGTCCGCGAAGGCGATTTCGATTTCGAGATCGATCCAGGCACGCTTCCCGAAAACACCGTGCTGGCGACGGATGCGCGCAGGGCGGCTACCGTTCGGTGGGGAGTCCAGGCCGAGATCGCTTCTTTCAGCCTTGCCAAGCAGTCCGCCGAGAAACCGATTCGGAGAGTCCTGGTGAGAGAATAGGAAAGGCCGGCAGGCGAATGACCCTTCCGGTCGCTAGACTAAGGGTATGCGAATGCCGATGCTCGCGCTCCTGCTGGGGTTCGAGGCGGCAGCGCAGGCGCCGTTACCCTTCGTGATGGGGAAAGCGATCGCCGTATCCGGGGATCACATCACCGTACACAGCGACCCGGATGCCACCACGGTGCTCTACGCGGTTCCAGACAGCACCATCTGGCGCGGACAAACGGGGCATTCGCTGGCTTCGGTTCAACCCGGAGACAACGTGTGGATCCAGTATCGTCGCGACGCGACCGGGCGGCTGGTGATTGTGGACCTGTCGGCCAACCTCGACCATGTCTGGGGACGCATCACACGAGTGGCGAAGGGCGAATTCGAGGTGGAGCAGAACTTCAACGCGGACCCGCAATCGGCTTACCGGCGCGGATTGCGGGAAGTGGCGTTCGATTCCGGCACGCAATTCGAAGAAAGCGCCCCAGCTGATCTGCGTCCGGGCCGAACCGTCGACTTGATCGGACTCACGATCACGGAAACCCGGGTTCATGCCAGCCGGATTACGGTGTATGAAGGGAACCTACCGGTGCGGATGCCGGCGGGCACGCGCGTAACTGCGCCCGACGGCTCGTCCCACATTCGAAACTAGCGGGCGGGTCTGTGGCATGGCAATGCGCGTGCAATCGAATCCGGGTGCGCGCAGTGGCTTAGCCCCGATCTGCTGATGGCAGAGGCGTTACCCGGCAGCGTTGAACCGGTTGCCGTGCCCTACGCTCACACGGGTGTGTCGATCGAGCATCACCGCCACGCCGGAACGATGATCTAAGTGCTTGCTATAATTGAGGGTCAAAGTCTGCAACGCAAACATCTGAACTCGCACATGAAGTGTCTCATCCTATTCACCATGGCAGCGGCCAGCGTCTGCGCCGCCGATTTCACCACAGGACAAGCTGCGCGGCTGGTCATCGGCCAGGAAACGTTCACCTCTGAGAACACCAATTCGAGCGATACCATTCTCGGCGCGGCAAGCGGTCTGGCGTACGCCGGTGACACCCTGTTCGTAGCGGACGCCAATCGGGTGGGGGCCGCGCCGATCAATCATCGAGTGCTGCTGTTCAAGAATCTGTCGAGCCAACTGCCCGCGCCCACCGCGGAATTGGCAAACAACCGGAAATGTCCGGTCTGCCTGGGGCAAGCGTCGCTGGTGCTGGGCCAACCGGATTTCACGACGGTCACGGAACAGGTCCCCGCCACGCCGAGCAGTCTGCGCCTGCCGACGGCGGTGGCTTCGGACGGGGTGCACCTCGTGGTGGCGGACACCAACCACAATCGGGTACTGATCTGGAACAGCATTCCGACGATCAACAATCAGCCGGCCGATGTGGTGGTGGGGCAGCCTGATTTTCAGAGTCAGGCGGTGCCGGGCGACACTCCCAACGCCAAGTCCATGCGCGGGCCGCAAGGGGTCTGGATTCAGAGCGGGAAACTGTACGTCGCCGATACGCAGAACAATCGCATTCTGATCTACAACCAGCTGCCCACCTCCAACGGGGCGGCGGCGGATCTGGTGCTCGGACAACCCAATTTCACGACGTTCGCGGAGCCGGACCTGACGAAACAGAACACGAGCGCGACGGCATCCAATATGCTGAATCCGGTTTCGGTGACCTCCGACGGGGTTCGCCTGTTCGTGGCCGATCTGGGATACAACCGGGTATTGATCTGGAAGAGCATTCCCACTGCCAACGCCGTGCCGGCGGACTTGGTGCTGGGGCAGCCGGATCTGACGAGTTCGATTGCCAACAATTCGTTCTCGGGGTTTCCGGCCACGAGTGCGAGCGACACCACGCATAAGGAGACACCGGTACTGTGCCCCACGTCAAGCGGCACGGACCTCGTCGGGAATCCGATCTATCCGCCGACCTGCAACTCCACGCTCAGTTTCCCGCGATATGCGCTGTCGGACGGGCAGCGACTGTTCCTGGCCGACGGAGGCAACGATCGCGTGCTGATCTTCAAGCAAATTCCGACGGCAAACGGCCAGGCGGCCGACACGATTCTGGGGCAGATCGGGGGCGACGTCAACCAGGCTTCCGACGCGGCAGACTCGCTCCGCACACCGATGTCGCTGGCATGGGACGGAACCAATCTGTACGTAGGAGACTCCTACAACCGGCGCATCACGGTCTACACGGCGGGCGAGAACTCCATCCCCTACGCCGGGGTTCGCAACGCGGCGAGCCTGAATATTTACGCCTTGGGCAACGTGGCTCTGGCGGGCACGTTGACGGCGAACGATTCGGTCACCATCACGATCTGCACCCCGCCCGCTGCCAATGCCAACACCAGCGGCTGCATCAGTCCGGCGGCCCCGAACGCGTCGACCAGCGGATCGACGATCGGCAAAGACTACACCTACAAGATCCTTTCCACCGACACGTTCAACACGGTGGTCGACGGATTAGTCGCGGCAATCAACGCCGGCACGGGAGATCCGAACGTGGTGGCGGCTCCGAATCATGCGACCCAGACCGTTCTGCTGGCGGCCCGGCAGGCGGGCGATGCCGGAAACAATATCTCGTACGTGACGTCGGTTTCCACCAACGCCACGATTATCGCCAGCGCGGCAAGCGGGAGCCTGACCGGCGGAGGCGACGCGGCCAAAGTGGCGGCAGGCACGGTGGTGTCGGTCCTCGGCAGCAACCTGTCGTTCAACGGTACGGTCAGCGCCGACATGACCCAGAACCAACTCCCCACGACGCTGGGCGGGACGGAGGTCTACTTCAACGGGATCCGGGCGCCACTGCTCATGGTCTCGCCGTCTCAAATCAACGCCCAGATTCCGTGGGAGGTGTCGGACACCACCAGCATCAGCGCGTACGTGCGCTCGGTACGGAGCGACGGCAGCGTCGCGTTTACCACCCCGGTGGCGGCCACCATCGTGACGCAGAACCCAGGCATCTTTCCGCAGCCGGGAGCGCTGGCCACTCCGCCGCCCGGCGCGATCCTGCACGGAACCAGCCACCCGACCGGCGTGATCCTGGTGGACGGTTCGATCCAGGCGGGCGATGTCGCGACGATCAACATCGAAGACCGGTCCTATTCCTATACCGTGCAGTCCGGAGATACGCTCAATTCGGTCCGCGATGCGCTGGTGTTGTTGCTGAATCTGGATCCCAAGGTGTCGGCCAAAGCCGGCATCGCGTTCGCGCGCAACATCATGATTCAGGCCCGACTGTCCGGACCGGACGCCAACGGTTTGGCCTACAGCAGCAGCACCACCGGGGCCACCAGCACCGGCGCGACTCTGATCCTGACGCCGGAGACCAACGGGTTGTGCTGCGCCAACATCGCGTACAGCCCGGTGACGAACAGCAACCCGGCGATTCCCGGCGAGCTTCTACTGGTCTACGCTACGGGACTCGGATTGCCGGTGCAGAGCGAGAGCAACCAGGGCCTCATCATTACGGGCACCAAGTATGCGGACGGCGGGCCCATCACCGAACCAACCAATTTTGTGTCGTCGCTGGCCGGCGGCAAGACGGCCAACATCTTGTCGGCCAGCCTCAAGCCTGGTACCGTGGGGGTCTTCGAGGTTCTGTTACAGCTCAACAGCCAGATGCCGACCGATTTCTTGACCAACGTCTACATCGCGCAGGACATCTATATCAGCAACATCGTGACGTTTCCGCTGGTCAGTCCCTAGGCCGCGAGCGGCCGTAGATCTGGCGTACGCGCTCCCGGACAGCCGACGGGACGAGATGCTCCCAGGGATCTCCCTGAGTCAACCGTTCGCGCACTTGGGAGGCGGAGACGTGGTCAAATGCGCCGACGAGTTCCAACTTTTGGATGGCTGGCGAGGATTCGCGGGGCGGCGTGTACTCTCCATCGCGATCCGCAACCAGGATGTCGAAGAGACCGAGCATAGAGGAAAATCGGCCGCGACTTCCGTAATCCCAGGCGGCGATCCGCTCGGCGGCGTCCCGGCCGCACAAGAAGGCCAGCCTCACATCCGGCCCGTAGGCCTGGCGGCACTCAGCGGCGATTTCGACGAAGAGACCGGCATCGGCGACGGCCACGGAAACGCGGTTGACATTTCCCAGGGCAGCCTCCAGCAGTTCGAGGCGCTCCGCGAACGAGGCCCCGGAGTATTCTTTGTGAGGCAGGGTCCGAGGCAAAACGAACACCACCTCGTCACAGCAGCCTTGGGCCGCGTGCGCCAAAGCCAGGTGAGCGATGGTAATGGGGTTGAAAGTTCCAGGCAGGACACCCAGGCGCTTGGGTACGCCCTGGGCTCGCCGCACGAATTCCATTGGTCTTTATGGTACCCAACGCCAATTTGGGACGGCAGGAACCGGACGCGACTTCGGATGGAACGGCGTGCATCCGGGTGAAGAGCCCCAATCATCCCCTCGTTGGCGGTGGGTGATGTGGCGAAATTTCACACACCGAGAAACACGAAGGGCGCGGAATTGCTTCCGCGCCCCACAGTGTCCCAAATTCTACGCGGCCATCAGTTCATCGAACGATTCGCTGCCATCGGACTCGAACTCGTGACGGTCAGCCGCTTCTTGGCACTTGATGCAGTATTTGGTCCAGGGCACCGCATCGAGGCGTTTGGGCTTAATGTCCTCATCGCAATGAAGACAAGTGCCGTAGCTGCCATCGGCAACACGGCCTAAAGCGGCGCGCACACTGCGAAGCAAGCTGGACTCCCGGTCCAGATTGCGAATCGCCAGTTCACGCTCACCGGCAAGTTGCACCTCATCGATGGCATCAGGCGTCTTTTCAATGGCGATGTCCTCACGGTTGCGCAGTCCCTCCGACAGCTCCTCCTGCTTGGCTTCCAGCATCGCCTTGTATTTGTTCAACTCAGTCCGGTTCATCGGTCTAGCTCCCTTCCATCGCCGCTTTCTTCGTTATATTTGTTATCTTTAGCGTGTCGATCCGCATCAGTATAGACGACGAATCGCGGCAAAAGTTTCACGTCTTCGGCCCCCTCGTTCGGGCTATCTTTCGGCCCCGCAATCGCCCTGGCAACGTCTCGCACGAGACCAATTCTTTGCAATTTGTGTGCCAAAACGCTTTCGGGCGCGGCAACCACCCCGTATCGGCGTCGGGAAGCCTGCAGTTTGCTTCCGTGGTCTTATCGGCCGGAAGGCCAAGTCCCAGTACCCGAGGGAAGGTTAGGGCTTCACGCAGACGGCGATGATCGAGACAGAGGGCCAGGGAAACCGGTGGTCGATGCGGCGCCAGAGCCAGACCAACTGATCGAACAGGTGCAAACGGCGTCGGCCCGGCGTGGGCCGTTGCAGGAGCTTGCCGCTGAGGTACCATCCGGGGCGCGAAATGCGATTGAAGTCGAGCATGCGCTCGAGGTGGAAGCCGGCCTCCTCGATTCGCGACTGCAACTGCTGCTTGGAGTACCTGCGGCAATGACCCAAGACTTCGTCCATCTTGCCGAAGATCTTTTGATCCTGGGGCACCAGAATAATGGCACGGCCTCCGGGCATCAGAGCGGAGTGAATGTTGCGGAGGGCAAGCGCGTCATCGGGAATGTGTTCGAGGACGTTGAGGCAGATGACGGTGTCCATCTGACCGGCGAAGGGGCTGAAATCCCCGGGGCGGGCGGCGTCACAGAGGTGGGTAGTGAGGTTGGTGCGATGTTGAGTCCGGGATCTCAAGCGGGCGAGGTGCTCCAGGTCGACGTCGGTAGCGGCATAGGCCGTCCGCCCGGGCACGAGTTGGCGCGTCAGGTTTCCCATGCCGGCTCCGATTTCCAACACGCGTTCTCCGACGAAAGGGCGAATGGTATCGGCCATCCAGCGGTTGAATTTGGGGGTCGCGGCAAATTCGTCGAGGATCGACTGGCCGTAGTCGGTGTAAAGATCGCGGCTGGCCCAATAACGCAGGATGACGGCCAAGGCCTGCACGGCATCCCAGAATCCGATCTTCTTGCCCTCTTCATAAGTGCGACCGTGGTAGCTGATGGGCGTTTCATAGATACGGGCCTGGCGCTTGGCCAGTTTGATCGTGAGCTCCGGTTCGATGCCGAAGCGGTCGCTACGGATGGGAATGCTCTGCACCAGAGACGTGCGGAACGCTTTGTAGCAGGTCTCCATATCGGTCAAGTTGAGGTCCGCGGCAATGTTGCAGGCCGTGGTGAGAAAGTGGTTGGCCAGAGAATGCCAGTAATACAGCACGCGGCGCTCGCCGCTCATCATGAAGCGCGAGCCGAATACGGCATCGGCGGTGCCGTCGACCAGCAGCCTCAGTAGCTTGGGGTATTCGCGGGGATCATACTCCAGATCCGCGTCCTGGATGATGGACAGCTCGCCGCGAGCTTCGTGGATCGCTGTGCGAATGGCGGCGCCTTTGCCGCGATTGTGGGAGTGACGAATGAGACGAATCACGCCCGGATGCCGGCGGGCCACTTCTTCGACCACTTGGGCCGAGCCGTCGGTGGAGGCATCGTCGACGACGATCACTTCCCGATCCAGGCCTTCCGGCAACGGTGCATTCAGGACGCGTTCGAGGATCGTGCCGATGAACTCCTCCTCGTTGTAAAGCGCCATGAGAACCGAGAGGGTCATACGTTTCAGTGTAGTGCGTTGGGGCACAGCTCCGGCAAACCGGGGCGGGGCTGTGAATAACCACCCGGCTGCCTGGTGGCAGCTTGGCCCTGCAATTGCAACCCGTAACCGGCAGATTTTAGTTTCAATAACTTAGGGCGGAAATGGCGCGATTCTCACGGGGGATGGGGCAAATGACGCTAGAATCGTTGGTTAGCAGGCATGGTTTCACCCAAGGCCTCACTGACGAGCAGGTGGCCCGGGTAGCGGCGCTCGCCACGGAGGTCCAGTTCGCCGAGGACGCGCTGATTTTGGAAGAAGGGCAGCTTTCCGAGTACCTGTATCTGCTGCTTTCCGGCAGCGTGGCTGTCGAGCTGCGCACGTCGCAGTTCACGGTGTGCGTGCAGGCCCTGGGCGCCAGCCAGGCGTTCGGCTGGTCGGCGCTGCTGGACCATCAAGACACGTTTTTCCAGGTGCGGGCACGGGAGAGTGTACACGCCTTGCGTCTGCAAGGCCGCGAATTGAAACAATTGTGCCGATCGGACGGCCAACTGGGGACGGAGCTTCTGCTGCGGACGCTGCGGCTGGTAGCAGGCCGGGTGAAGGCTACGGAAGAACGTTTTGCGGAAATGTGCGGAGTGCGGCTACAAGCGGCGGCGGACTGATCGCCCGCCGAACGCAGGCCTTGCGCTTTTGTCTGCGCTGAGTTGATCGGAGCATCAAGCTTTGGTAGCCTGAGGCCAGGAGGGGCAGCATGAGTGAAGGCGCCCCGAATCCACAGATCAACGTTTCGAAGATACCCGGCAGTGCAGGCATCGCAGGGGCAATGTTCGCCTTCGGCGGCATGCTGATCTTCCTCATCGGCATCCCCAGGTTCCGGTATTTCTTGCTGGCGGCGCTCGTCGTAGGCGGTGGAATCGCGCTGGTTCTTCGTTTCATCCGCCGTGAGACTCCGGGTAAGCCCTGGATTCTTTCGCCCGCTCCAGGCGCAAAAGGCCGGGCCCGGCGTGACTCCCTCCGGCGACCCTGGCAGTTCCGCCAGATCCCAAACGTAGTCCGTTAGATTCGATTCCATCGCCGGCGTAACGCGCAACGTCCGGTGAATCCGGCACAAATCGGAACGCCGGCACACCCGCCCACCACTTTTTCAGAAGCGGCGCTGCCGGTTCGAATTCAACAGAGCGTGAGATAGAAGACAGCGCCGCGTCCGACTTCGGCGTTCGCCCAGACCCGGCCGCCATGCTTCTGGACAATCCTCTTTACTGTGGCCAGGCCGATCGGAAGCTCATTCCACACCGAGGGATTGAAGGCGCGAATGCCCGGCACGGCATCCACCGACAGAGCGATTTGGCGCTCTCCGGCGCGCACCATGACCAACCGGGTCCCCGTGCCAGAGCCGCCCCCGAGCAGCGCCGCCAGATCGACTACGGCAACCGGCGCTCCGCGGATCATGGATAGCCCGCGCACCCCCGCGGGGACGCCAGCCAGCGCTTTCACCGGCAGAGGCCGCAGGACCTCCGATACCTTCGTAAGAGGCAGTGCGCAGATATGAGAATCCGCGCGGAACACCAGATTGAGGGTGGAAACAGCTGCACTCACAGGACCTGACCTCCGGGAGCGCCCCGATCGATTCTCATAGGCAAGGACCCGTCCCGCCCGGCGGCGAGACCGTCGGTTTGCGTGGGACCCGTCGTCCCCTATAGGTACCTTACGGCTGGAGCAGGGTTTTTCTTTGCGCCGGAAAACCCTTAGCCCCGTCCATCAATTCCAGGAAGATTACCCAAAGGTCTTAGTGCCCGGGACGGGAATAACCTATCGGAACTATTTCGAGGACTGGCCCAGGCGGCCGGGCCATGCTCCGCTCAAGTTGACGTGACGCGTTGAAACCTAATATACTTAGCCTTTCTCACCGAATGACCACTCCGACATCCATTGCTACTTCCACCCAGGTGTCCGCTGCGGCGTGGGACGCCATCCGCGGAGCCTACGACCTGCAGGTGCATGTCGCTCCCGACATCATCGCCCGGCGCATCGACGATCTCGGGCTGGCCAAGGAATTCCTGGGGCACGGGCTGAAGGGGTTCGTGCTCAAATCGCACTACATGTCGACGGCCGAGCGGGCCAAGGTCCGGTGGCGGTGGACATTGCCGGCCGTTCCGGCGCTAAGATCGTGTGGTTCCCGACGGTGGACGCGGAGAACGAAACCGCGGGCCTGCCCACGGGCGGCAATAAAAAGCTGCCATTCTGGGCGGAGATCCAGAGGGAAATCTCGGCGATGGGCATCTCGCCGCCGCGCATGACGGTGCTGGACGAGAAGGGCCAGCTCACGCAGGCCACGCGTTCCTGCATCGAATTGATCGCCAAGCACGACATGATTCTGGCCACCGGGCATTTGGGCCGCAAGGAAATCTTCGCTCTGGTCAAGTCCGCGCGCGAGCTGAAAGTGCGCAAGGTGCTGGTGACCCACGCGGAGTTTCCATCGCAAAACCTCACGGCGGAAGAACAAGTGCAACTGGCCGACATGGGCGCCATGATCGAGCACTGCTTCACCACCATGCACACCGGCAAAGCGCCGTGGACGACGGTCATGGAGAGCATCCGTGCAGTAGGCCCGGAGCGCTGCCTGCTGTCGACGGATCTGGGCCAGACCATCAACCCTCCGGTGGCGGAAGGCTTCGCGATGTTCGCGCAGACGCTGCTGGACGGCGGGTTCATCGTCAATGACATCCGGCGCATGGCGGTGACGAACTCCGCGGCGCTGGTCGAGTAAACTGCACACATGAGCCACAAAATTGTTCGCCGAATTGCGCGGCCGGATGCCGGAGTCGTCAAGATTCTAGGGAATGCCGGCACGGCCACGGTCCACGAGGCGCAAGGGCGCACGGGGTTGTTGCGGCCCTATCTGCGGCCGATTTACCCCACGGTGCGGATCGCGGGTCCGGCGGTGACGGTTTCGTCGCAGCCTGGAGACAACCTGATGATCCACGCCTCGATCGAAGTCTGCCAGCCGGGTGACGTGCTGGTGGTGGTGACCACGTCGGAATCGACGGACGGCATGTTCGGAGAACTGCTGGGGGTCTCCTGCCAGGCACACGGGATCGCGGGGCTGATTATCGACGCGGGAGTGCGCGACACGGCCGAATTAACCGGCATGAATTTTCCAGTGTTTGCGAAAGCTATTTCGGCGCAAGGTACGGTAAAGAACACCGCAGGCGATGTGAACATCCCGGTGGTATGCGCCGGCGCTATCATCAATCCAGGCGATGTGATCGTCGCGGACGCCGATGGTGTGGTGGTTGTGCCGCGCGAAAGGGCCGCGCAAGTGGCGCAGGCCAGCGAGCAGCGCCTGGCAAAAGAAGAGAAGACCCGCCAACGGCTGCGCAGCGGCGAACTGGGGCTGGATTTTTACGGTCTGCGGGCCAAGTTGGCCGAACTGGGCGTCGAGTTCGTGGACGACGCGGGCGAAGCCGAGAGCAAGAGCGCACGGAGGTAACGAAACATGGGACAAATCGTAGCAGCAATGGCCACGGTGCATGCGCCGCAATTATTCACCCGTCCACCGAGCGAGGATCCGGCACAGCTGGATGCCGATATCGCCGCCATGGGAGAGCTGGGCAAGGTCCTGGACGAGACGAAGCCGGATCTCGCCATCATCGTCGGCAGCGATCACCTGGAGACCTTTTTTCTTTCCTCGGTGCCGACCTTCGCCGTGATCGCCGGCAAGAGCACCATCGCGAAGTTCGCCGGCCGCGACTACGACATCCCAACCCATCTGCCGTTCGCCGAGCAGATGCTGGACGAGCTGGTGCACAACGGCTTCGACATGGCGTACTCGCAGGACGCCGAACTCGGCCATTCGTTCGCCGCCGTGTTCGAGTGGGTGCTCGGCAAGCGCAAGATTCCGGTGGTCCCGATCTTCGTCAACACCTACCTGCCGCCGCTCCCCACGCCGCGCCGCTGCGAGCAGCTCGGCAAGGCGATTCTGAAGACCATCCAATCACGCCCGGAGAAGGTGGCGATCATCGCCTCGGGCGGCATGTCCCACTATCCCGGCACCTGGAAATATTCGCAGCCGGCCTTCGACTTCGACTACTGGGCCATCCAGCACATGGAGCGCGGCAATCATGACGTGCTGCTGAATTGCACGGTGGAACAACTGGACGAAGTCGGCAACACCGAGATGCTGCCCTGGCTGATCATGTTCGGAATGATCGGCAAGCAGCCCGGCGAGCTGATCACGTACCAGCCCACCTGGCATCACGGGCACGCCGTCATGCGCTTCATTCCAGGCCGCAGCGCGGCCGCCGCCGGCGCCGCGCCCGCCCCCCAATGGGATTTCGAGAACAAGGGCGGCTACCAGTTCTACAAACATCCGGATCCGGCGTCCTACCCGCTCAACAAGCTGATCTACGACCTGCGCCATGAACAGCCTCTGCGCCTCGCGCTGTTGAAAGACCCCAAGGCCGTGGCCAAGAACTACGGTTTGAAGCCCGAAGAAATGGCCCGCATCGACACCCTGGCCGACGAAAGCATCGACGTCTTCCGGTCGCTCAAGGATCATCCGCTGGTGGAAGTCGGCGCCCACCCGCTCGGCCTCCTGATGTGCCTGGTGGTGGTACAGGCCGAAGGCCGGCGTCTCAAGAAAGAACAACAACAGGCCGTATCCAAGTAATTCCGCGGATCCTGGGGTAAGTTCCGTTCACTCGCGGGTGTAAGAGCGCACGAAATCAGCGTGGCTAAGCAACCTTTTCACTCGAACTGGCGTCGATAGAAGTATTGAGGCGGAATATGTCACGGAAGATCTTACTAACGTTGGCTATAGGCGCCGCGCTGCTGCTTTCGCAGCGAGTCCAGGCGTCGGATGTTGTCTATCCCGGGGGCGGCGTGTTGGCTCAAGTGGTGGACGGAGGAGGTTCGTCGACCACCATCACCTTAGTTAACATGGATAATTTACAGGCACCCTACACCCTGAAGTTTTTCGGGAACGATGGTAACCCCTTGACCGTCAGTACGACGGCCGGTCCGCCGGCCACGCAACTTACCGGCACCTTGAATTCCGGCGCCTCGGTCATCATCAAGACCAATGGCGGCGGCGCGACCACCGTGGAAGGCTGGGCCTTGCTGACGACTCCGGTGACCACCGATGCGCAGGGATATTATCACAACACCATTGCCGGAACGGCGGTCTTCAGTCTGGTTTTGCCGGGCAACCCCGTGTCGGATGCTTCGGTAGCCCTCGACACCGGTTTCGATTCCATATTCGCCCTGCCCTTTGACCACACCACCGCCGTGGTGGGGATGGCACTTGCCAATGCCGACCAAAACACGACGATGACGGTGAACCTGAAGTTCTACGATCTCAGCGGGAATGTCCTGTTTACCGACAGCAGCGTTCAGTTGCCGGGGAACGGGCATACTTCATTCCTACTGACTGACAAATTCCCGCAACTCGCCGGACAGCAGGGCCTGGTCGTGATCACGGGATCGACCACCGACCCATCCAACACTGCGGGGTACCTGAACGTGTTGGGCCTGCGAGCGAACCTGCCGGGCACGTCGCTCAGCACGGTCACGCCGATCGTGCCGTGTAATTACCTCACCGGTTACGGCTGCACGAACTAGCAAGCACGCGCGGTGATTTTGACAGTGGCATCAGGCTCCCGTTTTGTGCACGCGCGAGGCGCGGTCGCGTCGCGGGTCGAAAATCCACTAAACCGCCGCGAGCAGACCGGCGGCAGCCGTCTGCCCTTGGGAGAGCGCGAGATCGCGGCACCGCGGTCGAGGAGTAGCCGGTCTGGCCCCAATCGCAGGCGCGATGCAGCGCCGTGCTTCCCGCGGGACTGAAGGCCGGGAGAACTCGGGATCGGCGACCAGAGCATCTTCCACACAGTGCAGTATTCCTAACTCTCAGCGAGATAGGCATCCAACCGCGCGCCGCGAGGTGAGGAGCAACTCAACGATCTTCCGATGGCCCCCGAACCAGGCGGCGTGTACCGGCTGTGAGCCGAGCATGCTCGAAGCCGTGGCCAGCAAGGGGTCGTCGGCCAGAAGCCGAGCTACCTGATCGTACGCACCGCTCTGCGCGCGGCAAGGATGGCATCCACGTTACTCATGCCTCATCTTATGCGAAGCCGAGGCGCGCTTGCCCAAGCTGGCCCGTTTCGGGCAGAGTAGGGAGTATGGGCGAAGGCACAACGATCGGGTTTGTGGGTTTCGGAGAAGCGGCCTATCACTTGTCCCGGGGGTTGCGAGAAGCCGGCCTGCGGGAATTCGTGGCTTACGACATCCATACCCACACACCGGAGCGCGGGGCGAAAATCCAGCGGCGGGCCCAGGAGACCGAGACGCGGCTGGTGGAATCCAATGCCGAACTGGCGCGGGCGGCGGACTGGATTCTGTCGACCGTGACTTCGGATCAGGCGACGGTGGCCGCGGGGCAGAATGCGCCGCATCTGAGCGCGCGCCATCTCTATGCCGATCTGAACTCGGTTTCGCCCGCGGTCAAGCAGGCAATCGCGCGGACTATCGCAGCCGCCGGCGCGCGCTTCGTCGAAATCGCGATGATGGCTCCGGTGCCGCCGTATGGACAGAAAGTGCCGATCCTGGCGGGCGGCCCGGCGGCCGCGGAGTTCGCCGCCCGGATGAAGCCGCACGGGATGCGCATCGACGTGATCCCAGGTGACGTGGGTACCGCGGCCGCCACCAAGATGTTCCGCAGCATCATGGTCAAAGGCATGGAGGCCCTCATCACCGAATGCGTGCTGGGTGCGGGGCGCTATGGCGCCGAACAAGCCGTGTTCGCGTCATTGACCGAGAGTTACCCGGGCATCGACTGGAAGGCCATGGCCGATTACATGATCGGCCGGGTGGTGGAGCACGGCGAGCGGCGCGCGCGGGAGATGGAGGAAGTGGCCGAGACGCTGGAATCGATCGGGATCGAGCCCATCATGGCAGAGGCGACGGCGCGGCGCATGGACTGGAGCGCGAAACTAGGGTTGAAGCAGCACTTCAAAGGGGAGCCGCCGCGGAATTACCGGGAGTTTCTGGAGGGGGTGGCGGTGTTAGCAGGCTGCTGAAATTCTCTCCGAAACAAGTGACCTGAAGGATGTTGCGGACGTCCTATCTGCATGCGCGGCGAAGACATCCAACAAGACGAACTGTTCAGCTACGGATCACTGGAGGAGCGGGTGCCGGAGGATC
>JAIQFS010000064.1 GCA_020073145.1 Terriglobia bacterium
GGCCCGAACCCCCACCGCCGCGTTCGCTGCCAGTGAACCGCGCGTCGGCCGTTGGCGGCGCGACTTGCGCCGGGACATAGAACCACTAGAAAGCGGCCGACTGACTTACGAGAGGTCGCTTTTCAGCAGCCTGCTAGATAAGATTAACTATGTCCTCGGTAACTATACAGATTCTCGCTTGTCATCTATTAGCCCGGTGAGGAGTGCACTAGCCGACAGTATCACTGAGATAGAAGCTGCCATAGACAAGAATGAACTTACGATTGACGAACTCAAAGAGGTTAAGCTTTCGGCGCGTGCTTCCAAGAGAGTACAAGGCGCGATAAACCTCCTTCGAGTCAGCCTGCTTCACGCTAGAGCCTCGCAATTTGCACAATCGCCTGAGGAAATATATGAGGGCACATTCGCTGCGAGGTGCCTGGACGCCAAGCAGCAGGGTTTGGCTCGGAGTCTGTTCGAGATTCAAGATACTGTGGTCCTGGAGTTCCTGACGACGCCTGAAGCGCCACCACCCGAACTGATCGCTGAACTCGGACTGTCAATCGAAACCTTAACGGACCTTCGCGAGTGGGTGCGTTCTCTGGAGAATTGGCAAATCGAGGCGATGAGGCAGGTGATGTATGGTGGCAACGTCAACCTGAATCAAGCGAAGTATGTCGTTGGTCCCGTCGCAAAGCTTATGGCTGAGCTGGAAGGGCCTAAGCTTGGCGGTTTCCTGAGCGAAGTGATCGTCCTGTGGATTAGCGGGGTGCCGTTTCGGTCAATTTGGGGCCACAAAGAGGGCTACTGGCAAACGGATCGAATCGAGGATCTAATTTCCGTTGTATACTCCCGCGTTCAGTTCTTGCTTCCTTGGGGGTTGTATGCCGCCGACAGACTTCTCGAAGCCGAAGCCAAACGAAGAGGTTTCAGCTATGATGGGCAACTTCGGTTGCTTGCCTATCTAGCGGACGCCGGGGTGCCGACCTTCGATGCTCTACGGCTTGTATCATTTCAGTTTGAGCGCGCCGACGCTACCCGTCTCGCCGCCAGATATCAGCAGCGCGGGGGCCTCAATACCGGCATGGACGTGGTGCAATGGGTGATCGCCCAACCGCTGAAGGTGCTGGTGGAGTGCGTACGGGGAACGGAACAGCGCCGAGTGGACTTTGATTTCGAACAGCGGGTACGCGACCTTAAGGCGCAAGCTTAAATCGGCAAGCCCCTCGGAAATCGGCGATTCGGCGAAACTTCTCAGGTTGTCACTACAGTTTCCACTACACTGCGCCAATTCCGCGCTGAGTTCTTGATGAAGGCAAAGCACCTAAGACCAACCCACCGGAGTCGCTGTTAACCGAAGGGTTGTAGGTCGCGAATGCTTCAGCGCGGAGGCCCCTGCTCCCCGAACCTCCCCGGCCCGCTCTTTTTCGCCGGCGCCTGCCCTCCGAACGCCAGCGTTACATCCGCGGTATGCTCCTGCTCGTTCCGCTTCACCTCAGCCTTGGTCGCGCCCAGGTTGTCGAACAACCCTTGCTCGCGCACGTTGTTCAGGAAACCCTGCGGGTATTCCGGATTGAAGGGTTGGCCTTCCTTGAGCGCCCAGATGCGCTTCATCTCAAACTCGCCGTTCAAGTCCAATCCAGCGATGGTCAGCTTCCCCATCGTGAACCGGGGCCCGGGTTCGATGTGTACCCCCACGTCCACCGTCTTCTTGGCGTCGTCCAGCGCGCGCTCCGCCGTCACCTTCGCATCCAGGAAGCCAGCGCGTTCCACCGCCTTCCGCATCTTCTCCAGCCCCGCATTCACCAGGTCGAAATTGGCCGTCTCCCCGGTTTTGATCGCCCCGGCCTTGATCAGCGCGTCCGCCCGCACCGGGCTCGGCCCCGCAATCGCTACCTTCGCCAGTTGGTAGCTCGCGCCTTCCTCTACCGTGACGAACACCTTCAGCCCGTCCACATCCTTCACCGGCTCGGTCCGGATCTGCGGGAACTTCACTCGCAGGTACCCGTGCGCTTCATACGCCGGGCGCACCCCCGTGTTGAGCAGTTCGCGAAACCGGTCTTCCGTGTACGGCTGGCCGACCGCCACCCCGCCAATCGCGTCCCGCAATTCGTTCTGCGTCACGCCCTTGTTGCCGTCGAACGTCACCTCGGCCACCGAAGGATAATTCCGCGCCGGCCGGAACAGGATCTCGAATTGCCCCGTCCCCACCGGATTCAGGCGCGCGATCAGTTTCTCCGAATTGCCCTTCGCGCTCAGGTAGTCGTGGATCCACCCCACGTAGCGGTCCAGCACCGTCTTAGTGGCCGGCAGCTTCGCTTTCGAGAACAGCGGGTCTTTCGCCTTCAGCATGCCTTCGAGTTCCGCCGCCGGCACGCCCAGCGCCTCAAACCGCACCGGATAGGCCGGCTCCACCTCGGTCACCTGGAACGTGGCCACGTATCCGTCTTTGTCCGGTCCCGGCGCGAACTTGTATCCCACCGTTTCAAACGCGGCGCTCGCCACCAGCCGGTCCCGGGCCGCCTCAAATTCTTCCTTGCCCGCCATCTGCCCGATCTTCAGCCCCGCCACCGCCAGCACCTGGTCGGCGGTGTAATTGTGGTTCCCTTCCACCAGCAGCGTCACAATAGGCCACTTCGTGGGGGCCGCCGCGTCCGCTTTCTTGGCCGCGGGAGCGCGTTTCGCGCGGTTGGCGGCCTTCGGCGCGCTCCCCGCCGCCTGCCCGAATCCCGGCGTCGCCGCCAGCATCAGAAGAATCAGGACCCGCTTCATACCTCTATGGTAGACGCACCGCCTGTGATGGCGGTGACACTAGGTAGAATGGAAAAAGTGCCCTACGATCTCATTGTCATTGGGAGTGGCCCCGGCGGCTACTCCGCAGCCATTCGTGCCGGCCAATACGGCCTCAAGACCGCGCTCGTCGAAAAACAGGCCAAACTGGGCGGAACCTGCCTCCTGGTCGGCTGCATCCCCACCAAGGCCCTGCTCCAGACCGCCGACGTCTGGGAGCGTTTCGTCCACGCCGATCAGGAAGGAATCGCCTGCGACAACCCGCGTCTCGAATACCTCAAGGTCAAGGCCCGCAAAGACGGCATCGTCAATAAGCACTCCAACGGCGTCGGGTTTCTCCTCAAGCGCGCCAAAGTCGAGCGCCTCGCCGGCTACGCCACCCTCAAGGGCGGCGGCAAGGTCGAAGTCAAGTCCGATACGGGCGTCCAGACCCTTGAAGCCAAGAACATCATCGTGGCCACCGGCTCCGAAGCCCGCATGCTCCCCGGCCTGCAGGCCGATCCCGAGACCATCCTCACCAATATCGAAATCCTCAACCTTACCGAAGTGCCCAAAAGCCTGATCGTCATCGGCGCCGGCGCAGTCGGGGTCGAGTTTGCCTCCATCTTCCGCCGCTTCGGCACCGAAGTCACGGTCATCGAAATGCTCCCCCGCGCCGTCCCCGTGGAAGACGAAGACATCTCCAAAGAGCTCGAGCGCGCTTTCCGCAAACAGAAAATTCGCGTCGAGACCGGCGCGCGCGCCGAAAATATCCAAAAGGTCGGCAAGTGCGTTCGCCTCACCCTCACCACCAAGGACGGCAAGCAGGAGCAGCTCGAAGCCGAAAAGCTGCTGGTGGCCGTCGGCCGCAAGCCCAACACCGAGGCCATCGGCCTGGAAAACACCAAGGTCGAGCTCGACCGCGGTTTCATCAAGGTCGGTCCCTACCAGCAGACCGGCGAGCCCGGCGTCTACGCCATCGGCGATGTCGTCGCGGGCACTCCCCAATTAGCGCACGTAGCCACCATGGAGGGCATGATCGCGGTCGCCCACATGGCCGGTAAGCCCGCCACCCCCATCGACAAGAACCGCATCCCCGGCTGCACCTATACCGAGCCGGGCATCGGCAGCGTCGGCCTCACCGAGGCTCAGGCGCGCGCCCAGGGCCGCCAGGTCAAGATCGGCCGCTTCCCCTTCGCCGGCAATAGCCGCGCCACCATCCTCGGTAAGCACGAAGGCTTTATCAAAGTCGTCGCGGATGAAAAATACGGCGAGATCCTCGGCGTCCATATCATCGGCCCCGAGGCCTTCGAGCTCATCGCCGAAGCCGTTACCGCCATGAACGCCGAAGCCACCGTGGACACGATGGTCGCGACCATCCACGCCCACCCCACTCTCTATGAGGCCGTGGGCGAAGCCTTCAACGCCGTCAATGGTCTATCCATCAATGCGTAGCTGCCAACTGCGCGAACTCGGGCGCATCGATTACGGAGCCGCGTTCCTGCTGCAACAGGAGCTCGTCGCCCAGCGCAAGCAGGGCCGGATCGGCGACCAGTTGCTGCTCCTCGAACACCCGCACGTCATCACCCTCGGCCGCAACGGCAGCCTGGAACACGTGCTCGCCGGGGACGACGTGCTGGCCCGCGCCGGCATCTCGTTCCACCCCACCGACCGCGGCGGCGACGTCACCTACCATGGTCCCGGCCAGTTGGTCGGCTATCCTATTCTGGATCTCCGCGACTGGAAGCGCGATGTCGGCGCCTACGTGCGCGCCCTCGAGCAGGTGATCATCGACACCTTGGCCGATTTTGCAATCGAGGCCGGTCGCATTCCCAAGCTCACCGGCGTCTGGGTCGACGGCCGCAAGATCGCCGCCATCGGGGTGCACCTCAGCCGCTGGGTCACCTCTCACGGCTTTGCCTTAAACGTCGCTACCGATCTGACCTATTTCCAATACATCGTTCCCTGTGGATTGACCAAGCCCGTCACCTCCATGGCCCAACTGGGCGTCGCCGCGAACCTCTCCGAGGTGTCGCGTGCGCTGGCCGGCCATTTCGGCCGCGTCTTTGATTGCGAGATGCTGCTGGAGACTCCTGTGCTCGCAGCATCAGGAAAGTGAGAACTCATTTATGACGGATGTCGTAATGCCCCAAATGGGCGAAAGCATTGTAGAAGGCACGCTGACCAAGTGGTTGAAGAAGCCCGGCGAACATGTCGAGCGCGACGAGCCGCTCTTTGAAATCTCCACCGACAAGGTCGACACCGAAATTCCCTCGCCGGCCGCCGGAACTCTCTCCGAAGTCCTGGTCGACGAAGGCAAGACCGTGGGGATCAACACCGTGGTCGCGCGCATCCAGGAATCCGGCAACGGCGCGGGTCCGAAACCCAAGGCCGCCGAAGCGTCGCGTCCAGCCGCTCCTCCCGCTGCTGCCGCTCCGCCGCCTCCGCCCGCCGCTCCGGCCCCGGTCGCCGAAGCCCCGGTTGCTGCCGAGCCCGCCGGCCCGCTTTCTCCCCTGGTTCGCAAAATGGCCCGCGAGCACAATCTCGATCTCAGCCGCATCTCCGGCACCGGCGCCGGCGGCCGCATCACCAAGCAGGATGTCGAAGCGTTCCTGGCCCAGCAGTCCGCGCAGCCCGCCGCCGCGGCTCAAGCGCCGCCGCCTTCCCGCGTGGCTCCCGCTGCGCCTCCGCTGCGCGCCCCTGCTGCTGTCACTCCCGTCCCGCCCGCCGGTCAAGCCCGAACCCGCATCGAGCCCATGAGCACCATGCGCATCAAGATCGCCGAGCACATGGTCCTCTCCAAACGCACCTCGGCCCACGTCACCACCATTCATAAGGTCGATATGACCAAGGTCGCCAGGATGCGCGAGCGCAACAAGGCCGCCGTCCAGGCGCAGTACGGTTTCTCGCTCACCTACCTGCCCTTCATCACCCGCGCCACCGTCTCGGCCTTGCGTCAGTATCCGCTCATCAATGCTTCGATCGATGGCAACAACATCCTCTATCACAACGAAATCAACATCGGGATCGCGGTGGCGCTCGAGAATGGCCTCATCGTTCCCGTCATCCGCAATGCCGACGAGAAAAACGTGCTCGGCCTGCAGCGCTCCATCGTCGACCTCGCCGGCCGCGCCCGCTCCCGCCAGCTCAAGCCCGAGGAAGTGCAAAGCGGCACCTTCTCCATCACCAACTTCGGCAGCTTCGGCAGCATGATGGGCACTCCCGTCATCAACCAGCCGCAAGTAGCCATCCTCGGCGTCGGCACCGTCGAGAAAACTCCCGTCGTCATTGACGACGCCATCGCCATCCGCTCCATCAGCTACCTCTCTTTGACCTTCGATCACCGCCTGATCGATGGCGCGTTGGCTGACCAGTTCATGACCAAAGTCCGCCAGGTCCTCGAAGACTGGTCCGAAGACGTGCTCTAGCCGTGCGCAGGCGTGACATCTCGTGGGGCCGGCTTCCGGCTTGGCTCCTGCCGGCCCTGCTACTCGCAGCCTCCGCCGCCGCCCAAACCAATCCTCTCGCCCCGCTCAGCGCGCGCGAAATCCGCGCCGCCGCGAAGCTGTTCCGCGACTCCCCCCGCTTCCCCCGCGGCGCCGTCTTTAGCCAGCTCACCCTCGACGAGCCTCCCAAAGACGCCGTCCTCCGCGGCGCTCCCTCGCCCCGCCGCGCCTTCGCCATCCTCTACGACCGCGCCGCCGACCATACCTTCGAAGCCATCGCCGATCTCTCCGCCTCCCGCGTGGATTCCTGGAAACAGATTCCCGGCGCCGAGCCCGCCATCACCGGCGACGATTCCGAGTTGGCCGAGCGCATCGTGCGCGCCGATCCCCGCTGGGCCCGCGCCGTGCGCGCGCGCGGCATCTCCAATCTGAACGACGTCACCGTCGCGTCGTGGTCCGCCGGCTACTTCGGGCTCCAGGGAACCGATCAGGGCCGCATCGTCCGCGCCCTCACCTACTTCCGCGGCGACGAGGGCAACTTCTTCGCGCATCCCGTCGAGGGCATCGTCGCCGAAGTGAATCTCACCACCGGCCAGATCCTCGAATTCCTCGACATCGATCGCGACGCCCCCGTCCCGCGGGAAGACGCCGCTTTCGACAACGGCCCCTTTCGCCCCGCGCCCGCGCCGCTCCTCATCACCCAGCCGAATGGCCCCGGCTTTCAAATCGAGGATGGCGAAGTCCGCTGGCAGAAATGGCGTTTCCGCTACGCCCTCCATCCGCGCGAGGGGATGGTGCTCTACACTGTCGGCTATGAAGACGGCGGCCGCGTCCGCCCCATCCTCTATCGCGGCTCCGTTTCCGAAATGGTCGTCCCCTACGGCGATCCCGGCGGCGCGTGGTTCTTCCGCAACAGCTTCGATGCCGGCGAACTCGGTCTCGGCGTGACCGCCACTCCATTGCGCCCCGGCGTCGATTGCCCCACCAACTGTTCGGTCTTCAACGCAGTGATGGCCGATTCCGGCGGCCAGCCTCGCACCATCCCGCGCGCCGTTGCCCTCTATGAACGCGACGCCGGATACGCCTGGAAGCACGGCATCGATGCCCGCCGCGCCCGCGAGCTGGTCCTCTCCTTCGTCGCCACCGTCGGCAATTACGATTACGGCTTCGATTGGATCTTTCGCCAGGACGGCACGCTCGAATCCCGCGTCGCCCTCACCGGCATCATGGCCGTCAAGGCCGTGGCCGACGGCCGCGACGACCCCTACAGCCACATGGTGGACAAGAACATCGCCGCCCCCCACCACCAGCACTTCTTCACCTTCCGCCTGGACATGGATGTCGATGGCGCCTCGCCCAACCGCGTGGTCGAGCTCAATAGCACCCCCGCACCCGCCGGCCCGAACAATCCATACCGCAACGCCTTCACCATGCGCGAGACCCCGCTCCGCACCGAGCGCGAAGCCCAGCGCAATCTGAACCTCACCACCAGCCGCCGCTGGATCGTCGAAAACACCGCTCAGAAAAACGCGCTCGGCCACCCCACCGCCTACGCCCTGGTGCCCGGCGCCAATGCCATCCCCTTCGTCGCGCCCGACTCCCATGTCCGTCTGCGCGCCGGTTTCCTCAACCAGCACCTCTGGGTCACTCCCTACGAGCAGACGGAAAGGTACGCCGCCGGCGACTATCCCAACCAAAGCCACGGCGGCGACGGCCTCCCCAAATGGACCGCAGCCAACCGCCCGATTGACAACCGCGACGTCGTCCTCTGGTACACCCTCGGCATCACCCACAACCCCAGACCCGAAGACTGGCCGGTTATGCCCACCGACGTAGCGAGCTTCCAGTTAGTCCCCTGGGGTTTCTTCTCCCGCAACCCCGCCCTCGATCTGCCACCACTGCGGTAAAGGCAGGATCGACCGCCGAAATCGAGGTGTGACGTCACCTCATGCATCTCGTTACTTCGTCATGCCACCCCCACCGCGCTGGCCGCAACACACCAGCCCCAGGCAGCCCTGCGGGCGCGCTGCGCGGTTGTGATTGCAGTGCTATCATTGATTGATGGCGAGCATCACGATCCGACGCCTGGATGACGCGGTAAAGGCCATGCTGCGAATTCGCGCAGCCGGTCACGGCAGGTCCATGGAAGAGGAAGCCCGCGAGATCCTGAAGGCCGGAGTCGGGGCGAAATCCGCGCCTCGGAGAAATCTCGCGCAATCCATCCGCCGGTACGTCGAGCCGCTGGGTGGAGTGGAACTCGCGATTCCGCCCCGTCAGCCGGTGCGCCGCCCACCGAAGCTCGCCAAGTGATCGTACTCGACACCAACGTCCTTTCGGAAGCCCTCCGCCCGTCCCCCTCCGCTGCGGTTCTGCATTGGCTTGCGTGCCAGGAACCTTCCGGCGTGTTCACCACCGCGATCACTCAAGCCGAGATTCTCTATGGTATTGAGGCGTTGCCGCCCGGTACGCGCAGGTCGCGCTTGCAGGCAGCCATCGAGAAAATGTTCGCCGCGCAGTTTGAGGGCCGGGTCCTGCCCTTCGATGAGAGCGCCGCGCGTTCCTTTGCCAGAATCGCGGCCGCGCGAGACGCCGCGGGTCGCCCCATTTCGCAGTTTGACGCCATGATCGCAGCCATCGCGCGGTCCCATCGCGCCGCCGTGGCCACCCGCAATACCGCTGATTTCGAGCGCTGCGGAATCCCCATCGTCAATCCCTGGGCCGAGTGAGCCACGCCCACCCGCGGGCTCCCGGTCCACCCCTTCTTGTTTAGCTCCTCTAAATCACACAACCAGATCCATTAAACGATTCCTCCCCCCGCCCGACGCTACAATATGCCTGGATCGCTTTATGCAAACGGAACTCTGTGATATCGGCTTAATCGGCTTGGCGGTGATGGGCCAGAACCTGGTCCTCAATATGAACGACCACGGCTATCGCGTGGCCGTCTTCAATCGAACCGTCTCCAAGGTCGACGACTTCCTCGCCAACGAGGCCCGCGGCACCCGCATCGTCGGTACGCATTCCATCCCCGAACTCGTCGCCGCGCTCGAGAAGCCGCGCCGCGTCATGCTCATGGTCAAGGCCGGCGACACCGTCGACCACATGATCGATGCCCTGGTCCCCCACCTCGAGCCCGGCGACATCCTCATCGATGGCGGCAACTCGCACTTCCCCGACACCACCCGCCGCACCGCCGCCCTCGCCGAAAAAGGGTTGCTCTTCATCGGCACCGGCGTCTCCGGTGGTGAGGAAGGCGCGCGCCACGGCCCCTCCATCATGCCCGGTGGCAATCCCGCCGCGTGGCCGCACGTCAAGCCGATCTTCCAGGCCATCGCCGCCAAAGCCGACGGCATCCCCTGTTGCGATTGGGTCGGCGAAAACGGCGCGGGCCACTTCGTCAAGATGGTCCACAACGGCATCGAGTACGGCGATATGCAGCTCATCTGCGAGGCCTACCAACTCCTCCGCGACGGCCTCCATCTCTCCGCCGCTGACCTGCACTCCGTCTTCGGCCGCTGGAACGAAGGCGAACTCGACAGCTACCTGATCGAAATCACCCGCGACATCTTCGCCAAGAAAGATGACGATGGCCTCCCCATCGTCGACAAGATCCTCGATGCCGCCGGCCAGAAAGGCACCGGCAAGTGGACCGGCATCAGCTCGCTCGATCTCGGCGTTCCCGTCACCCTGATTGGCGAAGCCGTCTTCGCCCGCTGCCTTTCCGCCATGAAAGACGAGCGCACCGCCGCCGCCCGCGTGCTCAACGGCCCCGCGGCGCCCCCTCCCGCCGACCGCGCCTCGTTCATCGAAGACGTCCGCCGCGCCCTCTATTGCTCCAAAATGATCTCCTACGCGCAGGGCTATATGCTCATGCGCGAAGCCGCCAAAGACTACGGCTGGAACCTCAACTTCGGCGGCATCGCCCTGATGTGGCGCGGCGGCTGCATCATCCGTAGTCGCTTCCTCGGCAAGATCAAAGAGGCGTTCGACAAGAATCCGCAGCTCACCAATCTCCTGCTCGACGATTTCTTCAGCCAGACCCTGAACCTCTACCAGGTCGCCTGGCGGCGCGCCATGATGCACGCCATCGAGTCCGGCGTGCCCGCTCCGGCTTTCTCCACGGCGCTCGCGTTCTTCGATGGCTTCCGCACGGAGCGCCTCCCGGCCAATCTGCTGCAGGCCCAGCGCGATTACTTCGGCGCTCACACCTACGAGCGCGTGGACAAGCCGCGCGGCCAGTTCTTCCACACCAACTGGACCGGCCACGGCGGCCGCATCTCGTCCAGCACGTACAATGCCTGAGGAACCATGCCCAACGGTCTGAAGATCCGCTCCGGAGGCGCGCTCGATTTCCTCTCCCTCGGCGCCATCGTTCATCGCCTCGATCCCGGCGTCATTCCCTTCCGCAAAGCCACCGAGTGCCGGATCCACGTCAGCGGCGGCGAGTTCAACTGCGCCGCCAATCTCGCCGATTGCTTCGGCCTCCACACCGCCGTCGCCACCGCCATGGTCGATTACCCCATCGGCGATTTGATCGCCGAGCGCGTCCGCGCCATGGGCGTCCAACCCTTTTACAAGCGCTTCCCGCACAACGGCGTCAACGGCCCCAACATGGCCACCGTGTTCAGCGACCGCGGGTTCGGCGTGCGCGCCCCGGTCGTCTTTTATAACCGCTCCAATGAGGCCGCCGCCCAGTTGAAGCCCGGCGATTTCGATTGGCCCGCCATCTTCGCCTCCGGCGTCCGCTGGTTTCACAGCGGCGGCATCTTCGCCGCCCTCTCCTCCACCACCGGCGAGCTCATCCTCGAAGCCATGCAAGCCGCCAAATCCGCCGGCGCCGTCGTTTCTTTCGATTTGAATTTCCGCGCCAAGCTCTGGAACGTCTGGGGCGGCGCCGAGCGCGCTCGCGACATCATGCACCGCATTGTCCAACACGTTGACGTCCTGGTCGGCAATGAAGAGGACCTGCAGAAAGGCCTCGGCATTCCCGGCCCCGAAGTCTCCGCCAGTTCGCAGCTCGATCCGGCCAAGTTCCTCGCCATGATCGAGTGCGTCGTTCAGCGCTATCCCCAAATCCAGGCCGTCGCCACCACACTCCGCGAGGTCCACTCTGCCGGCCGCCACTCATGGGGTGCGGTGGCCTGGGTGCAAGGCCAGAGTTACGCCAGCCCCACCTGCGACCTCGATATCCTCGACCGCGTCGGCGGCGGCGATGGCTTCGCCTCCGGTTTCTTCTACGGCCTCCTCGCCGGCGAATCCCCCGAGCAGGCCGTCCGCCTCGGCTGGGCCCACGGCGCGCTCCTCACCACCTTCCCCGGAGACACCACCATGGCCACGCTCGACCAGGTCCGCGCGTTCGCCCAGGGCGGCGCCTCCTGCCGCATCCAAAGGTAATCGTTCTTGTCTCCGATCCGTTCCGCTTTCAGCCGCGCCCGTAAGGGCACGGGCGCCTCGACGAAGCACGCCCCTTTTTCCGCTAGACTGTTTTCTTAGGCCCAAAGGAACCTCGTGCCGCACAAACCCCACTGCCCCACCCGTCGCCAGATCCTGGCCGCCACCGCCGCCTCGCCCCTGGCCTTCCTCTCCACCGCGCAGGCGCAGTCCGCCGCCCCGCCCAACATCGTCTTTATCCTCGCCGACGATCTTGGCTACGCCGACCTCTCCTGCTACGGCCGCCGCGATTACCGCACCCCCAACGTCGACGCCCTCGCCGCCGCCGGCACGCGCTTCACCCAGGCCTACGCCAACTCCGCCGTCTGTTCGGCCACCCGCACCGCCCTCATCACCGGCCGCTACCAATACCGCCTCCCCGTCGGTCTCGAAGAGCCCCTCGGCGCCGCTGCCCGCCAGCGTCACATCGGTCTACCGCCCGATCACCCCACCCTGCCGTCGCTCCTCAAAAAGGTCGGCTACGCCACCACTCTGCTTGGCAAGTGGCACCTCGGCTGGCTCCCCGAATTCGGCCCGCTGCAAAGCGGCTACGACCACTTCTGGGGATTCCGTGGGGGCGGTCTCGATTACTTCACCCACAAATCCGGTGGCCCCACCACCAATACCGATGACCTTTGGGACGGCGACACCCAGGTCCACGAAACCGGCTACCTCACCGACTTGCTCGGTGACCGCGCCGTCACCGTCGTCCGCGATTCCGCCAAAGCCGGCCGCCCCTTCCTGCTCAGCCTCCACTTCAACGCCCCGCATTGGCCCTGGGAAGGCCCCATGGATGAAGCCGAATCGCAGCGCCTGCGCGCTCTCGCCGATTACGACGGCGGCTCCCTCAAAACCTTTGGCAGCATGGTCACGGAACTCGACCGCCAGGTCGGCCGCGTCCTCGATGCCATCTCCTCCGCCGGCATCGCTAACAACACCATCGTCATCTTCACCAGCGACAACGGAGGCGAGCGGTTCGCCGACACCTGGCCCTTCACCGGCAAGAAGACGGATCTCCTCGAAGGCGGTCTACGCATTCCCGCCATCATCCGCTGGCCCGGCCGTGTTCCTGCCGGAGCCACCACCGATCAAATCGCCATCACCATGGATTGGACCGCCACTCTCCTGGCCGCTGCCGGCGCCCAGCCGGACCCCGCGTATCCGATGGATGGCATCAGCCTCCTTCCCCAGTTGACCGCGGGCGCAGCCCCGGTTCCCCGAAAGCTCTTCTGGCGCTACAAATTCAACAACCAGCGCGCCCTTCGCGACGGCGACCTGAAGTTTCTCAAGATCAACGACAACACGTTCCTGTTCAACGTGGTCGACGATCCGCTCGAGCGCGCCAACCTCAGAGACCGCCGGCCCGACGACTACCGCCGCCTCGTCAACGAGTACGAAACCTGGAACGCGACGATGTTGCCCGAAGACCCGCAATCCGGCACCGGCCCCATCGGCTACGCCAACCAGCTAGCCGACCGCTACGGCGTCACCCGCAAGTAATCTGCGGGTAGACTGGTCGACAGGAGGTGGTTGTGAAACTGTGGCCGGTTGGCGTCTTGTTCGCGACTCTCGGGCTTGCCTTTGGCGAACGAGAAGTGGTGCTGGCGCAGGAGCTCGGAGACGGCGTCGCACTACACGCGTTCGTCGAATAGAATCACAAACGTTTCGGATCACGCATCCGTTTCACCCGCTCACCGGTCGTGAGTTTGAGGTCCTCTCCCGCAAAGAATACAGCGGCGAACAGCGAGTGTGCTTCGTCGACAAGAAAGGCCGCCAGTGCGAGATTCCTCTGGGGTGGACCGACCTCGCGCCGGGAGACGCTCTCACCACTTTGTCCGCCGGCCAAAGCTGGTTCCGCGCCGCTGATCTATTGGAGCTCACGCGCCTGATAGAGGGTCTGCGGCGATGACGTGTAAGGCCAATTTCGTCCATGCTGACAGATTAATTATGTCGCGGTCAGTACTTCCTTCTAGAGCTGTATCCGGCCAAAAACGCCACATATATTCAATTATAGCCGCATTCTGCACGGAAAAATGTCTTGACACGACCCGCGTATCGTACATAATTGTATTTACACAAGGTATTCGAGATTTCGGAGATTCGGCCGATGCCCGAGGACCCAGCGAGAAGATCCAAGCGCGACGCCCTGAAGCGACACGGCACCCTCAATCCGCATCCGGACGTAGTAACAGATCCACTCTTCCAAACCGGCGATTTCTTCGATCCCGACGATCTCGTACAGGTCAAGTACGAAATGCTTCGCCGCGTAAGGGTGGACAAGCACCCAGTCAGCCAGTCCGCTTCGGTATTCGGCTTCTCCCGCCCCACCTACTATCAGGCTGCTGCCGATTTTCAGCGCGATGGCGTGATGGGTTTGTTGCCCGAAAAACGAGGACCCCGCCAAGGCCACAAGCTCACATCGGACCTTCTGGACTTCGCTGTCCAACTCCGCGCAAGCAATCCGTCCATCCGCCCTCCCGACTTGGCCGCAGCCATTCAGAAGCGATTCGGCATAACGGTCCACGCGCGCAGCATAGAACGCGCGCTGGGCCGGCGGGAAAAAAAACGCCGCTGAATCCGGCGAACGGCGCGCGGAACACCGCGGAGCCGCAAGCGCTGCTCTCTGCTTACGAGGAACTGCGAGAGCAAGCCGCCGGCTCTTTGAGTGCTGGAGGCTTGGGCATGGCCCTCTTTCTTGGCCAGGGAATGGTGGCATGGATGCATGCATGCTCCTGGGTGGCCTCCACTACTCCCGACAACTTGCGCCGGTGTCCAACCGTTAGCGGTCCTTTGCCGAATGACCTCCGCGGTGAGGTCGTGCTGGTTTTGGCAGCAATGGCCCTCAACCAGGCGCGGGAGGTCCATTCATGAGCGTCGAAACGAGCCAGAAGGTGACTGCCAGTCAACTCAAGCGCAGCGCCTTTCTTTACGTCCGCCAATCCACTCCGCGCCAGGTTTTGGAGCATACCGAGAGTACCGCTCGCCAATATGCGCTCCGGAAACGCGCCGTCGCCCTCGGCTGGCAGGATGATCAAGTCATCACCATCGACAGCGACCTGGGCCAATCCGGTGCGTCCTCTGTGGATCGCGAAGGCTTTCAAAAGCTGGTGATGGAAGTAAGCATGGGCCGTGCCGGTATTGTACTGGGGCTGGAAGTGTCGCGCCTTGCGCGAAACTCGACAGACTGGCACCGCCTGCTCGAGATCTGTGCCCTCACAGATACCCTCATTTTGGACGAGGACGGCATTTATCATCCCGGCGATTTCAATGATCGCCTTCTGCTGGGCTTGAAGGGAACAATGAGCGAAGCAGAACTCCACCTCATACGCGCGCGGATGCGCGGTGGCGTTCTGAACAAGGCCAAGCGGGGCGAACTGGAGACGCCGCTGCCGTTTGGCCTCACCTACGACGATGAAGGCCGGGTTGGGCTGGACCCTGATCAGCAAGTTCAGCAGGTAATCCGATCCGTATTCGAAACGTTTCGCCGAGTGGGTTCCGCACTCGGCGTGGCAAAGCACTTTCGAGAGCACGGCCTGCAGTTTCCGCGCTTGATTCGCCAGCCCGGGTGTCCCGTAGAAGTTGGCTGGGGAGACCTGGAGCACAACAGGGTCACACGCATCCTTCGCAACCCACGGTACGCCGGCGCCTTCTTCTACGGGCGCACGCGTTTTCACAAGAAGATCGACGGCGGAGGCCGCGTTCAGCGTTTGCCCCGACAAGAATGGCACACGTTGATACTGGATGCACATCCTGGCTATATCACTTGGCAAGATTACGAAGAGAATCTCCGGCGTCTCCAGGAAAATGCGCAAATCAAGGGCGTGGAAAAGCGAAGCGCGCCACGAGAAGGTCCATCATTATTGCAGGGATTGGTGATCTGCGGGATATGCGGAAGCCGAATGACTGTCGGCTATCGCCAACGCAAAGCTGGGCTGGCTCCGGACTATATTTGCCCGGGGCCACGAGAGGTAGACCGGATTGAGAAGGGCTACTGTCAGCGAATCTCCGGATACAGCCTGGACATCGCTGTCGGTGCGCTGTTGGTTGAGACGGTCACGCCTCTTGCGCTGGAAGTCGCTCTCAACGTTCAGCAGGAGATGCAGTCGCGGTGGGATGAGGCGGATCGGCTGCGAAGGCTTCAGGTGGATCGCGCCCGATACGAATCCGAACTGGCCCGTCGTCGTTTTCTGCGCGTCGATCCAGATAATAGGCTCGTCGCTGCTTCGTTGGAGGCCGAATGGAACGCGAAATTGAGGGCACTCTCCGAAGCGGAGCAGAACTACGCGCGCCAGAGCCAAGCCGACCAGCTCAAAGTCAGTGCGACGCAACGGGAGCAGGTTCTTGCCTTAGCTACCGATTTTCCCCGGCTGTGGAACGATCCTGGCACCGCCAGCCGTGAACGCAAGCGAATGGTCCGGCTCCTAATCGAGGACATCACCATCCGAAAAGGTGAACAGGTCCAGCTTGACATTCGGTTTCGTGGCGGCATGCCGAAAACGTTGGTGTTGCCACGACCGCTGAGCTTTTGCGAGAGCCACAAGCAAAATCCGGCGATGGTGACTGAAATGGATCGGCTTTTGGAGGACTACAACTATGCCGACACGGCTCGAATTCTAAACGAAAAGGGTTTCACGACCGGTGACGGCTTACCGTTGACATCAATCGCGGTGGGCTACGTTCGAAAGGCGTACGGATTGAAGAGCCGATTTGACCGCCTTCGCGAGCGAGGCATGCTTACGATCTCTGAGATGGCCAAGGCTTGTGGCGTCTCGATAAACACGATCGGGCATTGAAGCGGCAGAAAGGAGTTATCCGGGCTCATGCCATTAACGATCGAACACAATTTCTCTTCGAACACCCGGGGCCAAACCCACCTAAGAAGCACAGCCGGAAAGCCTCTAGGGAAACAGCCTGACACATGTTGCCAATGTCGGATTTCGGCTGGGGATACCTTGACAAGACTACTCAGTTCGGAGAACCTCCATAATGTCCAGCCGGGCAAGGGGGCGCGTTGCCACCCAGATGCCTGCCGCCGCAATCAACGCGATCGAGAGAATAGTACCCGTATAGCTAGCGGTGTTCGCGGGCTTCGCGCCCTCGACTAGGCTCTCCAGGAACTTTCCGCAGAGCACTGCCCCAGCGACTCCCGGAACGGCCCCCGCGACAATCGTGAGCAAACCTCGGCGCAAGAGGCGCACCCGCAGTCCTGCCGCCGTGGTACCCAGCGCCATCCGCACGCCCATTTCGTGGCTTCGCTGGGCGACCGTATACGAAACGACACCATAGACGCCAATAATGGCCAGCAGCAATGCGAATCCGGCGAAGCAAGAGACTGCGGTTCGGTAGAATTGCGGCCGGGCAAGCGCGTCATCTAACCGCTGTTCCATCGTCTTCGCCCCGAACACGGGAACCTGCGGGTCTACCGACTTAATCGCGTCACGAATCATGGCGAGGCGATCTTCGGCGCGCCCATCCACGCGGGCCACGAACGTCGAGAAGAAACCTCCTGGTGTGGTCGAGGGAATGAACACCTGCCTCGGGTTGGCATCAAGGGGGTCGTTCCTCTCGTTCCGGTAGTCCATCCCATTGACGACACCGATAATCTTCCGTGGCTCGCGGAAAACCTGATGGCCGAGAGCATCTGCGGGCGAACCGAATTGCTCAGCAAATCGCTCGTTCACGACTACAACCCTGGCATTGCCTTTTACTTCAGCGGCGGTGAACTCTCGTCCCGCCACAATGCGCCCGCCCATAGTTTGGAAGTAGTCCGAGAAAACCGGAATGACCGCGGAACTCGCTCTGCCCGGTTTGCCGTCCACGGCGAACACGCCGCCAATACCACCGGTGGCATATAGCGGGAGAAACTCCGTCGCGCTGGCGCTCTGAACTCCGGGAAGTCGTCGCACCCGCGCTAGCGCCTCCTCGAAGTATGCAAGACTGCGCCCTGCGCCCTGATGCGCGGTTCCCTGCAACGATACGTTTACCGTCATCAGGCCTCTCGGCACAAATCCCCTGTTAATCCGCATCATTTGGAGGAACGCATGCCCAACCGAAAGAGAAGACGTCAGAAGGATGACGGCCAGCATCACTTGCGCGGCAACCAGAGCTTCGCCAATCAGCCGAGACGCCCGATTGCTGCTGGAGCCGCGCGCCTCGAACATGTGGACCCGCCCGGCAAATAACGATGGCAGCGCGCCGAAAACCAACCCGCAGAGAACTGGGATCGCGATCGCAAACCCCAGCACGCGGCTATCCAAAATCGAGTACGCCTGCGAGGCAATTGGCGCAGGTTGTACCTTCGCTGCGATCGATGTTGTCCAGAGCGCAACAAAGACTCCGACAAGGGAAGCAGCCAGCGCGAGAAGCACGCATTCGGTCAGCAACTGCTGCGAAAGCCTCGCTCGGCTGGCCCCGAGGGCGGAACGTATGGACAACTCCGCAGCGCGATCCGCGGTACGGGCCAGTAACAGGTTTCCAACGTTCGTGCAGGCGATCAACAGGATCAGACCCACCGATGCCAGCAGTACGAGCCAGGCGTTTTTTGTGGGGCCGGCGAGTTGGTCCCTCAACTCCGTTAGGCGTGAAGGGGATTGGATCTTTTGGAGGGGCGTGCGGTCGGGCCAGAGCCGGTCGGCTTCTGCGGCGAATGCCTGGCGGGCTTGGGGCCACGTAATTCCCGGTTTCAACCGCGCAACCACTTCCCAGCCGTTGTTACCACGGCTGAACGCTCCCGGCTTCCAAAGAACGGTCTTACCCGGATAATCGAAGCCCGGCGGCGCGATACCTACGACAGTAAGCGGAGTTCCGTCGATCCGAACTGCGGCCCCAAGGGCTTTCGGATCGCCTCCGAAAAGGGCTTGCCAGAGTCCGTAGCCGATCACGGCAACCGCGTTCCGCCCGGCCGTCCCCACGCCGGTACCGTCTACATCATCCCCAGGAGTGAACCCGCGCCCCAGAAGCGGCTGGGTGCCAAGCACCGAGAAGAAATTCGACGACACCTGGACGATATGGGCTCTGCGCGATTCGCCTGATCCGCCCAGATTCACATCGAACGGCTCGAACAGCGCCGTGTCCGCGAGATACGAGCTCTGCTGCCGCCACTCGTGAAATTGGGTCACACTGTCATGAGGCGCAAAGAAGTTGCTCAGGTACGCAAGCCTTTCGGGGTCCTGGAAGGGCAGGGAGCGCAACAGCAGCGCGTTGACAACGCTGAAAACACCCGTGCTCGCACCGATGCCGATGGCCAGGGCAAGAATCGCAAATGCCGTGTGCCATGGCCGGAGGCTCCAGAGTCGAACCGTGTGCCGGGTATCCTGCCCTACTTCGCGGGCAAGTTGGCCTGGAACGGAGATGGCCAGGTCCGCAATCAGGCGGATCCAAAGCCTGCACAGAGCAGCGGTTCCACTTGATTCCTGCAACTCGTCTCGAAATTCGCGCTCCAGTAGTCCTGCGTAATTGTCGCGGAAGGTTGCTGGATAGAGGTTCAGAACCCATCGGTACAGCCTCAAGGAAAAAGGTTGGTCAGGCATGTCTGGGTACTCCAAATCTTACTGCTGCCAACTTCACCAAGTCGCGCATGCGAGCCGCTTCCGATTGCGCGACCTTGCGCCCATAGGCAGTGATTCGGTAGTAACGGCGGCGCTCGTCATCGAGGTGCGGGTCGGGCCTGTCATCGGACTCCTCGATCAACCCAAGCTCCAGCATTTTGTTGATAGAGCCGTAGAGTACGCCGGGGCCAATCTTCAGCCTCCCGCCGGTACGTAGAGAGATCTCGCGCTTCAGGGCATAACCGTGGCGTTCGCCCTCCCCGAGGGACAGAAGGATGTGGAAGACGGCGGGCGAAAGCGGCGCCAAATTCGTCGTTGAGGTTCCATCTTTTGAGGACATGACTAGTACAAAATCAGATACAGTATGTCGCTAACCGATTAGACTGTCAAGGGGCCCTCGAAGGGGGCCTTCGATGGATCCAATGGATGTCATCGCGGAAATTTTGACGTTTGGCAATCCCGGGGACTAAGCTAAACATTACGGGGACGGCATTCGCGTCCGCCGAAAGTCGATTGCCGATCTAATCGAAGTGGCCAATTGGAGCGTCAGTCTACGAAGAGGTGCAGTATGAAGCGCAAATCCAGATCGTCCGGCATTCGAAGTTGCCTCGATCCACTCCAATAATTCCGCGAGGCCGCCGTCATCGCGATTCCCGTTAGGCCCTGGGGACGCGTACGCTCCGGGAAACCTCTTCTCGGCCACCAACCAGCCCCTCATCGTTTACCTCCGGTTCGCATTCAAAGTCTCTCAAGGCGAGCTCCTCGACGTGCCCGCTTGGGTATACGACGCGCCGCCCGATGATGCTGCAGCCGCCGGACCTGATTTTTTCGAGGCCCTGCGAGGCCAGTTGGGTCTCAAACTCGCGGTCACGACTGCGCCAGCCGATACGCTCATCATCGATCGCATCGAACGTCCCGCTGAGAACTGATGGACGCGCCGTCACTGCGACTGATTGGGCGGTCGGCCCCCGTCGGAGCACCGGTCGGTTCGTGCCAGCGAGAGTAGCGGCTCGAGAGTACTAGGGCTCAGACGCGATTCTCTAGTACCCTCCGTTTCGGTTGAACCTTTCCTCCAGAACCCAATACTGCCATAATGCGATTAACAGGATCTTAATATCCTGTAAAGAGTCAGGCGCGGTAGCCAAGTGGGAAGGTGAGGGCCGGCAAAGCCCAATTCGGTGGTTCGATTCCACCCCGCGCCTCCACTCCAAAGACCGGATCGGGGGAGCCATACGACGATGCCCCAGCAAGCTCAAGCAACTGCACAACGCCGCATCTCCTACATCGGCTGTTGGTACAAGAACGATATGTACTCTCACAACTGCAGCGATTTCGTGGAGTCGCTCCGCGGCTGCGGTTTGCAGATCGACGTGGTGACCTCCAACTGCCGCTGCTTCTCGAGTGCGCAGCGGTTCGACATCGCGGCGGATGAATTGATCAACAATCATTGCACGGCGGTCAAAATCCCTCACGCTCCCAACCATCCCGGCAGAAAGAAGCACGGTGTCCTGAAATACCTTGCCGTGAAAGGATTGCGGCTGGATCTTTGGCTCGCCATGGTCCGCGGCTTTCTGTATTACCGCAGTACCCGTGCCGCCGACGTAATCCAGTATGATCAGGTCCTCGAGGCGTTTGGCTGCATCCCGCTGTGGGTCCTGGCGGCGCTGGTAGGCCGGTCGCACCGGCGCCTCATGGTCACGGTTCACGAGATTGATCCTCTTCAACAAAAACACCGATGGATCAACCGCATGTATCGGAGCTGTACGAGAATCCTCGTCTACAGCCACAATATGGAGAAGGCTCTCGTCGCCCTGGGCGTAGAGCCGGATAAGATCACAGTCATCCGGTACGGTTCGGTGATGCCCGCGCTCGCGCACGCGTTGCGAACCCGCTATATCTACTTCGGCGGCCACTTCATTCTCAAAGGGAAAGGCTACCCCGCGGTCTTGGGCGCCCTGGAACTGCTGCGGGCGAGAGGCGTCGCCGTTCGTCTTCTGATTTATGTCGGCCATGGCTGTAACGGCTTGGAGGAGGCGCGGGCGATGGCGTCCAGCCGGGGGCTCGATGACATGATCGAATGGGGCGAGTTCTTTTCGGGCGCCCAGTTGGCGGACGCCTATCAGACCTGCAAAGCGTGCCTCATCCCGTACACCGGCGGTTCGGCCCGCCATCCCATCACCAGCGCCATGGCCAATGCCACTCCCGTGATCGCGACCCGCGCCGCCGATATCCCGGAGTATCTCGGGCCGCTCGGAATCTACGTGGATGGCTCCCCGGAATCCATCGCCAACGCCATCGCCGAGGTCGAGTCGGGTGTGGTGGACGTGAATGCTCTGGGAAGGGAACTCCGAGCGTTCGCGGCCGCCGAACTCGACGTCGCCAAGGTTGCCGGGTCGGTGGCGGGACTCTATTCCGCCTGAAACCGGGGGAGGCCGTCCCCGTCCTCTACGGCGCCGGCTTTCCCGCGCTCTTGCGCCAGTCCCACTCCAGCCGGCTCTTGATCACGACGCCTGGACCGCGCGGCCCCACGTCGAATCCGGTCCCGAGATTGACGCTGAAGATCTCTGTGATCCGCCAGTCGCCCCCCAGAAACAACTGGTGTACTTCCGGCTGCGCGCGAGGCTGCACGTTGAGACTCTCCACCTCCCCGTAGTATTCGATCGACGGCGAAAAACCGCGCCGCTTCCAACGCAGCAGCAGGGCCGGCTCGAAATTCCAGCCGCGCCGCGTCCCCGGGCCGTGCAGCGCGCGCTCGAAGACTGGATTGAACACGATCTGCCACCGCGCTGACTCGCGGTCCAGAATCGGCCGCAGTTCCACCCGCCGCGTGTTCTCCTCATAGCGGGCATTCTGAAAGGAGAACTCCGCCACGAATCCCAGGTGAACCGGCAGGCCCCACGCCTCCGGCGCGTAAAAATGCGGCAAGACCCGCCAGCCCGCGAATTGGGGCGCGTACCCAGGTTCCCAGGCATTCAGGAACATGAACCCCATTGCGAAATTCTCTGAGAGTCCCACCGTCGGTTCCAGCGTCACATGCGTCTGATGCTCAGTGGCCAGCAGAGACCCGTCGCGCGCATCGGTCCCTTGCGCCGTCACATTGACGTGCGTCTCCAGGCTGTACTCGCGCCATGCCAGCGGCTCGTATTCGTACACATGAATCTCAAACGGATCCTGCGCCCACGCTCGCGCGAGACTCAAGAATCCGGCCAGGAGCAGCTGCGTGCTTCGCGTGAGACCGTTCGTCGCCACACCGATTATCATCGCTCACCCTTCGATGTCCTTCCCGATGCCGCATAATCAAATCATGCGCGCCTTCATTCTTTCGCTGGCAGCGTGTGCGGCCGTCGCGGCCCAGGCGCCCCGGCCGGTCCCGATCTTCTCCAGCGAGTCGATTCGCGTCGTCGGAAGAAACTCCAAGCTCCTCGCTCCCGGCATGGTGCTCGAACTCTACGGCCAGCACTTGTCGCCGGAGCCCTGGTGCGGCCAGGAGCGCATCCCCAAAGCGCCGCTCCCGCTCGAACTCTGCGGCGTCCGCGTCCTCATCAATTCCACTCCCGCCGAGTTGATGTTCGTCGGCCCCGGCCAGATCAACTTCAAGATTCCCGCCGGCGTGCCCGCGGAGGGTGCCGCGCCGTTCCGCGTGTGCGTCGCGGAAACGTGCAGCGCCCCGGTCTCCATGCGCTTCGCCGCGCGCACCGCCGTCCTTACCCTGGAACGCCCCGCCTCTGTGCGCATGCCCGTCTGGATCGATGTCGATGCGCCTCCGCCCTATGCCATCGCGTACCTCTGCGACGGCTGGCCCTGGAGTTTTCCCGGCTATGAGTTCGAGGTGCGGCGCAACGGCAAGCCGCTCGCGCCACTGCCGCAGCCCGCTCCGCCGCCCGGCAGACCCACTGCCCCGAACGGTTCGTGCCTGAGCGGGTCGCCGCGCGGCCGGCTTCCCCTCCACCTGCTGTACCGCTTCGACCAGCCCGGCGCGTACTCTGTCCGGTTCACGGCGAAGAAGGGCGCCGATCTGCTTTATCAGTCCGACTGGACCGATATCGAAATCGAGCCCTTCTCCGAACAGAAGCGGGAAGCCTGGCTTCGCTCTCTCGAGGCCAACGTCAACCAGAGAAATGCCGGCGATGTGGTCCCGTCCCTGCTCGCCTGGCCGGACGAAAAGGCGCTGGCGGTTCTGTTGAAAGTGATCCCGCCCGACGCCTCGGCCTGCGTGAACTACGATTGCGAGCGGCTGGCTCTCGGAAGGGCGGCCCTGGCTGGCTTCGATGACACCCTGCTTCGCGGCTTAGTCCCGTCCGACCGCCTGCTCCGCCTCTGCCCGCCCTCCGGAAACTGCAAGTAAGGGCAGCGGCCGGTGCGCCGCCGGTCTATTCGAACCGCACGCCGGCGTCGCGGACGGCCACCGAGTGTTTCTCGAATTCTTCGCGCTTGACGGGATAGTCCGTGCGAAAGTGCGCCCCGCGGCTCTCCTCCCGGGCCAGCGCGCAGCGCGCAATCAGCAGCGCCACCTGGTGCACGTTGCGGTGAGCGGCGCGCTCGCGCGTCGGCGGGCCCGCATCGCGCTCCGCCAATTCCAGTTCCGCGATGGCCTGCCGCAGGCCATCGCCGCAGCGCACGATGCCGCAGCGATCCCAAGCCAGTTGACGAATGCCGCCCGCTCCCCGCGGTGCCTCGAACTCGGCGGCCTCCCCACGCTCCACCAGCCGGCTCGCGATCGATTCGCGCATGGTTCGTCCCGCGCGCGCACCGAAAACCACTCCTTCCAGCAGCGAATTGCTGGCCAGCCGGTTGGCGCCGTGCACCCCCGTCGCCGCCACTTCGCCGGCCGCGAACAGCCCCCGCAGGCTGGCCCGGCCGTCCAGATCGGTCCGCACTCCGCCCATGGCGTAATGGGCCGCCGGCCGCACCGGCGCGGGCTGCCGCGCGATGTCCACGCCGTAGCGCAGGCAGGTCTGGTGGATGCGCGGAAAGCGCTCGCGCAGAAACGCGCCGTCCAGGTGGGTCAGGTCCAGCCACATATGCCCGCTCCCCGTGCGCTTCATCTCGGTCACAATGGCGCGCGCCACCACGTCGCGCGGCGCCAGCTCTTTCTGCGGGTGATACCGCTCCATGAACCGTTCGCCGGCCAGATTCCGCAGGATGCCGCCTTCGCCCCGCAGCGCTTCCGACAGCAGGAAACACGGGGCCCCCTCCACGTGCAGCGCGGTCGGGTGAAATTGCACGAATTCGATGTCGCTCACCGCCGCGCCCGCGCGGAATGCCATCGCCACCCCATCGCCCGTCGCCACCTCGGGATTCGTGGTGTTGAGATATACCCGCCCCAGTCCCCCGGTGGCCAGCAGCACGGCGCGCGCGTGGACCGGCGTCACCGATTGCGCCGCGGCATCGTACAGCAGAGCGCCGGTGACGCCGTCGTCCACCAGCAGGTCGGTGGTGGCGGCGTAGCTGCGGAACCGGATGTGAGGATGCGACACGGCCCTCTGGTAGAGCGTGCGCGCGATCTCGCGTCCCGTGGAATCGCCGTGCGCGTGCAGCACCCGGCTGCGGCTGTGCGCGGCTTCGCGCGTGAAGGCCAGCCCGCCCCCCTCGCGATCGAAGGCCGCGCCCCAGTCGATCAACTCCTGAATCGCCGCTGGGCCTTCCTCCACCAGAATCCGCACTGCTGCGCCATGGCACAGCCCGTCGCCCGCCGACAGCGTGTCCTGCTCATGCAGCGCCACCTCATCGTCGTCGCTCAACGCCACGGCGATGCCTCCCTGCGCGTATTCCGACGAGGACTCGTGCAGGCTGTCCTTGGCCACCACCAGCACCTGACCGGCTTCCGCCAGTTCGATGGCCGCCCGCAGCCCCGCCACGCCCGCGCCGATCACCAGAAAATCGGGATTCATTGGCTATCAGCGATCATAGCAAGGGGGGTGCGGCAGGCGGTTCGCCGGCCCTCGCCGCTGGAGGGCCGGGGGCGCGGGTCCTTGCGCTCAGTTCGAAATGGATAACAGGTCCCATCGGGAAAGACCTCGACAGCTCTCTGAAAAGACAGGGGTTTCGGAGGGCAGTACCGGTACGACGCCCGTACGGCTGGCACTTTTTCAGGGTTTCCAAAGCTCGTATTCTCAAATCGAGAACAGGCCGCCCATGATGCTGACCGCCATCCGCAGGGAATTTCCGGAACCGTCGCTGAGCGTATTTTTTGCGCTGCAGGCGCTGGATGTGCTGACGACCCTGCTGGGGCTGAGGGCGGGTGCGCACGAAGGCAGTCTGTTCATTTCCAAATTGATGCAGATGGGGCCGCTGCCGGCGCTTCTGTTGGTGAAAGCGTTCGCCTCGGTGCTGGTGGTGACCGCTTTCGGGTTCAAGAAGTCGCGTGTCGTGGTCTTCCTCAACTTCTGGTTCGCCGCCGTGGTCACCTGGAACCTCGGCATCATCCTCACCGCCCTCTTCTCGGCTGCGTAGGATCCTGATCCGGCGCTCCCAGAGAACGCCGCGCTACCGGACGGCGATATTTCTTTTAGCCCGCAGCGCGCGATCGCCTTGCGTGGAATGGTGGACCAGGGCGCGCTGGCCGAGTGGCTGGTGGACGAACTGGACCAGCCCGCCGACTCTTCCGCCCGCCATTACCGGTTGCCGGGAAGCAACAAGTGACGCGCGTCCTTTGGCTCACGCACGCCCATCGCCCGCAGGGCCTCCAAGGGGCGATCAACGCGGTCCGCACGCGCACACGGATTAACGATCTGCTCGGCCTCCACCACCTAGTTGTCCGGGGCCCGCAGCAGGGCGCGCGTGATAGAATGGACCGTTCATCGCCGTTTGCGAGCGGCAATTCCAATGGCCAGTCATCCAGCAAAGAGCACAGCGCCGCTCGAATATGCGCCTTACGACGACGCGACCCAGAGTCTGCGGCAGATCCCGCGGTATCCGCGCAGCTTCACGCGCAATCCGTCGCAACCGCTGATCCGCCGGCCGCTGACCCTGTCCGAGAGGACCGGGCCGGCCGATTTGGCGCGCCGGCTGCCGGTCGACCGAATGGATCTGTCGCGTCCCGACGCCGGGACGGCGCGGGTCGCGGGTCAGCTGATTCATGTGGCCGGACGCGTGCTCGATGAAGATGGCGCGCCGCTCGCCGGCGCGATGATCGAGCTGTGGCAGGCCAACGCCTCCGGCAAATACATCCACGAAATGGATCGCCACGAAGCACCGGTGGACCCCAACTTCACCGGCTGGGGGCGGCTGGTCACGGGCGCTGAAGGCGAGTACGAATTCATCACCATCAAGCCGGGCGCCTATCCGGTGGGCGAGTCGGACTGGTGGTGGCGGCCGCCGCACATCCACTTCTCGATTTTTGGCGTGAGCTGGATGCAGCGCTACGTCACCCAAATGTTTTTTCCGGGCGAGGCGTTGAACGAGACCGACCTGCTGTACAACGGCGTGCCGGACCCCGAAGCCCGCCAGCGCATCACGTTTCAACTGCAGCCCACCAAGGTGGGGATTCCGAACCTGCTGCGCTATCGCCAGGATTTCGTGATGCGCGGGAAACGCGCCACGCCGGCGGTGGACTAGCGATGAGCCAGCGCACCTGGGTTCCGTCGCCTTACGGCACCATCGGGCCGTTCTTCCTCAAGCCGCTGGTGGATGGCTGTGACGACCTGACGCAATGGAACGGGAAGAAGGCTCGCGGGCAGCAAATCGTGTTGACCGGCCGGGTGGTGGAAGAGGGCAACGCGCCGGTGCTCAACTCGATCGTGGAACTCTGGCAGGCGGACGCCGGCGGCGTGTTTCCGCATCCGCTCGATCCGCGGGCGGCGGAGGCCGATCCGGGCTTCTTCGGATGGGGCCGGGCGCGCACCGACCGGGAAGGCCGCTTTCAATTCCGGACGATTCTGCCCGGCGGCTCGCGGGAAGAAAACGGGGTGGCGCGCTGCCCGCACATCAACGTCATGGTGCTGGCGATCGGCGTTACGCGGCGGCTGGTGACCACGGCGTTTTTCTCGGACACTCCTGAGTCGGTGGACGATCCGGCGCTGAACTGCGTCCCGGCGAACGCGCGCTCCCGTCTGTTCGCGGTGCGCGATGCCGCGCTCGATTCCGGCGCCACGCCCGTGTATCGCTTCGACATCGTACTGCGCGGAGACCACGAAACCCCGTTTTTCCTGGACTGATTTCGCGCGCGGGGCGTGATAGAATCGGGAACTTCGCTGCCAAGGAGGCCCCGTGCGCACCATCCTCTTACTCCTGCTAGCCGGCGCCGCGCTGGCGCAGGCCCCGGCGCTCCAACCAGTGGGGAGCGTTTCGCAGGTGATGATTTCGATCACGTATCCGACCTCGGATGCCATCTTCTACGTGGAACGCAAGCCTCCTCAGACGGAAAAAGACTGGAACGACCTGCAGGCGCAGGCGCTGATGCTGGCCGAATCGGGCAACCTGCTGATGATGGGCCGGCGCGCGCGCGACCAGGGCGACTGGATCAAGGATTCGCAGGAGATGGTGGATGCAGGCGCAGCGGCGTATAAAGCGGCGCTGGCCAAGGATCTGCCGGCGATTCTGGCGCTCAATCAGCGGCTGGTGGATTCTTGCGTAACCTGCCACATGCAATATCGCCTGAACTACCGGCGCCGCCGGCCAGACGCGAAGTAAGCGCGGGGACGCGGCACAGCCATGTTGAACGCGCGCGTTCTGATCGTGGACGACGACCCGGACATTCACGTGTTGCTGGCGTCGATGCTGGCGCCGGCGGGCTGCTCGGTGGAGGCGGCCGCCGATGGCGAGGCGGCGCTGACGAAACTCGAGGCCGCGCGCTACGACCTGGTGCTGACCGATGTCCTGATGCCGGGGATGGACGGGCTGGACCTGCTGCAGAAGATTCACGAGCGCAGCCCGGCGACACCGGTGGTGGTCATGACCGCGCAGAACACACCGGAGACGGTGGTGCGTTCGATTCGCGAGAAGGCGTTCACGTATTTCAGCAAGCCATTCTCGGAGTCGACGGTGCTGGACATTGTGACGAACGCGATGGAGTCCCAGGTGGGGCAGGACGACATCGAGGTGCTGTCGGCGCGGCCGAACTGGGTGGCGCTGCGGCTGCGCTGCAAGCTGCGCACCGCCGAGCGGCTGGTGCAATTCATCCGGGAACTGCGCGCGGGGCTCACTTCGGAACAGCAGGACGACATTGCGATGGGGTTCCGCGAACTGCTGATGAACGCCATCGAGCACGGCGGCGGCTCGGATCCGGAAAAGAAAGTGGAGGTGGCGTGCATTCGCACGCACGAGGCGATCCTCTATTACATCCGCGATCCCGGCGCGGGGTTTTCCTTCGACAATCTGGCGCACGCGGCGGTGTCGGCCACTCCGGAAGATCCGTTCGGGCACGTGGAAGTGCGCAGCCAGGCCGGGATGCGTCCCGGCGGGTTCGGCATTTTCATGACGCAGCAGATCGCCGATGAACTGATTTACAGCGAGAAGGGCAACGAAGTGCTGCTGGTGAAATACCTGCGCCCGCGCGACGGCGGTTCGTAGAGCGGCTGCTGAGGAAATTTCTTTCATCGTGCGGGGGGCGTCGGGAGGGGTGCGTCCGGGGGCGGGGCCTCGGGCGGGGGCACGGTGACAGAACCAAGCCAATCGGAAGAAGGCGGCTTGTTTTCCAGCGGTTGCGGCTCGGGTTCGCGCCGTTTCGGGTCCGGCTCCGGCGGCTCGGGGGCGCGCGAGGCGCGAAGGCGCTCGAGTTGAGCGAGGGCACGGTGGTAGGTGCGGTCA
>JAIQFS010000013.1 GCA_020073145.1 Terriglobia bacterium
CAGGTGTTCTGGAAGCACTTCCAAGGTCTCCCCGTCGACCTCCTCAACGGATGGGAACCGCCGTACGGGCTTTCAGGGCCCTGCGGGGAGTTCAGTTCCACTACAATGCAACGCTTGCTGGCCAGCAAGTTTTCCTGATCTCACCATAACAGGCAGGGCGGCGGAAACAGACCGAGGCGACGAGCCAAGTGCTTGAAGGGACGGGCTCAGATTTTTTTCGAATGCAGTGACTGCGCTCCGACCGAGCGCGGCTCACTGGTTGGCGAACAAATACTTGCCGCCGTTCTCAGCCACCACGTGAAGAGCGGCTTTACCGACGACGCTCTCAAGGTGCGGGACGGCGGGGCCTTCCGCCACCAGGTAGGTGCGTTCGCGCTGGGGCCAGAGGCGGGCCAGATCGCCGTCGTCGATAAAGACGTCCTTAGGGGCGTCGGGGGCGTAGGATCCGTAGACCAGGTTGTTGACACGACCGTTGAGGAGCTGCGCGCGGCGGTTGGTGTAGAAGAAGACCGAAGAAAAGGTGTAATACTGGTCGCCCATGATGAGGCGGCCGGGGGGCTGGCGCAACAGGGCCTCGGCCAAGGGGCGCGAGGAGAGGTAGGGATCGAAAACCACCAGGGCCAGGCGGGCGGCGTGAAAGAACAGCAGCATCATGACGGTGAGGGCGGCGACGGGGGCGAGGTTGCCGCGGCGGCGGAATCCGGCGATGGCGCCTATGGCAAACGCCACGCCGGCCAGCGCCAGCGGCCCGCGCAAATAGGCGAAGGCGTTGAGCGTCAAATCCGCCATGTGTCCGAGCGACAGGGTGTAGAGATCGGGATTCTGGCTGAGGGCGACGGAAATATCTCCGGGGGCCGGCAGGCCGCGCACCAGCCAGAGAATGGCGGCGATGATCACGGCGGCGAGGCCGGCGACGGCGGCGATGGCTTTGGTTCCGAAGCGCAGGAGCGGCCCATCGGCCGCAATGGCCGAACCGAGCAACAACGCCAGCGCCGGGTAGCACGGCATGGAATAGTATTCCTGGGTGGTTGAGAAAGTGAAGAAGACCAGGATGAAGCCGGTCCAGCACAAGGCCAGCAGACGCACGCGGCTGGCGCGGTCCGGCCGGCGAACCGAGAGTTTTACCGCGGCCGGAAAATAGACGCTCCACGGGAAGAGCCACAGCAGGTGGAACAGCCAGAAATAGAGGCGCGGCACGGTGTTGTAGTCGCGCGGATACCGCAGGTTCAAGAAGCGGAGCACGTGCTCGTTGATGAAATAAAACCAGAAGAAGCCGTGGTAGGAGCCGCGCTCACTGTGCAAGGTGAAATCGAAATACGGCGGGTTGCGCAGGGTGGCGAGCACGTGCCACGGGGCCGCAATGGCCAGCAGCACGAGGATGCCGGAGAACGGACGAAGGCGCTGCCACGTGCGGCGGGAAACCAACTGGCGGGTGATGGCTAAGTAGAGCAACGCGGCGGCCGCGGGGAACAAGGCCGCGATCAGCCCCTTGAGCAGCAGGCCGGTCCCGACCGAGGCCCACATCAGTAAGGCCCATCGCGCGGGATGCGGCTCGTCCTCTTCCAGGGCGCGCAACAGGCTCCACAATGCCAGGGTGATGACCAGGGTCAGCATGGCGTCGGGAATGAGGATGCGGGTAAACAGAAACAGCCCCACGCTGGTGGCTAATACGAGGCCGGCGTACATTCCAGCGCGCCGCCCAAACGCCCAGGAGCCGAAGCGCGCGGTCACCCAGCACAACAGCACGGTGGCCCCTGCCAGAGGAATTCGGGCCGCCCAATCATGGACGCCGAAGACCAGGAAGGAAATGGCGACCAGCCAGTACTTGAGGGGCGATTTTTCCAGGTAGGCCACGCCGTCCAACCGGGCTGTGACCCAGTCGCCGGATTGCAGCATGTTGTGGGCGATCTGCGCCTGCACGGCGTCCACGTCATCCATCAAGGACGGTGGACTGAAGACGGAGGCTCCGAAGATCAGGGTCGCGACGAGGACGACGATGAACTGGTAGCGAAGACGGGACGAGGAGTGGGTGCTTCCACCGGCGGAAGGATTTCCACCTTCCATCGCTTCATCCACAGGAAGAGGGTCAGCAGACCCCATAGGTGATATCCGACATTGATGCGTCTTTCCTTATGATCGCGTATGAGCGCGTGGATTGCCTGCGTATCGAAGATGCCGGTGGCGTTGATGGCCTCGGGGGTCAGGGTATCCATCAGCAGCCCGCGCAGCGGTCCACGAAACCAATCGTGGGCGGGAATGTCGAAGCCGGACTTCTTGCGTTCGATGACGGCGGGCGGCAGCTTTCCGCGCATCAATTCCTTGAGGATGAATTTCTGTTGCAGGCCGCGAACCTTCAAGCCGGGCGGCAGGGAGGCGGCGAACTCGACGATGCGGCAGTCCAGGAAGGGCGGGCGCACTTCGAGCGAGTGGGCCATGCTCATGCGGTCGGCTTTGTACAGAATGTCGTCGGGCAGGTAGTAGGCCTGATCCACCGATAAATAGCGATTGAGGGTATTGCCGCGCGGATCCAAATGGAGGGCGTCCACCAGACTGCGCAAGGTGCTGCCGTTGGTGGCCGGACAGATGCGCCGCCGCTGCTCGGCGGAGAATGTGCCGTTCCAGAAAAAATGGGCTTCGTCACGCTGCAACTCGGAGCCTTCGAGCAATCGCTTGAGTTTGTACTCGAAGCCGATTTTTTCGTCGGAGACCGGCACGCACCGGTCCACGGCGGCGCGCAGCAGGCGGCGCCCGGAGCCGGGCAACCGGCGCAACGGGCCGGTCATCCGGTCGGCGACATAAGTGAGGTAGCCTCCGAACAACTCGTCGGCGCCTTCGCCCGAGAGAGCCACGGTGACGTGCTCACGAGTCATGCGCGAGAGATACCAGACGGGGAGGGCTCCTGCATCGGCGCTGGGCTCATCGGAGTAAAAGGCCAAGTCCTCGATCGCGGCGCTCAGGTCCAGTTGGGGGCTGAGGTCGAACTCGTAGTGGTCGGTGCCGTAGACGCGGGAGACTTCGCGGAAATAGCGGCTCTCGTCAAAGGTGCGCCCGGCGAAAGAAACCGAAAACGTTTTGAGCGGCTGGGAGCTCGCCTGGGCCGCGTAATGCAGGATGGTGGAGGAGTCCAGGCCGCCCGAGGCCCAGATTCCGAGCGGAACGTCAGCCACCATCTGCTCGCGCACCGCGTCACGCAGCAACTGATCCAATTCCTCGGTCGCCTCGGGAATGGAGACGCGGCGGGAAACCCCAGCGGAAGGCTGCCACCAGGGTTCCATACGGAGATTCCCCTGGCGCCATTCCAGCCAATACCCGGGCGGCACCTTGCGGATCCCTTCGATTAAGGTGCGGGGTCCGGGAACGTAGTTGACCGAGAGGTACGAAGCGAGTGCTTCCATGTCCAGGCGGCGCGGGACATCGGGATGCTCGAAGATGGCCTTCAGCTCGGAGCCGAAGTAGAGATTTTCGCCCTGTTGGTAGTAATAGAGCGGCTTGATCCCCATGCGGTCGCGGGCCAGCAACAGCCGCCGGGTCGATTCAGTCCACAACGCCACCGCGAACATGCCGCGCAGGCGCAAGAAACACTGGGTGTCCCACTCGCGAAAGGCGGCCAGAACGGTTTCGGTGTCGCAACTGGAATGGAACCGGTGCCCGCGGGCCTCTAACTGAGCCCGGATTTCCAGGTGGTTGTAGATCTCGCCATTAAACACAATGACGGTGTCACGATCATCGGAGAAGAATGGCTGGTCACCCCCGGCCAAATCGATGATCTTCAGCCGTACAGCGCACAACGTCGCCAGGCTGCCTTCAAAAACACCCTGCTGGTCAGGTCCCCGATGGTACAACGCTTCGGTAATCCGCCTGGCCACACCCGGGTGCGCGTCTTTCCCCAGACGCGTAAACCCTGCAATGCCACACATCTACGATCCTGTCCCCGTCCCTTTGATAGGGAGATCCTGATGTCCATCGAAGATGGATTTGTGAAGAACTATATCACATTGCTCCAAATTGTACACGGGCTTTTAGGGGGATCGCCGGATGCCGCTCATGCGGGGACCGGCGCATCGAGAAAACTGCGCAGATCGGATTCCGCAATCTCCGGCAGACCGGGGGCGACATTATCCAGCTTTCCGGCGCGCATCCAGCGCTCCAGCTGGTCGACCAGTTCGAACAGGTGGTCGAAGGAATCCACGATGAACAGCAGGGGCTGGTAATGATCGATCTCGGCCCCCTGATTGATCAGCCACTCCAGTTGGACCGGATATCGCTGCACTTCCGCAGATTGAATGGCGTGTTCGAGTTCCCCATACGAACTCAACAAACCGCTTCCGTAGGCGCAAGCGCCCCGGGGACCCCGCATCAGGCCGAACTCGACCGTAAACCAGAAGAAGCGCGACATGGCCTTGATGATGTTGGTGAGGCGCCGGGCACGCTCCTTGGGATCGCGCACGGAGGCCGTGATCTCGACGGCGGTATGGGCGCAGTCGCCAAAGCGGACCAGGGTGTCGGCGAAGGCGCGCTCGGTGTGCATGGGAACGTGGCCGGCCACGTCATGGAAGATGTCGGGCTCGGGCAGGTAATCCATGCGATCGGCAGGGCGAATGGTGATGGTAGTCGGAAATTCGCGGCGCCGCAGGCAATCAAAGAAGAGGAATCCCGGCACGTATCCACTGACCGGCTTAGCCTGGAACCCGGTAAGCGGCAGCAGACGGCGGTTGATGTCGGCGAGCCGGGGAACGCGGTCTGGGGAGAGATCGAGCGCCTCGATGCCCTTGAGAAAGTGGTCGTTGGCATAGCGCTCCCAGCGCGGCTGCATGCGCTGGTACAACCGGCGCCAGGAATCATGATTTTCGGGGGAATAGAGGTTGTATGCCTGCTCGATGTACAACTCACCGCGGTGACGAGCCTCCTCGACGAAGGGGGCGTGGCCCGTGGTGAGCCCGAGAGCCGTGACCGGCTGCGGCATTGCAATTTCAGCTTACTACGAACCGGATGAATTGACAACCTCTTGGAAGTGGTGTTAACTATCATACCCTTCCGGAACGGTCGGCAGATTGAACGCCTGCTCCACTTAAGGCATTTGGGGGCAAGCGGTTACTAGCGTCCTCGCAAACCAGTCGGGATGCGGGAGACCGCACAGGGCGAGGGCCTTCAACTCGCGGTCCAGGTCGTATTCGACACGCCGGACGGTGGGGGTGGAGTCATCCACCAAAAGGTAGGCCGCCCGTGGGTCGCCATCGTAGGACAGACTGACGCTGCCGGAATTGGCCACCGTCAGGGCCGAGACGGTCCGAATGAAGGATCGATGGACATGGCCGTAGACGACGAGCGGCCGGCCGAGCGGCGCGTAGACCGACTCCAACTCGGCATCCGCGGCCTCGGGCGCGGGGGAGCGCCAAGGACTCTGGGGACTGGCGTGAACCAACGCCAGCGGGCCGTGCCTGTGCACGAACGGCAGACCACGCAGCCAAGCGATCCTTTCTTCTCCCAGGGCCGCGCGTGTCCACGCGGTGGTCTCGCGGATGGCGGCCCAGAGAGCAGGCGGAGCCGATGACTGGCTGGCAAACTCATCGAGCGACTCGGGCCTGGAGTGCGCTTCATCGGTATTGCCCAGAACACCGGACCAGCCGAGATCGCGAATCTGGTCCACGACGTGGGCGGGACTGGCGCCACCGTCCGCCAGGTCGCCGCCGTGGAGGATGAGGTCGGGAGAGGTTTGGCGCAAATCCGCCAGCACGGCTTCCAACGCGGTGCGGTTGCCATGGATATCGGAGACGATGGCGACGCGCATCGGGGTTCCCGGGGCGGAGCGGACGGGCTAGTTGAGAACCGGGGAATGACACTGGTGGCAGCCAGCCGTATCCGGTTGAGGGCTGACAGCGGCCAGGACGTAGCCCGGGGGTTTCCGCACCGGGAACGCGGCCAATTGAAAGGCCGAGGAGCGGGCGGGCAGAGTGCAGTGGAGAGGCCAATCGGCGGCAGGGAGAGCGGGCGGCTCCGAAGCACGAACGGACGGCACGGCCGGGTAGAGCTCAGGACCCTGCGGTTTGCCGGCCAGCCAGAGCATTCCGGCCGAGGCAGCGAGAGTCAGAAGGGCGGCGATGGGCCAACGGACCCAGGCCGGCGCGGCGGGGCGCCGCGGCTCCAGGGGGCGCTGCAACCGGTCCCACAGGCCTTCCGGAGCGCGGGTCGAAGCCAGGTGACGCGACAACTCCCGTTCGAGCCATTCAGACATAGTGACCTCCCTGTTCTCGAGCCCATGGAGCCAGGCGGCGCTCCAGGGTTTTGTGCGCGCGATTCAAGCGGGATGCCACGGTGCCGGGCGAACACCCGAGCACCTCGGCAATCCGGTCGTAGGCCAACCCTTCGGTGTAGCGCAGGACGATGACCATGCGCAGGCCAGGCGCGAGTTTCGCGATGGCGGTTTGGACATGAGCGCGCCGCTCGGAGCGCAGCAGTTCCTCGCACGGGCTGGCTCCCCGGTCCCGCAGAGTGGCAGCCCACTCGTCCACCAGAGGCAAGAGCCGGCGATCTTTTCTTTTCCGGTCGAGGCAACTATTCACCACCAGGCGGTAGATGAAGGTTTCCAGGCTGGAATGGCCGCGAAACTGGCGGATGCCGGAAAAGAGCTTGAGGAAGCTGTCCTGGGCGATGTCCATGGCATCGGCCGGCTCCCCCGTAAAACGAAGGGCGATGGAATACACGCGGTCCTTATGGAGCTCAAAGAGGGCGCGGAAGGCGTCGCGGTCGCCGGCCTGGCAAGCTGCCACGAGTTCCCGCTCGGTCCCTTCCAGCACCATCCCTAACTCGGATTGGACGAACGGCATGGGGAAATACTTCCGCTATTTTGGAGGGCAGGCTCCAGCCGGCGCCACGGTCAGGCCGCGGCCCGGGCCGGGAGTTCCTTGACCAGTTCGGAGACAAAGGCCTTGGCGTCGCCGAACAGCATCAGGGTTTTGTCCAGGTAATAGAGATCGTTATCGATGCCGGCAAAGCCGGGGTTCATGGAGCGCTTGATCACCATGACGGTGTGGGCCTTGTCGACGTCGAGAATCGGCATGCCAAAGATGGGGCAACTCTTATCGGTGCGGGCCTTGGGGTTGGTGACGTCGTTGGCGCCGATGACCAGAGCCACGTCGCACTGCGGGAATTCGCCGTTGATTTCGTCCATCTCGACCAGTTTGTCGTAGGGGATGTCGGCTTCGGCCATGAGGACGTTCATGTGGCCCGGCATGCGGCCGGCGACGGGATGGATTCCGAACTTCACATCCACGCCGCGCTTGGTGAGGCTGTCATACAACTCGCGGATCTTGTGCTGGGCCTGGGCGACAGCCAAGCCGTAGCCGGGGACGATGATGACGCTGGAGGCGGCCTCCAAAACCGACGCGGCTTCTTCGGCGCTGGCGCTGCGATAGGCGCGCTGTTCCGCCTTGCCGGTGCTCACCTGCACCTGCCCGAACGCGCCGAACAGCACGTTGGTGAAGGAGCGGTTCATGGCCTTGCACATGATGATCGAGAGGATCAAACCGGAAGATCCGTCGAGCGCGCCGGCCACAACCAGCAGGCGGCTGTTGAGGGCAAATCCCATGGCGCAGGCCGAAAGACCGGCATACGAATTCAGGATCGCGATGACGGTGGGCATATCGGCGCCGCCGATGGGGATGATCAAGAGCACGCCGAAGACCAACGAGAGGCCGGCGAAGATGGGAAAGAGAATGGTATCGGTGGGGACAAAGGCCATGCGGACGGCCAGGCCCAACGCGATGGCGAACAGGATGAAGTTGACCAGGTTCTGGTTGCGATAGGTGATGGGCCGCTGCGGCAGGACTTCCTGCAATTTGCCCATGGCCATCAAGCTGCCGGTGAAGGTGAGGTAACCGAGCAAGGTTTCGATGACCAGCGCCACCATGATGAAGCCGCGCAGTTCGGTATCGGCGTGCGGCTGGCGCTGATAGAATTCCGCGGTCCCGACCAAAGCCGCGGCCAGGGCGCCGCAAGCGTGGGACAGGGCCGTCCGCTGCGGAACAGCGGTCATGGGCATGATGTAGGCAATGGGAACACCGACCACGATGCCGATGACGAAGGCGGCGATGATCCAGGTCCAATTGTGGACGAAGGCGATGCCCACACCATCCATACCGGGAAAGCCGATGAAGGTGCCGACGATGGCCAGCAACATTCCGATTTCGCCGGCCCAGACCCCGTGGCGGGAGCTGGCGGGATGGTTCATCCAACGGAGGGACAGAATGAAGAGTCCCGCCGAGATGATATAGAGGTACTGCATCACGTGCGCCATTACTTTTTCACCTCCCGCTTCTTGAACATCTTGACCATGCGGTCGGTGATGAGAAAGCCGCTGACAATGTTGGTGACGACGGCGGTGATGGCGACGAAGCCGAGCACCTTACTCAGAAGGGTGGCGCCGGCCGAGCCGGTGATCAAAATCGCGCCGACCACAGAGATGGCGGAAATGGCGTTGGTGAGCGACATCAAGGGCGTGTGGAGCAAGGGGGAAACCTTGCGAATGACCTCCAGCCCGATGAAGGTCGCGAGCATGAACACGAATAATCCCAACTCTAGGTCGGTCGCCATTTATTTCTCCTGGCCCACGGTCTGCAACTCCGGCAGTCCCAACAACTCGCGCACACGCGGATGAACCACCTCGCCGCCATGCGTCACTAGCGTTTCCTTCACAATTTCATCCTCGCGGTTCAGGGTCAAATTGCCTTCCTTGGTGAGGAGGAACTTCAAGAACGTCAGGATGTTTTTCGCATACATCTGGCTGGCGTGGTAGGGAATGGCCGAGGGCAGGTTGACGGGTCCGAAGATCCGGACTCCGTTGAACTCCACCACCTCGCCAGCCTTGGTCAGCTCGCAGTTGCCGCCGCGCTCGGCGGCGATATCCACGATCACCGAACCGGGCCCCATACGCTCGACCATGGCTCGGGTAATCAGCACGGGCGCTTTTCTGCCGGGGACAGCGGCGGTAGTGATGACCACCTGCTGTTGGGCCAACACCGCGCCCAAGGCCTCCTGTTGTTTGCGATAGAAGTCCTCGCCCATGGCTTTGGCGTAGCCGCCTTTGTCCTCGGCGCCGCCGGCCTCAATGTCGAGCACCACGAAGCGCGCGCCCAGACTCTCGATCTGCTCCTTGACGGCGGCGCGGATATCGTATCCGCTGACGACCGCGCCCAGACGCCGCGCGGTGGCGATGGCCTGCAAACCCGCCACACCCGCGCCGATCACGAGCACGCGCGCGGGAGTGAGGGTGCCGGCGGCGGTCATGAGCATGGGGAACATGCGGTTGAGATTATCGGCGGCAATCAGGACCGCCTTGTAGCCCGCGATGGTGGCCATCGACGAGAGCGCGTCCATGCTTTGCGCGCGGGTGATGCGCGGCATCAGTTCCATGGCGAGGTAACTGACCTCGCGCTCGGCCAGCGATTGGGCGGCGGCGCCGGCAGTCAGGGGCTCGCCGAAACCGATCAGCACCTGGCCTTTCCGCAAGAGCGACAAGTCCGCTGTTCCAGTCTCGGGGTTAGCGCCGAGGCTGCGCACCTGAAGAACGACCTCGGCTCCGGAGAAGACCTCCGCCCGCGTCTTGACCAAGCGCACGCCCTTGTCGGCGTATTCGGAATCCGGAAAGCCGGAAGCCGCCCCGGCCCCCGCCTCCATGAGGATCTGAGCCCCTGTCTTGTTCAAAACCGACAGCGCACTGGGCGCTACGGCTACCCGGCGCTCACCGGGCGCCGATTCAGTCACCACACCGGCAATTACAGCCACGCGTTATCTCCAGGTATGCTCACAGCCAACGGTACTCACTCTGCGGCATGAAACTTTAGCATTTCATGATTACATACTCCGGGGTCAATCGGTCAACCGGGTGGGAGGCTGCGCGGAGAACCGGCTGCCCGGGTTAGAAGAAGAGGATGCTAAGTGAGGCTGGGGCAGACGAAACGCCTGCCCCACGGGGAAGACTTATTCGATGGTGGGCCCGAAATATCCCTGGGCCAGCTCCGGTTCCGATTCGAGGGCCTTGCTCCAGCAGGTGCGGGCTTCGTCGCTCTTGCCCATCGAATCCAGGATGCGGCCCAGATTGAGCAGGGCTTCGGGCATGTCGGGCTGCTGGGCCAGAGCGTCGCGATAGAGTTTGGCGGCCTTGTCGGGCTGCCCGCCCTTTTCGTACATGAGGCCGGCGTTGTACAGGACTTCGGGAGACTTCTCGCCCAGATCGATGAGGCGAATGTGGTGTTCGAGGGCGCTGTCGAAATCCGAGGCCTGGATGGCCATGGCCGCGAGCCCGCGCAGCGCGTCGAGCGACTTGGGATCGGCGTCCAGCATTTTTTCGTAGAGATTCGCGGCCTTGTCGCGCTCGCCCAGACCGCTGTAGGCCAGGGCCAGGTTGGCTTGCGCTTCCGGCCATTGCTGGCGTTGTTTCAGACAGGCCTCGAAGGCTTCGGCGGCGCCGCGGTAATCCTCCCGCTGGAGACGAAGGAAGCCGAGGCGGAAGCGCGCGTCTTCTTCCTTGGGGGAGCGGTCGAGCACCTGCTTGTAACACTTCTCGGCATCCTCGAACTGGCCGGCGTGTTCGAACATGAGGGCCAGGTTCCAGACGGGCGCGAGGGTATCGCCGCCGAGTTTCATGGCGTGTTCATAGGCGCGGCGGGCACCGGCGGTATCGCCGAGTTGGTCGCAGACGATTCCGAGGTTGGTATGGATTTCGGAGGATTCGGGCTTCAGTTTCAGGGCTTCCTGATACGCCTCGGCGGCCTGTTCCCACCGGCTGGCTTTCTGATGCGCCAGACCGAGGTTAAACCAGCCTTCGAAGTGGCCGGGCACGGCCGACACCAGCAGGGTGCAGAACTTGGCGGTGAGGGCATGTTCCTGGGCGGCGGCGGACCAGGCGGCCAGCCCCTCGAGCGCCACGGTGGAATCTGGGCGCATTTCGAGCAGGCGCTCGGAGTATTCGCGCACCATGTCGAAATCTTCCTTGGCGAGCCCGATCAGGATGAGGTTGGAGAGCGGTTCTTCCGACTCGGGATTTCTCTCGAGAAGCTGCTCGTAGATTTGGGCGGCTTCCTCGGTGTGGCCGAGCGACTGCATGGCCGCGGCCTTGCCGAAGAAGGCATCCTCGTGGTCGGGCGAGAGTTCCAAACAGCGCTCGAAGGAGAACAGGGCCGACTTGGGATCTTCGACGCGCAGGTGCGCGATGCCCAGCCCGAGGTGAGCGTCGAGGTTGGCGGGCTCGAGCGAGCAGGCTTTATGAAAGGCTTCCAGGGCTTGTTCCCAATTGCCGGCGCGCTCCAGAGAGACGGCCAGATTGAACCAGCCCATGGCGTATTGAGGCTTGAGTTTGACGAGAGCGCGATAGCTTTTTTCGGCCTGGGCGAATTCGCCGATCTCGAACTGGATGTGGCCCATGGCGCGGTACACTTCCGCCGAGGCCTGGCCGGCGGCGACGGCGCCCTGCAACTGTTTGAGGGCTTCCTCGCGCTTGCCTGCCAGGTGAAGAGTCACGGCTCGCGCCAAGTGTCCCGAGGCGTTCTTGGCGTTGGATTCCGCCGCATTGATTCCGATTGCGCTCATTGAATGCTCCGTGCCGGGCGGAGGGCGGCCGCCTGTGAATTCGGACCGTCGGACGGCGACAGTCTCACCCAATAGACCCGCGCCCGGTCATTCCGGGGGGCCACAAACCCGATACCGCCGGAGGGCAGGCGCCCATCCGTCCACCGTGCCGCCACCTCGCCGTCCAGCCAGATGGTGAAATCGTTTTGCCAGGCGCGCACCTTGACCGTGAAGGCGGCCCCAGGCCGGAGGACTCCGGGGAGCGGCGCCACCGCCGGGGTCTCTTCCACGCCACCGATGACCGCACAGCGGCGCAGTTCATATCGGCCGGACTCGACCATGGCAATGGTGACGCGCATATGGTTACTGACATTCGAAGACCGGAAGACAAAGGTGACGGCGCGGGCTTCGATGCGCGTAAAGAACTCAAATTCGTAATCGGTCATGGTCAAGGTGGGGCGGAACAAGGCGAGTCCGCCGGGCCTGGCGCCAGCCGCGTCCAGTTTCCAATCCGAGGTATCGCCCGTCCACTGGTCCAGGCCGGAATTAAAATTTTCCTCAATGGGCACGGGGCGAGTGGCGTCGCTATCGGCAGGGCCCATGGCGTCATACAGCTCGATGGGCGCCAGCTCGAAAGAATCGGCGGGGGCAAAGCGGACCTGGGCCGGACGATGATCCCGGGCGGCATCGCACGCGCAGTTGAAAGGAATCAGAGTGGCGGGGGCCACAGCGCCGGTGAAGCCGCGGTAGCGCAACTGGGGACCGCCGGCGGGCGCCTCCACTTGCCAGGCCACCAGGGTGAGGCGCGGAAGGGCTCCGGCCGCTGGTTCATAAGCCGCGGGCTGGAGAGGGAGAGCTTCGCGAGTGGGTGCTCCGCCGGTTCCGTGGTGAGGGCGGATGTCCGGCAGGCTCGGAGCGCGCTCCGGCCGCGGGATCGCGCAGGTTCGCGGTTGGACCGCAAGGTCGAGGGCCGGAGGCAGCGGGGCTTGCGGCTGCTGCGATCGGGCGCGATGTCCGGGCGTGCCCACATGCGCAGCGCGGGGACGCATCACCGGCGCCCGCCTGCAGAACTCGGTGGCGGCCGAGGCTCTCGGCTCGGCCAGCGGGGCCAGGACCGGGGTAGCGGAGAGTTGACGCAGACGCCGCGCGTGGTCGAGCGCGCCACGGCCGCTGACTTCCACTTCGAATCGCCTGCGAGGGACAGCAATAGCGCGAGACACGCGCAGCACCGCGCCGCATTCCCGAAGCGTCTCCCCGGACGCCGGGACCTGACGAGCCAGGGGCGCCCATTGAGCCTGAACGACACCAGCGGCGGGTCCCCGCGCGTTCAATGGGCCCAGCACGGGCGACGAAGCGGCTCGGCCCGAAAAGGGCAGGGAGACGGGTTCCACGAACCGGGTTTGGGCCGCGGCGCGCCGGGACCAAGCGGCCATGGGATTGACCAATTGTCCGGGCCGGTCGGCGATTCGCGGCACATAGAGCATGGGAGAAGATGCCCGGAAAACGGCGTCGGCGGCCTGGGGAGAGAACGGGGCCGCGTCGAGCAAGGCGCGGAACTCGCGCGCGGCGCCGACGGCTAACCGGGCGGCCGGGATTGGCTTGGGGGTTTCGCGACGGCGCATGAGGTTGGCCACTTTGTTGGCTTCCTCCAGCCGGTCCATGCCGCGGCGGAGCTGAAACTGGTTGCGATGTTCGCGCGAGCAGAAATCTCCGTCGCTGCGCCTCCGGCCCAGGGGCTTACCGCAAAGCTGGCACGTCTTGACACTCATGGCCCGCGCACAATTATATAGAGTTGGCCGTGGAATGGGAAGGATAATTCCCGGGAGCATTTCCCTGCTTGCCAACGATAGCATCCATAGTAAATCCAATGTTAACAGATATTTGCAAATTCAGTGAGGATTCTGAATTCATTGATAAAATACCCATGGTAAACATCCATTCGATGGATATTTCGGGTACAATTTACAAGGAAAATCGGCTCCATGCGTGGATCCGATGGAGGGAATCATGAGTGAGTCGACTGCCCGGGCGGATCGATTTGGACTGCCCGCTTCTTCGGCTGCCTCCTACCTGTGGGAGGTGGCGAACAAGCCCGTCACGGTGCGCCTGAACCTGGAGATGGTGGAGCGCCTGGAGCGCGAGGTAGTGGAGAGTTTTCGCTCGCTCAGTTCGCGCGGATCGGAGATCGGCGGGTTTTTGCTGGGCAGCATCCAGAGCGGAAGTCCGGCGCGGGTGTCGGTGGAAGGGTACGAACTGGTTTCGTGCGATTACACGCGCGGCCCGTTGTATCAGTTCTCGGAGACCGATGCAGAACGCTTCGAGCAAGCCGCCGAGCAGCGGAACAGCGATGGCAACCTGCGCGTGGTGGGCTTCTTCCGAAGCCATACGCGGAAGGGATTGGGGCTGGACGCCGAGGACACGGCCTTCTTGACGGGACATTTTCGCGATCCGCAACAAATCGCGCTGCTGATCCGGCCGTATGCCAGCAAGCCAAGCACGGCGGGCATCTTCATCTGGGAAAACGGCGCAATTCGGGGAGAGGCCAGCTATCAGGAATTTCCATTCCGGCGCTCGGAGCTGGAACGAGCTCCGAAACCGGAGAGCCGGGTTACTCCGGAAAGAGCGGCGGCCAACGCAGAGCCGGTCCAATCGGCGCCGGAGCCGACTCAACCGAAGCCGGCGACGCGCGCACAGATCGTGCCGATCGCCTCGCGGCGGGAAATTTCGATGCCGGCGCCGCCGGAACGTTCCGCGGCCCGGCCCGAATCCACGGCGGAGCCGGCCCCTTCGCGGAGCATGTTCGAGAAACCAGCGCCACCTGAGCCGATGCATGCCGCGGCCGAGCCGGAGTTGCCGGCCTTCGCCCGGTCCGCCGAGCCGGCGGCTCCCAGAGCACCTGCGCCGGGGGCTCCCAAACCGGAGCACGAGAACTACGGACTAGCGGATATTGTTCTGCCGCCCTTGGAGCGGCCGCATCGCAGCAAGATGGTTTGGATTACCGCGGGGTGCGCGGCCGGCCTGTTGCTGCTCAGCGGCGCCCTCATTGTCCCGGGCCTGCGACACAAGGGCAAGGCGGCTCCGAGTCTGCCGATTCCGGCGGCGGTCGCGATGTCGCTGCGGGTCGAACGCTCGGGCAACGAGCTGCAACTTACCTGGAATCGCGAGTCCGACGCCATCAAGACGGCAACGCGAGCCGTGCTGGCAATTTCCGACGGGGACCAGCATGAGAATGTGAACCTGGACCTGGCCCAACTGCGCATGGGCAGCGTGGAGTACCTGCCCACGACCTCGGACGTCAGCTTCCAACTGTCGGTGATGGGGCAAGACGCATCGCAAACGCATAGCGAATCGGTGCGCGTGCTGAAGACGCGGAATGCGGCGGCGGAAACCCAGGCGCCCATGCAAGTGAATGTGACGGCGGAGGCGCCGCGCGGGAATGCCGCCTCCACGAACACTCCTGCGCCGGCCGCGGCCGCGCCCGTTCTGGTAGCCGACAACCGGTCCAAGACCGCAGCCCCGCAGCTTCGGGAGTTCCACCCCGAGTCGCTGGCGCAGCGGCTGCGCCCCACGCGCTCCGCCGACCTACCCGAAGCACCGGGCCTGACGGCCACCGCGCCCGTGGCGGTGACGCTGCCCGGCCTAGGCACTTCCGTGCCGCAGATCGCGGCGCCTTCGCCAGCGCCCACGCGGCCCGCGGCCGCACCTTCGGTGCCCAAGGCCGGCGGACAGATTCAGCAAGCCCAGCTGATTTCCAGCCAGCCTCCGGAGTATCCGCTGGTGGCGAAACAAGCCCACTTGACGGGCGTCGTGGTGGTTTCGGCCATCGTCGGCGTGGATGGCAAGGTGAAGTCCGCGGCGGCCGTTTCGGGACCGGCGTTGCTGCAGAAGGCAGCGGTGGCCGCGGTGCGGCAATGGATCTACAAACCGACCACGCTCAATGGAGCGCCGGTGGAGTCGGAGACGCGGGTCGAAATCAAGTTCACGAACGGGCGCTAGCAGAGCGCTGTTCGCACGATACGGCCGGCGAACAACCGCATGGAAACGCCGCGATTGAAACCGGCTTGGGCGGGCGATTCGCCTGCCCCGCGGGCTTCGCAAGCTGTTGATCCACCGTAGTGGGCTCCCCTCGTCACCGCGATCGCTAGTCGGAGCGGAAGGCGGCCCGAATGCCGGGAACCACCGCCCAGAGCAGGCTGGCGGCCATCACCAGCGCAACGGCCAGACCGTGCGGCCGCAGGGATGGATTGCCCGAGTCCCACAGCTCAGCAGCCGCGGGCCGAAGGGCCACGAACCAGAGCACCAAGGCGTAGGCCAGGTAGTTGGCTCGCGCAAACACCAGGCAAAACCACAGCGCCCCGGCAGCCCACAGGAACGCCAGCGAGTATTGGAGCGCGAATTCGCCCGGCGAGCGGACGGCGGACGGCACCAGGACGGTGAGAGCCACCAAGCCGAGCGGCGCCAGCATCCAGCGGTGGGGGATGTATTTCACAAGGAGGGCCAGCAAGGCCAGGACGGCGCTGAGGAGCAAGGTAGTACGGACCGCACCAGCGACCGCGGCCCCAGCGGGAGCAGCACTGGCCACCAGGGTGGGCGCGGCTACGGAAAACAGCGTCTGGGCCGGGAACCGGTCGAGCAGCCGCGCTTCCACCTGGCCGAGGAACATTGCCAGGCCGGCCGCCGCCAGCAAGGCCGCAGCCGCGTCAAGGCCCATCAGACGGCGGCCCGACGCACGAAGGGCGCGGAGGCTCTCGGGGTAGAAGGACGTCACCAGCGCGGCCGCTGCCGCGAGCACCAAGAAGCCCGCCGCCACGGTCAATCCAATGCTGGTATAGGCCACAGCCTCGTACGTCGCGAGGGGAATGGCCGTGTTGTAGTCCTGGAGCAAGAGAGGCAGGGAGAGTAGAGGGCCGACAGCCATCAAGAGCGCGGCGGGAGCGGCCCAGCGGAGGGCCACTCCCCAGGGTACGTGCCCCTTGCGAATCCTCATTGTCAGCAGCAAGATGCCGCAGACAATGGCCGATGCCAACGCCGCGAGGCGGAGCGCGAGCAGCACGATGGAGAGGGCGTTTTGGCGCGAGCGTGCCCGCACAAAGGCTTCCGGAATTTTCCAATACGAGCGGAGCGAGGCGATGCGGTCGCCGACGACTCCGATCTCGATGCGAAAGCGGGCTTCCTCGAGATTGCGCGGATCGCCGGGACGAGCTTCCCAGACCAAGGTGTAGTCGCGCCGCGCTTTCTTCTTTTCCGAAGCGCTGTCCTTCAGCTCCATGGCATCCACGTCCACGCCCTGGGTCCGGGCGAATTCCGTTGCGGCGCGGCGGGCGGCCTCAGCGGGCAGGTCGGCGCCGGGCCGGTCCTCGGGCAGGGTGTGGGCAAACGCGAGGACCTTGCCGGTTTCCGGATGCACCGAGACCAGCATCTCCTCCTGATCGAGGGAGCGGAAATAGCGGGTGGCCCAATGGCGCAGCGGACGGTTCCGCGCAAACAAGGCGGCAGCGGTGCTGACCGAGCTGCGCTCGAGGAAGTACTTTCCGGCCAGGCTGTCGTCGCCGCCCCAGTGGACGGCCGGAAAGGTGACGGCGCGGAACCCGGCCGCGTCCATCCCTTGAGCGCGCACGAAGGCATCGGCGGCCGCGCGCGCCTGGGCGGGCCCGATGCGATATTGCGGCGATTCGCCGAAGCCGGTCACGGGAATCAGGAGGGCGAGAAGGCCAACGGCGCAGAGGGCGGCGGCCAGAATGCGGACGCGAGCGGTCAGCGGGCGGTACGAAACGGCTTCGGACACGGGCGGCGGAGCCACGGGCGGCGGCTCCGCAACTCCGGAGGTTTCCTCCGCATTGCTCAGCCCGGCCTCGGGCACGAAGCCGCCGCGCCGCCAATAGGCGATTAACGCGAAGGCTACAGGCAGCACCATGATGCCGGCGCTGGCCGCTCCCGAGAATTTGAAATACAGGCTGGGCGAGCGGAGCAGAAGCATCGCCGTGTACATAGCGTCCACCGAATAGTGCCAGACCAGCGTGGGGAGGATTCCCCAACGGAGCATGATCAGGCCGAGGGCGACGCCGCCGATTCCCACTTCGACGCCGCGAATATAGAAGGGCTGCTGCGGATAACCGGCATGGCCGAAGCCCCAGATGAAGCCAGCCAGGATCACGGCCGCCGGAACCCAGCGCACCAGTTTGCGCAGAAAGGGGATGGCGAACATGCGGAACAGGAACTCTTCCGAAACGGCGGGGAAGAATCCGCCGAACAGGACGTAGGCCCACGGGAAGCGCGTGTTGAGCAGATCGTCGTAGGGTACGTCGGCCGGCGACCAGGCGCCATAGCGATAGGCCACCATGTAGAACGCGGTTTGATAGGCAATGAAGATACCGCACAGCGAGAGCCCGAGAATGGAGCCGAGCAGGAAGGCCTTGGTGCGGATGCCGCGCAACTGGAACAGATGACCGAGCGCAATCTTGGCGGGGAAATACTCGCGGTACAAGGATTCCGCCGCGGCTGTGAGGAGAAACAAAAGGCCGCCATAGCTCAGGGCCGTGAGCGCGGCCTGCAGGACCTGCTGGGCCAGGAAGCTGCCGTAGGAATCGGTGGTGGGATAGCCGAATTCCTGGAGCGGAAACTGATTGGCGGTGGCGCAAAGCGAGAGCGCCATCGCCAGAACTCCCACGCGAGCCGCGAGCCGCCAGCGGATCTCGTGACGCCGGAGACGGAGCACGATCACGACCAGCATGCCGGCGGCCAGAGCCAGCAGTGCGGCGGTATCGACATAACTGGCTACGTCGTTCTTGGAGCGCAGCCGCTGGTAATCGCGCGTCCACTGTTCGGGGATCTTGAGGTATTCCCGATAGCCGCCGATTTCGTCGCCGAGCAGGGTCACTTCCACCCGGTAGGTGGCGTCGTGCAGGTTGAAATCGCGTTCTTTCCAGGTGAAGACGCGGTCGGCACGGGCTTTGCGGTCGACGGTGGAGGATTCCACGAATTCGAGGGTGGCCGGGTCGCGGTGGAGGCTGTCGCGCAGGAACCGCTCGGCGGCCGCTCGCGCCGGTTCGTCGGACAGCGCGGGGCGCGGCGCGTCTTCGGGGATCTGGTGCGCGAAGCCGACCAGCTCGCCGCGCGGCGTGATATCGGCGCGGAATTCCTCCTTCTGCAGCGGCCGGAACCAGCGGTACGACCAGCGCCACAAGCGCACGCGCGAACCCATGATCTGGCCGGCGCGCTGCAGCCCGGCTTCGCGCTCCAGAAAGGTCTTGGCGTTGTCGTCGAAGGTGAAGCTGGCAGCGTTGCGGTAGCCGGCGAGGGGATCACCGCGCCCCGCGAGAAATTGTTCCGCGATGGTTCGGGCCTCCGCGCGCCCCACGCGGAATTCGATGGAGGCTTCGGGAAAGGCCAGGTAAAAATAACGGACCGAGAACCAGGTGCTGGCGGCCAGAAGCGCGAGGCAAACCGCGATGAACCGGTAGTCGGAGGCGCGCAGGCGCTCGGTCATGCCGCCGTCACTCCCGTCTTACTCCTTGGCGGCCCAATGCAGGCCGATGCCGCCGAGGATGAAGCTGCGGGTCTGCACGCGGCCATAACCGTTGCGGCGCAGCAGCGAGGAAAAATCGTCGATGGAGAGGAAGCTGCGCAGCGAATCGGGGATGTAGGTGTAGATGCGCGGCCGGCCGTGCAGGAGGAAGCCCCACAACGCGCCCTGGGCGTAGAGGTAACTGAGGTAGAGGCGGCGTAACAGGGCATTGGTGGGGAGGAAGAAATCGAGGCTGACCAGCAGCCCGCCCGGCCGCGTGACCCGCTCGATTTCCGCTACCGCCGCGGCGAGGTTCGAGAAATTGCGCAGCCCGTAGCCGATGAAGACGCAATCGAAGGAGCGGTCGGGAAAGGGGAGGCGGCCGGCGTCGGCGCAGGCGGCGTGAGGGATGCCGCGCTGCCGGGCCAGTTGCAGCATGCGCTCGGTGAGGTCGACCGCGACCGTGGTCGCCCCGGGACGATGCCGGCTGACGAGCGCGCAGAAGTCGCCGGTTCCAGCGGCCAGATCGAGAATCACCGGGTTCTGGGGAAGGCCGGCCCGCTCCACGCCGGCGCGTTTCCAGCGGCCGTCCATCCCGTAGGAGAAGACGCGCGTGATGAAGTCGTAGCGCGGGGCGATGGTGTGGAACATGGTCCGCATCAGGCCCAAGTCTTGTTTTTCGGCAGGAAGTTTCACTCGCAGCCGAATTGTATCAGCCCGATGCCCGCTCTGGGAACACGGCGCGCGGCGCCGGCTACGCTTGGGAGGCGAGCGCCTGCCAATCGACACCGTACCGGAAGCCGCCATACCGAGCTAAGGCCGCCCTGCCGGATGGAGCGAACGCAGCCTTCTCGGTGCGGAGGAAGCCAAGGAGTTGGGCGGGATCGTCTGGGAGGCACACCAACTCCGAGTGCTCGGCATCGTTGGCCAGCAGGAGAAGCTCCTGACCGGTATACTGCACGTCGGCCAGAAACAGCAATTCCGGCTTGAGGGAGTCGAGGGGGCGAATCAAGCTCAGGCAGGTCAGGGAGACGCGGTCTTCGGCGCAGCCGATCTCTTCGTGGATCTCGGCCAGGATCGCCTGGAAGACATCCACAGAGCCCGCGTGAACATGGTTACGGGGGTCCACGTTGCCGCCCGGCACGTGCCAGCGGCCGGGATGCTCTATCACCCGATGGCTGCGGCGGCCGATCAGGAGTTGGCCGTCCATGGTGCGAATGGCAGCGCAAACCGCTAGCGGATTGGCGAGATATGCAGGAAGTTCGTATTCCCCTACGGCCTGCTGAATCAGAGGCCACTGCATATTGGTGCCTAGAAACTCGCGGTAGTCGGTGGGCCCGAGCGAGAGCCGCAAGCGGTCGCCGAGACACTCGTACCGAACCAGGCGGCACTGCGGGCCGGCAAACAGGATCTTTCCCTGGCCGGCGGCCTCGCGCACCGACCGGTCCCACTGCTCCGCAATCAGACTATCGATCCGCGCGTCCGTCGTCCGCCGCGCGGCCGGATCGAAGACGGTGTCGATGAATCCACGCGGCCACACACCCGAGGCCAGGATGTCTACCTCGAGATCGCCCATCTATTTTTTCGGGCGCGACGGGCGCATCTCGACGCGGCTCACCATGGTCCGGGCGGGCATCCGTAGGACCATGACGACGGCTTCGGCCACGTCCTCGGGCGCGATCATCCACCCGGTGTCGCCCGCGCGGTTGGAGGGACCACCGCCGAAGCCGGTGTCGACGCTGCCCGGCATGATGGAACTGACGCGCACGTGGTCATAGCGGTGGTCGAGCATGAGCGCTTCGGTAAAGCCGTTCAGGCCGAACTTCGACGCGTTGTAGCCAGCTCCGCCGCTGAACGCGTTCTTCCCGGCCAGGCTGGAGATATTCACGATGAAGCCGCCGCCGCGGCTCTGAAACCGAGGCAGCGCTTCGTGGGAGCAATAAAACGGCCCGTTCAGATTGAGGTCGATATTGCGGTGCCATTCTTCAGTGGTCATCTCCCCGACTTTTTTGAAAGCGCCGGCGCCGGCATTATTCACCAGGATGTCCAGACCGCCGAAGGCCTGGTCGACAGCCTGGAAGAACTGGGCAACGTCGCAGGCCCGGCTGACGTCGGCGGGGTGTCCGAAGACTTTGCCGCGGCCTTGCAGTTCGCCAACAGCGCGATCGACGGATTCGCGGCTGCGGCCGCAGAAGGCCACCGAGACCCCTTCCGCGAGCAGGCGCTCGACGATGGCCCGCCCGATGCCGCGCGTCCCGCCCGTGACCGCAGCGACTTTTCCCGAGAGTGGTTCCATAACCGAATTCTACGCGAAGGGGGCGGACTGCGCTGGGGGAGCCAGCAGGCCGAAGGCCGCCGTTGATCCGGCCGAAGACTAAATTTAAGCTAAACAGGTCTTTTTAATTGCATCGGAATTCGAGCGGCAGTATACTGAAAGCGGAACGAGCCTATGAGACCAAGAATCACATTGCTGCTGCTATTGGTGATGGTCTCGATGCTTGTTGGCACTGCCTTCGCGGAATGCGCGGCGATGAATATGCCGTGCTGCGCGCTGCACCACAACACGAACTGCCATGAGATCTGCGCCGCACCGGCCGGGAATATCGGTAGCGCCACCGTACCGCAATTCGCAGGTGACTTCCAAGCGGTTGCGACTGTTCGGCCAGTGGTTCCGGTCTCCCGAGCCAGCGTCCTTCCGATCAGGTACGAGTTTGCGGGTTCGACAGAGTGCCTGTTGATGCGCATCCACGTGCTACTGATCTAGTCTCCTCTCCCTCTTTGATCCGGCAGACAGGAATTGACTGCCGTGATCCGTCGTTCCGCTGAGGGACGGGGCCGACGGAAATAGCGTCCGTGAGTTTAACGAGAAGAGGAGATACGAAAATGTCCACTTTCAAGAAGCACGTGGCGGCTGCCGTCATGGCGATGTTTGCGTTGTTCATCGTCGCCGTTCGGGAAGTTCGGGCGGGAGTCCTTGAAACCCCGAAATCAGGGGTCTGCCGACAACTGCCGGTCATCAAGAACCTGACCGGCCTGAAGGGACAGCACATCTGCAACCCCATGGTAGCGGCGGAGCTCACCAGGGGTGAGGTGAAAAAGCTCGCGGCCACTGCGAAATACCCCGAAGATCATCTCACCATTGCGCGATTCTACAGAGCTCAAGCGAACGGTCTGGACGCTCAGGCTGCCGGATATGAATCGGCTTCCGCCAACCTGCGCAACGGCCCCGTCGTGAAGAACTTCACGTCGTTTACGACCGCAGGCCGCCTTGCCTTTGCGGCGAAGGGGCTCCGTGAAGAAGCCAGAGCCGATCGCGCGTTAGGTGCCTCCCACGAGGAGATGGCGAAAACAGTTGTGGCCTCCCTCGATTGAAACTCTTGATCGCCGGTTTCCTGATTAGGACCGGCGCGGCCGATGGCCGCGCCGGTGCGCAGTCGGCGTCTACGTCCGAGCTGCCGGGCTGAGGCTCGGACTCCTCCGAGAACCGCTGTTAGAATGAGAACAGTCCATGGCTTCCAGCGCTCCGTCTCCCTCGCTTCGGCAGATCCTCGAACAGCGCTTGTCGCAGTTGCTGGTGGAGCTGGAAGGGTTGTTTGACGAGCACTTGACGGCGCAACTGGAACAGCGCATGTCACCGGCGGTGGAGCAGGCGGCGACCGAATCGCGCGACCAGGCGCGGCTCGAACTCGCCGATATGTTGAACCAGGGGGCGCGGCGGATCCGCCAATCGGTGGACGTGGCGGACTTGACCGCGACCCTGCTCGACGCCAGCGCGCCGTTTTCGACCGGCGCCGCGGTCTTCCTGGTGGGCAACGCGATGGCCCGGGGCGAGCGGATGCGCGGGGTGCCCGAGGATCGCGCGCGCGCGTTCCGCGGGCTGGAGATTCCGTTTTCGTCGGCGGCGGCTCTGGGGGAAGCGGCGGAGAGCGCCGATCCGGTCGCGACCGTCACGGCTCCGTCTGAAATCTCGGCCGAGCTCGGCGTGTTCGCCGGTCATTCGGAGGACGCGCGCGCGTTCATTTACCCGCTGGTGGTGCGCGGCCGCACAATGGCGTTGCTCTATGTGTGGGGAGAGGTGGTGGGCTCGGCGCTGGAGCTGCTGACGCAATTGGCCGCGGCGGTGTGGACCATCATGCCGGCCCCGGCCGAACTGGTAAGCATCGCGCCCAGCCAGACGGCGGCCGCCCCCACGGCTTGGGAGAAGCTCTCTCCGGTGGAGCAGCAGCTTCACCTGCGCGCGCAGCGCTTCGCCCGCGTGCAAGTGGCCGAGATGCGGCTGTTCGAAACCGACGCTGTGCAGGCGGGCCGCGCGGATCGGGATTTGTACAGCGCGCTGCGCGCGCGCATCGACACCGCCCGCGATGCGTTTCGGCGCACGTTCTTCGTCTCTAGCCCGAGCATGGTGGATTACCTGCATCTCGAACTGGTTCGGACGCTCGCCCATGATGATCCGGAGGCCCTTGGTAGCGACTATCCCGGTCCGATGGTGTAGCGTCCTGGCGCTGGCGCTGGCGGCCACCGTCACCGCCGTACCCGCCCGGCGGCCACGCACCAAGCCAGCCAAGCCTGTGGTGCGGGCGATTCCCGCCAAGCCCGGGAGCCTGGCGGCGCTGGTGCGCGCCTTTCGCGAAACGCCGACGCCGGCGCGGCGCGCCGCGATCGAAAAGTATGCCGCGGCCCACACCAAGGACCTCAATGGCAGCCTGGCCCAGCTGGCGCTGGGAGTGACGGCGTACGAGCAGAAGAGCTTCCCGGCGGCCATCGCCGATTTGAAGCCACTGACCGCGAAGCTGCCGGAGATCGCCGATTACACGGCTTACTATTTGGGCGCCGCACGGGTGGAATCGAACGACCTGACCAGCGCGGTGGAGGATCTCGCGCCGGTGCATCGCGCCGAGTTCCCGTCGCCGTTTTCCGGGCGGGCCTGGATTCTGGAAGCGCGGGCGTTCAAAACCACGGACCCTGGTCAGGCCGTGCGCGTGCTCCGCGAACACTACGCAGAGTTGCCAGAGCCGGTGGGCAACCTGACGCTGGCCGACGCTTATCAGGCCGCGGGCGACCTGCCGCGCGCCGCCGACTTCTACCAGCGCGTCTACTTCGAAAATGTTTCGGGCGACGCCGTGGCCCGTGCCGGCGCGGGGCTGATGGGGCTGCAGGACAGCATGGGGGCGGCCTATCCCCCGCCGCTTCCGAGGCAGATGCTGCAGCGCGCCGACCGGTATCTGGACGCACGCGAGTACCGCGAAGCCAAGCGGGAGTATCAAGCGCTGCTGAACCAGCTCGGCGGATTGGAGCGAGACCAGGCGCGCGTACGCATCGGCGCCGCCGACTACCTCAACGGCAATACGGCCGCGGCGTATCCGTATCTGCGCGGCCTGGAGCTTCCCGAATCCGAAGCCGACGCGGAGCGGTTGTACTACCTGGAGGAATGCGCGCGCAAGCTTACCGACGATGACGAAATGATGGGCGCGGTGAAGCGCCTGGACAAGGTTTATCGGCAGTCCCCCTGGCGATTGAAGGCGCTGGTCTCGGCGGCCAACCGGTTTCTGCTGGAAAACCGGCCGGACGACTACGTGCCGCTGTACGCAGCGGCGTCTGGCGACTTCCCCTCCGATGCCACGGCCGCGACCTCGCACTGGAAGGTGGCGTTTCAGGCCTACCTGGCGGACCGGCCGGATACCGGAGCGCTGCTCCGCGAACATCTGCAGCGCTACGGTACGAGCCCGACAGCGCCGGCCGCGCTCTACTTCCTGGCGCGGACGGCCGAGATGGGGAACGACCCCGGGTCGGCGCGCGCGTACTTGACGCGGCTGACGGCGGCGTTCGCCAACACGTATTACGCGATGCTGGCGCGCGTCCGCCTGCGGCGGCTCGCGACAGCGCCGCCCTCGCCGAAGGCCGAGGAGTTCCTGGCGACTCTGGCGGCGCCGGACGCGAAGCCGGTCCCGACGGCAGCGGGACGCGACACCGCCTGGCACATGGAGCGCTCCCGGCTGCTGCGGACGGCGGGGCTGAACGACCTGGCCGACGCCGAGCTGCGCTTCGGAGCGCGCAACGGCGGCCAGGGGGCGCTGCTGGCGATGGAGATGGCGGTTTCCGCCGACGCGCCGTACCAAGCCCTGCGCGACATGAAATCGCTCTCGGGAGACTATCTGGACTTGGCGCTCGAGGATGCGCCGCGCCAGTTCTGGGAACTGCTGTTTCCGCTGCCCTATCGGAAGGACGTGGAGGCCAATGCGCGCGCCCAGGGCATCGATCCCTACCTGCTGGCGGGTCTGATCCGGCAGGAATCCGAATTCAATCCAGAGGCGCTGTCACGGGCCATGGCCTACGGGTTGACGCAGGTGCGCCCCGGCACCGGCCGCCTGTACGCGCGCCGCGCGGGCATCCGCCGGTTCACCAACCGCTCGCTGTTCCAGCCGGCGATCAATCTCAAGTTGGGGGCTCTGATTTTCCGCACCATGCTCGACCAGCACCAGGGGAGCCTGGAGCAGACGCTGGCGTCGTACAACGCCGGCCCCAACCGCGTGCTGGAGTGGCTGATGTGGAAGACTTACCGGGAGCCGGCCGAATTCGTGGAATCGATTCCGTTTACGGAGACGCGGGACTACGTGCAAGCCGTGCTGCGGAACGCGGACATTTACCGGCGGCTGTACCGGTAGAGCTGAAGTCCTCCGCAACGCCACACGCTCCAGCATGCGGCGATACCTCGCCGGCGACGCAGGGCCGATCGCACCCAGAGAAAGCCCAAACCCTGGTTCGGGTCATCGGCTGCGCAAGAAAGTTCACCCGGATTACTCATCGCGCCTCATCAGGGCCTACCCGTTTCCGATCTCGGGTGTCCACATGCCGGACAAATCCGGCTTGCCATCCGGCGTCCGGGGCGCGGGAGCCGTCAGGTTTGGCTTCCCATCGGCAGTCCGGGGAATCCCCGGCGTCGGCAGGTTGAGCCATTGAGCGCATAGGGAAACCGGCAGCAGCCATAGTGCCGCCGCGATCGCGATTCTTTCCATGAAGGCTTCCTCCGGCTCGGCTGACGGTCCGTTCGTTTCCATGGACTTGTCTTGGCGAAATTATACAGCAACATGACCCTGCATCCCCCGGCCTGCATGCCCGTGAAGACGCGGCAGCGAAACCAGCCTAGCGAGAAAGAGTTCCATATCGGACCGTGGGAATCTTCGGACGGGGCCGGATTCCGAATGGGAGTAAAGCCCTGTCCTTTTCCCGGTGGGTTAGACTTAGCTGACTCATTCAGATGCCGCTTTCTGAGCATTTTGTTTTCTAGTTTGGAGGTCAAGATGAAGAGGATTCGCTGCCTGACGGCGCTGGCCGTGCTGTCGATGTTGTTCGGCTCGAGACAGGGCCACGCGCAGTCCGGCGATCGAGAGCTTCAGCGCTTTCGCGAGATCTACAAAGAACTCGTCGAGACCAACACGACACTTTCCGCAGGCGACTGTACTTTGGCCGCGAAGCGTATGTCCGCCCGGCTGAAGACTGCAGGCTATCCGGACGCCGACCTCCGCGTGTTCGTCCCCGACGGCCATCCGAAGGAAGGTGGGCTGCTGGCCGTGCTCCACGGATCGGACTCCAAAGCCAAGGCGATCCTGCTGCTCGGCCACCTCGATGTGGTGGAGGCGAAGCGCGAGGACTGGACTCGGGATCCCTTCACGATGATCGAGGAAAACGGATACTTCTACGGTCGCGGCACGTTTGACGATAAAGCCCAGGTTGCGGTGTGGGTCGACACTCTGATTCGTTTCCGGGAAGAGGGGTTTCAGCCGAAGCGCTCTCTCAAATTGGCGTTAACCTGCGGGGAAGAAACCAGCAGCGCCCTCAACGGCGCCGGCTGGCTGGCCACGCATGAACGCGCCGCCATTGATGCGGAATTTGCCATAAATGAAGGCAGTTGGGGCGACTTGGATGCACAAGGACACCGCATCTCGCTCGGAGTGCTGGCGGCGGAAAAAACCTCGCAGAATTATGTGCTCGAGGCTACCAATCCCGGCGGCCACAGCTCCTTGCCGGTGCCCGATAACGCCATCTATCATCTGGTGCGTGCGGTCGACCGGATCAGCCACTACGAGTTCCCGGTTCAACTCGATGACGCCAACCGCGCGCAATTGACCGGATTGTCAAAGATTGCGGGCGCCAAGGCAGGTGCGGCCATGTTGGCCGTTCTCAAAAATCCCAACGACGCCCAATCGGTCGCGGTGCTCGATCAGAATCCCAAGTGGCATGCCATTCTTCGCACCACCTGTGTGGCCACCATGCTCTCGGCCGGCCACGCGACCAACGCCTTGCCGCAGCGGGCCACCGCGAATATCAACTGCCGTATCTTCCCGGGCGTGTCGCGCGACGCTGTCCTGGCCCAACTAGGCAGAGTCGCGGCCGATCCCGGCGTCAAGATCACGATTCCCGAAGTGAGGGGCCCGCTCGCGAAAGCAACCCCTCTGACGCCCCAAATCCTCAAGCCGGTGGAGAAACTTGCGGATGAGATGTTTCCTGGCACCCCTGTCATTCCGATTCTCCAACCCGGCGCTACCGATGCCCAGTTTCTGAACCCTGCGGGAATTCCCACTTACGGGATCAGCGGATTCTTCGCAGACCCGGACACAGGTAACATTCACGGCCTGAACGAGCGCATCCGCGTGAAGTCCCTTTATGACGGGCGGACGTTTCTCTACCGCCTGGTGAAGCTCTACGCGGACCAGTAGTGCGGGGTGACGCGTTGAGTAAACGCTCCAACTCCCTAATGTGGTGTTTCCTCCAATAGATTAAGAATCGTGCTATGTTTGGGTCCTGTCTATTCACGCTTGCGGGGAAGCGACGAGTCTCGTGGATAGCTGCTTTGCGGCCCTGTCCGCATTCCACGTTGCACAGAATCCCATCCTTGGTGCGAGTCTGCCTGAATCTGAATCAACGCTCAAACTGACGAAATCCAGTTTGCATCGAGCGCGGAAGAACTATTGGAATCATGTACGCCTGCATTGCTGTCGCGACAAGTAAGTGATTCGAGTATACGCTGAGTAATCAACGGGACACGACCCGATCGCCTGGTGTCGTCCATCGTGCATTCTCACATCTGAATTCTTCCCGGCATTTTGTTGTGCTTGGCTCCTCGCCACATCGCGCTGGACTTCGCTGCCGAATACGGCCCCGATCGTGACAGAACGGTGATGTGTGTTCTCAGGCGGTTCCGCTACTGGTGTCGATAGCGATTCCGGGCCCGCCGGTAGCGCCCGGCGCGCGCAGCTTCAGGCCGATGCGCTCGCGGGCAGGGCTGAGAGATCGCGCCGGCCGGTCAGCCTTCGAGAACCGCCAGACCCGCCGCCGCCACCTGGCCGTCCTGCGGGCTGGTGCCGCCGCTCGCCCCGATCCCGCCGATCACTTCGCCGTCCACCACGATCGGCAGGCCGCCCTCGATCGGGGTTGCGCCCGCCAGTTTCATGACCACCGTGCGGCCTCCGGCGACGGCGTCTTCCAATACCTTGGTGGGCCGTTTGAAGCGCACCGCGGAAGCGGCTTTGTCTTGCGCCACCACCACGCTGGCGATCTGCGTTCCGTCCATGCGCGCCAGATAAATCGGGTGGGCGCCGTCGTCCACGATGCAGATCACCATCGTCCAGTCGTTCTTCTTCGCTTCCGCTTCCGCGGCCGCCGCAATTGCCCGGGCTGCCTCCAGGGTCAGCACCTTCTTGGTTGCCAAATGTAGTTTTGCCATAGCTCCTTTACTTCTCCCCGCAGTCTCTCGTCCCGTTTGCTCCATCCAATGAACCGGTGAAGACCATCATCTTACAGTCGTTCCCCTCTCGCGCTGGAACCGGCGAGAGCCTGTGAGATACAAGGACCTTGTCCTCTTCCTCACGCCAGGAAGAACACACCGTTGTGGGCAGCGAATTTGGACAGTTTCATACCAGTACCGGGGATTCCAGGACTGTTGGAAGTCCTTGCCGGCGTGTTTCACTGATTCGAGGAGGAACACTCAATGTTGTTGAAGACAAGTGCGACGATGCTGCTCGGAACACTGATTGCAAGCGCCGCGGGCACGGGACACTCACTGATTGGCCTGCCGGACCCGACGACGCTGCTCCCAGCCGTGCCGGAGCCAAGCGTGGCGCTCCCAGTGGCGCTCTTAGCGGCCGGCGTTTGGTTTTTCGGCAAACGTTTGGTTGCGAGTCGCTAACGCAGTAAGCCCAGCCTTCGTGGCTGGGCTTATTCATCATCGATCGGCTGAACCGGGCAAGCAACTCGCCAGCCGTTTCCCTCCGTTGAACGTTCCGTGTCTCCGTTTGTGAGAACCTCCAGACGGACCCAATCCCGAAGCAGCATCTTGCCGTCAGCGGCCCGGTGCTTGCACCGCGCTTCGGTGATGGTACCAGATCGACCGCCCGCGGCGATGCGACAATCGAGCATGCACTCGAAGTTTGCGGAGTGGTGGGCGGACTGATCGCCGTGTTCGTGATCTGGGTGGCTACGCGGAACCGCCGCTAGTCGCGGCCGCTTTACATCGCCTCGCCGTTTCTCTTACTCTCGAAACAATGTCCCATTCGTCAACCCTGTCCGCCACCCGCGCGCGCTTTCGCAGCCAGCGCATCGAGCGCTTCACCGAGTCGGTGATCCGCGAGATGACCCGCCGCGCCATCCAGGAAAACGCCGTCAACCTGGCCCAGGGGTTTCCCGATTTTTCGGCGCCTGAGCCGCTCAAACGCGCGGCCGCAGAAGCCATCGTCGCCGACCAGAACCAGTATTCCATCACCTGGGGCGCCCAGCCCTTCCGCAACGCCATCGCTGCCAAATACCGGCGGGACTACGGCCTGGACTTCGACCCGGAGCGAGAGATCACCGTGTGCTGCGGCGCCACCGAAGGCATGATCGCTTCCTTGCTGGCCGTGCTGAACCCTGGCGACGAAGTCGTGCTCTTCGAGCCGTTTTACGAGAATTACGGGCCCGACACCCAGCTCTGCGGCGCCAGTGCGCGCTACGTCACGCTGCACGCACCCGACTGGACCTTCGATCCCGAGGAACTGCGCCGCGCCTTCACCCCTCGCACCAAGGCCATTATTCTCAATACGCCCAATAACCCCACCGGGAAGGTGTTCTCGCGCGAGGAGCTGGGCTTGATTGCGGAGCTGTGTCAGGAGTTCGACGCGCTGGCCATCACCGATGAGATCTATGAGCACATCCTCTTCGATGGCGCCACGCATGTGCCCATTCTTTCGCTGCCCGGGATGCGCGATCGCGCCATTCTGGTCAACAGTTTGAGCAAGACCTATTCGGTGACGGGCTGGCGGGTGGGCTGGGTGCTGGCGCCGCCGGACCTCACGGACTCCATTCGCAAAGTTCACGACTTTCTGACCGTGGGTGCCGCCACGCCGCTGCAGCACGCCGGCGTGCGGGCTCTGGAATTTGGTGCGGAATACTACCGTCAGGTAACCGAGAGTTACGCGGAACGCCGTAATCATATCGTAACTAGCCTGGAAGCTGTTGGATTTCAGTGCTTCCTTCCGCGCGGCGCTTATTATGTGATGGCGGATATATCGAGTTTCGGCTTTCCAGACGATCACTCCTTTGTTACTCATTTACTGGGCAAAGCGAAGGTAGCCGCGGTTCCGGGATCCAGTTTTTACGCTCGTGCGGGGGGTGGCAGGCAGCAAATTCGCTTTTGCTTTTGCAAGAAATATGAGACATTGGAAGTAGTACGGCACCATCTGAATTGCCTCCTGAAATGAGGGTGCAATTCGGTGGTTTGGATGAGATGATCCCATGCTTCCGGAATTTATCCTGCCCGAAACCACGATCCGGGAAGCCGGTGCCGGGGCTGCTATCGCCTTAGGCGCGAATCAGAGTGGAGTGTTGACTCTCACTCTGGGCATCACGCGAATCATCGAACAAGAGAGTCTGGATGTCGCAATCTGGGGATCACCGGATGGCACCGAGTGGGGCACGCGGCCCCTGGTGACATTTCCGCAGAAGTTTTATTGCGGGACTTACCAGATTCTCCTGGATCTGACCGAACATCCGGACGTCCGGTACATCCGCGCCAAATGGCAGGTGAACCGCTGGGGTAAGGGAGATCCCACCCCGTTGTTCGACATGTACCTGTTCGTCAGGGAATTCGAGAGCGAAGCCGTGGCTCTCGGCGCTTAGTTCAAGCCCGCACCTGCTTATACATCGACAGCAGCATCACCACCGGCGTGCGCGCCACAATGCCGTGCTGCAGTTGGGGCGGCATGCGAACGAAAGCGCCGGCCTTCACCTCCCGAACGTCGTCGCCCAGCGTGAGTTGGGCTTCGCCGCTGAGGATGTGGATGGAGGCGGCCATGGGGGCGGTGTGGGCCGACAACTCCTGGCCGGTGGCAAAGCCGAAAATGACCACCTTGACCGAGTCGTCGTTATGCAGCGTACGGCTGAGAATGCCGCTTTCGGGAATCGGCGCTTCCATCTCCAGGCTCGGGTAGAACGTGTAGTTTGCGCTCATGGTTTCAGTGTGGCGCAGATGCCACCGGGGCGCAGTGACTGGAATCACCGGCTTCTGCTATCTTGTTAAGAATGATGACTCGGGAAGAAGCCCTCGATCTGTTCCGCTCCGACGACCTCATCGGAATCGGGATGGCGGCCGATGCCGTGCGCCGCAAATGGCACCCCGAGGGCGTCGTCACCTACATCATCGACCGCAACATCAACTACACCAATTTCTGCACCGAGTACTGTAGCTTCTGCGCCTTCTACCGGCCGATGGGCCACGCCGAAGGCTACATTCTCCCGAATGAAGTGATCTATCAGAAGATCCAGGAAACCATCGATCTCGGCGGCACCGGAGTCCTGATGCAGGGCGGTCTCCACCCCGATTTGAAAATCGAGTGGTACGAAGATCTCTTTCGCGGCATCAAGCAGCGCTTCTCCATCCACCTGCACTGCCTCTCGGCCCCCGAAGTCACCAACATCGCCGAAGTGAGCGGGCTCAGCCTGCGCGACACCATCGCGCGGCTGCGGGACGCCGGTCTCGATTCCATCCCGGGCGGCGGCGCCGAGATTCTGGATGACGCCGTACGCCATCGCATTGCCCGCCTCAAGTGCAAGACCCAGGAATGGACCGACGTGCACCGAACCGCCCACCAGCTGGGCATGCGCACCACCGCCACCATGATGTTCGGGTGCGGTGAGACCTTCGAGCAGCGCATGAACCACCTCGACCTGGTCCGCAACCTGCAAGAAGAGACCGGCGGCTTCACTGCCTTTATCCCCTGGCCGTTCCAGCGCGAAAACACCTCGCTCGGCCGCTTTGTCAAGGAAGAGGCCACCGCCGTCGAGTACCTGCAGATGCTGGCCATCTCCCGCATCTACCTGGAGAACATCGAGCACATCCAATCGTCGTGGGTGACGCCGGGCCTGAAGACCTGCCAGCTCGGTCTGCGGTTCGGCGGCAATGACGTGGGCAGCATCATGATCGAGGAGAACGTGGTCTCGGCCGCTGGCACGCACAACCGGGCCAGTGAGGAAGAACTGCGCCGCCTGATCCGCGAGGCCGGCTTCACGCCCAAACAGCGCGATACGCTGTACCGCACGTACTTCTTGAACTAGCGGTCCGGCTCCCCTCGCTTCGTTCTTGATCTCTGCGGGGCCGCGAGAGTGGCCGGGCGGACGCAATTGTCCGCGGCAGGCCGAGCTGCCCGATGCACCCTAATCGGTAGGCGCGTAGTAGCCGAGGCGCCAGTGCGCCTGGAGCTTCTTCATGCCGGGCGGCGGCGCCAGCTTGACCTGCAGGCGATGATAGCGTCCGTCGCGCCGCACGTTGGTGGGCGAGAAACCCAGCATGTAGCGGTTGCGCAGCTCATTTCCGATTTTGGCGGCCACGTCCGGAAGTTCCTTCAGGTTGTCGACCGCGAATTCGCGGCCGCCGGTCTGCTCCGCCAGTTCGTCGAGTAGGGTCGGGCCATACGTTTCTTCGGGAGTCCGGCCGCCGGAACCGTATGCCTCGTAGATGCCGATGCCGTAGATCAACACATCGCTCTCCCGCACCTGGCTCTTGACCTCGGCCTCGGTATAGCGGCTCGCATTGTCGCCCCCGTCGGATACGACCAGCAGCGCTTTGCGCGGCTTGTTGGATTTCTTCAGCTCACTCAGCGCCAGAACCACGGCATCGAGCAGCGCCGTCCTGCCTTTGGAGCACGTCAACATGAGCTGATTCAGAACCTGATTGGGGTCGCTGGTGAGCGGGGCCGCGAGGGTCGGCCGGTCGTGGAACGTCACCAGGAAGAACTCGTCCTCGGGATTGGCCGTTGCGAAGAACGCCGCCGCCGCGGCGCGCGAACGGCGCAGTTTCTTCCCCATACTGGCGCTGGTATCGAATACCAACCCCACAGCCAGCGGAGCGTCTTCCATGGCGAAATGGGTGACGGTCTGCTCCACCTTGTCGTCAAAGACCCGAAATCGGTCTTTTTCCAGGCCCGTGACCAGGCGATCCCGGGCGTCGGAAACGGTGACCGGAACCAGGACGAGAGATTCGTCGATGCGGAGACGAACTTCCGATAGCGCCGTCCGCGGGGGAGCCGCGCGCGCCCGTAGATCGAGCGACACCTGCGCCCCGGACGGCAATCCCAGCAGACACAAGCCCGCCAGCAGCCCCAGTACCCGTCTGCCAGCCCTCCGCCCCGTGGCCATTCGTGATTCCCTCAGGCCGTATTCTACTGTGGGGGCCTGACCTGGGAAAGGGGGCCCGGTCTAGTACTGGGATGCTCGGGGCCCGGGAATTCAGGTACAATTGAAGCGTTGGCGGAGGTGGGTCTTCTCGAGTAGCAGAGCCACAAGCTTCGGTCCTGCGTTGGTTCAGTCCCTCCCTTGCGCCCTTTTTTCCCTTCTATTCCCGAGCGACTGCCGCATCTGCGGAAAGGCTCTGCAGGAAGTTACGCGGATCCCGTTGTGCGCGGAATGTCTGCGCCCGCCCGAGCCGTTTCAGGCCGAGTACTATTGCGTAAGCTGTAGAACTCCTTTTCAAAATGCCTTTCCCTTGGACGCCGAGGGGCGCTGTGCGGTGTGCCGCACGGGTCTGCGCGGTTTCGATGCGGCGTACTGCTTCGGCTCCTACGAAGGGCTGCTGCGGGAGTGGATTCACCTTTACAAATACGGGCGCATCAAGACCCTCGCGCGGCCGCTAGAGCAGTTGCTGGCCCGCGCGGTGCCGCGCGACGAGCGCTTCGACGCCATCGTACCGGTGCCGCTACACTGGCGGCGGCAATGGCAGCGCGGTTTCAACCAGGCGGAACTGCTGGCGCGGGGTCTGAGCCGGCGGCTGGGGATCCCGGTCGTGAAGGCGCTGCGCCGGTCCCGATCCACGCAGGCGCAAGCGGGGCTCAGCAATACGGGGCGGCGCAAGAATGTCACTGCCGCTTTTCGCAGTCGTCGGGGCCAAGTGGTGGCCGGCCAGCGCATTCTTCTGATTGACGACGTCATGACCACCGGCTCTACCGCCGCCGCGTGCGCGATGGCGCTCAAGCGGGCCGGCGCGGCGCGGGTGGCGTTGGGGACGGTGGCGCGCGTGGACCGGAGAATGGAACCCGCGCGCTTGGCGGTTTCGCAATCCTCAGGGGAGGAGCTTCCGGATGCCCAGTGATCGACTACAGAAGCCTGTCTTGGTGCTCAATGCCAGCTACGAGCCGATCAATATCTGCGGCGCGCGGCGGGCGCTGGTTTTGGTGCTGAAGGGCGTGGCCTCGGCCGAGGAAGAGTCCATGCACGCCATTCACTCGGCGCGCGCCGCCATCCGCCTGCCTTCCGTGATTCGCCTGCTCGAATACCGCCGCATCCCGCACCAGACGCGGGCGCTGTCGCGCAAGAACATCCTCATGCGCGACCGCTACACCTGCCAATACTGCCATTGCACCATGCCCTCGGGCGAGCTGACGCTGGACCACGTGGTGCCCCGCTCGCGGGCAGGAGAATCGGCCTGGGAGAACCTGGTGGCCTGCTGCCACCCCTGCAACAACCGCAAGGGAAGCCGTACGCCGGAAGAGGCGGGGATGAAGCTGGCCCGCCAGCCGCGCCCCTTCAGCCTGCATACCAGCCGGCACCTGATGCGCATGCTCGGCAAGGGCGACGCCCAGTGGCGCAAGTATCTATTCTACTGACGGCCGGGCCGGTCTCGGAGCTCTCCCGACGGTCCTGCTAAGATGAGGCGGTGAGCGCGGCTCCCACTACCTTGGCCCAGCCTCGCGCACGAGCCAGGGCGGCTGCCGCTCTGGCGGCATACCTCGGCGCGCTCCTCGCGTTGACCTGGGCTCTCCCGCTCTGGCTCGACGAGCTGTTGCAGTTGCTGGTCACACGCGATCCGGATTCCGCCTCACGCCTGGCCGAGATTCATCGCACCCCCGGGGCCGTGCCGCTGGGATACGAAGTGCAGAGGCTGGCGATCCACTGGCTGGGGTATTCCGTGTTTACGGCCCGCTTTCCTTCCGAAGTGGCCAGTGTGCTGGCGCTGGCCGGTCTGCTGTTGCTGGCGCGCGAGATCGGCACCCGCGGTTTGGTCTTCGTCGGGGTGGTTTGGGCCGTGATCCCCCTGCTGCTGCGCTATGCGGTGGAAGCGCGGCCGTATTCCCTGGCGCTGTTGTTCTCGATTGCTTCCACCGCCTTGCTCTTTCGCATCCTGCGCGACCCCGAGGCACGCTGGGTGCTGCTCTACGCCGCCTGCGTGGCCGCTGGCCTGTACACCCAACCCTTTTCCGTATTCCTGCAAATCGGACTGCTGGCGCCCCTGGTCTTCGAGCGCCGCACTTCCGCGGAGCGCCGGACCTTGGCGTCTTGCGCCGCATCCCTGTTGGCCGGCGTCTTGCTCTTGGCTCCCTGGGTTCTCAGCTCGTCCCACAACTGGCGCACGTACGCGCACGGGATGGACGAGCACTTTTCTCTCCCCGGAAAGCTGCCGTTGTTGCTGCTCCGCGAACTGTCGGGAGGCGGCTACGTGTGCTCGCTGAGCCTGCTGGCGTTCGTGGCGATGGGTTGCCTTTCGAAGCGGGCCGCCGGCTTGCTGAAACTCCAGCTTCTCTCCGGTGCAGCATGTTGCATCGCACTGGCCCTGGCCTGCGACGCGGTTTTCAACTACTTCTTCGCGATCCGGCAGGTGATCCCGGCGCTCGTGCCGCTCTGTCTGCTGGCGGGCGAGGGGTGGGCCGAGGCGAGAACGCGGTGGGGCACCTATCCGGGCCTGGCGCTGCTCGCGGTCCTGGTGTCCGGATCGCTGGTCAAGAACGTGCGCCATTTTCGAGATCACTCCGAAGAATGGGCACTGGCGGCGCAACGGCTGGAACGGTCGTCCCGCGACGGCTGCGTGATGTATCTCCCGGCGGACATGCCGGGCTTGTATGAGTTCTTCGCGCCGGACCTGAAACAGGAGAGGTGCGGTGCGGCTCCCGCCGCCGACAACGTATTGGTGCCCGTCACGAAATACAGCGTGCCGGCGGAAATCCGGCTGGCTTCCGATCGCCTGGCCTCCCGAGGGTATCGGGCGATGGAAATCCAGCGCGTCTGCGAGGCCATCGGGATTCAGCGATACCAGAAGGGCGGCCCGTCCGGCGAACCCGCGCCCCACCGTATAATCAGGGAATAAGGCCGGTGTCATGAAGAAGCGCCTGGCGTACATCTTCGCCATTATCGTGCTGGTGCTGTCGGTGCTGCTGGTGGTGTGGCAGGGCTCGTTCCGCCTGTTCGGGCCGGCCAATCCGCAGCAGACGTTCATCTTCTGGGCCATGTCCAGCCTGATCTTCATCCTGATGGTCACCATCGGCTGGATCCTGTTTCGCGAGGGCGTCAAGCTCTACATCGCGCGCCAGAGCAATCATCCGGGCTCCCGCATCCGCACCAAGCTGGTGGTGGGAGCGCTGGCACTCACCTGTCTGCCGGTCTCGGTCTTCCTGCTGTGGAGCTATGAGGTACTGAACTACAACCTCAATGCGTGGTTCACCAATCCGGTCGAAAAACAGATCAACCTGTATATCGATATGGCGGGCTCGCTCGGCCGTGAAATGCAGAACCGTCTGGCCACGCAGGCCGCGCTGCTGGCCGAGCGGCCGGAAACCCGGCAGCTCCTGATGGGAGGAGCGCGCACGCCGGGGTTCCTGCAGCAATTCTGCCAGGAGCAGAGTCTGGATGCCGCTGCGATTCTGGGTCTCTCGGGGGATGCCCCCCTCGACGTTTTCGGACCCTACCCAGCCAATCCGAAGGACCGCAACACGCATAGCGCGCGTTCGGCGGTCACCGCGGGCGCGCAAACCATCGGCTCCGTGGTGTTGTCCGACCGCCTTCCGGTCAACGTGGCCCAACAGCAGGCCGAAATCGAGAAGTATAACCGGGAGTTCGGGCAGGTCCGGAAGGAGCGCCGGGACTTTCGCACGTTCTATCTGATGCTGATGGGTCTGCTGACCCTGTTCATGCTATTTGTCACCACCTGGATCGCCTTGTTCTTCGCGAAGCAGATCAGCGTGCCCATCACGGCTCTGGTGGAGGCCGCGGGCGAAGTGCGCAAGGGCAACCTCAAACATCGCGTGAACGTACGCGCGATCGATGAGCTGGCCCTGGCGGTTCGCGGCTTCAACCAGATGACTCAGGAACTCGAGGCCAGCGGCCAGGAGCTCGACCGCCGCCGCCGCTTCACCGAAGCCATCCTCGAGAGCATTCCCACAGGCGTCATCTCGATTGCATCCGACGGCTCCATCCAGCGCGTGAACCAGGCGCTGTCGAAAATTTTCCCCGCCGAGCAAGTGGCCCAGGCTACACGTTTGGAAGATCTGTTCTCGCGCGAAGATACGGCCGAACTCAAGTACCTCATGAAGCGCGCGCGGCGCACCGGCGCGGCCTCGCGGCAGATGGAGCTGCACACCGGGAATCGCAATCTGAATCTGTCCGTGACGGTGTCCGCTCTCGAGGAGAAGCTGACGTCGGGATACGTGCTGGTGTTGGAGGACACCAGCGAGCTGCTGCGCGCTCAGAAGGCCACGGCCTGGCACGAAGTAGCGCGGCGGGTGGCGCATGAGATCAAGAACCCGCTGACTCCCATCGCGCTGTCGGCCGAGCGAATCGAACGGCAGATCGATCGAGCCGGCCTGGCGCCCGGGCCGGCCCGCATCCTGCGGGAGTGCGCCGCCAACATCGCCAAGTCGGTCGAGTCGGTGAAGACGCTGGTGGATGAGTTCGCCACGTTCGCGCGCCTCCCCGCGGCGCAGCCGGTGCGCTCCGATCTCAATGAAGTCGTGGCCGGAGCACTGGCCGTGTTTCACGGACGTCTCGAAGGCGTCGCCATCCGCACCAGCTTTGCGCCCGGCCTGCCGGCGGTCCATCTGGACCGCGAGCAGTTCCAGCGCGTGGTGATCAATCTGGTGGACAACGCCGCCGAAGCGATGCAGGAGTCCTTGATCAAGGAGCTCTATATCGCCACCCAGCCCGGCGCGGCGGAGACGCTGGAGCTGGTGATTGCGGATTCCGGCCCCGGCGTCAGCCCGGAGGACAAGGAAAAGCTCTTTCTCCCCTACTTCTCCACCAAGAACCGCGGAACCGGACTGGGGCTGGCCATCGTAGCCCACATTCTGGCGGAGCACAACGCACAGATCCGCGTAGAGGATAACCAGCCGGTGGGCGCGCGCTTCACGGTCGAGATTCCGGTGTTCGTCGAGGCCGAGCCCGCCGATCCCGCCGCCAGGCCGGCGGCCGTCAAAGCATGAAGGCGCGGCGCATTCTGGTGGTGGATGACGAACCCGGCATCCGCCAATCGTTGATGGGGGTCCTCGAGGACGAGGGGTATTCCGTGGAAGCCGTCGCAGACGGCGAAGCCTGCCTGGCGGCTCTGCCGCGCGCCGACTTCGAATTGGTGCTGCTGGATGTCTGGTTGCCCGGCCTGGACGGCATGGAGGTGCTGGCGCGCATTCAGGAGATTCCCCCCGCCGGTCGGCCCATGGTGGTGATGATCTCCGGCCATGCCAGCATCGAAGGCGCGGTCAAGGCGACCAAGCTCGGGGCCTTCGACTTTCTGGAAAAGCCTCTCTCCATCGAGAAAATCTCGGTGGTGGTGAAGAACGCGCTCGACCATCGCCGTCTCTTGCTCGAGAACAGCCTTTTCAAGGCCGACCGCGATTCGCGCTACCGCATCATCGGAGACAGCGTCTCCATGAAGGCCCTGCGCCAGCAGCTCACCCTCATGGCCGGCACCAACGGCCGTGTATTGATCTATGGCGAAAGCGGGACCGGCAAGGAACTGGTGGCTCACGCCATTCATGCCCTGAGCCCGCGCGTCGCCGAGCCCTTCGTGGAGGTGAACTGCGCCGCCATCCCCGAAGAGCTCATCGAGAGCGAGCTGTTCGGGCACATCAAGGGCAGTTTCACCGGCGCACACGAAGACAAGACCGGGAAATTCCAGAAGGCCAACGGCGGCACCCTGTTTCTGGACGAAGTGGGCGATATGAGCCTGCGCACACAGGCCAAGGTGCTGCGCGCGCTTGAAGAGCAGCGCTTCGAGCCGGTGGGCGCCGCGCAATCGTCGCAGGTGGACGTGCGCGTGGTAGCCGCCACCAACAAGCACCTCGAAGACGAAATCGAACGCGGCAACTTTCGCGAAGACCTGTTTTACCGCCTCAACGTGATCCCCTTCTTCGTGCCGCCGCTGCGCGACCGGCGGGAGGACATCCCGCTGCTGGCCGATCATTTCCTGCGCGAGTTCACCACCGCCTACGGGCGCAAGCCCAAGGAGCTGACTCCGGAGGCCTACCGCCTGCTCATGGACCATCACTGGCCGGGCAACGTGCGCGAGCTGAAGAATCTGATCGAGCGAATCGTCATCCTCAACCCGCAGGTGCGGGTCGACGCCCGTCACATTCCGATCAACCCGGCGCGCCGGCCGAGCGACCGCCCGCTCGGCCGCTTCGGCAGCCTGCAGGAAGTGCGCGAAGCCGTGGAGCGCGAGTACATTCTGCGCAAGCTGGACGAAGCTAACGGCAACGTCACCCGCACCGCGGAACTGCTGGGCCTGGAGCGCAGTAACCTCTACCGCAAGATGAAGACGCTGGGAATCGGGCCGAAGGAATAAGCCTGTGTCGGTTCGGCCTTCTTTGCGATCCTTTTAAACTCTTGCAGCGTTCCGCGTGGTCATGCTACCCTCAATGTGCTCTCCACTGAGCCCAAGGAAAGGAGGTACATCCGTGATGCGACACGAATTCAATCCGCTGCATCCAGCGATGATCGGCGCGCTTCAGGATGGCCTGCTTTCCGCCAGTCTTCGCTAGGCCAACCCTCTCAACAAAGTTCGGCACAGGGCCGAAGTGTGTCTCCTCAAATGACCTTTGGTCTTTGATTGGGGCACAGTGTGGAGTCTATTTCAACGTATGAATCCGAATACTGTCCAACCACTCTCAGTCCCTGGCACCGACGAAATCCGCGAGATTCTCGTCAAACGCATTGATCAGCAGAAGCAAGCGGTCGGCCTTGTCGTGGGTGTCATCGAACCCAATGGCCGTCGCGTCGTCGCCTATGGCAACCTCGCCAATGGCGATCCACGCACGGTCGATGGAGATACGATCTTCGAAATTGGATCCGTCTCCAAGGTCTTCACGTCGCTGCTGCTGGCGGACATGGTGAACCGCCAAGAGGTCGCCCTCGACGACCCAGCCGCCAACTATCTTCCCGAAACTGTCAGGATGCCGGAGCGAGGCGGAAAATCCATTACGCTGCTCGATCTGTCCACCCACAGCTCCGGGCTCCCACGCCTTCCCGGCAACCTCAAGCCGAAGGACCTGCTCAATCCCTACGCCGACTATAGCGTGGACGATTTGTACCAGTTCCTTTCCGGCTACACGCTGCCGCGCGACCCCGGTTCCGAATTCGAGTACTCCAACCTGGGCGGGGGGCTGCTCGGCCACCTCCTCGCGTACCACGCCGGCACGGATTATGAGAGCTTGATCCGAAGCCGCATCACGCAACCGCTCGGCATGCCCGACACGGGCATCACGCTATCTTCCTCCATGACCCAGCGCATGGCTACCGGTCACACCCCGATGCTCGCGCCCACGGCCAACTGGGACCTTCCCACGCTTGCCGGTGCAGGCGCACTGCGCTCCTCCGCCCATGACATGCTGACGCTCCTGGAAGCGTTCCTCGGTTACCAGGAATCGCCTCTGGCGCCCGCCATGAAAGCCATGCTCGACGTGCGCCGTCCCGCGGGCCAGGCAACGATCGGTTTGGGATGGTTGATTCACTCGGCTTCAACGGACGGCGGAGAGATCGCCTGGCATAACGGAGGCACGGGAGGCTTCCGCTCCTTCGTCGGATACGATCCGAAAGCGCGGATCGGCGTCGTTGTACTGTCCAATGCCTGCGGTGTCGATGACATCGGGTTTCATCTCCTGAACCCGAAGCTGGCGCTTGCCAATCCCGAGCCCCCCAAGGAGCGCACTGAGATTCCCATCGATCCGAAGCTCCTCGATCACTACACCGGGCGCTATCAAGTGACGCCGAACCTCATTTTGGAAATCACGCGCGACGGCGACCGGCTCTTCGGACAGGGCTTCGCCCAAGTCAACGGTCAGACTATGGTCCTGCCTCAGTTTGAGCTGTTTGCCGAAGGTGAGAGGAACTTCTTCGCTAAGGTGACCGACAAACAGATCGCCTTTGAAACCGGCCCCGAGGGCCGAGCCACGAGCTTTATTCTGTACCAGGCCGGCCGCGAACCGGTGCCTGCCCCCCGATTACCCTGATTCCCGCGTCACTCGGCCTGCCGGGAGACGATGCACGTTCGAAATCGTCTCCCCGGCAGTACCGCTACCGCAAGACGGAGACGCCGAGAATCGGGCCCAAGGAATCAGACGCCCGCCGACTTCGACGGTCCGCGCACCAAAACCCGACGGTTACGCCCCGCCCCACACCTGCCGCGCGGTCCGCGCCACGAGTTCCAGCTTCCGCCACTGCTGGTCCATCGTGAGCAGGTTGCCGGCCGCCACCGACGCAAACCCGCACTGCGGGCTGAGCGCCAGGTTCTCGAGCGGCACGTACTTCGCGGCTTCCTCGATGCGCTGCCGCAGGCCGTCGGGCGATTCGAGCGTTGGCTCTTTGGTCGTGACCAGCCCCAGCACCACGGTCTTGCCGCGCGGGACGAACCGCAGCGGCTCGAAGCCGCCCGAACGTTCGGTGTCATACTCCAGCAGAAACCGGTCGACGTCCAACTGTTGGAAGAGCTTCTCCGCGATGGCGTCATAGCCGCCCTCGGTGTACCAGCGGCTGCGGCTGTTGCCGCGGCAGACGTGCACCGCAATGGTCACTTGGTCGCGCGGAATCCCCTGGAACGTGGCGTTGTCGCCGGCGATTCCCGCTTCGAAGTCCCGATCGGGGTCCCGGCCCGCGCGGCGCATGTGTTCCCGCTGCGCCGGATCGAGATAGTGCGAATAATAGGGCGCATCGAACTGGATGTAGGTCACACCCTGTTGCACCAGCCACCGCACCTCGTCGCGGACGATCTCCACCAGATCGCGCAGCAGATCGGCGTGCGTGGGATAGAAGCGGTCGCTGATCCCGGGCTTGTAGCTGGCCAGCATGAAATTCGCCGGCGCCGGCAGCGTGATCTTGAAGGGCCCCGGCGCGGTCTTCTTCAGAAACGGCAATTCGTGCGCGGTCAGCTTCCTGGTTTTGCGGAGCTTCGCGCCGACCGCGTTGGCAGTGGTGGGCTCGGCCCCGCCCCCCGGCCCTTTCCATTCCAGCATCACCTGATCGCCGGCCACGAATCCTTCCACCGCGTCCGCCATATCAGTCAGCCAGGAACCGCGCCGCAGTTCGCCGTCCGTGAATACATCGATGCCGGTGGTGCGCTGTTTCTGGAGGGCCTCCGCGATGGCCCGGTCCTCGGCCGCGCGCAATTCGGCTTCCGGAATCCGCGCTGCGCGGGCTTGCAACAACGCTGGAGGACGCAGCAAACTTCCCACATGGTCGGCTCGACAGGTTGAGTTCATCACAGGCAATTCTATAATCAAATGAGGTGGGGAAATACTTCGTCCAAAATTTCGGGTGCCGCGCCACGCAGGCCGATGGCGCCGCGCTGGAATCGCAACTGGCCGCCAAGGGCCTGGCGGCCGCCGGCGAGCGATCCACAGCCGACCTGGTAGTGCTCAACACCTGCACCGTCACCTCCGCAGCCGATGACGATGTGCGCCAGACCATCCGCCGCGTGCATCGCGAGAATCCCGAAGCGCGCATTCTGGTCACCGGCTGCTACGCGCAGCGCGCCCCGCACGAACTGGCCGCCATGCCCGGTGTGGAGTGGGTGGTGGGCAACTCCCACAAGACCGGGATTGCGGAATTGGTGACGCTCGGCGATTCCGCGGCGCCGTATCACGGCAACATCCACGTGGGCGATATCTTCGCGCAGCACGATTTTCTCTCCGCTCCCGTGGAAGACGCGGCCGGCGACCGCACCCGCCCCAATCTGAAGATCCAGGACGGCTGCAACAACCGCTGCTCGTTCTGCATCATCCCCTTCGTGCGCGGCCGCAGCCGCAGCGCGCCGGTCGACCGCGTGGTCGAGCAGGTGCGCGGCCTCGCCCGCCGCTACCGGGAGATCGTGCTCAGCGGCATCAATCTGGGCCGCTGGGGCCGGGAACCGGGCAGCACGATGCGCCTGGCGGACTTGCTCCGCCTGCTGCTGGCCGAAACCGAAGTCGAGCGTCTCCGCCTTAGCTCGATCGAGCCCATGGACTGGTCCGAGGATCTGCTCGGCCTGGTGTCCGCCTCGGTACGCATCGCCAAGCACGTCCACGCCCCGCTGCAGAGCGGGTCCGACCGCATTCTGCGCCGCATGCACCGCAAGTACCGCCCGCGCCACTACGCCGAGCGGGTGGAAAAAGCGCGCGCCCTGATGCCCGACGCCGCCATCGGCGCCGATGTGATGGTGGGGTTCCCGGGCGAAACCGACGCCGACTTCGAGGAGAGCCGGCGCTTCATCGAGAGCCTGCCGTTTACCTACCTGCACGTGTTTACGTATTCAGAGAGGCCCGGCACTCCTGCCGCCACAGAGCCGCTCGCCGTACCGATGCCCGTCAGGAAGGAACGCAACCGCGTGCTGCGCGACCTGGCGGCCGCCAAGAATCGAGCGTTCCGCGAACGCATGGTGGGCAAAACGCTGTCGGCCGTGACCCTGCAGGAGCCCTTCACCGGGCTAACCGACAATTACCTGAAAGTGGAACTGACGCGCGACCGCGAACCCAACCGCATTGTCGATGTCGCTATCGGCAGTCTGACTGACAGGGGGGTGAAGGAACAGACGGTGACCCCACCTCTGCGAATTCCTTCTGCCATCGGATAGCATAAGGGCGTGGACCGGAGAGACCTCCAGGCGCTTTGCCGGATTCGAATCAGGGAGGCCAAAGCGCTCTTCAACTCGGGCCTGAATGACGGCGCGTACTATCTCACGGGCTACGCCGTGGAATGCGCATTGAAAGCCTGCATTGCGAAGGAGACGCGGAGGCATGACTTTCCCGATAAGAAAAGGGCTGAGGCAAGCCACACCCACAAGCTAGAGACACTTGTCGCGCTGGCCAATCTCGAAGAACCACGCCGGGATCGCGTGAGAACTGACGAGGCATTCCGAAGAAACTGGGACGTCGTTGCGGCGTGGACGGAGCAGAGCCGCTATCGTAGAACCTCGCCGGAAAATGCTCGGGCGCTGATTGAGGCAGCGAACGACAGGTATCATGGAATCATCCCATGGATAAGGCTGCATTGGTGAACGTTGATATCGAACGAGGCGCGGAAATTCTTCGGGCCCTCGATGAGGCCGACCTGAACGTCAAGGTGGTTCTATGGCTTCACTTGCCCGAATACGAGGATTGGCGTCTGGTGCTTGCGTCCCGTAGCTTCGACGCGGCGGATCCGCGGGAGGCATACGGACTGGTTCACAAAGCGCTCGATGCTGCGGGATTCCCGATCGAGCACACACCGGCGCTGCTGATCCTTCCAATGAATGATCCGTCTATTCGGGATTTGCGCCGAATCTTCGGAAAGGCGAAGAGTGTTCTGGGTATGCGTCTGGGCGGTCAAATGATCGGCGACCGTTTCATTGAAGACGGATACGCCTACCGCATCTCCTGAACGCTCACATCTCCCGCCGGCCTTCCATGGCTTTCGAGATCGTCACTTCGTCGGCGAATTCCAGATCGCTGCCCACCGGAACTCCCATCCCGATTCGCGTGACCTTCACGCCCAGCGGTTTGAGCAGCCGCGCCAGGTACACCGCCGTGGCTTCGCCTTCCACCGTCGGATTGGTCGCGACGATCACTTCCTGAATCTCGCCCTGCCCGATGCGCTCCACCAGTCCCTTGATCTTGAGCGCCTCCGGGCCAATCCCGCGCAGCGGCGAGAGCGCTCCGTGAAGAACGTGATAGCGGCCTTCGAACTGGCGCGTGGTCTCGATCCCCACGATGTTGGGCGGCTCCTCCACCACGCAGACCACCTTGGCATCGCGGTGCGGGTCCCTGCAATACAGACACAGCTCGCTCTCGCTGATGTTGTTGCAGACACCGCACAGGCCGAGCTTGTCTTTGACGTCCAGAAGGGCCGCCGAAAGGTGCTCGGCCTCTTCGCGCGGCGCGCGCAACACGTGAAACGCAATGCGCTGCGCCGACTTCTGGCCGATGCCCGGCAGCCGCTTGAATTCAGTGATGAGCCGCGCCAGCGGCTCCGCGAAGTCGGGCATCGCTTAGAACATGCCGGGCGGCAGGCCCATGCCGCCGAGCATGCCGCCCATCTTACCCTTGATTTCCTCGTCCACCTTCTTGGCGGCTTCGTTGACCGCGGCCACCACCATGTCCTGCAGCATCTCCACGTCGCCCGCCACTTCCGGATCGATCTTCACCGCCAGCAGGTTCTTCTGCCCGTCCATCTGCGCAGTGACCATGCCGCCGCCGGCGGTAGCCTCGACCTTGATGAGCGCGATCTCCTGATGCAGCTTCTCCTGCATCTTCTGCGCCTGCTGCATCATCTGCTGCATGTTGCCCGGTAACTTCACGTCGCTACTCCTTCAAGTTTCGAACTTTGCGAACTTCGCCGCCGAACACTTCGCGAAACCGCTGCACTTCCGGATTGGCCAGCGCCTTACTGGCGATGTCGTCGGCGCCGTTGCCGGCCGCGGCCTTGGCTGGGATCGCCGCCGGCGGCGATCCGGTTTCTCCCACCGTGATCTTGATCCGTAGGGGCCGGCCGAACACCTCACGTACCGCGCTTTCGAAATGACGGTCCTCGAGGTACATCTTATAAGTTTTGGCGGTCACGATCTGCAACTCCGCGCCCGCCGCGGTCACGCTCGAATTCTCCACGGCATCGGCCAGGTGGGTCAGGCCGTTCTGGACCAGGTGCGCGAGCAGGCGCTCGCGCGCATCGCCCTCCGGGGCCGGGGGGCGGGAGCCAGGGGCCGGAGCGGCCTTCTTCGCGCTATCGATCTCAAACGGCGACGGCCCGGCTCGAGGTTTGGGCGCAACAACTGCAGGAGACGAAGGCGGAGGCACGGAATTTGCCGGCCGGCGCATTTCGGCCGCGCTCCCGGCTCCTGACCCCTGGATTTCCGCCAGCGCCTTTTCGATGGGCACGAGACGCCCGGCCTGCACCAGCCGCACCAGTCCGATCTCCAGATGAAACCGCGGCTGCAGCGAATACTGCAGGTCGCGGAACAGCTCGAGCGAAAGGTGCAGAAAGCGCGTCAGGTCCTCCTCCGAAAATCCCGCCGCAACTTCCGCTAGGCTCTGGCGCTGAACCTGGGAGGCTGCAATCAGCCGGGCGGCGCCTTCCGCCCCGGCGATCCGCGCCACCAGCAGGTTGCGGAAATAGCGGGCCAGCTCGCGGCTGAAGTGCTGCAGGTTGTGCCCGTTGCGCTCGAGCTCGTCCACCACGTCCAGCATCCGCCGGGAATCGCTGTCGCTCAGAGCCTGGCTCACCTGCCCGAGCGACTCCAGCGAGAACATGCCGAGCAACGCGCGGATCTCGGCCGCGTGAAGTTGGGCGCCGCAACAGGCGATCGCCTGGTCGAGCGCCGAAAGCGAATCGCGCACGCTGCCCTCGCCCGCCTGGGCCAGCACGGCCAGCGCCTCGGCATCGGCTTCAATGCCTTCCTGCCCGCAGATCCAGGCCATGCGCGCCATCAGGTCCTCGAAATCCACCGAGCGAAAACTGAAATGCTGGCAGCGCGACGCGATGGTGGCCGGAATTTTGTGCGCCTCGGTGGTGCAGAGAATAAAGACCACCCACTCCGGCGGCTCTTCGATGGTCTTCAAGAGCGCATTAAAAGCATCCGTCGTGATTTGATGAGCTTCATCGATGATGAAGATCTTGTACCGGGCGCTGGCGGGCCGCTGCAGCACGCTTTGGTTCAACTCGCGCATCTCATTGATGCCGCGATTGGAGGCCGCGTCGATCTCGATCACGTTCATGCCGCCGCCCTTGGCCGCTTCCAGGCAGTTGGCGCAAACGCCGCAAGGTTGTGGGGTCGGACCGTTGACGCAGTTGATGCAGCGCGCCAGAATGCGCGCCACCGTGGTCTTGCCCGTGCCGCGCTGCCCCGAGAAGATATAGCCGTGGGCGATGCGCTGCTGCGCGATGGCGTTTTCGAGCGTCGTCTTGACGTGCTCCTGGTTGACCACGTCCGAGAACGTCTGCGGCCGGTATTTGCGGGCGATGACCTGGTACATGGGGGGCGATCCGGTTCCGGCACGCACACGTTCACGTGCGTTCCGCAAGCTGCCAGGCCCCGGGGGATCCGCGGCACACGAGCCGCACCACTACCGTTGCTTCCTTCCGGACCTGGCGGGGTTTGCGGCCGCCCATTGCACGGAGCCCGAGACCTGACAAGTACCCATCCTAACACGGGGGCTGGCGCCCGGTCGGCTGCCGTCGCGGTCAGCCGAAAACACTGATTCGATTGCTCTTGACAGGGTCTCTCTTGCGGGCTGGGATTCCCGCCGATAGACCAGTGCCTCGATGCTTCGTGCGTCGTTTGCGCGAGGAGGTCCGATGGGTTTGACTTGGAAGGCCACTCTGTTGCCCTTGCTGTGGGGTTCGGCGGCGCTGCCCTTGGAGGCGCAGTTCGATTTCACCCTCGGCGGACGCCCCGTGCAGATCCACAGCTTCGCCTCGCAAGGCTTTGCTTATTCGAACCAAAACAACTACCTGACCATGAAGACGAGCCGGGGCACTTTTGACATGACCGATGTCGGTGTCAACGTATCCATCCAACTCACCGACAAACTCCGCATCGGCGCGCAGGCCTACGACCGAGACTTCGGCAGCCTGGGTCAATGGCATCCGCAACTGGACTGGGCCGTTGCGGACTACCGCTTCAAAGACTGGTTCGGCATCCGCGGCGGCGTGGTGAAAACCGTGTTCGGACTGGAGAACGACACGCAGGACGTGGACGCGCTGCACACGTTTGCGTTGTTGCCGCAATCCGTTTATCCCACCGATCTCCGCGACAGCCTGCTGCGCCACCGGGGTGGCGATGTCTATGGCGACATCCCGCTCAAGCGACTGGGCGCTCTGGCCTATACGGCGTACGCGGGCCTCCGCCAGGATGGCCTTTACGGCGGATATCCGTACTTGCTGTCGGGTAGCGGCGGGCACCTGACCAGCTACGGCGGTCTCCAGGTCGGAGGCGACTTGCGCTGGACCACTCCCCTGCGGGGTCTGCTGCTCGGCGCCTCGCACGCGGGCGCGGATGTCAGCGGGACCGGCTCCTGGACGCTGGCGTTTCCAGGATATGATCCGTTCGTCATCCCCTACGAGGAACACTCCAAACGGGACTGGACCCACCAGTTCTACGGTCAGTACACAACAGGCAACTGGCGACTGGCCAGCGAATACCGGCGCTATTGGCGCGATCAAGTGACCTTCAGCGAAATGTGGGAGGTAACAACGGACGTGCGTGGTTGGTATGCGTCCGCCTCGTATCGGGTCTCGAAGCGGCTGGAGCTGGGAGCCTATTATTCACGCTGGGTGGTTTCGTGGGTGAACACCATGCCCGGCCTGATCCCGGCCGCCGACCAGTCGTCGCCGGACCGCCACTTGTACGACAAAGTCGTCACCGCGCGCTTCGACTTGAACACGCATTGGAACTTGAAGCTGGAAGGTCATTTCATGGATGGCTACGGTGGCACCTGGGCCTATCCGAGCGGGTTCTATACGGCGGACAACGCACAGGGGCTGAAACCCCGGACCAACCTGTTGCTGATCCGGACGGGCTGGAGTTTCTGAGGAAGATCGTTATGCCCTGTCTCAAGAAGCATTCACTCCTGCTGGCGGCTGCGCTGTGGAACCTGATGGCCGGCGCCGCCCCCGCGACCGGCATCCAGGTGATCGCGAATCCGAGCGTCACGGCCACGGCGATTTCCTGCGAAGAAATCAAGGGGGTCTTTCTGGAGACCCGGACAGCCTTATCCGACGGCAGCCACGTGGAGCCGGTCCTGCTGCAGTCCGGCGTCGTACACCGGGCCTTTGTCAAAGAGTTCCTCGGCAAGGGCGACGCCGCGCTGGAGACCTACTATCGCAGCCTGGTGTTTGCGGGGCGCGGGCTGATTCCGAAGACGCTCGAATCCGACGCCGCAGTGGTCCAATACGTGGCCAAGACCAAAGGCACGGTGGGATATGTCAGCGCCGCGGCCAGCGTGGCGGGGGTCAAGGTGCTCGACATCCGATGAACTCGCCGTTCCATGGGAAACCTGGAACGCCACCCCGGGAGCCGGTCGCGGTCCGGCTCAACGTCGCGGCCCGGATCTGGCTGGCGATCGGTATCTTCGTCATGGGCTTCATCCTCTCCATGGTTCTGCAACAGGTGCAGGGCCGCAATACCGAGGAGCGTCTGCGGAATACCTCCGAAGCGTTGTTTCCAGCGGCGCTCTTGAGCCAGGACGCGACAGCCGCATTCCAGCGGACCCTGAAGGGATTCAGCGACGCGGTGCTGGTGGAGGACGAATCCGGACTGCGTCACGCCACAGCCGACGGGCAGCAAGCGGTCGGATTCCTTCGCACGGCGGCGGCCGTCCGGGGACTGCCGCCCGACCAGACGGCCGAGGCCGCCAGGCTGTCGGCCGCGCTGGAGGGGTTTCTGGCCGACGCGCGGTCCACCTATCAAGCCGTGGCGGGACCGGGAAAGATGACCATCGAGAACCAGCGGCGGATGCACCATCTGGCAGCCCGCACCGCGATTCTCAAAAGCGACCTCCAAAGGTTGCAGGAGAAGGTATCGTCCGCGATGCAGGAGAACCTGCGCACCGTGCAGGCCCGGTCCCGGCGGGACCGGTGGCTCAGCCTGCTGCTGTTCGCCACCACCTTGCTGATTTCGGCGATCCTGGTCAACTGGACCATTGGCCGCGTCATCACGGCCCCGCTGCTGCGCGCCGAAGCAGCCCTGCTCAACTCCAAAGAAGCGGCCGAGGCGGCCGACCGGGCCAAGAGCGAGTTTCTGGCCAATATGAGCCACGAAATCCGCACCCCGATGAACGGCATTGTGGGCATGACCGAGTTGGCGCTCGATACCGACCTGACGCCGGAGCAGAGAGAATACTTGGGGATGGTGAAGGCATCGGCCGATTCGTTGATGACCGTGATCAACGACATCCTGGATTTCTCCAAAATCGAAGCGGGCAAGTTGGATTTCGAAGCCATCGATTTTAGCCTGCGCGATGCCGTGGAGCAGATGACGAAAGCGCTGGCTCTGCGCGCCGGGCAGAAGGGCCTCGAACTGAATTGCCGGATCGGGACCGGGGTACCGGACGTGCTGGTCGGCGATCCCGGGCGGCTGCGCCAGATTCTGCTCAACCTGACGGCCAATGCCATTAAGTTCACCGAGCGCGGCGAGGTGACGATCGAGGCTGAGCTGGAAACCGAAGACCCCGAATTCGTCTGGCTCCACTTCAGCGTGACCGATACCGGAATCGGCATTCCCCCGGACAAGCAGGCCTCGATCTTCAGCGCCTTCGCGCAAGGGGACAGCTCTACCACCCGGCGCTACGGCGGCACGGGGCTGGGGTTGAGCATCTCCCAGAGACTGGCGGAGATGATGGGCGGACGGATTCTGGTCGAGAGCGCGGCGGGCCAGGGCAGCCGGTTCCACTTCCGGGCGCGATTCGGACGAAGTTCGGCAGCCGTGAGGGCGCCGGCTGGTCCCGTGAACCTGGACGGCGTGGCCGTGCTGGTAGTGGACGACAACTACACCAACCGGCGCATCCTGGAGGAAATCCTGGCGGGCTGGCACATGCACCCCGTGCTGGCCGGTCATGGCGCCGAAGCCCTCCGGCAGTTGGAGAACGCGGTCGAGGCCGGACGGGCATACCCGCTGGTGGTGGTCGACGCCCACATGCCGGAAATGGATGGATTTCAGTTGGCCGAGCGGATCCGCGGCAACCCCAAGCTATCCGAGACCAGTCTCATGATGTTGAGCTCGGCCGGCCAGCGAGGGGATGCCAGCCGCTGCCGCGAATTGGGAATGGCGGCCTACCTCACGAAACCGGTAGCGCGCGCGGAATTGCACGATGCCATCGTGCGCGTGCTGGCGGGGCGCGCCGAAACGGAGCCGCAGGTCCCGCTGGTCACGCGCCACTCCCTGCGCGCCAGCCGTAGGGAGCCGCGCATCCTGCTGGCCGAGGACAACCCGGTGAACCGGACGCTGGCAATCCGGCTTCTGCAAAAGCGGGGATACCAGGTGGAGGTGGCGTCGAACGGCCGCGAGGCGGTGGAGAAATTCACCGGCGGAGGCTTTGACGCGGTGCTCATGGACGTCCAGATGCCCGATATGGATGGCTTCGAGGCCACGGCTGCGATCCGCGCGAGGGAAGCAGGCACGATTGCCCACATCCCCATCATCGCCATGACCGCCCATGCCATGAAAGGGGACCGCGACCGTTGCTTTGCCTCGGGGATGGACGGGTATGTCACCAAGCCGATCCGGCCGGAGGAACTGGTCCGGCAAATCGAGGCGAATCTCGCCGCCAGACTGCAGCCCTTCCCCGCCTGACGGTCTGGCGGATCGGAGGATCGCGGGAAGCTAGGAGTTCGGGTCGGCGGGCTCCGGGCCTTCCGGTGCGGGAGAAACGGGCAGGGTCACGACGAACGTCGTTCCCTGCATTCCGTTCGGTTCGAAGTTCAGAGTGCCGCCGTGCTTCCCCACTACAATGGCGCGGGCGATGGCCAGCCCCTGCCCGCTTCCACTACCCACCGGCTTGGTGGTGAAAAACGGGTCGAACACTTTCGACCGGATGGCCTCCGGGATGCCGCCTCCCGTATCGCTGATGCGGACCGCCACCCACTGGCCTTCGCGCCGGGTCTGAAGGGAAATCCGGCCTCTCCGTCCGGTCTGCTTCATCCGGTCCCGGACGGCCTGCGCGGCATTGAGGATCAGGTTCAGAAATACCTGGTTGATTTCGGCGCCGTGGCAGACCACCGGCGGCAACTCGCCAAAGTCCGTCTCCGCGTCGGCCGCCGGATTGATTTCGTGCTGCGCGATCAGCAAGGCGTTTTGCAACGCGCGGTTGAGATCTGCCGCCGCCTTCTCGGTGCGCCCCGGATGCGCGAATTCCTTCATGGCGCGCACGAGGGCCGCCACCTGTTCGGCGCCCGCCAGCGACTGCGCCAGCGCTTTGGGCGCTTCGGCGCGCAGGTAGTCTACATCCGCTTCGTCGAAAGCCCGCGCCAGCGCCGCCTGCCAGGGATCGAGCGGCATCCCCTCGCTCGCGGCCCCCCACGCTTGTTCGTAGGCGGCCAGCACAACCTGCCACGCCGCGAAGGCCCGCCCCAGAAATTGCAGGTTGTCGCAAACAAACTGGATGGGCGTGTTGACCTCGTGCGCTAGGCCGGCTGCCAGCTGCCCCACGGCCTCCAGCCTCTGCGCCTGTCGCAGTTCCAGTTCGAGCGCCCGCACTTCGGTGACGTCGGCCGCGGTGACGATGAAGCCGGCCGTCTCTTGGCCTCTTACCATGCGCCGCACCGTCAATCCCAGAATTCGGGTTTTCTGGTCTCTCCGATACGGGACGTCTTCGGACCGGAACGAAGGCGCGGCGGCCCGCAGCCAGCGCGCGACTTCGGCTTTCATGCCGGGCTTCTCCCACTGGATTCCGCTGTCCTCGAAAGCGCGGCCTAGGGCGCGCTCGGGGCTGACTCCCAGGATGGCCACGGCCGCGGGGTTCCAGCGGGTGACGAGGCCGTCGGGGTCGAGCCCGATCAGGATCGAGGGCACACAACTCAAGAACAGCTCGGCATCGGCGCGCGCGGCTTCCAGCCGGGAATTCGTCGTTGGATCCTCGTCCCCGCTCGTGGCGCTCCCCGATTCCCGGCGGCCCCAGTCCTCCGCAGATCCGCTCATGCCCGGCCTTCCGTCCACCTGCTCCCGAAAGGATCGGCTCTACCGGGCATGACCTTTAGGAGACCGGGCGGAGGCTCGAGCCGTCGCCGGTTCGGAACTGCTGATTTCCACCCCAATCGTACGCTTCGCCCGCCAGACCTCTCGAGGAGGTCGGTTTGACGGCGGTGCCGCCGTAATGAGCACCTGGGTTTCGGACGATAGAGCAAATAGCGGGTGGACAGCGCCGTGTCCAGCGGCCCAGTCCGGGAGAGCCCATGAAGCGCATTCTGTTCGTCGACGATGAGCCCAAGGTTCTGGAGGGCTTAGAGCGCATGCTCCACGCTCAGCGCAAGCAGTGGGAGATGAGCTTCGTCGCCAGCGGGGCGGAGGCCCTGGCCCTGCTGGAGACCCGTCCGTTCGACGCCATCGTGACCGACGTGCGGATGCCGGAGATGGGCGGCGTGCGGCTGCTCGAATGCGTCCAGCAGCGATTTCCCGCGACGATGAGGGTGGTCCTTTCGGGCTTCTTTGAACGGGAGGCCGCGTTGAAGGCGGCCGGGCTGGCCCACCAGTATCTGGCGAAGCCCTGCGATCCCGAAAGACTCTGCGAGGCCGTCGAGCGGCTGTGCCGTCTCGGGCCGGTCTTCTCCGACGAAGCCACGCGGCGCGTGGTAGCGGCGGTCGGCCGTCTGCCGTCTCCCGGGCGAACGGATGCGGGCTTGATCGAAGCCCTGGGCAAGCCGGACGTACCTCTGGAGGAAGTCGACCGGATCCTGCGGCAGGACGAAGGCATGAGCGCCCGGGTGCTCGACCTGGTGAACTCCGCCGGATTCGGCCTTTTCTGCGAATTCGCCTCGCTCTACCAGGCGGCCGGGCCGGTTGAATTGGAGCCGCTGAGCCACCTGTGGCTAGCCGTCGAGATCTTCCGGACCTTCCAGCCCGACTGCTCCATTGCCGGATTTTCGCCGGAAGGTGTGCGGCGTCACTCCCGGCGGGCGGCCCGGATCGCGGCCCGCTTGCCGGTGCCGCGGGAAACGTTTGCCGAGGCGGTCACCGCCGCGCTGTTGCATGACGTCGGAAAGCTGGTGCTGGCGGTACGTCTTCCGGGGCCGTTGGAGCGGGCCCTGGAAACGGCGGCGCGGGAGAACCGGCCGCAGTGTGCCGTCGAGCAGGAGATCCTCGGGACCGACCACGCGGAGGTGGGCGGGTTTCTGCTGAGCGTGTGGGGCCTGCCGCGGACCATTGTGGACGCGGTCACCCGCCACCACCACCCCGCCGCGGAGGGACCGTTGCTGGACGGCCTCGACGTCCTCGCGGTGGCCCACACCGCCAACGCGCTCGACGCGGAGCGGTCGGCGGGGGCCGATCCTTGGGACTCCGAGTATCTGGCCGCGCTGGGCGTCGCCGACCGGCTGCCGGCCTGGCGCGCGATGGCGGAACAAATCGCGAGCGCGGGAGGAATCTGAAACGCGCCATGAAACGGATTCTCTTCGTCGATGACGAGCCCAAGGTGCTCGAAGGGTTGCAGCGCATGCTCCGCCCCCAGCGCAAGCAGTGGGAAATGGTCTTCGCCAACAGTGGAGCGGAGGCCCTGTCGGTGCTGGAGACCGCTCCCTTCGACGTAATTGTCAGCGACATGCGGATGCCGGAAATGGACGGCGCCACGTTGCTCGAGCAGGTGCAGCAACGCTTCCCGGGTGTGGTCCGGATGGTGCTGTCCGGATACTTCGAAATGGAAATGGCGATGCGGGCGGTGCCGGTGGCGCACCAGTACCTGGCCAAGCCCTGCGATCCCGAAAAACTGCGGCTGGCCATTGAGCGCGCCTGCGGGTTTGCCGCCATCTTGACCGACGAGGCGGCCCGGCGGGTGGTGGGCGCCATCGGGAGGCTGCCGACGCTGCCGCGCACCTGCGCCACCCTCATCGAAGCGCTCCGCAACCCCGATGTTCCGATTGAAGAGATCGGCCGGATCATCGAGCAGGATGTCGGCATGACGGCCAAGGTGCTGCAATTGGTCAACTCCGCGTTTTTCGGATTGCTGCAGGAGGTCACCACGGTGCGCACGGCGGTCAGCTATCTGGGGCTGGACGTGCTCAAACAACTGGTGCTCTCGGTGGAGATCTTCCGCACCTTCCATCCGCGGCAGGCGCTCCCCTGGTTTTCCATCGAGGCCTTTCAGAGCCACTCCCGGTTGGCGGCGGCGATTGCGGCGCGGCTGCCGGCGGACAAAAAAACGGCGGCGGCGGCGGTAGTGGCCGCGCTGTTGCACGATACCGGCAAACTGGTGCTGGCGGCCCGGCTGCCCGGTCCGTTCGAGCGGGCGCTGGAAACGGCGGCGCGCGAAGGCCGCCCTCTGCACGTGGTGGAGCGGGAATTAACGGGGACGGGCCACGCCGAAATCGGGGCCTATCTGCTGGCGTTGTGGGGGTTGCCGCTCCCCATTGTCGACGCCGTCTGCCGACACCACCACCCCGCGGTCACGGAGGCCGATGGGCCGGGGCTGAGCGTGCTCGCCATCACCCATATCGCCGACGGTCTGGCCTTCGAACAGGCCATGGATACACCGAGCGAGGCGCCTCCGGACACCGGCCTGTTGAACGCCGAATACCTGGCCGAGCTCGGAGTCTCGGGGGAACTGCCCGGCTGGCGGGAAATGGCGGCTCAGGTGGCGCACCCGGTGGCAGTCTGACCATGACCGAGACCGCCAAGCCGCGCGTCCTGTTTGTCGACGATGAGCCCGATCTGCTGGAGGCCTTGGCGCGCAATCTGCGCTCGGAGCACTTCGCCGTGTCGACGGCCTCGGGCGGCGCCGTGGCGCTCGAAATGCTCCAGCAAGCCGGCCCCTTTGCGGTCATCGTATCCGATCTGCGCATGCCCGAGATGGACGGAGTCACGTTGCTGCGGCTGGCCCGGCAGAGCGCGCCCGAGACCATCCGGGTGCTGTTCACCGGCCAGCCCGATCTGGAACGCTCGATTGCCGCCGTGAATGAAGGGGCCATTTTCCGGTTCCTCACCAAGCCCTGCTCGCGGGTGATCCTGGCGCTGACGTTGAAAGCCGCGGTCGAACAGTACCGGCTGGTCACCGCCGAGCGCGTTCTGCTGGAGCAAACCCTGCACGGCAGCATCCAAGCGCTCACCGATGTACTGTCGCTGACCGCTCCGCTGGCTTTCGGGCGCGCCGCCCGGCTGCGGCAGACAGTCCGCAGCCTGGCTTCGGCCTCCGGGGTGGTGGAGACCTGGCCGGTGGAGGTGGCGGCCATGCTATCGCAGGTCGGCTGCGTCATCCTGCCTCCCGCCACCCTGGAAAAGGTCCACCGGGGGGAGCCGCTCAGCGAGGCCGAGCAGACCATGGTGCGGCGGATGCCGGCGATTGTCGAACAGGTGCTCGGGAATATTCCGCGCCTGGAGCCGGTGCGCGAGATCCTCCGGCTGCGCGACAAGCCGTTTGACGGCGGCAGCCGGGCGCCTGGGGCCGAGGCCATTCCGTGGGGGGCGCGCGCGCTCAAGCTGGCCTTCGATCTGGATGTGCTCGAGAGCGAAGGCACGCCCGCATCCCTGGGATTCGAAACACTGCGGGCGCGTCCTGGCTGGTACGATCCCGATGTTCTGCAAAAACTGGTCGAGATTCGCGCCAGCGAACAGTCGGCGCAGGTTCGGGAAGTGCCGCTCGCCGGCCTGCTGCCGGGCATGGTGATGGCGCAGGACGTGCGCACACACAAGGGGGACCTGTTCGTGGCCCGCGGCCAGGAAGTGTCCGCCAGCCTGGTGGAAAAGCTGCGAAACTTTGCGGCTAGTGAAGGGCAGATCGAAGAGGTTTGCCTGGTCAAGGCCAAGCCGGCCGAATGGCTGAACGATGCGCTGCCGGCGGCGTCCCCTGGCAGCGCCGCACCCGGCCCATCGGAACCTCCGGCTGCCGCCGTTCCAACCGCGGACGCGGCCGATCCGGTCACCGGGCTTCCCGGAAGGGCCCAGGCCGAAGCCGCCCTCTCGGCGCTCTGCCAGGGCGAAAAGCCGGCCTACCTGGCGGTCCTGGTCCTGGACAGCCTGCCCTCGGTCAGCGCCCGGTTCGGACGCCGCGCGGGAGACGCGCTGCTGCGGGCCTATGGAAGCTTCATTGCGGAAGTGCTGGCCCCGGAAGACCGCTTGTTTCGCTGGTCGGGTCCCGCCCTGGTGGCGCTGTTGCCGCGTCTGGACGATGTGGACCGCGTCCGCGGCGACTTCCGGACGCTGCTCGACCAGCGCAAATTCCAGCATGCGGTGCGCACGTCCACGCGTTCGATTCCGTTGACCGCATCGCCGCGGTGGACCCTGCTCCCCGCCATGGAGTCGGCCCGCGGGTTCATTGAAAAGATCGACACGTTTGTGGGGGCTCTCACCGGGCCCGAGGAAGGACCAGGAACTCATCCCGCTGCAGGGAGCAGCCGATAAGATCTAGGGCACGGGTTGCGTGCCGAGGTGGTAAACCGTGTCGGAGTTGGACCAGTCGCACCAGGACCGGGTTGAGAGCGAGGCCACCGCCGGAACGTCCGGACCGGCCGGCGGGGCCGGATCCAGCGAGCAGATTCGCCTGCTGGCGCAGGCTCTCCGGTGCATGGAAGAGTGCGTTTCGATCACCGATGGCGCCGATCGCATCCTGTTTGTCAACCCGGCGTTCCTGCGCACCTACGGATACGAGGAACACGAGTTGATCGGCCAGTCGATCGACATCGTGCGCGGCGACGCGCGCCTGGAAGGCGGCGTCGAACAGATTTTCAAGGCCACGCTGGCGGGCGGCTGGCGAGGCCGCTTGTGGAACCGGAAGAGAAACGGCGCCGAGTTCCCCATCTTCCTGTCCACCTCGGTGGTGCGGGATGAGAGCGGAGAGCCGCTCGCGTTGATCGGGCTCGCCCGCGACCTGACCGAGCGCCAGCGCGCCGAAGAGCAACTGCGGTTGAAGACCGCCGTGCTCGAAGCCCAGCTGGAAGCCACCATTGACGGCATCCTGGTCGTGGACGAGTCCGAGAAAGTCATCTTGTCCAACCGCCAGTTCGCACGCATGTGGCAGACCGGGGACGACCTCCTCGACCGGAGCGACGACCGGCTCCTGCTGCAGCATGCGGCCAGCCAGGTCGACGGCTACGAGGCCTTCCTCGAAAGAGTCCAATACCTCTACCGCCACCGCGAAGAGAAAAGCCGGGATGAGATCCGATTCAAGGACGGACGAGTGTTTGACCGGTATTCCACGCCCCTGATCGAATCCACCGGGCGGTATTGCGGCCGCATCTGGTACTTCCGGGACATCACCGCTCGCAAACAGGCCGAGGAGCTCTTGCGGGAGTCCGAACGGAAGTACCGCAACCTGTACGAGAGCATGACGGATGCCTTCGCGCAACTCGATCTGCAGGGCCGCGTTCAGGAATTCAATCAGGCCTTCCAACGCATGCTGGGTTACTCGCGCGAGGAACTGCTGGGATTGAGGTGCCATGACCTGACGCCGGCGAAATGGCGCGCGTTGGAGACCAAGATTGTGGATGAGCAGGTGGTGGCACGGGGGTATTCCGAGGTCTATGAGAAGGAGTTCCAAAAAAAGGACGGCACCACGTTCCCCGTGGAACTCCGCATGATTCTGATGCGCGATGAAGCCGGCCGGCCGGAGGGCATGTGGGCCATCGTGCGCGACATCAGCGAGCGGAAGGCGATGGAGTGGGAGCTGCATCAGGCCCAGCGGCTCGAATCCGTGGGCCAGTTGGCGGCCGGCATCGCGCATGAGATCAATACGCCCATTCAGTACGTCGGCGACAACCTCCGGTTTATCGAGGACGCCTTCAAAACCCGCCAGGCCGTGCTGACCCAGTATGAGGAACTGCGGCAGGCCGCCGCGGCCGGAAGCGTCCCTCCTGTCTTACTGGAGCAGTTGGCCCAGACACTCTCCGACGCGGATTGGGACTACCTGTCCGGAGAAGTTCCCAGAGCGGTTGCGCAGTCGCTCGACGGCGTGGAGCGCGTAGCCACCATCGTCCGGGCCATGAAGGAATTCGCCCATCCGGGGCGCAAGGAAAAATCGGCGGCTGACCTGAACCGGGCCCTGGGCAATGCCTTGATTGTGGCCCGGAACGAAATCAAATACGTGGCCGACGTGGAAACCGATTATGGCGAACTGCCCCCGGTGATGTGCCTCATCGCCGAAATCAACCAGGTCTTCCTGAACCTGCTGATCAACGCCGCTCATGCCATCCGGGAAGTCATGAAGGAGAGCGAGAAAAAAGGCAAGATCCACGTTCGAACCCGGCAGGTCGAGGACCGGGCGGAGATTTCGATCAGCGACACCGGCTGCGGGATTCCGGACGCCATCCGGGCCAAGATTTTCGATCCGTTCTTCACCACCAAGGGGGTGGGACGCGGCAGCGGGCAGGGTCTCACCATCGCCCGCTCGATCGTGGTGGAAAAGCACGGCGGCACCCTGACCTTCGAACCCAACGTTCCGCAAGGGACAACGTTCGTCATCTCCTTGCCTCTGGACGCCCCCACTACGGCTGGCGCGCCGGACTCTTCCGACGCCAGATGAAATACACCGGCAGTCCCAACATCACGATGATCAGCCCCGGCCAGGTGTAGTCGGGCTTGTAGAGCAGCAGGAGGACTTCGATGGCGCCCGCCGCCAGAATGTACAGCGCGGGCAGCACCGGATACCCCAACGCCCGGTAGGACCGCTCCAGGTTCGGCTGCTTGCGGCGCAGCACGAACAGCGCCGAAATGGTCAGAATATAGAACAGCAGCGCGGCGAAAATCACGTAATCCAGCAGATCGCTGTAGCTCCCGCTCAGGATCAGCAGCACCGTCCAGATGCATTGCACCGCCAGCGCAAAGCGCGGCGTGTGATGGAGCGGATCCACTTGCGCCGCCCGCCGGAAAAAGAGTCCGTCCTTAGCCATGGCATAGGAGACGCGCGCGCCGGCCAGGATCAAGCCGTTGTTGCAGCCAAAGGTGGAGATCATGATGGCCGCCGCCATCAGCTGCACGGCCACCGGGCCCAGGATGTAGGCGGCCGCGGCGGTGGCCACGCGATCTTCCGGCGCATGCTGAATGGCCTCCAGCGGAAGCAGGTTCAAATAAACCAGATTGCAGGCGATGTACAGCGCCGAAACCAGCCCCACGCCCAGCGCCAGCGAGAGCGGCAGGTTGCGCTTGGGATTGCGCACCTCGGCGGCGGTGAAGGTGACGTTGTTCCAGGCGTCGGACGAGAACAGCGCCCCGACCATCGCCACGCCCACCAGCCGGACGCTGTCGAAGGTCCAGCCGCTGTTCCGCCAGAAGCCGGTGAAGTTGATGTGCACCGCGGCCGCGTTTCGTCCGATCAGGAAGCCGAAACCGATCAGCCCGAGCAACGCCGCCGTCTTGGCAAAGGTGAATACGTTCTGGACTACCGCGCCCGTGCGGATGCCGCGCGTATTGCTCCAGGAGAGCAGCAGCACCACCGCGATGGCCAGCAACTCCTGGGTGTTGAGTCCGAGGCGGCCGTGGCCGAACAGGTAGTTCCCGGCCGAGATCGACGGCGCGAAGATTCCGGTGTACTTGGCAAACGCCACCGCCACCGCGGCGATGGTGCCGGTCTGGATCACCAGGAACAGCGTCCAGCCATACAGGAATCCCCACATCGGCCCGAACGCTTCGCGCAGATAGACGTATTGGCCGCCCGCGTGGGGCATGGCGGCGGCCAGTTCGCCGTAGCTGAGCGCGGCCGTCATCGTCATGGCGGCCGTCACCAGCCAGGTCACCAGCAGCAGACCGGGCGAATTCACCTGGCGCGAAATGTCCGCGGCCACAATGAAGATGCCCGAGCCGATCATCGAGCCCATCACCAGGGTGGTCGAGTCGAGTAGGCCGAGCCCTTTGACTAAGCCTCCGTTTTCACGATTCGTTGCCATTCTTCCATCCGTTCGCGCAGCGACCGGGCGCTGGCGTTCTGGGGGAGCAGGTCGGAGATGACGGCCAGCGAGTCGGCCCCGGCGCGGAGCAGATCCGGAGCAGTTTCGCGCGTGATTCCGCCGATCGCCACCAGTGGTTTCTCGATCAGCGGCCGCAGGCGGCGCAGCTCGTCGACGCCCACCGCCGCATCGGGATTGCGCTTGGACGCCGTACCGAAGACCGGCCCCAGCGCCACATAATCCACCGGCTCACCGCCGGCCGCGCAGAGCTGCAGCTGGTTGTGGCTGGAAAACCCGAGGAGCGCCTCGCCGCCGAGCAGCTTGCGGGCGTCACGCGGCCGCAGATCGTCCTGACCCAGATGCAGCCCGGCATCGAGCAGCAGAGCGAAATCGGCCCGGTCGTTGATGACCAACTGGGCCCCAGCCTCCCGGCACAACCGCGCCACCTGCGTCGCACACTCGAAGACGTCGCGGCTCCAGTGGCCTTTGTGGCGAATCTGCAGGATGCCGGCGCCTCCTTCGAGAAACGCAGCGGCGGCGGTCGCGAGCCCCAAGCCGCGCGCAGCCAGCGTCTCGGTATCGAGGATGGGGTAGACCCGCGGCAACGCTGTCATCAGCCGATTGCCCATGATAGCCCATCGACGCCCGAATCCTTCAAGTCTTGGCGAACCGGCGCATGGATGCGGCGCGGCTTACGTCGAAGTAGCCAGCACGTCGGCGGGCTTCGGCATGCCTCGCTGCGCGAAGCGGATGATTCCATCGGGGCCGATCCGATAGACCGTCCGTTTCACGATCAGACCGTTGGTGTGATACAACGCTCCGACCTTCTGGCCGCGATCGACCAGCAGCGGAAACGGGAAATGAAATTTCTGCCGGAACTTGCCGTGGCTGGCGGGGCTTTGCGGGTTCACGCCGAAGACCTGGATGCCGCGCTGGCGGGCCAGGTCCCAGTTGTCGCGAAACGCGCACAGTTGCCTGGTGCAGCCCGGCGTGTCGTCGCCCGGGTAGAACACCAGCACCACACCGTGCCCGCGCAGCGCGGACAGGGTGACGGTGACGCCCGCATCATCGGGCAGCGAGAAATCCGGCGCCGGCGTGCCCACCGCCAGCGGATCGGAAAACAGCCAGGAGAACATGCGATGCTCGACCCATTCTGCCACGAACCGTGCGCTAAAATTCTTACCTGATGGCCTTTTGTACGAATTGCGGAAATCAGCTCACCGAGGGTGCCCGGTTTTGTAACAAGTGCGGACGCCCCTTCACGGGAGCGGCAGACGCTGCCCCCATGTCCGAACCGCTGGATTACACCATCCAGGGAGACAACCTGCAAGTGGCGCGCGTGCGCCTCAAGCCCGGCCAGGAAGTGTATGCCGAAGCCGGCAAGATGGTGTACAAAACGGCCAACGTGCAGTGGGAAAGCCGCATGAGCGGCGCCACTCTGAGCGAAAAGCTGATGGGCGCTTTGCGCCGCACCGTCACCGGTGAATCGCTGATGTTTACCTATTTCCGCGCCGATGGCGCGGGCGAAATCGGCTTTGCCGGCAGCTATCCGGGCCGCATTCAGGTGTTCGAGCTGAAGCCCGGCCAGACCATCCTGGCGCAGCGCGACGCATTTCTGCTGGCCCAGCCGTCGGTGCAGTTTAACGTGGCTTTCGTGAAGCGCCTCGGCGCCGGATTGCTGGGCGGGGAAGGATTCATCCTGGAAAAATTCACCGGCCCCGGCGCGGTCTTCATTCATGCCGGCGGCGATTTCGTGGAATTCGATCTCGCCTCCGGCCAGACCCTGCAGGTCGATACCGGCTGCATCGTGGCCTTCGACGAGTCGGTGGAGTACGATATCCAGTTCGTGGGCGGCATCAAAATGGCCCTCTTCGGCGGCGAAGGACTGTTCCTGGCCACGCTGACGGGTCCGGGCCATGTGGTCATCCAGAGCCTGACGCTGGAAAAGTTGCGCCGCGAGCTCTCGCCCATGCGCACCGGCGGCGACGAGCACAACCCGCTCCGCTCCATCACGGGAATTCTCGGCTCCGAAGACTGACCGCAAGCGGCTGCCGTTCCGCGCCGGCCCGCAGGTGCGCGCCGGCCCAAAAAGGGGCCTTGACATTTATTTTAGTTTAATCTAAATTAATGACATGAGCCCCGAGCCCGCCGTGCTGAGCGCCCTGGCATCGCCCCGCCGGCGCGAGATTCTGCGCCTGGTGTGGCGCGACGAGCTGTCCGCCGGGGCCATCCACCGCGCCATGCCCGACGTGACTTTCGGCGCAGTCTCGCTGCAGCTTCGGTCCCTGGAACAGGCCGGCCTGGTGGAATCGCGCAGCGAGAAGCAATTCCGGTTCTACCGCGCGCGCCGCGCGGCCTTGGGCCCGGCGGGGGCGATGCTCGAGCAGATGTGGGACGACGCCCTGTGGCGTTTGAAACTCACCGCCGAGCTGGAACAGACCCGCCGCGGCCCGCGTCCGCGGCGGCGCCGCGAGCCAAAGAACTTGAAGAGAAAGTGAGCATTTATGACGCCTTTGCCGCACCGCCTCGACCGCACTGTTGTGATTGCCGCCCAACCGGAGACCGTGTTCCGCTTCTTTACCGATTCCGAGCGCTGGGCTTCCTGGTGGGGCGCCGGCTCCACCATTGATCCCCGGCCCGGCGGACCGGTTCGGATTCTCTATCCGGGCGCCATCGAAGTGCTGGGCGAGGTGGTCGAGATCCTCAGCCCGGAGCGCCTCGTCTTCACCTACGGATATGCCAGCGGCAAGCCGATCCCGCCGGGCAGCTCCCGCGTCACCATTCGGCTGGAACCCGACGCGGCGGGGACTCGCCTCCACCTGACCCACGAGTTCACCGAAGAAGCCGTCCGCGACCAGCACGTGCAAGGCTGGAGGTTTCAGCTCTCGCTGTTCGCCAATGTGGTTGCCAACGAGGTTCATGCCGGGGCTGCGGACCTGATCGACGCATGGTTCCATGTTTGGGCGCAGGCCGATGAGGCACGGCGCGACGAGATCCTAGCCCGCATCGCCGCGCCCAGGGTTCGCTTCCGCGACCGGTTCGGCACGCTCGATGGCGCTGCCGACTTGACCGCCCACATCGGGGCCTCCCTTCGGTTCATGCCGGGCTTCCGCTTGCAGCGTAAGGGGGCCGTTCGCCACTGCCAGGGCACGGCGCTGGCCGATTGGGTCACGCTGACCGACGACGGTAAGGAGCACCATAGCGGGACGAGTGTATTTACGCTGACCGCCGGCGGGCAAATCGCCGCGGTGACCAGCGTCTCGAATCCATAACAGACGGAGAATCACCATGACGAGCGTTCGACGATACTGCGGCGTTGCCCTGCTCCTGATGGGCCTCACGGCGCAAGCCGCTCCACCGGAAACCGTGGTGGTCACCCTGCACGCGAGACCGGGAGCGGAAGCCGCATTGGCCCGCGTGCTCGAACGTCACTGGTCGACGGCCCGCTCCCTGAGCCTGGTCCGCGACACGCCGCACCTCACTCTGCGCGGTGTGGAGGATGGTGACAAGACCTACTTCGTCGAGATCTTCGCCTGGCGCGACGCTGCCATCCCCGACGCCGCGCCGCCGGCGATTCAAGCCATCTGGGCGGAGATGAACCGCCTGGTGGAAGCCCGCGGAGGAAAACCCGGGCTCGACTTTTCGGCCGTCTCGGTGTTGCCGGCTTCGCACTGATCGAATTACTCCAGCTCTTCCAGCGACACCAGCCCGCGTTTCAATGCCTGCACGATCGCCTGCGCGCGATTCTCCACCTGCAGCTTCGATAGCAGGTTGCCAACGTGGGTTTTCACTGTCTCGTCTCCAATCGTCAGCGCATTGGCAATTTCCTTGTTCGAACGCCCCAAGGCCAGGTGCCGCAGCACTTCCACTTCGCGCGGTGTGAGGTCGTCCTGCGGAGACGCCGCTTGCAGAATCTGCCGGCCGACCGATGGGTCGATGTAAGTCTTCCCGCGCGCCACCGCCCGCACCGCGGCCAGCAGAATCTCCGGCTCCGCGTCCTTCCGCACGTAGCCTGCCGCGCCCGCGCGCAGCACGCCCATCATGCGCGCTTCGTCCACCGACGCCGTCAGCGCCACTACCTTCACGCCCGGCGCGCGTTCCAGAATCCGCCGCGTGGTCTCGATGCCGTCGATTCCACCCGGCAGCAGCAGGTCCTGCAAGACCACCTGCGGCTTCCACTCGTGGAGGTGTTCGAGCACCTCTTCGCCGCTCGCCGCGATCCCCACCACCCGCAGGTCCGGAAACGATTCCAGATACGCCTTCAGGCTGCGCGTCACCAGCCGGTGATCGTCCACCAGCACTACTGCAATCGCATTCATCGGTCCGCCTGCCTCTGCTTCCGGATGCGGTGCTCGGTGATGAGATAGATCCCCGTGAGGACGGCGAGAATCACCAGGGCGACGGGGGTTCGCTGCCACTGAACGAAGACAAAGAAGACAACGCCTAAGGCCCAGATCGTGCGGCGATTCCATCCGGAGCGCGTGCCGGCGTCGTATGGCAGAAAGAACCGGATCGAAGTTCCTTGCCCCGGCTGGCTCGCCAGTTCAAACGTCCCGCCAAATTCTTCCGCGCGGGCGTGCATGTTGGCCGTCCCCATGCCGCGCCGGCTTTGATTCGGATCGAAGCCGGCTCCATCGTCGCGAATGGCGAGTTCGATCCCTCCCGCCGTTTTGCCCAGTCTTACCGAAACATGGGTTGCGCGAGCATGCCGGGCCACGTTCGCTAACGCCTCCTGAGCCACCCGCAGCACAGCCTGCTGCGCGCCCGGCGGCACCACTGTGCTCGCCGGCAGTTCCCCCAATTGAAACGCCACCTCGGCTCCCGTGCGGAACCCCAGCGTCTCGCACTGCTTCTTCAGCGCCGCCACCAGCCCGGTGTTCTCCAGCGGTTCGGCCCGAAGTTGGTCGAGCATGACCTCCATCTCGGTCATGACGTCGTGCGCCGACGCCCGCACCTGGTCGAGTGCTTCGCGCGCGCCGCCCGAGTCCCCGTCGAACCGCGCCTGGGCCGTCGCTGCCGCGGTCTGGATGACAAAAACCTGCTGCTTGATGGAATCGTGCAGTTCCCGCGCCAGCCGGTTGCGCTCTTCCTGCGCCGCCGCTTCCCGAATCTGTCGTTCGTATTTCGACCGCAGGTTCTCAGCCGGAACACTGGCACGGCCGCCGAACAGACTCGTCAGCTTGCCGGCTGGAAACTCCTGCCCGGCCGTGTACCACAGAAACAACAGCGACGCGGCGATCGCGACGAGCAACTGCGAAGCCCATTCCGCCGTCCCCTTCCCCCAGATCGTGATCTGCTGCGTCACCACCACCGCCGTGACGATGGTGTGCCCCAAGGCGAACCAAAGCAGTCCGCGGCGGCGGGCTGCCGGTTCTTCGAGCCCAGCGAACCCGAGCGCGCAGCACGCCGCGCCCATCAGAATCGACCCGAACACCCGGATCAGCGCATATCGGCCCAACTCCCGGGGGCCGCGCAGCAATAGATCTCCCCATCCGAACAGCGCCAGTCCGCCGAGACCGGCCAGCGCCCCATAGACCTTGAGGATGATCCGCGTGTCGAGATCGCCCCACTCGTTGCCGTTATCCATGTCCTGAGTGTAAGGCGGTTCCCGAAACGGCACATCCCTCCGAGGCCGCATTCGGCGTCCCCCGTCCGGGGGATGGTTTGCGATATACCTAACACGTATGCCTTCCCACTTTGGTATTGAGAACACGCCCAGCGGGTCGGGCCGCCGCTCCTTCCTGCGGGCTGCGCTCGGCGCCGCGGCCCTGCTGCCGGCTGCCGCACAAACCGCGCGCGTGACCGGCGCCCCCACGCCGCGCAGTTGGTCCGGAGACCAACTGGTCCAGTATCCCGACCCCGACGTCGTCGCGCTCGATAACCGCTTCCGCCGCTACATCGTCGGCAATACCGTAATCCAGCGACTCTACACCGGCACTCTCTGGGCCGAAGGCGTGGCTTGGAATGGCGTCGGCCGCTACCTGGTGTGGAGCGATATTCCCAACAACCGCCAGTTGCGTTGGATCGAAGAAGACGGCCGCGTCACCGTCTTCCGCTCGCCCTCCGGTTTCAGCAACGGCAACACCTTCGATTTCGAAGGCCGCCAGCTCTCTTGCGAGCACGGCGGCCGCCGCGTCGCGCGCTATGAACCGAACGGCACCGTCACCACCATCGCCGACAAGTTTCAGGGCAAGCGCTTGAACTCGCCCAATGACATCGCCGTCCATCCCGACGGCGGCATCTGGTTCACCGACCCCATCTACGGCATCAGCGGATACTACGAAGGCTTCAAGGCCGATTCGGAAACCAAGGAAGCGGTCTATCGCGTGGACCCGAAAACCGGGCAGATCGACAAGGTGACCGATGAGCCGAACGAGCCCAACGGCATCTGCTTTTCCCCGGACTATAAGAAGGTGTACATCTGCGACACCGGCACGGGGCGCGAGGTCCGCGTCTACGACGTCGACGGAAAAACGCTGCGCAGCAGCAAGCGGTTCGTGCAGCTCGACGTCCCGGGAGGCGGCGGTCCGGCGGCGGCGGATGGAATCCGCTGCGACATCGACGGCAACCTCTGGTGCGGCGCCCGGCCCGGCGTCCAGGTGGTCGCGCCCAACGGCGACCCCATCGGCATGATCCGCCTGCCCGAGAACTGCGCCAACATCTGCTTCGGTGGCACGCGCCGCAACCGCCTGTTCATGGCCGCCAGCCAGTCGCTCTACGCCGTGTACGTGAACACGATGGGGGCGCACATCGCGTAACGGTTATGCCCGGGCGCCCACCAGCCCGCCGATTTTTTGCGACAGCGAAAACAGCGCTGAAATCGGCACCAGCCCGCCCAACTGGTAACGTCCGATGCTGGCCAGCCCCGACGAGGCCATGCACCCGCACTCGCTGCAGACCGGCCGTCCGCCGAATTGACAGGGCGTGACCCGCGTTTGAAGGTCGGCCGACACGCACACCGTGCTCTGGGCGAAGATGCACTCCTCCGGCGCTTGCGGAGGCTGCAAATAGCCTTCCAGCACCGCGCGCGGCATGTCCACCTTGGGAAATTCCGCTGCCACCGCCCCGAGCTGGGCGACAGCCCGCCGCCGGTCCGCCGCTGTCAGGCGTTCTTCGCAGCGCTCCTCTTTCTGCGGCGTGAACAGGCTGAACCAGATCTTGCGCGCCTCAGTCCGCCCCGACCAGAACTCCGCGAACTCGTGGAGGTAGCCGTCGCGGCGCAGCATCGGCGCCGTGATGGTGCAGTGCACAATCACACGGTGACCCTCGATGTGCTTGAGGATCCGGTCGTAGGTGGCCGGCTTGCGTCGCTGGTCGTGCTCTTCCGGCAAGCCGTCCACGGAGACCGCCAGGTGCAGCGACGGCAGGGAAGCCCAGTGCATTGGAATCGGCCGCACCGCGCTAGTCACCAGCTGGACTTCCACCTTCATGGCGTCCAGCTTTGGCAGCAAGAGGTCGAGTTCGCGCCAGCGCACCAGCGGTTCGCCGCCAACGATCGACACGTGAAGCGGCCGGTACCGCCGCACAATCGCCAGCACCCCCTCCACCAGGTCCTTCCCCTTTCGATCCGTCAGTTGGACCAGCGTGGTTTCGCGGCCCAGGTGCTCCGCTCCATACGCGTAACATCCCGGACACGTCAGGGGGCATTCCTTCGTGATCTCGATGGAGAGCAGAGGCCGGTAGCCGCGAAGGATTCGCCCCCACGCTGGCAAAACGTCCGACTTTTTCATCTTGCCTGTTCAGACGCGATGGGAAAGGCCAGGTTGCAGATCTATCGATACACGGTCAGAACATTGTGCGGAACACCACAGATCCCGCCTTCACTTCACGACGAAGTTGACCAGCTTGTCGGGAACCGCGATCGTCTTGACGATCTGCTTTCCGTCGAGGAACGGCTTCACCTTTTCGTCGGCGCGGGCCAACGCTTCTAGCTCTTCCTTCGCCGTGCCGAATGGCACGTGAATCCGCCCGCGCAGCTTGCCGTTGACCTGCACCACCACCTCGGCCAGGTCTTCCTTGGCCAGTTCCGGGTCAAAGACCGGCCACGCCTGGCGGAACACCGGCCCCTGCCCGCCGCTTTCCTCCCAGATCTCTTGCGACACGTAGGGCGCGAACGGCGCCAGCATCAACGAGAGCGTCCGCACGGCCTCGCCCATCGGCTCTGCCGAGATGTTCGCTTCCTCCGCATAGAGCGCGTTCACCAGTTCCATGATCGATGAGATGCAGGTGTTGAAGTGCCAGCGGCTCTCAAAGTCTTCCGTGATCTTCTTCAGGGTCTGGTGCAACTTGCGGCGGATGGCGCGGTCGGCGTCGTTGGGCGCCGGAAAATCGGTCCGCCCGAGATTGCGCGTCGCCAAGCGGTACACCCGCCCGAGGAAACGGGAAATGCCTTCGGCGCCTTCCTGACGCCAGTCCACTTCCTTCTCCGGCGGCGCTGCGAACAGCACAAACATGCGCGCGGTATCGGCGCCAAACTTCTCCGCCAGCATGTCGGCGCCCACGACGTTGCCTTTGGACTTCGACATCTTGGCGCCTTCGGCAATCACCATGCCCTGCGTAAATAAGCGCCGTGCCGGCTCATTGTTCTGGATCACGCCGATATCCCGCATCATCTTCGTAAAGAAGCGCGAATAGATCAGGTGCAGAATGGCGTGCTCCACCCCGCCAATGTATTGGTCGATCTCGAACCAATAGGCGATTTTGACCGGGTCGAACGGCATCCGGTCGTTGTGCGGGTCGCAGTAGCGGTAGAAATACCAGGACGAATCGATGAAGGTGTCCATGGTGTCGGTCTCGCGCTTCGCCGCGCCGCCGCACTTCGGACAAGTCACGTTGACGAATGCCGGCACGTTCTCCAGCGGCGAGCGCCCCGACCCGGTGATCTCCACCCGCTCCGGCAGCACCACCGGGAGCTGATTCTCGGGCACGGGGATTACGCCGTCCTTCGGGCAGTGAATGACGGGGATGGGCGTGCCCCAGTAGCGTTGGCGCGAAATGCCCCAGTCCTTGATGCGGTACGTAATCGCCGCTTTGCCGAATCCCTTCTCCTCGGCGAACAGGCTCATCTTGCGGCGCGCTTCTTCGCTGTGCTGTCCGGACCACGGCCCGGAATTCTCTACGACGCCATCGTCGGTGAAGGCCTGCTTCGGGTTCACGGCCAACACGTCATCCACCGGCCGGATCACGGGGCGGACCGGAATGCCGTACTTGGCGCAGAACTCGAAATCACGCTCGTCGTGCGCCGGCACCGCCATGATGGCGCCCGTGCCGTAGCCCATCAGCACGAAGTTGCCCACCCAGACGGGTGCTTTTTCGCCGCTGTACGGATTCACCGCGTCATGCCCGGTGAAGAAACCTTCTTTGTCGATGTCGGCCGGATCGCGGTTCGCCTGCGCGTCCACCATCGCCTTGGCCCGCGCTTTGCCGGCGGCGTCCAGCAGTTTTTCGTTCAGCGGATGTTCGGGCGCCACGATCACGCACGTCGCGCCGTAGATCGTATCCACCCGCGTGGTGAACACGCGGATCGGCTCGCCGCTCCCATCCAAATGAAAATCCGCCTCCGTGCCTTCCGAGCGGCCGATCCAGTTGCGCTGCATGAGCAGCACGCGCTCCGGCCAGCCGCGTTCCAGCTGCGCCATGTCTTCCAGCAATTGATCGGCGTAGTCGGTGATCTTGAGGAACCACTGCTCGAGCGCGCGCTGCTCCACCGGCGTGTCTTCGTGGCGCCAGCAGCAGCCGTCCACCACCTGCTCATTGGCCAGCACGGTGGCACACTTGGGGCACCAGTTGACCAGCGCTTTCTTGCGGTAGGCCAGCCCCCGCTCCAACATTTTGAGAAAGAACCACTGATTCCAGCGGTAGTATTCGGGCTCGCAGGTGGAGACCTCGCGGTCCCAATCGTAACTGAACGCGAAACGCCGGTGCGTCTTCTTCATGGCCGCGATGTTGTGCAGCGTCCACTCGCGCGGCGGCCGGTTGTTCTGAATGGCGGCATTCTCGGCCGGCAGGCCGAAGGCGTCCCAACCCATGGGATGCAGCACGTTGAAGCCTCGCATCCATTTGTACCGGGCCAGCGCATCCCCGATCGAGTAATTGCGAATGTGGCCGATGTGCAGCGTGCCGCTGGGATACGGCAGCATCTCGAGCACGTAAAACTTGGGCTTGGCGGAGTTCTCCTCGGCCTTATAAAAGTCGGCGTCCTGCCAACGCTCGTGCCACTTCAGCTCGATCTGGTGATGGTCGTACGGCTTCTCAGGCATATCGCTGGAATTGAGGGCTGAACTCCTATCCTAGCGCGAGCGATTTCAGAGTGTCGAGATTGCGCCCGTCGTCGCCCGGCTCGTCGACGGGCGTTTCGAGGATGAACGGCTTACGCCGCAGCTTGGGGTGGCGGAGGATCCTCCGGAAGCCTTCCGTCCCGATGTGGCCGGCCCCGATACTGGCATGGCGATCGAGGCGCGAGCCCAGGGCGCCCTTGGAATCGTTGGCATGAATCAGCCGGATATGGGACAACCCCAAGGTGGATTCGGCATGGCGCAGCGTGGCCCGCAGACCCGCCGCTGTCGCGATATCGAACCCCGCCGCCAGCAGGTGGCAGGTATCCAGGCAATATCCGATCGAGAGACCGGCCTGCTGGCTGGCCAGGTCGCGAATGACACGCAATTCCTCAAAACGGCTGCCCAGGTGGAATCCGGCGCCGGCCGTGTTCTCCAGCAAGACCATCACGCCCCGGCCGCGGAAGCCGCGAGTGGCCTCTTCCAGGCCCTCCACCAGCGCGGCGATGCCCCCTTCCACCGTGCCACCCCGGTAGCTGCCGGGATGCAGAACCAGGTACTCGGCTCCAATCGCCGTGGCGCGCTCCAGTTCCCCGCGAAAGGCATCGACGGACCGGCGCCGGATCACGGGATCGCGCGAAGCCAGGTTGATCAGATAGTTGACGTGAATCGCCAGCGGGTCTAAGTCGAACCGCTCGCGCGCCGCGCGCAATAGGCGGATAGCTGCGCGTTGGGGAGGAAGCGCCCGCCACATCCGGGGACTGGCGGAAAAGATCTGGAAGGTATTGGCCCCGAGTTCCGCGGCCTTCAGCGCCGCCTGCTCAAGAGATCCCGCCGTGGAAGTGTGGATGCCCAGCCGCAGAAGGACATGCTAACACCGTGCCGCAAACCGCTGGCTTCCCGACTTGCGGAGAAACGATTAGGCGGCAGCGCCCATTTGCGCCGGCACCAGCGACCGCAGCTCGAGACGGGCTCCGTCGAACACCTTCAACAGATCGGCAACGTCCACGGTGGCCAGCCCGTAGCGGTACAGCACCAGGCGGCAGTGCACCAGGACCATCCCGATGGCGAAAGCGCGCTGGCTCTGGAGCAGCACAGCCGCCAAATCCGGGCGATCGTACCGGGACTGCACCATCACGATTTTCAGCGCCATGCTGACGCGCTGGAAATCCGAATGCAGACAAGTGAGATAGCCGCGGAAGACGCGGCACCGTTCACGGCGGAAATTCGCGGCCATCGCCGAAGTGTAATCGGGCTGCGAACTCAGAAAGCGGAGGTCGTCCCCTTCCAGCAGGCGCATCATGGGCCGGTAACGGTCTACCGACAGCTCGTCGATCCACTCCGCCGTCACCGGTAATACGGTTCCGGAGGACAACCGACGGTACATGAACGCCCCGGCGAGGGTCAGGCACACCAGCACCGCTGCTGCCACCATAAGCTCCATGGGGTTTTCCGCCTCCTGATACAGAGTACGGCGAGTTCGAACAAGCCGCAAGCCGATTTTGGTATTACCAGTACTTTCTAACCAACGTTAGGGGGACTTCCCCCAACTCTGGCAATCCTTTGATAACACTGCATGGGGCTCACAGAGCGGGGTTCATCCCCGGCCGTCCGGCTTGACTTGCCCGAAGCCAGAACCTAAAATTTGAAGATCCCTAAATCGAGTGGCGCAGGGGAGAGCGTCCAATGAGCGAGAAGAAGCCCTTTATCGTCGGGAACTGGGACGACCTATTCCTGGCTAATAAAATTCGTTCGCTAGAACGCAAGAAAAAGACCAATCTCTACCTGTCCACGATGGGATGTCTCTGCTTCGCCCTGTTCGGAGCCGTTGTCTCCAAAGGCGCCCCCCCGGACAGCGTCCTGGCGGCCTTGCAAGGGCAAAGGGCCATCTGGGTCGCGATCGCATTGGGAGTCCTGCTGGCGGCAGCCACGCTGATCGCCACGGTCCTCTCGCGCACCCCCCAACGAGTGGCAGTCTTAGAATCTTCCTTAATCAAAGGGTTCGGCACGGCCTTGGACGCCAGTGAGTTGAACCCGAGCAAGAAGGACAACAAAAAAGGAGAAGTGAGGACGTAACATGGCTACCCCGGCAGTCCCCCGCCCGTCGATTGAGAAGACCATCCAGGCAGCTTATGTTGAGTTGCAATCGGTGGAGTCTCATCCGTTTTCTACGCCCGCGTTCTCCATGCTCAAAGACAAGATCAGCGAATACATCGTGCAGCTGATCATGGAATCGATCCAGGTTTCCAAACGGCACCGCGCCGATACAGTTTCCGCGGCCCACGTGGAGCAAGCCAGTGACGACTTGGCGTCCGGCGTCAGCCGCCGGTTTTTCCGCTACGTTGGCGCCGGTGGAGGCATCCTGTTGGGAATCTCCCTGGCTCCGTTCCTGTCGGTCTCGGCGCCCAGCACGCCGCCGCAATACTCCATTCCCAGCATGGTGGTTTCGGCTGTTCTCGCCTTGCTGGGCACCTTCATGATCGCGTTTCACATCGCGCGCGAATAGCGCGGACTCAGCCGAGTGGCTTGGTAGCGCATCGGGCGCGAGACTGCCCCGCTAACGTCCCTCTTCCAGGCGTTGGTACGGACCGACGGCGTAGACGATCTTGCCTCCCACCATGGTCAGCAGCGATTCCGTGCTGCCGACCTGATCCACGGGAACCGTCAGGTAATCCTTGGAGAGGACGGCGAGGTCGGCCAGCTTCCCGACTTCCAGCGACCCCCGCTTGTCTTCGTCATGCGAGAACCACGCGCTGCCCAGCGTGTAGAAGCGCAGGGCATCGGCGCGGTTGGGCGTTTCTTCGGGCCCGCGCAGAGCCGCGCCGCCCACCGTCTTGCCGTCGAGAAACCACTGCAGCGCGGTGAACGGATTGTAGGAGGCTACGCGGTGGGCGTCGGTTCCTCCGCCCACGACCACGCCGATTTCCTTGGCAGTCTCGACCGGCGGCGCGCGGCGCGCGGCAGCGACGCCCTCTTGTTGCCGAAAATCCTCGCCGCCGAAATACATGGCGTCCTGCACGGTCCAGCCCACACCCAGCGCTTTCATCCGGCGCAAGGTCTCGGCCGAGGCATCGTTGAGATGCGCGATCGACCAGTGCAGCGGGGCGATCGGCGTCTCGCGGTTCACGCGCTCCAAAACCGACAACAGCTCTCCCGCCGACGCATCGTGCATCCAGTGCTGCGTGAGACCATAACGGTGTTCCGCGGCCCATTTGGCGATCTCGTAATACTGCTGCTTCTGAGCGTCGGTGGGCTTGTCGTTGTTGTACATGCCGGCGGTGACAGTCTCTCCCAAGCCGTTGAAGTGCAGCATCTCGTCGCCGAATCCCATGGGCAACATTCGCGTCAGAGTTTGGAATTCCGCGAAGTCCGCGCCTGGACTCAAGCTATAGGCCACGCGAAGCGTGAGCTGGCGCTCGCGCCACACTTGGAACAGTGCGCCGTAGTCGCGGGGCGTCAGGTTGCCGCCTTGTGGGTCCACCACTCCGGTCAGGCCCAGGCGGTTGAGTTCGCGGAAAAATTTCCGGGTGCCCTCCAGTTGCTCCTCATAGGTGGGCTTGGGCAGTTTGTCGAACAGGGCGATGATGGCGGCCTGGCTGCCGCTGATGGCTCCCGTCGGTTTGCCGGCGGCGTCGCGCTCCAGCTTGCTGTTCTGCGGCACATCGGCATCGCTGGTGATGTGGAGGGCTTCGAGCGCGGCTGGCGTCAACATCACCCAGCCATACGCCAGTTGCACATAGACCGGGTTGTTGGGTGCGGCCGCCACCAGCTCCGCCTGCGTCGGCCGCCGGTTCTCCCGGAATTGACTCACGTTCCAACCGCCCGCCACGATCAGCCACGATCCCGGCTTCTTGGTCTGCGCGGCTTGACGAATGCGGCCCAGCGCTTCGGCCAGGGTGGACGCCCCGATCCAATTCACCTCGCTGCTGAAGCTGAGGGCGGCACGGATGGCGTGCAGGTGAGAATCGATCAGGCCGGGAATCACAGTGCGGCCTTCGAGGTCGATCGTCCGCGTCCGCGGTCCGGCCAGCTTGCGGATTTCGGCGGTGCTGCCGGCCGCCGTGATCTTGCCGTCGCGGATGGCCAGCGCCTGGCGCACCGACGCCTGCGCATCTACCGTCACAATCTTCCCGTTCACCAGGATGGTATCGGCCGCCTGAGGCCAGGCCGGGGCCGCCAGGAACAGAGCTGTCATCAAACCCGTCAGCAGAAATCTCACGTCACGCTCCTTCTCACTAAGCTTACTGCGGACGGCCGATCGAACGGCCCGCCTGGTGCGCTCCGCCGCCGCCGGGCGTCTCCGCGGCGGTACTTTTTGCGGGTTTGATGACGCTTCCGTTGCAAACCAATTCTCTTTCGATAACAATGCCCGCAATAGAATCTTTCGATTGGCATCCTGCGATTTCTTGGGTTAGGCTAGACCTGAAGTCGCAGTTCTGTGCCCTGCAGCGTGGTCTGGGATCCCTGGTTCCGATCTCCCCCGCCGGCCCCGTTTTGCCCTCATTGTGCCATACCCACACGGAGGAACTCATGAAGCTACAAGACGTCATTTTAAGAGCCATCGCCAAGAAGATCACCTGGGTGGACGCCGCGGAAATCGCCGGCCTGAGCCCCCTGACCATCGGCCGCATGCGCCAAAAGTATGAGGCCTTCGGCTACGACGGCTTGTACGACCAGGCCCGCCACAAACGCCGGGTCCACCGCGTCCCCCTGGGAACCGCCGAGACCGTGCTCGCCCTGTATCAGCAGACCTATTCCGGTTTCACCGTGCGGCGCTTTCATCAGAAGCTCAAGGCCGAACACAGTATCGGTCTGCCCTACAGTTGGGTGCGGCAGGCGCTGCTGGGAGCGGGCCTGGTGACGATCGCCAAAAAGGCCGAGCCGCCTGCGCCCGTGAAGTTGCGCGAGCGGCCGCGGCGGCGCGTCCTGCACTTCGTTAGAAGCGCGTCGTTTCGGTGAAGTTGAAGGCCCGCACCTTCATGGCGGGCGCCACCAGATCGAACACCTCTTCACCGGACGCGCGCACGGCCGCCGAGAGCGCCTCCACGTTCGACAGCATCTCGATCAAACTCTGATTGAAGCGGAAATTGCGCACGCCCGCGGTCACCTTGCCGGCCTCGATCAGGAACGTCCCGTCGCGCGTCATCCCGGTGAAGATCTTCTCGTAGGGATCCACCTCGCGGATGTACCAGAAGCGCGTCACCAGAATGCCGCGCTCCGTGGACGCAATCATCTCGTCCACCGTGGAGTTCGCGCCCGCGATCACGATGTTCATGGGCGCTTCGCCCACCTCGTTCGGCAGCGGGAAGCCATGGCCGGTGGGCTCGACTCCGGCGTGCGCCGCGGCCTGGCGGCAATAGGCGATCTCGCGCACCACGCCGCGCTCCACCAAGGTCAGGCGCCGCCGCGGCACCCCTTCGCCATCGAACGGTGGGCCGGACTGTTGCGGATCGAGCGCATCGTCGTGGATGGTGATGTTGTCGCCGAACAGCTTTTGGCCGATGCGGTCGTTGAGAAAGCTGCGGCCGTCGCGGATCGCCGTAGCGCTGAAATCGCCAAACATCTGGCCCACCAGGTCGAGCACCGCGGCCGGCTCCAGCACCACCGTATACCGGCCGGGCGCGAGTTCGCGCGGATCCCGCGAAGCAGCAGCCTTGCGCGCCGCGGTCTGCGCCAGCTGAAGGGGTTGAAAGGCGGTGTGATGACAGGCGCTGGCCTTGGCCCAGCCCGAACTGTCCGCCGCCATGGCAGTGATCGAGAACCGCGCCAGGGTCTCGCGGTGCGACGCCGCAACCCCGCGCGAGTTCATCAGCGCGTAGAACGATTCTCCCGTGGAGTAGATTCCCGCCGCCGTCTGTCCCTGGGACTCCACCGCATGAATCGCCTCCGTCACGGCCCGCGCTCGCTCCTCCGGCGACGCTGCCGCCGTATCTTCGAACTGCCGCACCGGCTGCGCGTAACCGGCCGGCTCGGCCAGAGGCGGCAGTTCGGAATCCGGTTCCGTCAGCCGCGCGATGGCAATCGCCTCGTCCACCACCCGCCGGATGGCGTCGCGATCCAGCCGGTTGGTTCCGGCGCGCGCCGTGCGGCCCTCGATCACCGGGCGCACCGAAAGATGCATGGTCCGCTCGCTGACATTCTGGTGAATCGTGTTGTTGGCGAACCGCGTGAGCGCTTGGGTTTCGCTGGACAGGATGGCTTCGATTTCGGTGACGCCGCCGGCGCTCGCCGCCTCCGTCACCTGGCCGAACACATCGGCCGCCTCCTTATCCCGCATACGCGCTCCCCACTTTGATCTTGCGGAAACGCGCGGGACTGGCCCCGTGCCCCGTCCCCATCACCTGCTCCGGCTGGCCTTTGCCGCAATTGGGCACACCCCACAGCGTCCAGTGCTCCGGCCCGGCAATGGCGGCACACGCGTTCCAGAACTCGGTCGAGATGCCGCTATAGCTCGGGTTCTTCAGCATGCGCACGCGCTGGCCGTTTCGCATCTCCCATCCGATCTCGCAACCGAACTGGAAGTTGTAGCGCTTGTCGTCGATCGACCAGCTCCGGTTGGTCTCCATGTAGATGGCGTGCTCCGCGCCCATGACTTCGTCGAGCGACTGCCGCCCCGGCTCCAGGCTGACATTGGTCATGCGGATCAACGGAATCCGTCCCCACCCGTCCGCCCGCATGCACCCGTTCGATTTCGTCTCGCCCACCTGCGCGGCGGTCTCGCGCGACGTCATGTACCCCACGAACTGCCCGTTGCGGATGATGTCGGTCGAGCGCGCCGGCACGCCCTCGTCGTCGAACGCGAACGTGCCCAGGCCCGGCCCATGCTCCTGCCGCGCGTCGCACACCACGTTGACCATCTCCGAGCCGTACTGCAGCCGCCGCAACTGATCGAGCGTCAGAAAACTCATCCCCGCATAGTTGGCTTCGCTGCCCAGCACGCGGTCCAGCTCAATCGGGTGCCCGATCGATTCGTGAATCTGCAGCCCCAGTTGCGAACTGTCCAGAATCAGGTCGAACTCGCCTTCCGGACACTGGTCGGCGGAGTGCAGCGCTACCGCCTCCTCGGCGATGCGCGGCGCGTTCTCCAGCAAGCGCAGCTCCTCCACCAGTTCGTAGCCTTTTAACTGGTACTGCCCGCCAAAGGAATTCGGATAGGAACGCCGCTGGATCTCGCCATCCTTGTAGCTCAAGGCCGAGAATCCGGCGCCGGAAGTGACCCGCGTCTGATCCACCAAACTGCCCAGCGTCGACGCGAACACCTGCCGCTGGCGCTCGAAATGCATCGAGGCTTCCGCCAGGCTCACGCCCTCCTGCCGGCGCAGTTCGGCATCCACCGACAGCAGCAAGGCCACTTGCTGGTCGATCGAAATCGAAAACGGATCCGAGCGGTAGGGCGAAACCCATGTCGCCCGGTGGGCTTCTTCCGGCGCCAGCGTCACCGGATGCTTCCGCGCTGCCACGCTGGCCAGCGCGATCCGATACGCCAGTCCGGCCGCGGCCTCGATGCCCTCACGCGTCAAATCGTCGGTGGCCGCGAACCCCCAGCAGCCGTGAGCCAGTACCCGAATCCCCAGCCCCATCGACTCCGACCCCGACACGTGCCCCACCTTGCCGTTCTTGGTGGCGATCTCCCGACCCCGGGTTTCGATCGCGCGCACATCCGCGTAGGAGACGCCGCGCCGCGTCACCGCGTCCAATGCCTGCAGCGCCAGATCGTTCATCGCGGTGTGATCAGGCCTCCCAGTTTGTCTTGCTCCCCCGCCGACGCCCGCGGAAAGCGCGTGGAGTAGGCCTCCGCGTATTTCATCCCGGTGCCGGTGTTGTACAGCACGATGCGATCCGCCGCCTTCAGGAAACCGGACGCCAGCAGCTTCTCGCACGCCGCCACGCACGCCGCGCCTTCCGGCGCCGCGAAGATCCCTTCCTCCGACGCCAGCCGCGCGCCTGCATCCAGCGTCTCGGCGTCAGTCACCGCCAGTGCCGTGCCGCCGCTCTTCCGCACCGCCTCCAGCACCAGAAAATCGCCCAGCGGTTTCGGCACGCGCAGCCCGCTGGCCACGGTGTGGGCATCGTCCCAAAAGCGGCTGCGCGGCTGGTTCTCCTCGAAAGCGCGCACCACCGGCTGGCAGCCCTCGGCCTGCACCGCAATCATCTTCGGCCGCCGGCTGCCGAGCCACCCCAACCGTTCCATCTCTTCGAAGGCCTTCCACATCCCGATCATCCCCACGCCACCGCCCGTGGGGTAAAAAATCGCGTCCGGCAATTCCCAATCCATCTGCTCGGCCACTTCATACCCCATGGTCTTCTTGCCTTCGATGCGGTACGGCTCCTTGAGCGTGCTGATATCGAACCAGCCTTCGGCCGGCGCGCGCTCCGCCACCATGCGCGCGCAATCACTGATCAACCCGTCCACCAGCGTCACTCGCGCCCCATAAGCCATGCACTCCAGGTAGTTCGAGTGCGGCACGTCGCGCGGCAAAAAGATGTGGGCCTCGATCCCCGCCGCCGCCGCGTAGGCCGCCAGCGCCCCGGCTGCATTTCCCGCCGAGGGAATCGCCACCTTGCGGATCCCCAGCTCGACGCACATCGAAATCGCGCACGAGAGCCCGCGTGCTTTGAACGACCCCGTCGGGTTCAACCCTTCGTCTTTCACCCAGAGCTGCTCGGCTCCCAGGCGCGCTTCCAGCCGCTTGGCGCGCAGCAGCGGCGTCCACCCCTCGCCCAGCGAGATCACGTGCTCATCCGCCGGCGGCAGCACGGGCGCGTACCGCCACATGGTCGGCGGCCCGCTGGCGACCGCCCGCCGTCTCCACCGCGACCGGATGCGGTCCAGATCGTACCGCACCAGCAGGGGCCCCCCGCAGCTACACAGGCTATGGACCGCGCCTGCCTCGAACCTCAGTCCGCACAGACTGCACTCCAGATGCGTCACTTTGTGCATTAAGAGAAGAGTCTAGCATCCGAGCCCGGCTCGCCCCCAAAAATAGGCGAAAAGTCCCATTACCGCACCCTTACTCCTAGCCATTTCCCCAATTCCGCTTCCATGTTGCGATGGAAGAGAACCATGGGCCTCGCTGACGCACTCATCTTCGCTTTCGCCGCCGCCGTCGATGTGGCGGTGCTGGTGGCGCTCCGCCGCTTCCGCCGCTGGCAGCACCAGCGCCCCGCCGAGCGTATCTCCCGCGGCCTCGTGTTGGCGATCCGCTACCAGCGCATCTGATCGGTCAGGCCGCTTCCGGCCCGGCCCGCCTGGTTGTTCAGTACATCTCCGGATACGCTTCCCGCATCTCCCGAGCCTGTTCGCGCGCGCTCTCGATCTGAATCAGCGGCCCCTTCCCCATACCCGGGCAATACCGCGCCGTCTTCTTCCATTCCCGCCGGCTCTCCACCAGTTCCGGCCAAAAGGGAAAGATGCGGCACTGCGTCGGCTTGGCGGGGTGAATCGAGCAGCCCTCCCCGCGCAGGAAGTGGCATTGCGATTCCCGCGGCACGCGTAGCCGCAGCCGGTTGCGGGTGCGGTAGACGTACTGTCGCTCAAACGCCGCCGGAACCATTCCTAGAAAGGTGGCTGCCCGCACCAGATCGGCTTCCGTCAAATAGACGAATCCGCGCTGGGTGCAACATTCCGTACACCCGGGCTGGCATTCGAAGCGAAGCGCCTGCGCCATGCCTCATTATCCGCTGTTCGCCGGCCTTCGTTTGTGATACTCTTCAGCTAAGATTTCTCGGGAAAGGGGTGAGATATGTCCCGAGTCCGTGACATTGTGTCCTATCGCGAGCTCTACTTTGCGAAGGAGAGCGATGTCGTGGCCGATGTGGCCCGGCAAATGGCGGAACTCCAGGTGGGAGCCATCCTGATCCTGGACGGAGACCGCTTGCGCGGCGTCTTCAGCGAACGCGACCTCATGACTCGCGTCGTGCTCGACCGCCGCAATCCCGATCGCACGCCAGTCAGCCAGGTGATGACCACGGCGGTCGCCACCATCGACGAGGAAGCCGGCTCGGACGAAGCCATGGAGCTCATGCAGGCGCACAATTGCCGCCACTTGCCGGTGATGCGCGGCTCCCGCGTGGTCAATTTCCTCTCCATGCGCGACCTCATGAAGTTTGAGCTCGCGCGCAAAACCGAAGAGCTGCATCACATGAAAGCGTATATTCAGAGCGGCAGCTGAGGGTTCGCCGGCGGCCTCAGGCGTAAATCCCCGGAGCCTCGTGCCCCAGCTTCTCGACGTATTCCACGTACGAGCCCGGATACACCACCGCGTGCCGGTCCCTTCCGCTCTCCCCGCCCAATTCCAGCACCCGCGACCCTAGCCCGCGCAGAAACGTCCGGTCGTGCGATACGAAAATCATGGTGCCTTCGAATTCGTGAAGCGCTTCCACCAGCATTTCCTTCGTTGCCAGATCCAGGTGATTGGTCGGCTCGTCGAGCACCAGGAAATTCGGCGGGTTGAACAGCATTCGCGCCATCGCCAGCCGCGATTTCTCCCCGCCCGAAAGTGCGCGGATCGGCTTGTCCACGTCGTCTCCCGAAAACTGAAACGCCCCCGCCAGCGTGCGCAGCGTGCCCAACCCTTCCTGCGGAAAGTCCTGTTGGAGCTGCTCAATCACCGTCAGCTCCGCATTCAGCACATCCAGCGATTGCTGCGCGAAGTATCCCATCGTGAGGCTTGCGCCCAGCCGCACCGTGCCGGCATCCGGCGTCGTGGCGCCCGCGATCATTTTCAGCAGCGTCGTCTTCCCCGCCCCGTTCTTGCCCATCACCGCCCACCGCTCGCCCCGCCGCACCGTGAGGCTGAATCCCTCGTAAATCACCCGCGGCCCGTAGCTCTTGTACACGTCTTCAATCACCGCCACCTGGTCGCCCGACCGCGGCGGTGTCCGGAACTCGAACTTCACGACGTGCCGCTTCTTCGGCAGCTCGATCTTCTCGATCTTGTCCAGCGCCTTGATGCGGCTCTGCACCTGCGCCGCTTTGGCCGCGTGCGTCCGGAAACGGTCGATGAACCGCTGTTCCTTCGCCAGCATGGCCTGCTGCCGCGCGAACGCCGCCTGCTGATTGGCCTCGCGGATGTCGCGCTCCCGCTCGTAGAAATCGTAGTCCCCCGAGTACGTGATGATCTCCCCCGAATCGATCTCCGCGATCTTCCCCACGATCCGGTTCATGAACTCCCGGTCGTGCGAAGTCATCAACAGCGCGCCCTCGTACGACTTCAAGAAATGTTCCAGCCAGATGATCGACTCGATATCCAAGTGGTTGGTTGGCTCATCCATTAGGAGCACATCCGGCCGCCCCAGCAGCACGCGAGCCAGCGCCACCCGCATCTTCCACCCGCCCGAGAGCGCCCCCACGTCGCCATCGATCTGGTCATCTTCAAACCCCAGCCCGTGCAGCACCTCGCGCGCCTGCGCCTCGAGCGAATAGCCGCCCAGATGCTCGTACTCTTCCTGCACCTCCCCAAAGCGCGCCAGCACCCGGTCCATCTCATCGGCCCGCTCGGGATCCCCGAGCGCGTGCTGCAGCGCCTCCAACTCATGATGCAGATCGCCCAGCCGCCCGCTGCCCGCGATGGCCTCATCCAGCACCGACCGCCCCTGCATCTCCTCCACGTCCTGCCGGAAATAGCCGATGGTCACCTTCTTGGGAACCGAAACCTCCCCTTCGTCCGGCGCCTCCTCCCCCACGATCATGCGAAACAACGTCGTCTTCCCCGCCCCGTTCGGCCCCACCAGCCCGACCTTCTCCCCCGGGTTCAACTGAAACGAAGCATCCACAAAAACCAACTGCTTCCCGTACTGCTTATTAATGTTTGATAGCGAGATCATCGAACCACCAAGCTAGCAGACCCCTACCAACCACGTCCGTTGTCCGCGACCGTCAGCCGCGACCGTCAGGGCGCGGGCCACCCGCAAATCCCCTGAACCTCCGCCCGCCCTTTTACGTTCTACTGTTCATATGGTCGGTGTAGCGGGGTTGGTCCGGCGCCACGCGGCGCTCTGGCGGCGGTGCGACGGCACGCGCGGGCCGCGCTTGCAGCGACTCTACACGGTTCGCGAACAGTCCGGCCGAGAGGCGCACGCCGAGCGCTTCCTGCATCAGATGGAGTCCACGCTCTCGCGCCGCGTGCCCGGCCCGCATCGCGAGACTGAAATCCTCCGGGCCCTACGCATCTTCGCCCCGGCTGCCCTGGACTGGAACCGCGCCCAGGTCCACCTCTTCCTCGAAGGCGGTTTTCCCAAACTCGCCCGCGGCCTGGCCGAGGAAGCGCGCCGCTTCGATCCCCGCCTCAGCACGGCCGACGTCTATCAAGCCAGCCGCAACCTGTGGACCGCCGGCGCCCTCCAGATTCTTCTGGGCCGCCCCGCGGAGCTGACCCCGGCCCTGTTCGCCTACAGCCTGCTCTATCCCTACACCGACAATCACCTCGACGATCCGACGGCATCCCTAGCCGCCAAGCGCGCCTTCAATCGAAACCTGCGCCGCCGGCTGTGCGGCCTTCCCGTGGCGCCGGCCAACCACCGCGAGCACAAGGTGTGCGCCCTGGTCGACCGCATCGAAAGCCAGTACGATCGGGCGCGCTATCCCGGCCTGTACCGCAGCCTGCTGGCCATCCAGAAGGCCCAGGAGGAGAGCCTCGGCCTCCGCCGCGAAGCCCGGCTGGCCCCCGCCGAACTCTTGCGCGGCGTGGTCGCCAAAGGCGGCGCCTCCGTGTTAGCCGATGGCTACCTCGCCGCCGGCCGCCTCACCCCCGAGCAGGAAGAGTTCTCCTTCGGCTGGGGCGTGCTCCTGCAATTCGGCGACGACTTGCAGGACGTCCTCGAAGACCTCGCCGGCGGCACGGCCACGCTGTTCTCCGAATCCGCCGGCCGCCAGCCCCTCGACCACCTCACCAACCGCGTCTTCGAATTCGGCGATGCCGTCTTCGCCCGCCTGCGCGGGTTCCGCGCCCCAGGCACCGGTCCCGTGAAGCAGTTCATCCGCAACAACGCCGCCACCCTGCTGATCACCGCCGCCGGCGCGGCCCATCGCCTCCACACCCGCTCCTACATCCAGGCCCTCGAACGCCACTCGCCCTTCCGCTTCGCCTTCGTCCGCGAGCATCGCGACCATTTCTTCGGCCCCGCCGGCTTGATCGGCCGCCTCGTCGCCGCGATGGAATGACTCCTCCCGGCGCGCTAAGAAGGCAGTCTCTACTGGACCACGTGGTAGCCCAGGCTCTGGCGCGAGGCCGGCTGGGTGAACCCCGCCGGCTGGCTGACCGTCACTTTGGCGCCGCCCACACCCACATTCCGTAGGCTCACGGACGCGCCGCTGCCAGGAGATGGCACCGAAACCGGACTGCTGACCGGAACCACCACATCGGCATGATCGCTCACGATGGGCAGCGCAACCGTCAGCCCCGGCTGCAAAGTCTGTTCGGCGATCGGAATCAGCGTCCTCGGGTCGAGCGCAAACGCGGAGATCGCCGCGGACACCGTACTCGCGGACAGACTCGACGACAAGGAGTCGTTGTGCCATCCGAATCCGGAAGGCGTCAGCGTCACCGTCGCGGTCGCCGTCACCGGCCCGTCAACCGCGGTCCGAAGACTCCGCAGTCGGGACATGCTCAGGAAGCCGGCGGCGGTGGCGGTGATCTGGACCGTTCCGGAATCGGCCAGACCGAATACATAGATCTTCGCTCCGCCTTTCGCAGTAACCGTAATCCGCGCTTTCCCTGGAACCGTGTTCGACGTCCCCAATAACACCCGGCTCGGGTCCGACGAAGTGATCGTCACGCTCTCGCCTGCGGCCAACTCCGACGGCCATGTCACCAGTTCCGCCCCCACCAGGTTCTTGCCGACACTCAAATCGCCGAGCTTCAGCGTCCGGTGTGCCACGGTAACCGTCAGCGGACTGATGGAAACCGGCGCGCCGATACTGCTGCTGAAGGTGAGGACCGCGCTGCCGGCCGCCACACCGGCCACCTGAAAACTCGGTACAGCCGAATTCAGAACCACCGACGAGGGCGACACCTCCACCACGCTCGGATCGCTGCTCTTCGCCGTCACCGTCGTCCCGCTCCCTGGATTCGGCGAATATCCGAAGGACGCGCTCGCCGTGACCGGTTGCCCCACCACCAAAGCCGGCGCCGCGATTAGATTGCTCGACACCGTGAGCACGGGAGTCGTCAACGAGACCGGAACCGTGACGGGAGGAAACCCGGTCACGGCGATCGAAAGCGGAACACTGCCGCTGGATGCAAGCGCCTGAAGGTTCACCCGGCCCGAAGTGGCCACTGAGGCGGCCCCCGTCTTCGTGGCATCAGAAGAAACCAGCAACCGGCTGGGGTCCCCGCTCGTAAAGCTCACGGACACGCCCGCAGGCGCCGTGCCCAATAGCGCGACTGAATACGCTGCTTGAAATCCCCCGGGAATGGGAGCTGGAGTATAGGTGTAATACGGATTAGCCACCACCACCTGTACCGTGTTTCCCGGCAAGGGTTGCAGACTGGGCGACTCCAACGTCAGGTCGGTGCTGCCCACACTGAGTGGACTAACGGTCAGTCTGGCGGATCCGGTGGAAGCACCGAGCGAAAGCGTCGTGGTCGAAACCGTCGCCACCGAGGGATCGGAGTTTTGCACCTGAACCGCAATCTGGTCGGCGGCCAACCTGGCGAAGACCGTGTTCCGGCTGGCGGGGTTGCTCGGACTTACGGCGACCAGCTCCAACGAGATGGTGGCGGGGCCCGACCAAAGACTGATCGTCCCACCGGTCCAGAATCCGAACACAGACGGCAGGACGCAATCCACGTGTGCCGTTGCCTGTGGATACCCGGGCGCCGTGATGCGAATATCCGCGCTGGCTCCGTTGGCAAGGCAGTCGACGAAATAGTTCGCCGCGTTCGAATTGATGGCCGTGGTTGTGATCGATGCCGCCGCCGCGCTGGTTGTGTCGCTCGCCAGCAGAACCGAAGCCGGGTCGCTGCTGCTCAGTGTGAAGGTCACCGGCGGCGGGGCCAGTGGCACCACCAGCCCCGCGTACGCACGCAGACCTTTCGACCCCGTGACAGGATTAGCCGCCACCAGCTTGGCGCCGATCGTCGACACAAACCCATCGGAATTGCCGCGGAGTTGAGTCTGCGTGGCGCCTTGCAGTGGAAAATCGGCGGAACTGGTCTCGCCCGCAACCGTCACCTCGAACGCCGATCCTGCCGCCACGCTGAGAATTTGGTCGCTTCCCGAACCGCCCAGGAACGTGGCCTCGTACACCTTGCCGTCCGGGTCGTAGTGCACCAGGAACCCGTCGTCGGGCCCGCCGCCATAGGTCGGCTGCACCGCATTGGTTACCGGAAAGTCTGGTGACGCCGTCCAGCCGCCTATAAAGAACTCGTCAATCAGAGGATTTGCCGATATCGACGTCGCCTCGTCCGCCCCCGCCCCCCCCCAATAGCTGGCGTAGGTGAGTTGCGACAAGTCCGCTGAAAATCGCGCCACAAAGGCGTCCGAGGCGCCGCCGCCGAACTGGGCCTGCGCCGCGCCCGCCAGGGGTAAATCCGTCGACGTGGTCGTGCCCGCCACCACCACCGACCCGTCCAGCATCGCCGCCACACCCGAGATCCGGTCCGTGCCATTGCCGCCGTATAGCCGGCTCACCAAGCTGTTTGCCGATGACGGGTAATTGTACCGGATCACAAACCCATCGGACGCACCGGCCCGCGCCGTGGACGCCCCCACCAGCCCCGGAAAATCCGTCGACGTGGTTTCGCCGCCGATGAGACAGCAGTTCAAACGGTCGGCTGAAGCGGCTATGCTGCTCGGTCGGTCGTCCCCGGAGCCGCCGAAGTAGGTCACGCTGTTGAGGTACGCTCCCTGGATGTTGGCGCGGTCGGCGGTGGGGAGCACCACGGCCGTCACCAGAAACCCGTCCACCCCTCCTCCCGGTCCCGCAACCATCGTGGTCGCCACCGCCCCGGGATTGAAGCCGTGCGTCGTGGTCCAGCCCGTGAGGAAGATCAAGGATTGGAACGTTGCCGTTGTCCCCGCCGTGATCCGGTCCTCTCCGGTCGTGCCCAAATAGCTGATCACCGGGTTGATCGTCGTGAAAGCGCCCGTGCTCGTTCGACTGAAATACAAAAAGAATCCATCGCTGGCCCCACCGGCGAAGTTGGGCTGCACGGATGACGCGGATGTGGGCAGATCCGTCGAGTTGGTGTAGCCGATGAGGACCGGCGCGGCACCGACCAGCACAACTCCAGTCAGCCGGTCATCGCCCGATCCCCCAAAAATCAGTGTTGACGTTCCCGACCGGTAAAAAACGTCCGTTCCGCTCCGCCGCGCCACCGCCGCATCCGGAAAGTCGGAAGACGTCGTGTTCCCCGCCGAAATCGTGCCCGAAGCAAAAACCACCTCGTCATCACCACTCCCGCCCAGATATGTCGACGACTCCAGCGTCGGGTCGATCGCCAGTACTTTGGTGTGATCGTACCGGCCCGCCACAAAACCCACCTCGCTCCGCCCCAGCAGCCGGAACCGGCCCGCCACCGCGGTTCGGGAACCGTCCGCAGCCGTCTGATAGAGCCCCGGCGTCTGCTGGCGGATCGCGCCGCCCTCCGTGGCAATGACCAGGTCTCCGTTGCGTCCGATCCAGATGCGCCGCGCGCCTCGGATCCGAATCCGGATGCGCCCCGGATCAGCCCCTGGAGCCACGAACAGGTCATACTCCAGTTGCCGCCCCGCCCCGTAGTACACCGCATCGATCCCCGGGTACAAGCCGCGGCGGGCCAGCCGCCCATATTCAGGAACCTGATCCGCCCACCGCCGCGGATCGCGCCCCACATGGTAGCTGGTCGTCTCGCCCGTGCCCTCCAACGCTTCCCACCCGGCTTGCGGATCGGCGCCGACCCATTCAAAGGTCACCGGCGTCGCATCCGGCCGGCTCAGCACCATCCCTGAATCGTTGAAAAACACCAACCCCTGCGGCGTTCGCGCCAGATACCGGACGCGGGCATCGGTTTGGCCGCGATTCTGCTCAAACTGGATCCGGGGAGACGCGGCTAGGATTCCCGTGCAAACCGCAAAACAAGCGAGCCGAAAGGCACTCATACCGTGGTGATGGAGGACTATTGTCGAAAAATTCTATCATGTCCAAACTTGGAATTGAGTTTCAATACTTTGAATTCAGTACTGTCTCAGTACTATCAACGAAGATTGGAGGGATCACAGCGTCGCGCGAGGCCCGATCACCGCTACAATCCTCTGCTCTCTCTATGATTTAGACCTCAGCTCCCAAAATCCCGAGGTAGACTGTGGATGACCATGATCAACGCGGCCAGACTCGGGAGTCGCTCCGTGTCCCGTGCCGGCTTTCACGAGCGAGCCGAAATGGGTTCGTTTCGTATTTCCCTCCCGGCCCCTGGCCCTCCGCCGCCTGCCTCTCTATGACCACCGGCCTCATCGTCTTCGCCCACGGCTCCCGCATCGAGAGCGCCAATGACGGCGTCCGGTCTGTCGCCGGCCAGCTCGCCGAATTGGGTTCGTTTCGTCATGTCGCACCGGCCTTCCTCGAACTCGGCCAGCCCGACCTCGCCGGCGCCGTCGACCGCCTCGCCCAGCAGGGCGTCGAGCGCATCGTCGTCATCCCCTACTTCCTCACCTTGGGGCTCCACCTGGAACGCGACCTCCCGCAGATCGTGGCTGCTGTCGCAGCCGCCCACTCGAGCCTCGAAATCCTCGTCACCCCGCCCCTCGAAGGGCATCCCGCCTTAGTTCCGATCCTCCTCGAACGCGCTCGGGAGGCTCTGACAGATTGATAATAATGTACTTATTTATACTTGACAATATCACACTAAAGTTTAATAATGGACATGTACTAAGCCGCTGGGCTCCTCCTCCGCGGCCGCCATCGTAAATCCGACAGACGCGAGGTTTTAGAAGTTTATGGGAAAGATCATTGGTATCGATTTGGGAACCACCAACTCGGTGGTCGCCGTCATGGAAGCCGGCCAGCCCACGGTCATCGCCAACCAGGAGGGAGCCCGCACCACTCCTTCGGTGGTTGCCTTCACCAAGAGCGGCGAGCGGTTGGTGGGACAGGTCGCCAAGCGGCAGGCCATCACCAACCCCGAGAACACCGTGTTCTCCATCAAGCGGTTCATGGGGCGCCGCTACGACGAAGTCAACGAAGAAATGAAGATGGTGCCCTATAAGGTCGTCCGCGGAGACAACGGCGACGCCCGCGTCGACATCAGCGGCAAGAAGAATTCTCCGCCCGAGATTTCGGCCATGATCCTCACCAAGCTGAAGGAAGCGGCCGAGGCCTACCTCGGCGGCAAGGTGACCCAGGCCGTCATCACCGTTCCGGCGTACTTCAACGATGCCCAGCGCCAGGCCACCAAGGATGCCGGCAAGATCGCGGGCCTCGAAGTGATGCGCATCATCAATGAGCCCACCGCGGCCGCGCTGGCCTACGGGCTCGACAAGAAGAAAAACGAGACCATCGCCGTGTACGACTTTGGCGGCGGCACCTTCGATATCTCCATCCTCGAAGTCGGCGACGGCGTGGTGGAAGTGAAGTCCACCAATGGCGACACCCACCTGGGCGGCGACAACATCGACCAGCGCATCATGGACTGGATCGTGGCCGAGTTCAAAAAGGAAAATGGCATCGACCTCTCCAAGGACCAGATGGCCCTGCAGCGCCTCAAGGAAGCCGCCGAGAAGGCCAAGATGGAGCTGTCGACGCTGCTCGAGTCCGAAATCAATCTGCCCTTCGTCACCGCCGACGCCACCGGCCCCAAGCACCTGATCATGAAGCTCACCCGCGCTCGCTTCGAGCAGATGGTGGAAGACCTCATCCAGCGCTCGGTGGGCCCCTGCAAGCAGGCGCTCTCCGATGCCGGCATCACCCCGGCCCAGATCGACGAAGTGGTCCTGGTCGGCGGCCAGACCCGCATGCCGCGCATCCAGACCGTCGTCCGCGATCTGTTCGGCAAAGAGCCGCACAAGGGCGTCAACCCGGACGAAGTGGTTGCGGTCGGCGCCGCGGTCCAGGGCGGCGTGCTCGGCGGCGAAGTCAAAGACGTGCTGCTGCTCGATGTCACCCCGCTGTCGCTCGGCATCGAAACCCTCGGCGGCGTCTTCACCAAGCTGATCGAGCGCAACACCACCATCCCCACCCGCAAGAGCGAAACCTTCTCCACCGCCGCCGACAACCAGCCGTCGGTCGAGATCAAGATCCACCAGGGCGAGCGCGCCATGGCGCGCGACAACCGCTTGCTCGGAGTCTTCCAGCTCAGCAACATTCCTCCGGCCCCGCGCGGCTTGCCGCAGATCGAAGTCACCTTCGACATCGACGCCAACGGCATCCTCAACGTGACCGCCAAGGATAAAGGCACCAACAACGAGCAGAAGATCACCATCACTTCTTCGTCCGGCCTTTCCAAGGACGAAGTGGAGAAAATGGCCAAGGACGCCGAATCGCACGCCGCCGATGACCGCAAGCAGCGCGACACCATCGAGGCCAAGAACAAGGCCGACGCCATGGTCTACAACGTCGAAAAGACCTTGAAGGAGCATCGCAGCAAGATCGGCGATGCCGAAGCCAAGGAAATCGAGACCGCGCTCGAAGAAACCAAGAAGGCCATCGGGGAAAACGACCCCGAACGCATCAACGCCGCCACCGACCGGCTGACCGCCGCCAGTCACAAGCTGGCCGAAGCCATGTACAAATCGGCGTCGTCCCAGCCGGGCGGCCAAGCCCCGCCGTCGGATGGCGACGCGGGCAAGAAAAAGGGTGACGACAAAGACAACGTGGTCGACGCCGAGTTCGTCGACGTCGACGACAAGAAGTAAAGTACCGTGGGGCAGGCTCCAGCCTGCCCCGATTCTCGAATGCCAGCCGCTCCCAAACACGAGTATTACGAAACGCTCGGTGTTCCCCGCAACGCCTCGGTGGAGGACATCCGCAAGGCCTACCGGAAACTTGCGCGCAAATACCACCCCGATCTCAATCCCGGAGACAAGTCCTCGGAAGACCGCTTCAAGAATGTGCAGGAAGCCTACGACGTCCTCAGCGACGCCAAGAAGCGCCAGATGTACGACCAGTACGGCGCCTACTCCGACAACGGGTTCGCGGGTCCGCCGGCAGGCGGTCCGGGCGCCGGCGGACCGTCCATGGACTTCGGCGGTTTCGATTTCTCCGACTTTGCTTCGGGTGCGGCCGGGGCCGGCGGAGGCCGGCGCACACAGGGCGCCCCCTCCGGTGCCGGATTCCGCGATATCTTCTCCCAGTTCTTCGGAGGCCACGGCGGAGCCCCGCAGGCCCAAGCGGAAAAGGGCGGCGACCTCGAATACGTGATGGACATCGACTTCTGGCAGGCCATCCGCGGCACTCAGGCCCGCCTCAACATTACTCGTTACGAGGTCTGCGACACCTGCCATGGCGCGGGTTCCATTGGCGCCGGCGAGGTGAACTGTCCGCAATGCAAGGGCACCGGCAACGTCACGCAAATGGCCGGAGCCATGAAGTTCAACCTCACCTGCCCGCGCTGCGGCGGCGCCGGAAAGCTGCGCAATGTCTGCCCCACCTGCGGCGGCGATGGGCGCGTCACCAAAACCGAAGTGGTCGAAGTCCGCATTCCGCCCGGCGCGCGCAACGGCTCCCGCCTGCGCGTCCCCGGCAAAGGCAACGCCGGCACGCAGGGCGCGCCTCCCGGCGATCTCTACATCAATACCAAGGTCGAAGACCATCCCTTCTTCCACCGCGACGCCGACAACATTGAGATCAAAGTGCCGGTCACTGTGTGGGAAGCCGCCCTGGGCGCCAAAATCGAAGTGCCCACCATCGATGGCCGCACCCTGCTCAAGATCCCGCAAGGCACCAAGAACGGCCAGCGCTTCCGCCTGCGCGAAAAAGGCGTGCTGAATCAGCGAACCAACCAGCGCGGCGACCAGATTGTCGAAGTGGCCATTGAGGCCCCCGAACCGCGCGATGAAGAGACGCGCGAGCTGCTGCGCCAGATGGCCAAGCTCCACCCCGAGGACCCGCGCGGCGAGATGTGGTCGAAGGTCTGAGGTCTGCCATGGCGAAGTCCAAATCCAAAGCCGCCTTCATGATCTCCTCCGTCGCGGAGCAGTACGAGATCCATCCCCAGACCTTGCGCCTCTATGAACGCGAGGGGCTGCTGAAGCCTTCGCGCAGCGAAGGCAACACCCGCCTCTACACCGGCGACGACCTGGAGCGCCTCGAGGTCATCCTGCACTTAACGCGCGACCTGGGCGTGAACCTGGCGGGAGTCGAGATCATCCTCAACATGCGCGAGAAGATGGGCGAGATGCAGACCCAGATTCAGGAATTCATCTCCTCGTTGAACCGGGAATTGGTGGCCCGCACCGCTCCGGAGACGCCGCCGTCCCGCAATACCTTGATCCCGGTGATCAACGCGCGGCCTCCCGCGACCGCCTCCCCACGGCGCAGTCGATAGCTCGTGCCGCGCCATCCCACCCTGGCATACGTTGCTCCGTTTGCCGTCTATGTCGGCCTGCTGGCCGTGCAGCGCTGGATCCCCCTCCCGGTCCCGGCTCTCCACTCCCTGCGCTTCGCCATCGTGCTGGGCGTGATTGCCGTGGTTTCGCGGCCGGTGCTCTCCCTCCGGCCCTCCGTCCCGATCGCCAGCATCGGCGTGGGCATCGCCGTCTTTTTGATCTGGATCGGTCCCGATCTCCTGTTCGGCTACCGCCACTCCGCACCCTTTGAGAACGCTCTGACCGGCCATGCCGTCAGCACCCTGCCCGCGAACCTCCGGCAGGACCGCTTCTTCCTCGCCCTCCGCCTGCTCACCACCGCCGGCCTGGTCCCCATCCTCGAGGAGCTGTTCTGGCGCGGCTGGATGATGCGCTGGCTGATGCAGAGCAAAGACTTCTGGAAGGTCCCGCTGGGCGCCTACCAGCCCTTTGCCTTCTGGACCGTGGCCGTTCTGTTTGCTTCCGAACATGGGCCCTACTGGGAAGTCGGGTTGCTCGCTGGAATTGTCTACAACTGGTGGCTCATTCGCACCAAGAACCTGGCTGACTGCATCCTGGCCCACGCCGTAACGAATGGCATCCTGGCCATTTACGTACTGGCTGCCGGCCAGTGGCAATACTGGCTGTGAACCAAACGGCCCGGACGCGCATCTATATAGTTGACAGGTGTCCAGAGGGTTTCCTTCTCCTCCCTGTCTGGCTCCCGGACTGCGGTGCGTCGGGCCCCGCGGTCCGGAGCCAAAGTCGTCTCCAGTAGAATGGAAGAGTGGGCCTGCTGGGAACGCCGACCGCATCATGATTCAACTCACCGGGGCAGGAAAACGCTACGGCCCCAAAATCCTGTTTGAGAACGCCGACTGGCTGATCGGTCCCAATGAGCGCACCGGCATTGTGGGCGCCAACGGCACCGGCAAGTCGTCGATCCTGAAAGTGCTGGCCGGCCTGGATGGCCTCGACTCCGGCAGCCTCACCGTGCAGAAGGGCCTGACCCTGGGTTACCTGCCGCAAGAGGGCCTCTCACTTTCCGGCCGCACCGTGTTCGCGGAATGCATGACCGTGTTCGCCGACATCCGGGCTCTGGAGGAGGAGCAGGAGCAATTGGCGCAACGCATGGCCGAACTCGATCCAGCCGGCGCCGAATACGAGCAGGTCGCGGAGCGGTTCCACAGCGCGCAAAGCGAGTTCGTGGCGCGCGACGGCTACGCTTTGGAAGCGCAGGTGGGCACGGTGCTCTCCGGCCTGGGCTTCGCACAGCGCGAGTGGAAGAAGCGCACCGAAGAATTCTCCGGCGGCTGGCAGATGCGCATCGCCCTGGCCAAGCTCCTGCTTGAAAAACCCAACCTGCTGCTGCTCGACGAGCCCACCAATCACCTCGACCTGGAAGCCCGCAATTGGCTGGAGGGCTACCTGGATTCTTACCCCCACGCGATCGTTCTGGTGTCGCACGACCGGTATTTCCTCGACGTCACCGTGCGCAAGATCGCCGAGCTGTGGAACAAGAGCCTGCACTTCTACCATGGCGGGTTCACGCGCTACGAAGAGCAGCGCAACGAGCGCCGCTCCCAACTGCAGGCGGCGTACAACAACCAGCGGGACCGCATTGAGCAGCTCGAGGCCTTCATCAACCGCTTCCGCTATCAGGCCACCAAGGCCAAGCAGGTGCAGAGCCGCATCAAGGAGCTCGAGAAAATCGAGCGGATCGAGATCCCTCCGGACGAGAAGACCATCCATTTTCGCTTTCCCCAGCCCAAGCCGAGCGGGCGCGTGGTGGCGGAATTCCAGGACGTGGCCAAGAGTTACGGCGACCACCAGGTGTTCTCGGGCGCCAAGTTCATCATCGAGCGCGGCGACCGGGTGGCCCTGGTCGGAGTGAATGGCGCGGGTAAATCGACTCTGATCAAAATCCTGGCGGGCACCGAGACGGTGACCACGGGATCGTATACGCTGGGTCACAATGCCCAGCCCGACTACTTCGCGCAGGATCAATACAAAGAGCTGGACCCGCAGGCGCGGCTGCTCGATGACTTGTCCACAGTGGCCACACGCGCCACCAACACAGAACTGCGGAGCATTCTGGGCTGCTTCCTGTTTTCCGAAGACGACGTGTTCAAATCGATCGGCGTGCTCTCGGGCGGCGAGCGCAACCGCTACGCGCTGGCCCGCATGCTGATGATGCCGTCGAATTTTCTGCTGCTGGACGAGCCCACCAACCACCTCGACATGCGCGCGAAAGACGTGCTGCTCACCGCGATCCAGGAGTATTCGGGCACGGTGGTGTTTGTCTCCCACGACCGCTACTTCATTGACCGGCTGGCAACCCGCATTTTCGAGATCGAAGACGGAAAGGTCACGGTCTACCCCGGCAACTACGAAGACTACCTGTGGCGGAAGGAGGGCGGCCCCGCGACTCTGGCCGTGGCGCCGGAGCCGGCGCCTGCGATGGCGGCCGCCGCGCCCGAATCGAAAGCGCCGGACAAACGGCTGAACCCCATCAAGCAGCGCCAGATGGAGGAACGCCGCCAGGCGATCGAAATGAAAGTCGCTACTTTGGAAACGGAGATTGCGGAGCACGAGTCGGCGCTCGCCAATTTCGTGAGCGCAGAGGAGACGCGCCGGGTCTCGGAAATCCTGGAGGCGCGGCGGACAGACCTGGGGACCCTGCTCTCGGAGTGGGAGCAAGTATCTCAAGCCCTGGACGGGCAGTCGTAAGGGTTATTCCTGGGCAGGCATCTGCTGCTCGATGTCGCGCCAGGCGCTGATCTTGAGGCGGCGGCACACCCAGCACAACGGTTCTTCCGATTCGGGGCCCGGGGCCTCCGAGCCGCAAACTGTACACTTTGATACTTTTTTCAGCCGGTCCGGGGAGACGGAGAGCTTGGCGTGTTCCAGAAGTTCAGGTGGAACCACCGGGGACGGTTTCGGTTGGATCTTTCGTCTCATTCTCGGATCAGTGAATTCACTCCACTATCGCAGAAACCGTCCGGCAGAACAACCCCACCGCCGTCCCGTGCGTACTACGCAGCTTCTGGAATCTGTACTACCACCGCGACATCCAAACCTGCTCCGCAGCGCGGGCACCGCTGGCCGGTGGCAACCCGAGGACGCCTGCCGGACAGGTCCAATTCGGCGGACACGGTATGGGTACACATGGGGCAGTGAACCTGGCCCTGCGTGTGATTTTCGGTGAGTGCTTTCATGACTTCATCCCTCACTTCATCGGACGCCTAACTAGTGGCGGCGGTTGTACCAAAATCGTAAAGTTTTTTGAATTTGGGCGAAGGCTCACCGACGAGCAGGTCGGCGGCACAATGCTACGCTGTAGGCTATGACGCCGCCAGCCGCTCCCAAGATCCAGTTGGTGAACACTCCCGACTACCGCGAAAACTACGCCAATAGCGTGCAGGTCCGAGTGAATCTCTGGGACTTTCTGCTGCTGTTCGGGCGGGTGAATCAGACGGCGCCGGACAACGTTGCGATCCATAACTTTCAAGGGATCTACGTCAGCCCGCAACAGGCCAAAGCGCTGCTCAACGTGCTGCAGCAAAACGTCACCCAGTATGAGTCCGCGTTCGGCGAGATCCGGCTGGAGCCGCAGGCCGGCGCGGGGAGCGTGCAATAGGGGAGAAAAAGCGATGGCTGACGATGCGGCTCTTCGGGAACACCTGATTCAACTCCTGACCGGCGGGCACGCGCACGCCACTTTTGACGGCGCGGTGCGCGCTTTGCCCGGGAACCGGATTGGCGTCCGGCCGAAAGGCGTTCCGTATTCGGCCTGGGAAGTGCTGGAGCATATGCGGATCGCGCAGCACGACATTCTGCGGTTCAGCCAAACAGCGGAGCATGTGTCGCCGAAGTGGCCGAAGGGCTATTGGCCGGCGACGCGCGCGCCGGAGCGCGAGAGCCAGTGGGCGCGCTCGGTCCGGGCGTTCCGCAAAGACCTGGCCGAATTCCAGGAGATGCTCCGCGACCCGGCGCAGGACCTGTATCGGAAGTTCCCGTGGGGCGACGGCCAGACGCTGCTGCGGGAGGCGCTGCTGATTGCCGACCACAACGCGTATCACATCGGGCAACTGGTGTTGATCCGGCGTTTGCTGGGGAAGTGGACGAAGTAGCCGGCGGGTCAGGCGTGGGCGGCGCGGACCGCGACCGGGGCCTTGCGGAGGGCGGTGCCGCGAAGGAACTCACGCAATAGGATGGCCTTGAGATCCTGATCCTCGGAAGCGGTGGCGCGACCGGCTCGCGCGCTGCGAAACCCCTCGACGCGTTCCGCGAGTTCAGACGGCGAGCCCGGGGACGGTTCCTCCCCTTCGAGGATGGAGGCGCCCATGAATTCCGCAATGAACTGCAGTTCGTCGGCGGAAAGACCCGTCAAAAAACGGCGGGCTTTGGACTGGCGCGGGCCGTCGGCGCACGATACTAAAGCGGCAACCAGGACGCTTCGCACAAACAGGGTCTCCTGTGAACGTTAACCAAACCAGCTTTAGGGATCTGGCCGTATTATTACGGAATTCGTGGCGGGAAGCAAGGGGGTGTTGGGCGCCAACGGACGAAACCGGTCTACTGCGGAAGTCCTGCCGGAGCGTGTGGGGGCTCTAAACTCCAGGGCCGTCGATGCCATGCCATGCGGCCCAGCAAAGCCAGCGTGAATCCCGTGATTGCCAAATGACCGGCCCAAGCGGCATCTATCAGAAGGAAGAGGTACGGAATCGGGGTAAAGAGGACGAGCGCCCACTTCCGCAACCACTCCGGATAGCCGCCGCCAAACGGCAGCATCAGAGCGGGAAGCAACATCAGGGCGTCATAGAAGTAGGCGTGATGGCTGACGAGGAGACCGGCGGCAAGCGCGACGGCGGCCGCGGCTTCGAGCGGCAAACGGCGGCAGAGAAACCAGACTGCGACGATGACCGCCAGGGCCAGGGCGAGTTCAAGGGCCAAGCCCACCCCGAGGAACGTCAACAGGCCGCGCAGATTGGGCATGCGGTCGGGAGCCGGATCGAAGTCGGGCAGTTGGGTCAGCGAGAGCAGCCGGCTCGGCCACTCTCTTCCCTCCACGGCGAACGACAGCGCCAGGCCGGTGATGCCCCCGGTGAGCCCGCCCAGGATGGATCTCCACTTACCGTGGGCAACGAGGAAGACCGGCAACACGAGCGCGAGGTGGGGTTTGGCGATGCACAAAGAGAGCACGACGCCAGCCCAGAACTCACGCCCCCGGAGAAGCAGCCGGAGTCCCAGGGCAACGAAGAACAGAAACCACACAGAATCCTGGCCCAGGGCGAGACACATGGCGGCGGGCGCCGACCAGCAGACCGCAACCGCGGCCCAAGCCCGGCTGGAGGCCGGCCACAGGGCCACGAAACCAGCGAGCGCCCCGAGCCCGGCCGCCAACCACACGATGCGCGCGAACGGATAGGGGATGGCGGAGAGCGGCTTGAAGGCGAACGCGAAGGCCGGAATGCGCCCGAAGGGAACGGCCCGGACGCTGTGCTCCAGTTCCAGGGACCGGATGGAATCCCAATCGTACAGATGGCCGCTGCCAGCCAGTTTTCCCGCCGCGTAGAACTGGTTGAAGTCGACGTCCCAATACTTGGAATTGGCGAGGGCCATCAGGCCGTTGAGCACGATCCCGGCTAGGGCGAGGTAGGCGAGGTATCGCGCAAGCCCGGGTCCCGTGGGATTCGGCACGCTACGCAAGGGAGTCACTGTGGATATCTTAAAGCGGAATCGGGCCAAAGGATGGAAACGAGGCCGGAGAAAAAAACAGCCTCATTCCCCCGTCGAGGGAATGAGGCTGCTGAAAGGTGGATCCAGTGAGAGGATGCGGTCTAGGCGGACTTGCGCCGGCGAATGGCGGTGAGGCCCAGCAGCGCGAAGCCGACCAGACCGGCGAGAGAGGTGGGCTCGGGAACGCTGGGACCACCGGTGGCGGACTGCTGCCATGCCACCGAGAAATCATCGAAACCAAACCCGTCAAACGAGCCGTTGGTATCGTTCATCTGGATGCTGGTGATCCCCACAGTACTGGTGAGTCCGAAATACAGCAGCGAACCGCTTTCCGGGTTCTGGCCGGGAATGTCGAGGTTACCGGCGACGGCATTCGGGACGAGATCCTGCACCGTAGAGCCATCGGACATCGTGAGGTCCAGGGTCAGTGTGCCAAAGAAGTCTCCGATATCGGTTCCGTAGAAGCCAAACGCAGTAATAGGTGCGTTGAAATTCATCGTAATGATGCCGTTGACGTCCAGATAATTCGGTGTCGAAACGGCAAATCTCCCGGAGTCGTTCGTCGCTCGCACATAATAACCAGAACCTGACAGAGCAGCCGTTCCCGTGCCCCCGAAAGTAAGCTGGGTAGGAATATTGGTAGCGCCCGCGCTGTCGGCGGCGGGGAACTCATCGAAGTTCTCAGTTCCAACCACACCCGCAACATTTGCGGCAGTCAGGAAACTGGCCGCGGCAGCCGCCGGAGTGGAGCCACCGAACGTCGTTCCGTCACTGAGGGTCTCTCCGAAGAAAGTGTCTGCATACATCGTGCCGGACAAAAGCGTCAGCATCGCGGCGGCCATTCCGAGTCTATTACCTAGTCTCATCGATTTCCTTCCTGGCAACTGTGAATCGTCACCACGTTGTTCAGTGTACAGCGAGTCGTCCAAATCCGAACCAGCTCTTGGTTCTACAAAACAAGGACCTTTGTACCGGTACGAAGAGACTTACTCACCCTAATTCTCGAAGATGCACCTGACCACCGAGACGACTCTGCAAGTTCAGTGAACGGTACACACCACACAGAGGCCGCCCGTGATTTTCATTCGAGTCCTGGAAGTACTAGAACAATTAACCGCCCTGGCGGATTGATCCATCCTCCGAACTGACGTACCGTTAGGGGGTGGTTTTAAGAGCGGGTGCGGAGTATCGACAGACACCCGCGGGAAGGCCTTGGTGTCATTGTGTTTGGGGTTGGCAATCGGCCGAGCCACCAGGCCAATAGGCGCAAGTTACCATGAGCGTACACCATCGTGGGAACAATACCGCTTCCACCGATCACGGCAGTCGAGTCCCGCTGCTCACATTGACCAGCGCGAAAAGATCTCGGGAGCGAGGCAACGCCGTGGTCGAGACGGCGTTGATGGCGCCGTGGATCTTCCTGATCTTCCTCGGGGTTTTCGATTTCGGCTTCTATGCATACGCGGCGATTTCGACGCAGCACGCGGCCCGGATCGCGGCGCTGTACACGTCGGCAAGCCCGACCAGCGCAGGGGACAACACCGGCGCCTGCTATTACGCGCTCCAGGCGCTGAAAGATCTGCCCAACGTCGGCGTGGGGGTCACCAGTTGCAATGTGCTCCCGGTGCACGTGACGGCGAGCTCGATCCCTGGAGTCGATGGTGCGCCTGCATCCCAGGTTTCGGTTACCTATCAAACGGTGCCTCTCTTTCCAATTCCTGGATTGATGGGCCAGATGACGATCACACGGACGGCGCAGGTCAGGGTGCAACAGTAGACCAATGTGGCGACGGCGCAAACATCTGAGAGGCAGTTCGCTGGTGGAGTTCACGCTAGTCGGTATCCCTCTGATCTTTGCCCTGATCTCGATTTTCGAAGTGGCGCGGGGAATGTGGATCTACCACACGCTCGCCTCCGCGGTGACCCAAGGGACTCGTTATACAAGTGTTCACGGTTTGAACTGCACAAGTGCAGATGGTAACTCCTGCGCGACGACGATTGCGGGTATCGCGACGATAATCCAATACTCCGGGGTTGGCCTCCTTCCAAGCCAGCTAAGTCTGACGTTCACGTCAAACGCTGGCGCCACGATCACCTGCACTCTTCAAGATTGTTTAAGCGGCTCCCAAGCCTCCACGTCTTGGCCGCCAGCGAACGCCAACTTACCTGGAATGGATGTGGTCATTTCGGCGACATATCCGTTCAGTTCGGCGATCGCCATGTTTTGGCCTGGAAGCGGCCCTGGAACGGTATTCCCCACCTTCAACCTTCCTGCCACATCGACAGAAAGGATTCAGTTCTAAAAGAGCTGTCATGCGCGCACGGCGATCATCCTCGACATGCGGGCAGGCCTTGGTCATGGTCACTGTGGCCCTTCTGGCGATGTCCGGTCTGATCGGCATGGTTGTGGACTTCGGGTGGTCGTATTTCATGCAGAAGGCCGCGCAGTCGGCAGCGGACGCCGCCGCCTTAAGCGCAGCCAATGCCGCCATGGACGCCATTACCAGCGGATCCACAACCTACTCGGACTTGGGAGGTCATACGGCACAGGTCGATTGCTCCTCGGGCTTGTCTGATACCCGGCAGAGCGCTTGTCAGTATGCTCAACAGAACGGCTTCAGCTCCGGTGGTGACAATGGGAGGCAGACGGTCACGGTGAGTGCGGACACAACCTCGCCGGCGCCGACTGCCCCAGGAGTGAACGTTCGCTATTGGGTGACAGTCCGAGTCACAAACACAATCCCTCAGCTGTTCTCGGCAGTATTAGGCAACACGAGCGCGACGATCGCGGCCCGCTCGACGGCCGCGATTGTCGATACCGTCGTTCAGGGGGCTGCACTTGCGCTGAATCGGGCCAATGATACCGGCCCTCACCAGGGCGACACGTTTAATCTTGAGTCGGGAAGCCGGATCATCACCGATGCCGCGAACGGTAAGGGAATCATCATCTCCTCGTCTGACCCGGCATCCGGCACCAACAACAGCACCGCTTCCTCCACATCCGCCTTCACGATGACGCGTGGCGGTCTGACCCCGATCAGCGGTTGGCCAAACCCGGCCACCGGCAAAGGTGATGGTCCGTTCTTTTCCGATCCGATGCGTGACTTAGGGCAACCACCTGTAACCGGCGCAACGTTGAATGCTTATCCGGTTCAGAGTAACGGCACGGATTGGAGTAGTTGTCCCGGATATCCCACGTGCGGACCTGGTGTCTATTTCGCCGCCTCCGGCGGGAAGGCGACGGGCGCTCCGCTCATGATCAGCTCGAATGTGAGTTTCGCAGCATCCGGTGGATCGTTTGGCGACTACGTGTTTTTCGGAGGCTTGAACATCAGCGGCTCGACCGTGAATATGGGCCCTGGCCGATATGTGATGGCGGGAGTGCTAAATCCGACCAATAGCGGGCCTTACGATCTGAGCGTCAGCAACGGCGCCTCCGTTTCGGGCGGCACTGGCTTGAATGCCGGCCAGCTCGTGATTCTCACGGATTCCAACTATCCGGGAGTTTCGGTTTTCGTCCAGGCCGTCGATACGGCGATTGGGGGGTCGGCAAACCGACTGTGGTCAGGACTTTCATTCGGACAGGCCAACCTAGGCACGGGAAGCGGTTCCGGAGGCATCCAGCTGTATGGTTTGAATACCAACTACACCCTCCCCTCCGACACCAACGCTCAGAACTTCAAACTGCAGGATTTTGGCCCTACCGTCATCTGGCAAGATCAGCGCTTTTCCAACGTCAAGTACACTTCAAGCGGCAACGTCGACAGCTCTTGCGGCTCAATCGAATCGCCCTGCACCAACTCGATGACGGTCGACCCAAAGCTGACCATCGGCCCGACGCAAATTCTGAACCTCCATGGAGTGTTGTATCAGCCACGCGGAGCATGGATGCAGGTGCTGGGCAGTACCCGGCTCATGGGACCGCTGCAGATGATTTCGGGGGCATTTGACATCGGAGCCAGCTCTCTGGTCTACCTGCTTGATCCCGGAACAGACTTCGCATCGGGAACGCTGCCAGCGCCGGCGCCTTTGAAAATGCGCGTGGTAGCCCTGATCGAATGACACAGCAAGGCCGACTGCGGGTCGGCCTTTTCCATCCCCTGACCAACCAGCGCCTGCCTCCCTTTGCAGACCCGCTCGTTCTCTGACGGTCTTCCCGCAATCGGGACGGGAGTGCCGGGAGGCCAATCGAGTCCTAGGGGTATCCTTCGATTCGCCCTAAGAACGACTAATCCAACGCCTTGATAGCATTAATCAAATTCCTAGGATCTATCCCGATGTCGACCAGCTCAGTCCTTAGGGAATTTAGAACTCTTCGCCTTTATCGGTCCTAAGCAGCATGGAATCTTGTGTCAAGTGTTATGTGGGCCTTGGTACTACTAGTTCAATTTGAAGCCTTGCGGCATTGCTCCTCCATACGAACTAGCGTACTGTTCAAAGTGATATCGAAAGTAATTCCGTGACCGCACCACGATGACTGTGCCCCGTTGGTTTTCATCGGCTGGGTCACGACGTAGAGAGAACTTGCAATGACGACACACCACCTATCGATTTTCTCCGGGAAACGGTTTCGTAGTGTCTCCGATGCCGCCCGGCGTGTAGTCTCGATCGGCCTAAGGAAGGCAACTGCGTTCTAGAAGATCGAATGACCGCCTCCAAGCCCAATCCGATGGTCCGGCTGCTTCCGTCGCTGACGGACGTCGCGTTCTTGTTGCCGGTGGCGTTCCTATTCCTCTATCTGGACGGGGCGCGCACCATGCTCGGCGATGGCGACACCGGATGGCACGTGCGGACCGGGCAGTGGATCCTGCGCAACGGGCGGATTCCGCATACCGACATGTTCTCCTATACCAAAGCCGGGCAGCCCTGGTTCGCCTGGGAGTGGTTGTGGGACCTGTGCTTCGGATGGCTGCACCAGACCTGGGGGATGGCGGCGGTGGTGCTCGTGAGCATTTTGGTGGTTTGCCTCACGTTCGCGCTGCTGTTCCGGCTGGTGCGGCGCAAGTGCGGCAACGCTTTGATCGCCATCGGAGTCACGGCGATCGCGGCGGCCGGCTCTTCGATTCACTTTCTGGCGCGGCCGCACCTGTTCACGCTGCTGTTCGCGGTGATCTTTTACGGGATTCTGGAGAGCGCCTCCGATGGAAAGAGGAGAGCGCTGTGGCTACTGCCGGTTTTGATGGTGGTGTGGACCAATGTGCACGGCGGGTTCCTGGTGGGGCTGTTGCTGGTGGGCGCTTACGCCGCGGGAGAGGCGATCACCTGGCTGCTGGACACGGACGCCGAGCGGCGCCGCGTGGCTTTGGGCAATGGCAAACTCCTGGCGCTGGTGGGAGGCGTGTGCGGCCTGGCCACGTTCGTGAATCCGTATTTCTACCACCTGCACGTTCACATTTACCAATATCTGCGCGACCCGTTCCTGTGGAAGACGATCGAGGAATTCCGGCCGCTGGATTTCCAGAGTCCGGCCGCGCTGTATTTCGAGCCGATGTTTTTCCTGGGGGTGGCCGCGGCAGTCTGGACTCTGTACCGGAAACGGTTCAGCCACACGATCCTGGTGTTGGCCTGGGCGCACCTGGCGCTGTTCTCAGTTCGCAACCTGCCGATCTTTCTGTTGATCGCGGCGCCACCGATCGCGGAGATGCTGGAGGCCCTGGCGGGCCAACTGAAGAGCGCTCCCCTGGCGGACTGGGTGCGGAACACCGTGACGCGGTTCGAGGCGGCGGCCGCCGAATTCGGCGCTGTGGACCGTTTGCCACGCCTGCACGCGGCGAGCGCGGTGGTGGTGGTGGCTCTGGCGGCGGCCTTCTACATGCCGGCCGCATCGTTCAAGTTCCAAGCCGAATACGACCCCGCGCGGTATCCATCGAAAGCGCTGGATGTGCTGCGCAGCAGCGACTCTCACCGAATATTTACGCACGACGAGTGGGGCGACTACCTGATCTACAACCTCTACCCGCTCAAAAAGGTTTTCGTCGACGGGCGCTCTGATTTTTACGGGGCCACGTTCGATGAGAAATACATCGACGTCCTGAATGTGAAATACGACTGGGAGCAGAATCTCAGCCGTTATGACGTCGATACCATCGTCATGCCGGTGGACTCGGCCCTTACCGGTGCATTGAAGCAATCGCGGAGCTGGCGGGTGGTTTATGACGACGGCATCGCGATTGTGTTCCGGCATGGGGCGCGGCCCCAGACTCCGAATTCCGAGGTCGCGCAGCACCAGATCTCTGGTGCTCCGTACACCAAGTTTCAAAACCCAGGGGTTGGCACTCCGCAGCACCGCAACCCCGCAACCGTTGAATTCATCAAAACGAGGAGCTAACAAGCACATGCGATTCCTGAAGCAATTGTGGAGCAACGAAGAAGGTCAGGACCTGATCGAATATACGCTGTTGCTGGCGTTTGTGGCGCTGGTGGCGGCGGGTCTGTTCATTAACGCGGGGCAGTCGGTCAGCGGCATCTGGGGCACGGCCAGCAGCCGGCTGGCAGCGGCCAGCACGGCGGGCGCCAGCTAGGAAGATCTGTCCGGCCTCAAGAACGCCAGCGTATCCGTGCGGCAGGCAGGCTGCCTGACCGCGGCGGAGGTGGGAGTGTGGGAGATGACGGGAGAACTGTATCGAAGCGAGGAAGGTCAGGATCTGATCGAGTATTCCCTGCTTCTAGCCTTCGTCGTCCTGGTGGGAGCCGCGGCGTTTATCGGCATGGGCACCACCAGCAGTGGAATCTGGACCACCGTCAATTCACGACTGGCGAACGCAAGCGGCTCGTAAGAAGGGGCCCGTGGGCCGCGAGTCCTGCGCGGCAAGAGGAGTGACGGCAATGCGATGGAAGATTCTCTGGGGGGATGACCGGGGCCAGGACCTGATTGAGTACACGCTGCTGCTGGCGTTTGTGGTGCTGGCGGCGGCGGGGCTGTTCCTTCAGAGCAGCACCGCCATCAGCGGGATCTGGGGCGCGACCAGCAGTAATCTTTCGGCCGCCAGCACGACGGCGGCGTCTTGAGAAGCAGGAAGCCCGGGAGTCGGGAATCGAGGAAGGTTGACTTATGAATAAGCGTTTTGTCACGGTACTTGTGTTCGCGCTGGCCGTTTCCGGCGTGGCGACATTTTTCATCGCGCGTGTGATCCAGGGAGGCATTTCCTCGGCGAGCCGCCAGCCGGCCGCGACGATTCTGGTGGCCGCACACGACCTGCCGATCGGCACGCTGATCAAAGAAGGCGACGTGAAGAGCGCGGAATGGGCAGGGCCGGTGCCCCAGGACGCGGCCAACAAACCGGAAGATCTGATGCAGCGGGGAGTGGTCTCGACGATCTACGCGGGCGAGCCCGTGATGGAGAGCCGGCTCGCGCCCAAGGGAGGCGGCGCCGGTATGGCGGCCATGATCCCGAAAGGCAAGCGGGCAGTGGCGGTGCGGGTCAACGAGGTGGTGGGCGTCGCGGGCTTCGTGCTGCCGGGCATGCGAGTGGATGTGCTGGTGAGCGGCAATCCGCCCAATCAAGCCGCCAACGCGAATCTGGGCACGGAGACCAAGACCATCCTGCAGAACATTGAAGTTCTTTCGGCCGGGCAGAGCATCCAAAAGGACGCAGAAAACAAGCCGGTTTCGGTGCAGGTCGTCAATTTGCTGGTGACGCCGGAACAGGCGGAAGCTTTGAGCCTGGCGAGCAATGAAGCCCGGATTCAACTGGTGCTGAGGAATCCGCTGGATACCGACGAGGCCAAGACGCCGGGAACGGCCATGGCGTACCTGTTCGGCCGGACGTATTTTTCGGGGATGCCAACGCCGCCGGCCCCCCGAGTGACGCGACGCGGGAGCGGGGCGGGCAAAGCCAAGGTGGTGGCGGTGGCGGCGACGGAGTTGCCGCACGTGACGACCGCTCCGGCGGTAGTGACGGTCGAGGTTCTGCATAGCGGTAAGAAAGAAGAGAAGAAGTTTACCCGAAAAACGGAGGTCAGCCAGTGAATTCCCCGGGACGCCCGGCCGTACGGCGGGCAATGTTTTCGTGGGCCGCTTTTTTGTGCGTCGCGGGACTGGGTTCAGCTCAACCAGTCCTCGCGCCGCCGGCGACGCGAGACTTGACGGTGACCGTCAGCAAATCCATCGTACTCGATAGTCCTGGAGACATCGAGCGCGTATCGGTAGCGAACGGCGACATGGCGGAAGCGGTGGTGATCAATCCCCGCGAAGTCATGGTGAACGGCAAAGCGCCGGGCGACACGAGTCTGATTATCTGGCAGCAGGGCGGAGCGCGGACACCGTACAACCTGGCGGTGACGCCGAGCACCGGGGGGCTGGATGCGGTGCGGAAAGAGATCCAGGATCAGTTGCCGGGACAGCAGATCACGGTCAACTTCCAGAACAACACGGTGTTTCTGCAAGGCACGGCGAACAACCTGATGGTAGCGGACCGAGCGACGGCGATCGCCAGCGTGCTGGGGAAGGTGGTGAATCTGCTGAACGTGGTGGTGCCTCCCACGAGCCCGCAAATCCTGTTGAAGGTCCGGTTCGCCGATGTGGACCGGTCGGCGGCTACGCAACTGGGTTTCAACCTGGTGAGCACGGGCGCGACGAATACGGTGGGCGGCATCCAGACGGGGCAATTCTCCGCCCCGACGGTAACTCCTGACGGCGCCTTATCGCTCAGCAATGCGCTGAACGTCTTCCTGTTCCGGAAAGATATCAATCTGGGGGCTACGATCCAAGCGCTGCAGGCGCGAAACCTGCTGCAAATCCTGGCCGAGCCGAACGTGCTGACGATGGATGGCAAGCCGGCGAGTTTTCTGGCCGGCGGCGAATTTCCATATCCCACGCTACAGGGCGGAGGGGGAGGATTGGGTGCGGTCACGATTCAGTTCCGCGAATTTGGCGTGCGCATCAACTTCACGCCGCAGGTCACGCCGCGAGGAACGATTCGGCTGGATGTGACGCCGGAGGTCAGTTCGCTGGACTTCGCCAATGGGCTGGTTTTCCAGGGATTCACGATTCCGGGGCTGAACACGCGGCGGGTGCATACGGAAATCGAGCTGGAGGAAGGGCAGAGTTTCGCGATCGCGGGCCTGCTGGACCAGCGGACGACGGAGAACCTGAGCAAGATTCCCGGGCTGGGAGACATTCCGGGGCTGGGCAAATTGTTTCAAAGCAAGAATCTGAGCAAGAGCCGGACCGAACTACTGGTGCTGGTCACTCCGGAAGTAGTACGGCCGATTCCGGCGGGGGCTCCGCGTCCGGAACTCACGTGGCCGCAGGGATATCTGGAGGGCGCCCCGGCCACTCCGCCGCAGACTCCTGGAATCGACGTGACCGGAGCGGTGCCCAACCGTCCGGCTCAGACGGCCATTCCGATCGAACAACTGATCGAGAGCCAGAAGCCTCTGCAAACCAGCGGTTCGCAGCCGACCCAGGCCCCGACTCAGTTCCTGCCCATTCCGGTGATGCCCATGCAGCAAACGCCAGCGGCGCCGGCCGCGCCAGCGCCGGCGACCGCCGCGCCAGCGCCGGCGGCTCGGTTATTGACAGAAGGGGCGCCGCGCGCCGGGTAAGGCGCAACCACTGCCATGCGGCCTCTTTCGCTGGGAACGATCATCTCCGATACCGAGCTGGGGAACGAGGTGCGTTCCTCCCTGGAGGGTCTTCCTGTGCGCGTGGTCCTGGAGGAAACCAAGATCACCGACTGCGATGCGCTGGTGGAGAAGCTGGAACGGCTGCGGCCGGACGTGATTCTTCTAGAGCTGGGGAATTTTCGCGACCCGCTAGAAGAAGTGATCGGGAAAATCAAGCGGACCTCGGGCGAGCCGGTGGTGATCGCGGTTCATACGGCGACCGATCCGGAGAGCATCCTAACCGCGATCCGAGCGGGCGCGGCGGAATACCTCTACCCGCCGCTGGGCGCGAACCTGGGTAAAGCGCTCACGCGGATTTCGACCGAGCGGGCGGCCAATCCAGCGAACAGCAAAACCGGCGGGGCGGTGGCGTTCTTCTCCGCCAAAGGCGGGTGCGGCGCGACCACCCTGGCTTGCCACGTCGCCGTCGAGGTGCAGCGGCAGTGCGGAGGCCACATTCTGCTGGCGGACTTCGACATGGACAGCGGGATTGTGGGCTTCATCATGAAATCGCGCTCCCAATACACCCTGGTAGACGCGTTGAGCAACGTCAACCGTCTCGACCCGAGTTATTGGAAGGCGCTGATCTCCAACGGGAGGCCGGGCATGGAGATCTTATCGGCTCCGATCTCGGTAACCCCCCGGAAGCCGAGCGACATCGAGAACTTGCGCCTGGTGCTGAACTTCGCCCGTTCCCAATACGAGTGGGTGGTAGTGGACCTGGGCCGGGGGCTCACTCCGGCGACGATGAGCGCGCTCGAGGAACTGGACCGCTGTTATGTGGTGAGCTCGGTGGACGTGCCAGCGCTGTACAAGGCCAAACAGGTGGTGAGAAGCGTGTTGGACGCCGGATACACGCGGGACCGGCTGCACCTGATCATGAACCGGATTCCCCGGAACACGTCGATTACCAAAGCCGAGATCGAACAAATGATGGGAATCCCGGTGAGCTTCCAACTGCCCGACGAACAGAGCGCGTTGACGGAAGCCTACACGGCCGGGAATCTGCTGCCGCCGAATCACAGTCTGACCCGGCAGATGAGCGAGATTGCAAGACAGATCACGGGCATTGAGGAAGAAAAGCCTGCAAAGCGCCGGCTCGCGTTTTTTGGTTAATCGGAGAGAAAAATAATGGCCGCTGCACCGCGCATGGTTCCGTCGTCCCAGAAGGAAGTCACGCTATCGGACTATCAGGAGCTGAAGTTCACGCTCCACCGGAAGCTTCTGGACCGGATCAATCTGGAGACGCTCTCGCTGATGGCGGGCGATAGGGTGCGTTCCGAGATCCGGGCGGCGGTCGCGCGTCTGGTGGACGAGGAAAAGACGCCGCTGACGCTGGTGGAGAAAGAGCGGATCATCGAAGAGATCCTGCACGAGGTGTTTGGTCTCGGCCCGCTGGAACCGCTGCTGCAGGACCCCACGATCTCCGACATTCTGGTGAGTACTCCCAAGCTGGTCTACATCGAGCGCGACGGTAAGCTGCTGCGCACGCGGGTGGAGTTCAAGGACGACGCGCACCTGCTGCGGATCATCGAGAAGATCGTGTCGAACGTCGGCCGCCGGGTGGATGAATCGTCTCCCATGGTGGATGCCCGCCTGCCGGACGGTTCGCGTGTCAACGCCGTGATCCCGCCAGTGGCGGTGGACGGGCCGCTGCTGTCGATCCGGCGGTTCCGGCGCGACCGATTGTCAGCCCCGGAACTGGTGAAGAATCTAACCATGACCGAAGGCATGCTGGAGCTGCTGAAGGCGTGCGTGAAGGCCCGGCTGAACATCATCGTCTCGGGCGGGACGGGCGCCGGCAAGACGACCATGCTGAACGTGCTTTCCGAATTCATCCCGGAAGACGAACGCATCATCACCGTGGAAGACGCGGCCGAGCTGCAGTTGCGGCAAGTCCACGTGGCGCGCATGGAGACGCGGCCGCCCAACATCGAAGGGACGGGCTCCATCAAGCAGCGGCAACTGGTGATCAACGCGCTCCGTATGCGGCCGGACCGAATCATCGTGGGTGAGGTGCGCGGCGAGGAAGCGCTGGACATGCTGCAGGCCATGAACACGGGCCACGACGGCTCGCTCACGACGATCCACGCCAACAGCCCGCGGGACGCCATCAGCCGCATGGAAGTGATGGTGGCGATGGCGAACTCCAACATCGGCGTGCGCTCGATCCGGCAGCAGGTGGCCTCGGCGGTCGACCTGTTTCTCCAGATCTCGCGCATGAGCGACGGCAGCCGGCGCGTCACCTATGTCACCGAATGCGTGGGCATGGAAGGGGAGCAGGTGACGCTGCAGGACATCTTCACTTTTGAAAAGACCGGATTGACCGCCAACGCGAAAGTGCGCGGGCGTTTTCGCGCCACCGGCGTGCATCCCAAGTTCATGGAACGGCTGCGGGCGTCTGGCATCGAATTGCCGCGTGCGCTATTTGAAAGCATCACGGAGATCGGATGAGGCTCCTATGACTCTGGTTATCGTCGGCATCTTTCTGTTGATCGTCGCCGTCATTCTATTTGCGGTCGGCCTGGGAACCCGGGTGGATGAAGGCAAGCGCAAGCAAGAGCTCGCCCGGATGCTCGAAGACCGGAAACCCGAACTGGCGGGCGACAAGTCCACAGTGCTCATCGAACCGTCTGGTTCGGAGACCGACGCTCTGGCGCGGCTGCTTACCAGATTCGACTTCACCAAGAAGTGGGAATCCCTACTGCAGCAGGCCGGGATGACCTGGACGGTGGCGCAGTTGGTGATGGCGATGGCGGTAAGCGGGATCTTCGGCGCCCTGATCGGATTTAAGATTCACGTCCTGCTCGATACCGTGGTGAGCGCGATCGGACTGGGAGGCCTGTTTGCCGCGCTTCCGCTGCTGTTTGTCCGCCAGAAACGGACCAAGCGCATGGCGAAGTTCGAAGAGCAATTTCCGGAGGCGCTGGACTTCGTAGCCCGCGCGTTGCGGGCGGGCCATGCGTTTCAGGTGAGTCTGTCCATGTTATCGCAGGAATCGCCCGATCCTCTGAAATCCGAGTTTCTCAAGGTGTACAACGAGCAGAACCTGGGGGAATCGCTTCCCGTCGTGCTCCGCCATCTTTCCGATAGAGTGCCTCTGCTGGACGTGAAATTCTTTGTGGCGGCGGTGCTGATGCAGCGGGAAACCGGCGGCAACCTCGGCGAGATCCTGACCAAACTGTCCTCCGTGATTCGCGACCGGTTCCGATTGAAGGGGCAGGTCAAGGCCGCCAGCGCTCACGGGCGCATCACGGCCACGATTTTAACGGTGCTCCCGATCGTCACGGTGATGATCCTCAGCCTCATTGCACCCGGGTATCTGCCGGCCATGGCCAAGGATCCGGACGGCAAGCACCTTATCATTGCATCGATCATTGCCCAGGGGATAGGGTACGTGATCATGCGGAAGATCATCAACATCAAGGTTTGAGAAGAGACTTCTATGGCTACTGTCCTCTTGCTGGCCTTTTTTCTGCTGCTCACCTCGGGCATTACGTATTTTGGTTACCGGGTGTACTCCCGTCCGGGGCGGGTTCAGGAGCGTTTGGCCGACGTAGGAACGATCAACGTCCTGGGCGAGCCGAAGCCCGAAGGAGAAGGCGAGCTTCTGGTTCGGGTCATCCACCATTTAGGCGCGGCCGTTCCGGTTTCTCCGTCGGAGGTCAGTGAGTCACGAAGGTATCTGATCGCCGGCGGTTTCCGCACGGACCGGGCCGTGAGCGTTTTTTACGGCATCAAGGTCATCAGCTGCGTGGTTCTGCTGGTGGGCGCCTTTTTCCTTCATCTGTTCACCGGCAACCCGATGCTGCGGGTACTAGTCCTGGCATTTGCCGCTTATATCGGTTGGCAGTTCCCGCGGATGGTCCTCGAGCACATGATCAAGCGGCGCCAGGAACGGCTGCGGCTGTCGTTACCCGATGCCCTGGATTTGATGGTGGTGTGCGTCGAGGCGGGCTTGGGGTTAGATCAGGCTTTTGTGAGCGTCACCCGAGAATTGCAGGAAACGCACCGGGAAATCAGCGCGGAATTTGGGTTGGTCAACCTGGAGATGCGGGCCGGCAAACGGCGGGCGGATGCACTTCATAACCTGGCCGAGAGGACCGGCGAGGACGAAGTCCACAAGCTGGTGGCCATTCTGATTCAGGCCGACCGGTTTGGGACCAGCATTTCGGAATCCCTCAGGACCCACGCCGATTTCTTACGAATCCGGCGCCGGCAGCAGGCCGAGGAGCGCGCGGGAAAGGTGGGGGTCAAGCTGGTATTTCCGATCTTCTTTTGCATTCTGCCGGCCATGCTGATTGTAACCGCTGGACCTGGAATTTTGCAGATCGTGAAATATTTGTTCCCCATGATGAAACAGTTCTCCGTCTAACCGTGCTATGAATACCTTAGGGGAGATAAAGACGAATGCCGACGCTGGGAACCATCATTTGGATTGCAGCGGCGCTGATCCTGGTTATCTACCTGGCCCGGCGTCGAAAGCGAAAACTGCTGCGGTAGCGCAGAGTCCATTCCGTATCGTCCATCAGGCATAGAGGTGGAAGTGTGCCGAGCGTTTGCCCGGGAATTGCCACAGGCGAGTTAATCACTTCCATCCAGGCTGCCCAGAACCCGGATGGCGGCTGGGGGTACCAAGGCCGCAGTTCGTGGTCTGAGCCCACCGCCTTCGCGTTGCTGGCCCTGGCGGCCACACATTCAACTTCCATTCATTTCGAGCGCGGCCTAGGCTGGCTGCGCAGCACGCAGCGAGCGGATGGAGGCTGGGCGCCGCATCCGTCCGTGGCCGAGAGCACGTGGGTGACGGCGGTGGCCGTTCTGGCCTTGTGCGAGGCGGACGATGGCGGCTCCGTGTTGGGACCAGCTGTCGCCTGGCTGCAGCGGCAGAGCGGCGAAGAATCCACGCTCACTGACCGGTTGCGCCGGTTGCTGCTCGGAGCGCGGATGGAAGCCGGAGAGGGCACGAAAGGCTGGCCGTGGCTGGCGGGAACCGCGGGCTGGGTGATGCCGACCGCGCTCACCATCCTGGCTTTGGAAAAAGCGGAGCGGCGCGCGGGCAGCGCGGGCGCCCGGGCTCGTATCCAACAAGGACGCGACTTCCTGCTGGCGCGGATCTGCCGGGACGGCGGTTGGAATTATGGCGGCGTCCAGGCGCTGGGATTCTCTGCGAACTCTTACCCGGACACCACGGGGATGGCGCTGCTGGCGCTGCACGGGGTGGAATCGCCGGTGGTCCGCATGGCGGTGGAGAAGGCCGCGAAACAGTGGCCGGAATGCCACTCGGCACAAACAGCCTGCTGGCTGCATCTCGGCCTGGAAGCCCACGGAATGCGTCCGGCGACCGCCGGAGACTGCCGCCTGGAGAACGCCAACCTGCTGGACCGGGCGCTGGTGGCCCTGGCGCGCGCGCCGGAGGAAGGCGGCGCGAAGGTGTGGGGCGCGTTATGAAGCGGTCATCGCTCCGGTTGCGGCGCAGGGAACTGCTGGGCAGCGCGCTGGCTGCCGGCGTTCTCTCGCCGTCCTGCTCGCGAATCGCCGGCCCCGCGCCGCAAGTTTCGATCGTGCGGGCGCAAAGCTACTCCGAGGATCTGACGGGCAAGGTGCTCGGCATCCTGCGGGAACACAAACTCGACGTCCGCGGCAAACGCGTGGTGCTGAAGCCGAACCTGGTGGAATTCGATGCCGGCCGGTCCATCAATACCCATCCGATGGTGGTGCGCGCGGCCTATGAGGCGCTGCGCTCCCTTGGAGCCGCCGACGTGCGGATTGCCGAAGGGCCGGGCCACCGCCGTAATACCCGGGAACTGGCGGAGGCGGCAGGGTTCTGCGACGCGTTCCCGAAATTCGAATCGCGGTTCACCGACTTAAACCTGGATGAAATCTCTCGGGTGACTTTGGCCCGTCCGTTTTCGCGCCTGCGCGAACTCTACTTGCCGCAAGCCGCCCTCGGGGCGGATCTGATCGTGTCGATCCCCAAGATGAAGACGCACCACTGGGTAGGCGCGACCCTCAGCATGAAAAATTTCTTCGGGCTGGTGCCGGGCGGAGTCTACGGCTGGCCGAAGAATGTTTTGCACTGGGCCGGCATCGACGAATGCATCGCCGACTTGCATGCGCTCTTCCCGCGCCACTTCGCGATTGTCGACGGGATCGTGGGGATGGATGGCAACGGCCCGATCCAGGGAAACCTGAAACCGGCAGGGGTGCTGGTGGCCGGCAGTGACATGGTGGCCGTAGACGCCACATGCTGCCGGATTATGCGCGTGAACCCAGCGAAAGTCCGGTATTTGCAGATGGCCGAGAACCGCGGCCAGACCGATCCCCGAAACGTAAGCCAGATCGGCGAATCCATCGAGAGCGTACAAACGGCCTTCGATCTGATTCCCGAGTGGCAATCGCTTCGCTTACCCACGAGCCAAAACACATGACCCAACCCGCACTCGCACGCGCACAGATCGAAGCACCGATCGAACCGACGTCCATTGAGGATACCGGGCTCTCCGAATCCCTGGTCGAACAGCTGATCCTCAAGTTTCTGTATTTCCGGGGAGAGATGTACGGCAAAGATCTCTCGGATGCGATCGGTCTGAAGTTCAGCGTGATTAATGAGCTGGTGGACTCGCTGAAGCTACGGCACATCATCCAAGTAAAGCGGGCACTCTCGGTAGGCAACGTGGGGGCGTTGCTGGCGCTGACGGAGGCCGGGCGGGCGCGCACGCGGGAATGCCTCGAAGACAATCAGTATGTCGGTCCGGCGCCCATCCCCATGGCGCAGTACATCGCCAGGGTGCGTCGCCAGAAACCAGCGGATGGGTGGCTGACCAAGGAATTGCTGACCGAGGCCTATCAGGGGATGGTGCTGACTTCCAACATCCTCTCGCAGATCGGCCCCGCCATCAGTTCGCTGAACTCGCTGTTGATTTACGGCAAGCCGGGAAACGGAAAAACCTTCCTGATCGAAGCGCTGTCCAACCTGCAGACCGAGGCCATCTACCTGCCGTACGCGATCGAATGCCAGGGCAACATCGTCCAGGTGTATGACCCGATCTATCACCATCGCGTGGAAGAGGAAGAGAACGTCGAACTGACCAACTTCGCACCCGCCTGGGACCGCCGCTGGTGCCGGATCAAGCGGCCGTTCCTAGTCAGCGGCGGCGAGTTGTCGCTCGATATGCTGGATTTGCGCTTCAATGCCACGTCCCGGGTGTACGAAGCGCCTTTCCAGCTCAAGGCCAACAACGGCATTTATCTGATTGACGACTTCGGCAGGCAGAAGGCCACGCCGGCGGAAGTCCTCAACCGGTGGATCGTGCCGATGGAACGCCGGGTCGACTACCTGAGCTTCCTGACGGGCGGGAAGATGACCGTCCCGTTCGAGGCTTTCCTGGTGTTCTCGACCAACTTAAATCCGACGGACCTGGGAGACGAAGCTTTTCTCCGCCGCATTCAATACAAGATGCTGTTACAAGGCCCGACCGAAAGCGAGTTCCGCGAAATTTTCACCCGGTTCTGCGCCGCGAAAAAGCTGGCGTACAACCGCGAACAACTCGACCGATTCGTGGATCGGCACTACCGGCCGAAAGGCAAGGAGTTCCGGCGCTGCCATCCGCGCGATCTGTTGACGCACGCGCTGAATCTGATCCATTTCGAGAAGCTTCCGTATGAGCTGACCGACGAATTGCTCGATCGGGCATTCGACAGTTGTTTCGTGCAGGAAGAAGAGCCGATTCCGGCAGCGCGGCCCAGCAGTCAGCCGTCCTACAAAATCGTCTAGCAGGCTGCTGAAAAGCGACCTCTCGTAAGTCAGTCGGCCGCTTTCTAGTGGTTCTATGTCCCGGCGCAAGTCGCGCCGCCAACGGCCGACGCGCGGTTCACTGGCAGCGAACGCGGCGGTGGGGGTTCG
>JAIQFS010000065.1 GCA_020073145.1 Terriglobia bacterium
AGCGACCCCAGCGCCGTTTCGCGCGGCAGCGAACGCACCGGCTCCCCCACCGCCAGCGCTGCCGCGTGCAACCCCGCCACCAACCCCGTGGCGATCGCCTCCACGTATCCCTCCACGCCCGAAATCTGGCCGGCGAAAAATACTTCCGGCCGCGGTCGCAATTGCAAAGTGGCCGTCAGCAGCGCCGGCGCATTGATATAGGTGTTCCGATGAATCTGCCCGAATCGCACAAACTCCGCGTTTTGCAACCCCGGAATCATCCGCAGAATGCGCTCCTGCTCGCCGAACCTCAGATGGTTCTGGAAACCCACCAGGTTGAAGCTGGCCGCGCGCAGGTTCTCCTGCCGCAGTTGCACCACCGCGTAGGGCCGCCTGCTCGTCCGCGGATCGGCCAGTCCCACCGGCTTCATCGGCCCGAAGCGCAGCGTATCCCGTCCCCGCCGCGCCAGTTCCTCAATCGGCAGGCATGCTTCGAAATACGGCACCGCGTCCTCGGGAATGTGCTCCGGCACGCTCGATCCCTTCAGCAGCTCATCGACGAACGCTTCGTATTGCTCCCGGTCCAGCGGGCAATTCAGATAATCCTCCGTGCCGCCGGTCGACTTGCCATAGCGCGAGGCCCAGAACGCGATGCCGGTGTCCACCGAATCGGCCTCGACAATCGGGCTGATGCTGTCGTAAAAAAAGAGCCGCTCGGAACCCGTCAGCCGCCCGATCTCCGCCGCCAGCGCGTCGCTCGTCAGCGGCCCGGTCGCAATGATGGTGATGTCCTCGGGAATCGCGGACACCTCCTCGCGGCACAGCTCGATCCGCGGCTCCCCCTCGATCGCTGCCGTCACTTCCCTCGCGAAAACGTCCCGGTCCACCGTGAGCGCATGTCCGCCCGGCACGCGCGCCGCATCGGCCGCGCGCAGCAGCAGCGAATCCAGGCGGCGCAGCTCTTCCTTCAGCAGCCACGGCGCGGTCGATTCCGATTCGGATTTGAGCGAGTTGCTGCACACCAGCTCCGCCAGCCGGTCGGTCTGGTGCGCCGGCGTCGGCCGCCCCGGCCGCATCTCGTACAGCCGCACCCGTAGCCCGCGCCGCGCAATCTGCCACGCGGCTTCGCTGCCGGCCAGCCCTCCGCCAATCACGTGAATCGTGTCGCTCAATCGGTGCCCCGTCCCTCCAGCATAACCGTATACTAAAATCACAATGATCGTGAATTCACCCGACCGCCTCTTTCTAGACTTTTCCACCGAGAAACTCCGCGAGCTTTCTCCGCGTGTTGACACCTGTCTTGCCCAGCTCACCGACGACCAGATCTGGGCGCGCGGCAGGGAAAGCGAGAACGCCGTGGGCAACCTGGTCCTGCATCTGTGCGGCAATGTCCGCCAGTGGATCATCTCCGGCGTCGGCGGCCAGCCGGATCACCGCCGGCGCGATACCGAATTTGCGGCGCGCGGCGGCGCTTCGAAAGCCGAGTTGCGCGAGCGCCTCCAATCCACGGTCGCCGAAGCCCTTCCGGTCATCGAGAAGGTGAGCGCCCAGCGCCTCTCCGACCGCCTGAGCATCCAAGGCTACGACGTCACGGTGCTCGGCGCGATCTACCACGTCGTGGAGCACTTCGCCATGCACACTGGCCAAATCATCTTCGTGACCAAAATGCTGACCGGCGCCGACCTCGGCTTCTACCGCCACTTGTCCGAGGCGGCCGTACCCAACCAGGTGGCATAAGGCTCCACCTTTGTGCCGGCGAGCAAAACTCGCCAGTCCGAAGGGAGTCAGCCTGAGAATCCTTGTGCGGCGCGAAGGCGCTATACCTTCAGAGTTTCCGCCAGCCCCGCCAGCGGCACCCGCAGCCCCACGTAGAACGTGCCGAACAGCGCGTACACCGCGCTCACTTCGTCGAAGCGCATTTCGTAGATCAGCCTCTTGAACACCAGCGGATCTTCGGCGAACAGGTCCACGCCCCACTCCCAGTCGTCGAACCCGATCGACCCCGTGATGATCTGGCGCACTTCGCCGGCGTACCGCCGCCCGATCAGCCCGTGCTCCTTCATCATGCGCTGCCGGTCCGGCATGGTTTCCTGATACCAGTTCTTGGCTTCGCCGCGGCGCCGGTCCATGGGATAAAAGCAGATGTATTTCGCGCCGGGAATCTCCGGCCACAGCCGTGGCGCCATGGCCTTGCGATGCCGCTCCAGCACCGCCTCCACCTCGCGCGCCCATTCTTCCGAATGCGGCTTGATGCCCTTTTCGACCAGCCCATTGTAGGTGTCGGAGCTCGATTCATACAGCCCCAGCTCGACCACCGACAGGTACGAGGTCGCCGGTTCCAGGTAATCGCTCAACCGCAATTTGGCCAGCGCCAGTTGGGCCGAATGGAGTTCTTCGAAATTGCGCCGGAAGTGTACGAACAGAAGATCGCCTTTATGGCCGAGCAGCGAATAAACCGCGCTCTGGCGGCCGCCGGCCGGCTGCTCCATGCCGCCCAAGGTCACCGACCGCGCCGCTTCTTCGAGAATGGCGGAGCGGTCCCCCGCGGAAAGCGCGCGCCAGGCGGACCAGCGGACGCGCATCATCTGGTGCAGCACGCTGGCCCCTTCCACGGTCAGTGGGACGGCAGGCAGAGCGGTTGCGGGAAGTGTTTCGGACATCATGCATTTCATTATAAGGAAGCCGCTACCCGCGCTGCCGCACCACGCCCGCCAGGTAACATTCCCCGGCGAACTGCTCCAGTTCGCGGTCGCTCGCCATCCGCCAGTCGGCCAGGCGCCGTTCGCGCAGCCGCTCCAGCAGACGGCAGCGCCGCCGCGCTTCCAGCATCTTCTGCTGCTGCCCGTCGAGCTGCTTCTGCCGCTCCGCGCGCCGCTCCCCGAGCTTTCGCTCTTCCTGCTGAACGTGGACACGGAACCCGGCCAGCGCCGCCAGATCGCCCCCGGCCAGCGGGCTCCACTCCCGCACCTGCACTTCCGTCCGAATCGCCGCGGCTTCCAGCTCGGCGCGCTGCCGGTCCAACTCCGCCAGCGCCGCCGCCTGCCGCTGCAATTCGTTCTCCTCCAGCTCCAATTGCACCCGGCGCCAGTGCAGGACTTTTTCCAGCGGGAAACGGAACGGCGTCATGCCTTGGCCTGCACCGCCGGCACGGGAGCCCCCAGCCGGGCCGCCAGCCCTTCCATCCGCGAGAGCGTTTCCTGCAGGTCTGACTTGACGGGGTGCTCCTGCCGCAGAAACTCGAGCAGTTCCGGACGCAACTGGATGCTGGCGTCCAGCCGCGGATTCGTGCCGGCCACGTACGCGCCCAGTTGGATCAGATCCTCGGCCTCGCGGTACGCCGACAGCGCCTCCCGCAGTCGCCGGGCCGCTTCCTGCTGCCGCGGGCTCGCAATCTCGCCCGTCAGTCGGCTCACCGAGTGCAGAATGTCGATCGCCGGATAGTGTCCTTGCGACGCCAGTTGCCGCGACAGAATGATGTGGCCGTCCAGAATCGCGCGCGTCGCGTCGCAGATCGGTTCGCTGAAATCGTCGCCTTCTACCAGCACGGTGAAAAAACCCGTGATCGAGCCCCGCCGAAAATTCCCCGCGCGCTCCAGCACCCGGGGCAGCAGGCTGAACACCGAAGGCGTGTAGCCCTTTTGGCTGGGTGGTTCGCCCGCCGCTAGGCCGATCTCGCGTTGTGCCATGGCTAGGCGCGTCACCGAGTCCATCACCAGCAGCACGTTGGCCCCTTGGTCCCGAAAATATTCCGCCACCGCCAGAGCCACAAAGCAGGCCCGCACCCGCAGCGGAGCCGGGCGCTCCGAAGTGGCCACCACCACCACCGCGCGCTTCATGCCCTCCGGCCCCATCTCGTGTTCCAGAAACGCCCGCACCTCGCGGTTGCGCTCCCCGATCAGCGCGATCACCGACACGTCCGCCGAGTTATGCCGCGACATCGACCCCAGCAGCATGCTCTTGCCCACGCCGCTGCCGCCAAAAATGCCGATCCGCTGCCCCATCCCGCAGGGCAGCAGGCTGTCGATGGCCCGGATCCCGGTCACCAGGGGCTTCGTGATGTGCTCCCGCTCCAGCGGATTGCCGGGAACCCCGTAGAGTCCATACGCGTCGTGCGCGTCGATCCCCGCTTTGCCGTCGATCGGCTGGCCGAACCCGTCGATCACCCGGCCGAGCAGTCCCGGCCCCACTTCCACCGCGGTGTCCTCCGCCCGCGCCTCCACCGCATCGCCGAGCTGCAGCCCGTCGGTCTCCTCCAGCGGCAGCGACAACACCCGCCCGTGCCGGAACCCGATCACCTGCGCCCGGATCCGCCGGCCGCTCGCGGTCAGCACTTCGCAGAAATCTCCGATTCCCACATTGGGCCCGCGCGATTCCACCAGCATCCCTACCACTTCCGTCACCTGCCCCGTCCAGCGCAGCGCCGGCAGTTGGTCCACCGCGCTCACATGCCCTTCCAACCGGACCCGCTCTGTCATGGATGCTTTCGCAGCCGGTCGGTCAGCCCGCGCTCGATCTCGCGCAGTTGCGATTCCACCGAGGCGTCCAGGCTACCGCGCTCCGTCTCAAAAACCACCGTGCCCGGTTCGCATCCCGGGTCGCCTACCATTTCCACCGCCGGCCCGCTGGTTGCCTGCCGCACGCATTCGGTCACCAGCGCGGCCTGTGCCGGATGGACGCGCACCCGGGAGATTTCCTGCGCCTGCAGTTTCTCCAGCGCGCTCAGCACCAACCCGCGCAGGGCGTCCGGATCCACCACCAGTTCGCGCCGCAGAATCCTCCGCGCGATCGCCAGCGCCAGCCGGATCAGGTCCTGCTCCGCCTCCCGGCGCAGGCGCGCCCGCAGTGCCCCCATCTCCGCGATCGACCGCCCGATCCGCTCCAGCGCCGGCTGCATCTCGGCCGCGGCGCGGCTCCGCCCGGCCTCTTCTCCCTCGCGCCGGCCGGCCTCATGCGCCTCGCGCAGGCGCTGCTCGGCCCGCTCCGTCTCCGTGCCGTAGGCGCTTCCTGCCACAAACACTCCGCCGGTCTGGCCCTCCCCCACCATCCGCCACGCCATCGGCTCCGCCGCCGGTTCCTCATCCCCCCGCTGCAACTTATACGACATACTGCTCCCCCACCGCCCCCTTCAAACTGAGGACCCCTTCCGATTCCAGTTGCCGCACCACCGAGATGATCTGCTGCTGCGCCGCCTCCACTTCCTTGATCTTGACCGGGCCGAGCGCGTCCATGTCTTCCTTCAGCATTTCTCCGCCGCGTTGCGACATGCAGGCCAGAATGTGAGTCCGCAATTGCTCGCTGGTTCCCTTCAATGCCAAGGTCAGGGCCTTTCGGTCGATCTTGCCCAGCAGCTCCTTCAACCCGATCTGGTCGATGAGCAGAAGATCCTCGAAAACGAACATCAGATGCCGGATGGTCTCCGCCACATTGGTGTCCTGCCGGTCAATGCTGTCCAGGATTTCCCGGCTGGAGCCGGAGTCCAGACGGTTCAGAACCTCGGCCACCGCCCGCACGCCTCCGTAGGACTCGCGGCTGAATTCCCCCAGCGCGCGCAGCTTCTGCCCGATCACGCCGGCGATTTTGAGGATGATCTCCGGCGAGATCTGGTCCAGACTCGCCATCCGCACCGCCACGTCCGACCGCATCTCCGCCGGAAGCGACATCAGCAGCGCCGCCGCCTGCGGCGTGTTGAGATGCGACAATACCAGCGCGATGGTCTGCGGGTGCTCGCTATGGATGAACTTCGCCAGTTGCTGCGGATCCGCGTTCTGGATGGCGTCGAAGGAGGCCGCCTCCGACCCCAGCGCTTTCTGCAGCCGGTCCAGCAGCCGCCTGGCTTGGTCGGGCTGAAAGGCCCGCAATAGCAGCTTGCGCGCGAACTCGATGCCTCCCCGGGCCACATAGTCGCCCGCCGTCGTGATGTGATGGAACTCCTCCAGGACGACTTCCGCTTCCTCCGAAGAGATGGACTGAATCTTGGCGACTTCCCGGCTGACCTTCTGCACTTCCTCTTCCGAGAGATGCTGCAGCAGGTCCGCGCTGGTTTGCTCTCCGAGCACGACCAGGAGCATGGCGGCTTTGCGCAGGTTGGTGAGCCCCTCGCCTTCCGCCTTGGTCATGTTCAGAATCACGGCCTACATCTCCTCCTCGCGAATCCAGCTCCGCAGCACCTGCGCCGACACCTCCGGCTCCTGCTTGGCCTTCTCCCGGATGTGCTTGGCCATCACTTCCGCCGTCTTGGTGATCACCGGCGACAGCTTGAGCGCGTTCAACGCTTTGGCATCCATCTGCTGCTGCAGCGCGTCGCGCTCGGCCAGGCGGGCCTCGAGTTGCTGGTCGACCGAGAGCCCGGCCGGCTCCCCAGCCCCGGCGGGAAGCTCCACCGGGCCCGTGACCGCCGCCGATGGCCGCTCTTTGCCCCGCCGCATCACCAGCCTCAGAATCACCCCCACCGCAATCAACCCGGCCAGTCCGCCGCCTCCGAACAAGAGCGTCTTCTGATTCCACTGCAGTAGCTTCTCCGGCGTTCCCGGCTTGGCCGGAGCCGCGCCGCCCGGGGCATCGGGCGGTTCCAGCGTCAAGGTCGTCTCGAAGGGCTGCGTCTCCACCACCAGTTGATCGCCGCGTTGTGCGTTGAACCCGGTGACCCCCGCGACCAGGTCGTGCACCACTTTCAGCTTCTCGGCGGAAGGCGGAACCAGCACTCGCCGGAACCCCTTCTTGTCCTTCTCCCACGTCAGCGTCTGATCCAGGAGCACCGCCACTGAGATCTTGCGCACTCCGCCCGCCGGGAGACGCGTCTTCTTCACCGTGCGGCTGGATTGATAGGTCACGTTTTCGGTGACCCGCGAGGCTTGCGAGCCGCCGCTGCCCGGACGCGACGTGGGCCGCGGCAGCGTGGAAGCCGTCCCTGGAACCCCGTTCGCCGCGCTCGCTCCGGAACTGTCCTCGGTGCGCTGCGAGCTCAACATCACCGACCGCGCCGGATCGAAGATCTCCTCGCTCTGCTCGCCGCCGCTCAAATCGCACTCCACCGAAACCCCCGCTCGGAACTTTTCCGCCCCCAGCAGAGGCTCCAGCGTGGAGTTGATCTTGGCCAGCAGATCGGCCTCCACGCTGTGACGGTATTCGAGCCCCGCCTCCGATCCCTCGGGGCCGTCGAGCCCTCCCGCCGCCCGCGGCCTGCCGAGCAGGTTCCCGTTCATGTCGAGCACCGACACGCCCTCCGGCGTCAACCCTTCCACCGCGCTCGCCACCAGATGATTGATCGCCAGCACATTCTGCGGCGCCAGGTGCGCGCCCGGCCGCAGCCGCACCAGGACGCTGGCTTTGGCCGGCTGTTGCGTGTCCAGAAACACCGAGTCCTTGGGGAACGTCAGATGGACTCGCGCCTGCTCCACCTCCGCCAGCGCCATCACCGACCGCTCCAGTTCGCCTTCCAGCGCGCGCCGGTAGTTGACGTGTTCGGTGAATTCGCTGGCCCCCAGATTGGCCTTATCGAAAATCTCAAATCCGATGCGCCCGCTCTTGGGCAGCCCCGCCGCCGCCAGGTTCAGCCGCAGCTCCGCCACCCGCCCCGACGGCACCAGCACCGCTCCTCCGCCCTCCGGCAGACGGTAATCCACCCCGGCTTCTTTCAGCTTCTGAACGATTCCCCCGGCGTCCTCCGCGGTCAGGCCCGTGAACAGAGGCCGGAAATCCGCCTCGCGTTGCCAATGCACCAGGGCATACAGTCCCGCCCCGGCCAGCAGGGCCACCAGCAGAATGGTGATCCTCTGGCGGACCGGAAGGCTGGCCAGGAGTTTCATAGGAGTTCGCTCTGCCGCAGAGCGGCTTGTAGGTTAGATCGGCGGTCTGGCGCCAAACATGAGCGCCTTACATCTGCATGCGCATGATTTCCTGGTACGCGCTGACCACCTTGTTGCGCGCCTGCAGAAACATCTCCAGCGCCAGCTCGGCCCGCTGCGCCGCCAGAATTGTGGTGTGGAGTTCCTCGCCGTCCCCCGACAGAAACTTCTCCACCGCCGCCGCCGCCGTCTGCCCCGACGCCTCGACCCCCTGCAGGGCCGCCGCCATCGCCTGCCCAAAGGCGCCCCCTCCGGGCGATTCCCCGGCCCCTCGGATCGAGGCCGGCAGTGCAGGCGCTGGAATCGGATGAATGGGACCGATCATCGTTCGCCTCCCCGGTTTCCGCTCAGCGCAACAAATCCAGCGACCGCTCGATCATGTCCTTCACCGCCGCAATCGCCGCCACGTTGGCTTCATACGTCCGTGATGCCCCCATCAGATCCACCATGTCCTCCGCCGGATTGATCCGCGGATACGCCACGTAGCCCTCCGCGTCCGCGTCGGGATGCCCCGGCAGATACCGGCGGTCCGGCTCGCGCGTGTCGGCCACCACCTCCGCCACCGCGACCCCTCCCGCGCCCCGCATCTGCGCGGCGAAGGCCGAGGCGAACGGCGATTCCACCTCCGCTGTCGTGAAGACCGCGTCCTTGCGCCGGTACGGCCCCCCTTCGGGCGTGCGCGTGGTCTCCGCATTGGCCAGATTCTCCACCAGCAGCTCGGCCCGCGCTCGCTGCGCCGCCATGCCCGAGGCCCCGATCGAAAGCGCCGAAAATAAGCTCATCCGCTTCTGCCTTCCTGGATCGCCGACCGCACCATCCGAATCTGCGACCGCAGCAGCGTCGTGGCCAGCTGAAACCGCATTGCATTTTCCGCCAGCAGCCGCGCCTCCCGGTCCAGACTCACACTGTTGCCGTCATTCTTGACCGGCAGTCCGGAAACCTCTACCGCGTGCGGCCCCATGCCGGCCGCGCTTTCGAACTCCGCTTGAAAGTCGATATCCTGGGTCCGGTATCCGGGCGTGTCCGCATTGGCGATGTTGGCCGCCACCACCTTCTGCCGCGCGCTCAGCAGATCCATGTAGTGCTCCAGCTGTCCCGCCACCCGGTCTAGCATCACAACGGCTCTCAAGCACGCCACCCGCCGTTGCCTAAGCCACCTCAAATCAAGACCGCCCCCTCCCGTTCGGCGGCAAACTCCTGCCGCGCGACACTTTTTGGGCGTCGCTCCTCCTCCCAGTCACGCCCTCTCGCTGGCAAAATTGTCCCTGGGATCAATGCCTTATCGGTTCGATCTCCAGACTCACCCTCTTCCCCCTGATACGGTGAAGTCAGACGGGACTGTGCCTTTCGCAGTCTGCAAACCCAATATGTTGGATCCGATTATCATCATTGCCTGCGCCTGGTGGCGCTTGATCTTTCCGTAGACCAGTCGCGCCCCCCCTCACGCGCGGTACCGACGATCCCCTCATCGGGGAAGCTTCTTTGGAAGCGAATCCTGGTAGTATTCTTTGGGGGTATTTCGAGCGAAGAATTACTCCCAAAGAAGCACCAGACCCACGCGCTTCGTCCATTCTCTTTTCCGTAAGAAGCAGGTGTCGTGAAAACCGGCAGAATCCTGGCGTGTTGTCTGCTCTTGATTGCGCTCGGGGGCTCGGCCCGCCAGCGCGGTGCGAATCGAGTGCCTCATCCGGCGGGCGTCGCGGCCCTGTCCGCTTCCCTGCGCCAGGGTGGCGCGTTCTTCGGCCAGGGCCGTTACCGGGAAGCCGCCGCCGTCTTCCAGGCCGTTCAGCAAACCGCTCACTCCCTGCACATCCCCAGTCTGGAGGCGCGTGCGTTGGGCAACTTGGGCGCCTGCCAGTTCGCGCAACAGCAATACCAGTCGGCGCTGCGCCTGTTCCTGGAAGCCCACCGCCGTCTGGAAGCCGCCGGCGATCCCAGCGGTGCCGCCTTGTTTGATGCCAACATCGCGTCGGTGTACATCCAGATGGGCGCGTATGGCCCAGCCGCTGAATGGGTCGAGCAGAGCCTGTCCCGCCTGTCGCGTCCGGATCGCGCCGCCCATCTGCCCCAGTTGCAGATCCAGCTGGCGACCTTGCGGGCGCGCCAGGGACGCCAGGCCGAATCCTCCGCACTCTTCCGCCAAGGCATCGAGAACGCCGACCGCGCCGGCGATCTCGAGCTCTACGCCCTCGGCTGGAACCGCTGGGGCGAGCAGTTCCTGGAGCAAGGCAACCTCCCGCAAGCGGAGCGGGCGCTGCTCCAAGCCTTCTACGTGCGCAAGGTGCATCATCTGGCCCTGGACTCGTCCTACGGCAACCTGGGCCAATTGCGTCTGGAGCAGGGCGACCTCCTTTCCGCTTCGGTGCTGCTCGATCGGGCCGTGGATCTCGCTGGCCGGCCCGGCGGCCGCGTTCCTGCCTGGGAAATCTACGATGCGCGCGGCCGCGTCCGGCTGGCGCAGGGCCGCCTCCGTGAAGCCCTGGAGGACCTGCGCATCGCACTGCGCCTAGCGCGCGTCTGGCGGCGAGCCGCTCCGGCCGATGACACCACCCGCATCGGCGTCGAGGGCAAACTCGATCGCCTGTACTCCGCCCTGGTCGAGGCCGGAAACCGTCTGTATGGCCGAACCCGCGAACCGGCCTTGTTGCGCGAAACCTTTGCGGCCGAGGAAGAGAATCGCGCCGCCAGCCTCCGCGCCTTGTTGAACCACCCTCACGGCCAGGATTCCTCCCAACCCGCGGCCTACGGGGAAGCGGTGACCCGCCTGCAACTCGCTGAAGGGGCCGCCTTGCGCCACCAGGACACCGGCGGCGTCACAGCCGCCCGCGCCGACCTCGTGCGTCTGGAAGCTTCCCGGGGGCCCGGCCTCCCTTCCGTACCGCCCGACTTGGCGGACGCCATCCGCCGCAAGCTCGATGCCCGGACCGTCCTGCTCAGCTTCCACCTCGGCCGCTCGATCTCCTGGCTCTGGGCCCTGGACCGCGCCGGCGTGGTCCTCTACCGCTTGCCTCCCCGAGACCTCATCGAATCGCAGGTGCGCGCCACCCTGGCAGCCCTTCGCGAGGACCGTCCCACCGCCGCCGGGCGCTCCGCCGATCTGTACGCCACCCTGTTCGCGCCCCTCGCCGCCCGCTTTCAACGCGCTTCGCGCTGGCTGCTGGCGCTCGATGAAACCCTGTTTGACCTGCCCATCGCCGCGCTGCCGACCGGCCGCGGCCCACGGTCGGTCTACGTCGCCGAGCTTCACACCGTCGAGGTCATCCCCGGCGCTGCCTACTGGCTGGACTCCGCGGCGCGCGACCGGGTGCCCCTCGCGCCCCTGTTGGTCGGAGTCGCCGATCCCATCTACAACCGCGCCGATGCGCGCCTGGAACGCACCCGTCCGGGCAGCGCACCCCAGTTGGCGCTACCCCGGTTGGCCGGGAGCAGCACCGAGATCGAGGCCTGCGCCCGAGCCTGGGCCGGCCCGTCCGTACTGCTGCGCGGTAGCGCTGCTTCGCTCGAGAATGTGGCGGCCCAGTTGCGCCGCCGCCCCGCCATCGTCCATTTGGCCACTCACTATCTCGAGTCCGCCGCGCACCCCGGCTACGCTCTCATCGCCCTCACCCTTGCCCCCGGCGGAGAACCTCAATTGCTTACCCCCTTCGAGCTATCGCGTTGGCGGATCCAGGCCGGACTCGTGGTCCTGAGCGGATGTCACTCCGCCGCCGGCCCCGTGCTCCCGGCCACCGGCCTGCAGGGTTTGACCCGGGCCTGGCTGGCGGCCGGTGCGCAATCCGTGATCGCCAGTCTCTGGGAAACCCCCGATGACGACGGCGCGTTGTTCCGCGCGCTCTATCGCAATCTGCGCGACGGACCGGCCCTCGACCCCGCCCGTGCCCTTCACGACGCGCAGCTCGACATGATCCATGACGGCGGCCGCCACGCCCGCCCCACCTATTGGGGAGCCTACTTCCTGGTCGGCAACCCCGGAAAGACGGTACTCGAGACATGGGACTGACCCCCGCGGCTCCACTCTCCGACGCCTCCGTGACAGGTTCCGCGGAGCCTTCTTGGCCCGACCTGGTCGAACGCATTCGCACCGGCGACCCCACCGGTATGGAGGAGCTCTACCGCGTCTTCTCCAAGGGCATCCGCTTCTTCTTCTACCGGCAACTCGGCCCGCAGGACCTGGACGATAAAGTCCATGATGTGTTCCTCTCCGTGACTCAGTCCATTCGCCGAGGCGTGGTCCGCGAGCCCGAACGCCTGATGGGTTACGTGCGAACCATCGTGCGCCGCCAGGTGGCCGCGCACATTGAAGACGCCGTGCAGGCGCGCCGCAGCCTCAGAGATCTGGATGGCGGTCCGGTCTTGTCCAGCCGCGACCCCGACCCGGAACGCAGCGCCATCGAGCATCAGAATGAAGCCGTAGCGCTCGGGATTCTGCGCAGCATCGGCAAACGCGACCGCGAAGTCCTGATCCGTTTCTACCTCCGCGAACAGTCCGCCGCCGAAATCTGCCGCGCCATGAATCTCACCGAAACCCAGTTCCGCCTCATTAAGTCCCGTGCCAAGGCTCGATTTGGGGAATTGGGCCGGAGACGATTTGCCCACCGCACCGGTCTTCCCGTGAGTTAGACCGCTTGCGATTTCTTGAGACTCCCGCCCCCGCCTCCGCACTTTTCTTGTAGGTCGCAATGGGCCGACAATGAAAGTGCTGGTCATGGCTCCGCAAGGCAATCGTCACCTGGATGAGCAGGAGTTGGAGAACTATTCGATGGGGAGGGTCTGCGCAGAGGAGGCCTCGCGGCTCGCCCAACATCTCTTGACTTGCGAGACCTGCCGCCGGCAGTTGTCCGAAACCAAGGCTTATGTCTGGTCCATGCAGCGCGCGGGCGCGCGCCTGCAGGAAGAACAGCAAAGAGGGTGGCGGTCCTGGATGTACCCCCGATTCGCCCTCATCCTCGCCGCCGCTCTCGCTGTTCTGGCCTTTGGGCTCAGCCTCCGCTTTTCCAAACCGGTGGCGGTGCCACCGGTGGCCGTGACGTTGGCTACGACCCGCGGCGTTGCCGGCGAAGCTCAGGCGCCTCCGGGACGCCCTCTGCTCTTGCAGCCGGATCTGGAGGGTCTGCCCGCGCTGCCTTCCTACCCGCTCGAAATCGTCGACCGCTCCGGTCGCCGCGTGTGGCAAGGCGTCCTCTATCCCTCCGCTTCGGGGACGAGCGTCGCCGCGCCGGCGGCGCGAACCGGCCTCTACTTCGTTCGCGTCTCCACTCCTGCCGGTACTCTATTGAGAGAATACCCGCTCCAAATTGGAGCGCCGCGATAGCTGCCTCGCAATCGCCTCAGCGGGCGACGGAATTCCGCTATACTTGAGCCAATCCCAGGAGGATTTCGGATGAGGTTTCGCTCTCTCGCAATCGGTTTACTGCTTCTGGCCGCGTCGGCCTTCGCCGCTGACGTCGATGGAAAATGGACCGGCTCCGTCAACACCCCCAACGGCGATTTCCCGGTCACCTTTCAATTCAAGGCCGATCGCGCCGCGCTGACCGGCTCCATGCTGGGCATGGACGGCAACAACATCGCCATCAAAGACGGCAAAGTGGATGGCGCCAACATCACGTTTTCGGTCACGCTCGATTTCGGCGGCATGCCGTTCACCCTCAACTATAAGGGTGTGGTTTCCACCGATCAGATCAAGCTCTCCGGCGACGCCGGCGGCCAGGCCTTCGAACTCGTCGTCAAGAAGAGTCAGTGAGCCTCCAGTCCAGGCAGCAGTTCCATCTCTGAGCCGCGAGGCCACCGGCCGATATCGGACACACCCCGGGATTTTCATTCCACAGGTCCTGCTTCGTGCCTTGCACCAAAGGCCTTCACCGCGTCCGACAATCGACTTTCCTCGATTGTGAACGAGACGGAAACCGTGTCGCCGGCCGGGCTCACCGTCAGGTTCTCCGCCAGGGGCGCTTCGGCTGGCGGGACGCCTCGCACTTTTCGTGGTGTAAACGGAGTTGGGGGCGCGTGGGCGGCCCTATGCGGGCGGCACGTCCGCCCGCCAAAGCGTCCATCCCTCGATGGGCGCGGCGCCCTGCGATTGATAAAACCCGATCGCGGGGCTATTCCAATCCACCACGACCCACTCGATGCGGGCGCAGCTGCGCTCGCGGGCGAGGCGCGTCAACTCGGCGAACAGCGCCTGACCGATCCCGCGGCCGCGCAGTTCCGGCCGCACGAACAGGTCCTCCAGATAGAGGCCGCGTCGGCCGCGCCACGACGAGAAGTTGTGGAAGAACAGCGCGTATCCGCCGATTTCGCCCGCCACGGTGGCCACCAGGGCTTCGAGCGCGGGCCGCGCTCCAAACAGCGCTTCGCGCAGCAGTTCGTCGGTGAGGGAAACGGCGCCGGGAGCGGCTTTTTCGTATTCCGCCAGGGCGCGGATCAGCGCCACGATCGCGGCTACGTCCGCTTCGGCCGCGGGCCGGATCTCGAGGCCCGTGGTCATGACGCGGCTAGCGGTGCCGCTGGACTTTGCGGGCTTTGTATTTCTTGCCTTTGGGCGTCTTGAACTTCTTGGCTTTGCGGGCCGACGAGGCCGGCCGGTGCCGCGCTTCCACCGTCGTTGTGAAGCCGCAGGCCAAAGCCAGCACCAGCGCCAACGTACGTAGTCTCATGCCCCTTCATCGTAGCCTCCCCCAAACGAAACCTCAACCTGCCCTTTGGTTAACCAGAGGCATTATTGGCCGGCGCGCATCAGCCACTCGTACATGTGGTAAAAGCTGATGGCGGTCATCACCAGGCACGCCCCCGCCGCCACCTGCCAGACCCGCTCCTGCCACGAGCCCTGGGCGCGCGGGAAACCGGCCGTGTAGGCGATCCCAAAGCCTCCGGCTAGTCCGCCCACGTGGGCCGCGTTATCGATATGCAGACCCGGCAGGACGCCGAGGATCAGAATGTAAATCATCCAGCGGAGATAGTGGCTGCGGATGGCGGCCCCCATGGCGCTGCGGTGATGCGCGCCCACCGCGATCATGGCCCCAATCAGCCCCATCAAACCCGCCGACGCGCCCACCGAAACCCCCGCGCTCCACAGCGTGCTCAGCACGAAGCCCAGTACGCTGCCGGCGAAATAAATGGTCAGCATGCGGCTGGTGCCGTAAATCTCTTCCACCTGCGCGCCCACGTCGAACAGCACCCACATGTTCATTCCGATGTGCATCAGACCGCCGTGCAGAAACCCGGCCGTCACCAGACGCCAGGTCTGCCCGGCCGCAATGTACAGCCGGAACTTGGCCCCGAAATCCAGCAGCGTCTGGATGTCGATGTTCCAAAAGGCGTCGGTGTTCCCCGACCGCATGCTGTAAATCACCGTGCCCAAATACATTCCGAAGTTGACCACCAGCAGGATCACGGTGGTGAAACGGAAGTGCGGAATCAGGCCTCCCAGCAGCGCGGTAGGATTGCGCCGTTCCACGGCGGGCGGGCCCACCTTCTCATTGCAGTAGGGACACACGCGGTCCTTGGTGGTGATAAATGCCCGGCAGTTCGGGCACATGCGGCGGGTTTCCATCTGGTTCATTTTACAACCCGTTGGCTCGCCGATTGGGGAATGGCATTCTGATACAATCAAAGATCCCGCAGCATGAAAACCGAGCGCGAGTACCGCGACGACATCGTCCGCATCGGCCGCCTGGCCTTCGACAAGGGGTGGGTGGCGGCCAACGACGGCAACATCACCCTCCGGCTCGATGCCGAGCGCATCCTGTCCACCCCCACCGGGATGTGCAAAGGGATGATGGAGCCCGGCGATCTGATCGTGCTCGACCGCCAGGGCCGCAAGATCTCCGGCCATCGTGAGCGCACCACCGAAATCGACATGCACCTCACCATCTACGATCTGCGGCCCGACATCCGCGCCGTGGTGCATGCCCATCCTCCCGTGGCCACCGGGTTCGCCACCGCCGGCAAGCCCCTCAACCTGGCCTTGCTGCCGGAAGTGGTCATCTCTTTCGGATGCATCCCCATTGCCGAGTACGGCCTGCCCGGAACCCACGAACTGACCGCGCCCATGCGTCCGCTCATCCCCAAACACAACGCGCTGCTGATGGCCAACCACGGCGCCGTGTGCTACGGGGAAGATGTGTTTCAGGCCTATTTCCGCATGGAGACGGTGGAGCACTCGGCGCGCATTCAACTGGTGGCCGAGTTGCTGGGCGGCCCCAAGGTGTTGCCGCGGGTGGAAGTCGACAAGCTGCTGGATTCGCGCACCCGCTACGGGGTGAAGTCGCGCTCCGCCGGCGAGCCCGATTGTCCGGTGGTGGCGGAAGAATACGGCGACGAACGGTTTACCGTCACGCGCAGCGAGTTGATCGGGCTGGTGGATGAAGCCCTGCGAGCCCGCGGCCTGGCTTAGAAAACGGCGCCGGGTGGCTGGCTTCGCTGTCCCAAGCCTGCTACCATGCGGCATCGGGCGTTCGCGGCCGAATCGCCGGCGGATGGGCGTGGGTTCGCAAACCAGCCGCGGCCATGAGGCAGCGGGCAGAGTCTTTCGGGAGAACAACGATGGGTGAAGCGTTAGGAATGATCGAAACACGCGGTCTGGTGGCCATGATTGAAGCCGCCGACGCCATGGTGAAAGCGGCCAAGGTCAATCTGATCGGCTGGGAAAAGATCGGGTCAGGCTACGTCACCGCCATGGTGCGCGGCGATGTCGCCGCCGTGCGCGCGGCCACCGACGCCGGCGCCGCCGCCGCCCGCCGGGTGGGCGAGCTCATCGCCGTGCACGTCATTCCCCGGCCGCATCAGAGCCTGGAAGACGTGCTCCCGATCGGTAAATCGCAGGCGGCCGCCGCCTCCAAGTAGCGTCATGATTCTGGCGCGCGTGGTGGGCACCGTCGTGGCCACTCGGAAAGATCCTCGCCTGGAAGGCAAGAAGCTCCTCATCTTGAAGCCCGTGTCTCCGGAAGGCAAAGATGAGGCCGGGTACGTGGTCGCGGTCGATAGCGTCGGCGCCGGCTACCGCGAGCGCGTCCTCGCCGTTTCCGGCAGCTCGGCCCGCATGGCCGAAGGCTGCAAGGATACGCCCGTCGATACCGCCATCGTCGGCATTGTCGACGACGTGCGCCTGGATTGACCCCGTGCTCCTCGGCCGTGTCATCGGGTGTGTCTGGGCCACTGCCAAGAATCCGTCGCTCGAAGGCCGCCGATTCCTGCTGGTGCAGCCGCTCACTCCCGAATTGAAAAATACCGGCAAGCGCCTGGTGTGCACCGATTCGACCGGGGCCGGAGCCGGCGAACTGGTCTATTGGGTGCGCGGCCGCGAAGCCAGCATGCCCTTCCTCCCGCAAGCCGTGCCGGCTGATGCCACCATCGTGGGAATCGTGGATGAGATTCACGTCAACCGGAGCGGACCATGTTGATCGCCCGCGTCATCGGCGAGTTAGTCGCGACTCAGAAACACCCCAGCCACGAAGGGCGTAAGATCCTCGTCGTACAACCCCTCAATCTGGATGGCAGCGATCGAGGCGACGCCGTTCTGGCGCTCGACGCGGTCGACGCCGGCGTGGGTGACCGCGTGCTGCTGGCCACCGACGGGTGGGCCGCCTCGAGCGCCGTCGGCCGCCCGGCAACCCCCATCGACATGGCCGTCATCGGCTTCATCGACCAGATCGAAATCCTGCCCGGGGTTTCCTAAAGATTCCCGCCTCCTTGCCGATTACCGGGCTAGTGAGGCGTCATGCCATCTTTTGACACGAAGAACTTTGGAATCGTTTCCTATCAGCCGGAAGCGGTGGTCGAGTTTCCCGCCGGATTGCCGGGCTTTGACCAGCGCCGGCAGTTTCTGGCCCTGCAGTTTCCCGACAGCGCACCGCTTATCTTCCTGCAGAGTCTGGAAGACCCTGGTTTGTGCTTTATCACCCTGCCGGTTTTGGTGGTAGACCAACGCTACCGCTTGCAGGTGAACGACGAAGACCGGAGACGCGTCGGGCTGCCGGTGGGGCGCGCCTTGCAGATCGGCGAGGATGTGTTGTGTCTGACGGTGATCTCGCTTCGGGAGAGTGGCCCTACGGCGAACCTCTTAGCCCCGGTGGTCGTGAATCTGACGAACCGCCAGGCGGTGCAGGCCGTAGCGGACGATGCCGCCTATTCGCACCAGCACGTTCTGGTGCCCGAAGAGGCGCCGGTATGCTCATGATGGCGCGCCGGGAAGGAGAGACCATCCTGATCGGCGACGACATCGAAGTGGTCATCGCACACATTGGCCGCTCGCGCGTGAAAGTAGGGATCCGGGCGCCGCGGGAGCTGGCGGTGATCGCCCGCGAAGTCAAGCTGGTACGGGAGGAGAACCAGGCCGCTTCGGCGCGTTCGGAAGCGGCCTTATCCCGTCTGATCACGCACTTCCGGCCGGCTGCTTCAAGTTCCCCGCGGTCCGGCCGATGAGCGCAGTGTCCGGCAAGATGCCGGCACCACATCAGGAAAGGACTTCACTATGCCATTTTCGATTCAAACCAACGTAAACTCCCTGATCGCGCAAGAAAACCTGCGCGTCAACGGTAACTTTCAGAGCCAGACCATCCGGCGTTTGACGTCGGGCTACCGCATCAACCAGTCCGGTGACGACGCGGCCGGTCTGGCGGTCGCCAACAAGTTCCGCAGCGACACGGCCGAGTTGACGCAGGGCGTCCGCAACGCCAACGACGGCGTGGCCCAGCTGCAGATCATGGACGGCGGGATGAGCAACATTTCCAAGATGCTCGACCGGCTGAAGACCCTGGCCGCGCAATCCGGGTCGGCCACCTTCACCGGCGACCGCACCGTGCTCAACAACGAGTTCAACACCCTGGTCGGTGAAATCGACCGGCAGGCGCAGGGCATCGGATTGAACACCGGCGGCGGATTTGCGAAGTCGCTCGCCGTGTATCTGGGCGGCGGAACCGGCGCCACCAATGCCGCGCTGATCACCAACGGCACGATCAGCATGGACCTCAGCAAGGCCACCGTGGACTCCGCCAGCCTGGGCCTGAACGGCATGCAGACCGGTAAAACCAACTTCGATCTGTCGACGGCGGAAATTGCGCTCATCAAAGGAGCCGGCAACTCGGTGGCGAACACCGGGTATGCGCGGTTCATTGTGTATGGTCCCGGGTTCGGCGACGGCATCAACATCGATGTCGCCACCTCTTCGGTGACCGATGGGACCACGCTGGCCACGGCGGCCAACGCCGCCCTCACGGCGGCGGGGGTTTCCAATACCGCGCTGGCCGCGGCCGGAATCACGGCCTCGGTGGTGAAGGATGCGACCACCGGCAACCAGGTGCTGCAATTCAATTCCGCCAGCACGGCATTCCAGGTGCGAGCAGGAGATCAGTTAGGAAACGCCCTTCTGGGCAACGCCACCGCCTCCACGGGCGTGGGCAGCACGCTGACCAGCACCCTGCTGGGCGCGGCCGAGGGCGGCAACTTCACCGGCGCCACCACCCTGACGCTGACGGTGGAAGGGGGCGGCTTGACCGCGCCCGTCACCTTTACGGCCGCCGTCGCCGCGGGCACAGCGGCCGCAGCCGCCACCGCGGTGATGGGCATCGTCAATGCCCGGGCCGACATGATCGCGGCGGGCATCCAGGCCACCACCGCCGGCTCCACCCTGAACTTTGCCAGCTCGGTGGGCGGCGCGTTGAAAGTCAGCATTGCCGGCGACCCGCTCAACAGCTTAGGATACGGCAACTTCACGGGCGTGGAATCGTCCACCGTAACCGCCGCGGCCACCGTCGCCTCGGACGTGTTGACCGCCAACGGCAGTCTCTACCTGGATCTTTCGGTAGGGGGCGGGCCGACCACGCGGCTGACGGTGGCTCTGCTGGTCGCCTCCGACAATAACATCGCCGGTTACGTCAGCAAGACGAACGCGGCCATCGCGGCCGCCACCGGCAGCGCCTGGCAGAAGGCCGGGATCATCGCGCAGAATGACGGCACCGGCAAACTCCAGTTGATCTCGACCAATGGAACCCTGTTCCGGGTGGGGGTCGGCAATAGCGTCGGCACGGTCAATACCGGCGGCTTCTGGAATGGCGCGGCCATCAACGCGATCAACCAATATGCCGGTCCGGGCACGGCCGCCTCGGCGGCCTTCACCTATCAGGATGCCAATGGCGAATACCAGCTCGGCGCCAGCGGCGTGGCGGCGCCGCTCACCTTCTCCGCCATCACTTACGGTTCCGACGCCCAGGCCTTGACGCTCTCGGCCGACGCCGGCGGCACCAACCACAGCCTGGTGATTTCGCTCAATCAAACCAATGCCAAGGACATTGATCAGGCCATCAAGAGCATCAACACGCAGATCCAGGCCACCACGGATGCGACGCTGAAGAGCATCGCCGCCGTGAAGATCAACAGCCCCACGGGCACCGAGAAAATCGAGTTCGTCAGCTCGGTGCAGAACTTCAGCCTGAACGTAGGCTCGACCACCACCGGCACCGGCATCACCGTGCCGTCGGGCGGCACGGTGTCTTCGACCAAGGTGGGCACGGGCGGCTCGCTCGACATCAGCACCTCCGGCGGCGCCAGCACGGCCATCACCGCCATCACGGCGGCGGTCCGCTCGCTCGGCGCGGCCCAGGCCGCCGTCGGCAAAAGCCAGAACCAGCTGGGCTACGCCATCGGTCTGGCGCAATCGCAGATCAGCAGCTTTTCTTCGGCGGAATCGCAATTGCGCGATGCCGACATCGCGGCCGAAGCGGCCAACCTCACCAAAGCTTCGGTCTTGCAGCAGGCCACCATGGCTGCCATGGCCCAGGCCAACACGGCCCCGCAGGCGGTGCTCGCGCTGCTTCGGGCCTAACCGTAACCGCTAACCGGATCGGGCGGGGCACTCGCGTCCCGTCCGGATCCTGAACCTTCGGGCTGGACCGGACCCCGCGCTCGGTCCCGCCCTGGAGTATGTTATGGGGACCACCAGCAACGTCGGCTTCACCGGCAGCAGCCAGTTCTCGCAGGATTTTCAGAGTGTGATTACGCGTGCCGTACAGATGGCCTCTCTGCCCATCACCCAGCTCAACAACGACCTGACCAACCTGAAAAGTCAATCCACGGCGCTGACAGGAATGGGCACCCAGTTCGCGGCGATCCAGAGCGCCGTGCAGGGGATCCAGAATGCCATGGGGGGAGCCGCCTATCAGGCCACGGTGTCGGATCCGACCAAGCTCAGCGTCAGCCTGGGCGATGGGGCCATGGAGGGCACCTACTCGGTCGACGTCGTGAGCGCCGGCTCCTATGGCGCCAGCATGACGACCAACGCCTGGGACGGCACGGGCGCGCACACCTATGAGCTCACGCTGGATAACGGAGCCACCAAACTGGCGATCGCTCCGGCCGACAATACGCTGAGCAGCGTGGCTGCGGCCATCAACTCGCGGTACAGCGACCAAGTGCGGGCGATTGTGGTCAACGTGGGGCCGAGCGCGGCACCGGACTATCGCATTTCGCTGCAGGCGGTCCAGCTCGGCACCGGGAAACCCGACATCCTGGACAATGCCGCCAGTCTGCAAACGGGGACCGCCGGGGCCCAGGCCGAGTATGTGGTCAACAACTCAACCGTCCACGTGCACAGCTCATCGCGGTCGGTTTCCATCGCCGAGGGGGTCACCGTGACTCTGCTGGCGGCCGACACCGCCCCCGTCAACCTCACGGTAACCCGTTCCACCGCGGCTCTGAGCAGCGCGCTGTCCGCTTTCGCCGCGGCTTACAACGCCGCGGTGGATGAAGTGGACAAACAGCATGGGATGAGTTCCGGCGCCTTAGCGGGCGAGACCGTGGTGAACGCGCTCTCCCAGACTTTGAGCGGCATCGCTACGTATTCTTCCCTGGGCAGCCCGATCGGCGGGCTGGCGGGCCTGGGCCTGACGTTGGATCAAACCGGCCACATGACGTTTAGCCCGTTCACTCTGATCGGCGCCGATCTGAGCAACTCCGCCGGAGTGGCTTCCTTCCTGGGCTCCGCCACTGGCGGCGGATTCCTGAAGACGGCGAGCGACAGCCTGACCGCTCTATTGGACCCGGTGTCGGGTACGCTCGCGGCCGTCGAATCGGGCGTCCAGAACCGCATCACCGACACCAATACCCGCATCAGCACCAAACAGGACCAGGTGGACCAGTTGCAGCAACGGCTGCTGGAGCAGATGTCGGCGGCGGACGCGCTCATCGCCGCGATGGAGCAGCAGTACTCCATGATCAGCGGCATGTTCCAGGCCATGCAGGTCGCCGACCAACAGTACAAATAGGCCGCCATGAACGCCGAAGCCGAATACATTCGCGAGGCGATTGGCCGCGAGGAGTATCGGAAGGCGCTGGCCCAGTGGAACGACTACGCCAAGCACCTGCGGCAGGCGATTGAAGCGGGCATGCTCTCGGCCGGCCAGAGGGAGGAGGCACGCGCGCTGATGGAGTGGAGCCGGCGGACGCTGCTCGGCGCGCGGGCGCACCTGCGGGCTCGCTACCACGAGCTCGAGGTGGCCGCCGCCTACAAGGGCCATCCGGCCGCCCAGAGCGGCCATATCGAGACCCGTCTGTAGCGGTTACGGCTTGAGCGTGGGCGGCTCTCCGGTCAGGGCCTCGGCCGAGAGCACCACCACATCCACGCGGCGGTTGTGAGCGCGCCCTTCTTCGGTTTCGTTGGTGTCGGCAGGCGCGTTTTCGGCGAAGCCCGCCACCGACATCCGCCCGGTGGGAAAGTGGTAGCGCTGGTTCAGCAGTTCCAGCATCGCAATGCTACGGGCCACGGAAAGCTCCCAATTGCTTTTGAACCGGGAGTTGTGGATAGGCACCCAATCGGTATGGCCTTCCAGGCGCAGCGGGTTGGGAAGGGTGGCGACCACCTGGGCAATCTTCTCGATGATGCGATAGCCGGAGCCGCTGATGGCATCGTCCCCGGAGGCAAAGAAGGCCGCCTCCCGCAGACTGATCACCAGTCCGCGCCGGTCCAGCTTGAGCATGACCTTGCCGGTCTTCAGCTCCACGTCCAGGCCCTGCTCCAGCTTCCCCAGAGATTTCAACAGATCGGCCTGGGTGGCCGCCGGGGTTTTGGGCGGCGGCGTGGGCGGCAAGTCGAGCTTGGGCAGGAATTGGCCCGGTGTTCCGGGAGCGTCCGGCGGTGGCGCCTTCTGGCGGGTATCGCCTTTGCCCTGGGGGGGAGTCCGGGTGTGGTTCAGAATGCCGGTGATGGCAGCCGTGAGCTGGCCGTGCTCGATGGCATCGCGCACCGCCACCGAGACGTCTTTGATCTTGGATTTGTCTTTTTGCGCGGTGGCGAACATGACCACGAAGAAGGCAAAGAGCAGCGTGATGAAGTCGGCATAGGAGACCAGCCACCGTTCGTGGTTTTCGTGATGGGGGGCCCTGTTTTTCTTCACGCTACCCTCCCGCCGAGGCCGGCGCCGGCGAACCTGGGGGCTTGACCGGCGTGGCTGCTTTGGCCGGGGCCGCCGATTTCTCCTGCTTATCCTTCTCCTTCTTGGGCTCGGCCTTCTCCTGGTTGAAGGCTTCGAGTTTCAGACGGATCAAAGTGGGGTTGAGCCCTTCGACGATGCCTACGACGCCCTCCAGCACCATTTCCTTAAGGACCCGGGCTCGATGCATGCGGGCGCGCAGCTTGCTGCCCGCGGGTAGAAAGAACAGGTTGGCCGAGCCGACACCGTAGACTGTGGCTACAAAGGCCACGGCAATCCCGTGGCCGACTTCCTTGATGTCGTCCAGGTGCTTCATCACCTGAATCAGGCCCATGACCGCGCCGATGATGCCGACAGTGGGGGCATAGCCTCCGGCGGCCTCCCACACTTTGGCATCGGCTTCGTTCTCGTGCTCGCTCAGCTCGATATCGATCTCCATCATCTTTCGCAGTTCGTTCAGGTCGGTTCCATCGACGGCCAGGTTGAGGGCTTTGCGCAGAAACGGGTCGGCCAAGTGCTCGGCCTCGGCTTCCAGGCTGACGATCCCGTTCTTACGCGCTTTGGTGGCGAACCGGATGAGCGTATCGATGGTGTCGGCGGGGGAAACGGCCTGCTCGAGGAAGATATGGCGCAAGGCCTTGACGGCGCGCAGAAAGACGGGCAGCGGGCAGGTCACCAGGACTGCCCCGATGGTGCCGCCGAAGACGATCATGGCGGCGGTGGCCTGGGCCACATCCTGGATGCTGCCCTTTTCGAGAAGCAGTCCGCCGAGGATGCCCGAGAACGCCAGGCCGAGGCCGGCCACGGTGGCCAGATCCGGTTTGAAGCCGCCGCCTCGAGGGGTGGATTTGGACGCGGCGTTGGCGGTGGATTTGGCCCCGGGCGGGGAGTCGTCCTTAACCGCCTTCGGTTTGAGATCCGGTGTTTCCGCCATCGCACCTCACTGTGCGGAGGATGCCGGTCCGGGACAGTCCGTGCCTTCCAAGGGGGGCTCGGCCGGAGAGGGGACCTCGGCAATCCGCCGGCGAAACTGCACAATCCGGTCGACGACCTCATCCGCGGTTTCCAACACGCGGAAGACCTGGCCGGTGGTCATGGAGATGACCGTATCGGGCGTCACATCAATGTGTTCAATGAGGTCGGAATTGAGGACAATCGGAGCGCGATTCAAGCGCGTCAGCCGGACCATAGGGGACTCCGTTTATCTTATCGGCCTCCGGGGCGCCTTCCGTTAGGCCCAACTGCCTGTCCGATAAGCACTTCAGGAGGACCAGGAGATGCGCGACATCCGAGAGGGGCCGGCCCGATCCCTCGTGGGGAGTGGCACTGGGGACGCGGAACGGGCCGAAGTGCTGGAATGCATTCGGGAGGCGCTGCACGACGAGTCTCCGGGCCGGCAGACGCTGGAGGCCTGCGGGGATCTGCTGAAGCACCTGGCAGGGCGGGGAGAGTGGGTTACGATTCCTGCCGTTCCAATCGATCGAGGAGGTGGGACAGCCGGGGGGCGACGTCGGTGCGGCCGCCGAAGCGCCAGGCGTTATAGGTAACGGTGAACTCGGTGACGGTGCGACCCCATTCGGCGCGGGGGAGCGAGGCCGCGAATTCGGCGGGGGTAAACCAGGGCGGCTTCTGATAGCCGCGGCGTTTGAGGATGTGGAGCATGCGGCGGTAGAGGAGGGTGGCATCGCCCATGCCGGCATGGCCGCTGCGCACGCGGCGGAAGCGGTGGCGCAGGCGCAGGAGGCGCAGCAGCGGGGGCCCGAGGAAGCCGAGCGCCGCGCCGGCGAACAGCAGGGCGCCGAGGAGGAGGCCGAAGCGCCGGAACCAGGCCGCGAGGTAGGTCTGCCAGTCGGTCTGCAAGCCGGCCAGCGAATCGAACCAGCGGACGCCCACGCTGCGCGCGCCCTGCTCGACGCGGTCGGCCAACGTACCCTGCCGGGTCGCATCGTAGCTGACCACCCAGTCGCGCCAGTAGGTCTGAGCGGCATCCAGATAGAGGCCGAGGCTGGTCAGCAGGGCGGAGCCGGGGGGATTGGGATCGGGCGGGGTGGGATCGAAGGTGGTCCATCCATAGCCGGGAATCCAGCCTTCGACCCAGGAGTGGGCGTCGGAGGCGCGCACCACCCACAGCTCGGAGATGGGGTTGTAGATGCCGCTTTGAAACCCGGTGACGAGGCGGGAGGGAATGCCGAGCGAGCGCAGCATGACGGCCATGGCGGAGGCAAAATATTCGCAGTAGCCTTGTTTGCGCGTGAACAGGAAATAGGCCAGGGGGTCGGCGATCTCCTGCTGGGGGAGTTGCAGGGAGTAGCCGTAGTCGCGGCGGAGGTGGCGCTCGAGGGAGCGGGCGCGTTCCAGGTCGGTGGCGGAGTTGGCGGTGAGGGTCCGGGCCAAGGCGGGAATTCGCGGATCGAGGCGGGGCACCTCCAGATAGCGCTGGCGGGCGGCGAGCCCCATGACGGTGGAGGCGTCGGCGGGCGGAGAATTTTCGGGCTGCTCCTCGAGGCGGCTGTAGGCGTCGTACCGGAACCCGGGCGGCGGCAACTGGTTCAGGCGGTAGGCGCCGGTGTCGGTGCGCAGGACGGCGGACTGGCGGATGTCGAGGCGCTCGGGGATGCCGGCGAAGAACAGGGCGTCGGTATCGAGGGCGTTCATTTCGACGTGATAGCCGAGGTGGCGGAAGGCGGGCAGGCGTCCGGGCTGGTTGAGCTCGACATGGCCGTTATCGACGGGGATGGTGTCGGAGCGGGGATGGAGGTTGGCCCAGCGCTTGCCGTCGAAATCGGCGAGCGCCGCGCCGCGCCACTTGAGCCCGGGCTGCCGGTCGCGGCTGAAAATGCGGACGTGCAAGATGGGGCGCGAGCTGGTTTTGATCTCGCCGATGTCGCCGAGCGTGACCTCGTCGGAAAAACCGGGCATGTGAATGCGGTGCGCGGCCAGGCGGGAGAGAGCGGCGTCGGCGGTGCGGGGCAACACGAAGAACAGACCGCCGGTCAGCACCAGGATGCCGGCGGTCACCGAGACCGAGAGGACGGCGAGGCGGGGATGGAAACGCTTCAAGCCGGTGCGCGGCGCCGCAGGAGTACGGTGCAGGGAGCGGCGGATCTCGGCGCTGGTGAGGGTGGCCATGGCGCACAGCAGAAACAGCGCCAGAGAGAGAAAGAAATTGAAATTGACCGAGAGGATGGCGGCGGCCAGCAGCTCCAGAAACGCGATGACGGCGGTGTAGAGATAGTCGCGGCTGGTCCGGGCGGTCAAGATCTTGACCACCGCGAGGAAGAAGACCAGGTGCACGGTGGAGGTGAGGAAATCGCGCGAGAGCAGGAAATAATCGAGCGAAAAGAAGGCGATGTAGGAAAGCGTCAGGACGGTGACGAAGCGTTCGGAGAGCTGGAGACGGAGCCAGCCCGCGATGAGCAGCGCGCGGGCGGCCAAGCCGAAGGCGGCGAGGACGATGGTGGGGGTGTCGAGATAGCCGGAACCGGCCACCGCGAGATAGCCGCTGGCCACCAGCCCCAGCAGCGAGAACTGGAAGAACCGCTCGACGGAGACCGCGGCGCCCGACTCCGCACGCGCCATAGGTTTCATTCTAGCAGCGGGGCTTGGGGCGCGGTGGAAATCGAGCGGTCGGGCTGCGGACGGATAGGGGGCGAGACGGTACACTGAAAACACACATGGAGAAGGAACCGATTGGGATCTTGGTGCATGCGCTCGGTAAGACCGGGGTGCTGCACCAATTGACCGGGGTCATTGCGCGGAACGAAGGCGACATCACGTCAGTGGAGATTCTGGACAATTGGCCGAATCCGGCGCGCACGTATTTCGAGGTGCTGCTGCCGGGCAGCGAGGAGAAGCTGGTGGCGGATCTGCGCGCGCTCGAGATCGTGCAGCAGGTGGAAACCGTCAAGACGCTGCAGAAGATTTACGGGAAGCGGATCATCATCATGGGCGGCGGGGCGCAGGTGGGGCAGGTGGCGATCGGGGCGGTGTCGGAAGCGGACCGGCACAACATTCGCGGCGAACACATTTCGGTGGATACGATTCCGCTGGTAGGCGAGCAGAAGCTGGCGGACGCCGTGCGGGCGGTGGCGCGGCTGCCGCGGGCCACGGCGCTCGTGCTGGCGGGTTCCCTGATGGGAGGAGAAATCGAAGCCGCGGTGCGGGAAGTGCGGGCGGCGGGGCTACTGGTGATCAGCCTGAACATGGCAGGCAGCGTGCCGGACGCGGCCGATCTGGTGGTTACCGACCCTGTGCAGGCGGGGGTGATGGCGGTGATGGCGGTGGCGGACACGGCGAAGTTCACGGTGGAGCGGCTCAAACGACGGGTGTTTTGAGGGGGGGGAATCAAAAGGCAAAGGGCAAAAGTGGGAAGGTGGCGCTGCGCGCATCGTTTTTGAAGACAGTTCGGCTGCGCGGAAAATTGGCGTTGCGGGGCGGCCGGGCTTCGCGGACTTATCGCCGTGCGTATCGGCCGCCCAATGGATTGAATCGCATCTACGAGGCCATTGGAATGGCAATAACATACTTGACGGACCGGAGGTGTTAGAGTCAGAGAATGCTAGTTCCTACCGAGGTCGATCCTCCAGACTTCTCAAGCCTGCTGAACGAGGTCCCGTTCCGCTTTCCATGCCCGCACTGCGGCCATGAGTTCGCGCAGACGTTCGGATGGCTCAAGGGTAATGACCATGTCTCCTGTCCCAACTGCAAAGACGTTGTCGTCTTTGATGCGAAACAGTTCCGTATTGCTATTGAGGAATTGGCTGAAGTACTCGCGAGTCTCTGGGCCAGCGTCTCGTATAAAACGTAAGCATCGCAGCCCTTCTCGATACCCCTCGCTAATCTCGATATGGTCCATGCAGCATCATCATGAAGCACTTTACACAGGAAAGCAAATGCTTCGACGACGGCGGTGATAGAGTGCGGGGATGAAACTTCAAAGCCTTGTTGGCAGCACTGTACGAATGCTCATCCCTCGGCTTCACGCCGTCAAGGGGAATTACGAACGCCATTTTGCAGGCCGCTGGTGTAGCAACTGGGCCAAGAACGCCGATATTCTTCTTGCCTTGGCACGAAATCGCCACAATCTTCCACTACTTGCCTCAACAGGCTCTGGATGAAAAAGCATTCGGTGTATAGCGGCGAGATTGTCGCCATCGTCTAAGCCGAACGCGCTTGCGCGAGGATCTGTTTGCGTTTTGGGCACACTTCCCCCTTATACTGGGTTTGAAGTGCGCTTAGAGACTGTGGAAGGCTGAACGCTTCAAGCTTGGCGGCGCGGCGCGTTCGATCCTGAAACCATGGACACCCTGAGTGTGCCATGGCGCTGCCTAGCGAGTCAACCCTCTCAATTCCTATCGGCGTTCCCCGAAAGGGTAGCCTACCTATTGTTCCGATACCATTGAGTGAGCTGGGCCGTCTGACAGGCCGATTTCACTTAGGCGAAGCCAGACCATTGATCGCAATGAATTGCTATTTCGATGGAAGCGTAGGTGGCCAGTCCGACGAGTGGCTTGCGCTTGGTGGTTTCATCGCGACAGATCCAACATGGGCGAAATTTCAGACGGACTGGAAGGCAATGCTTCAAAATCGTGACCCCGTTGCCGACTATCTCCATATGACAGATCTGCTTGCGGATTCCGGGGCAAGGCGAAAAGGATTCCGGGGTGAACGTGAAAACGATTCCGGGGTGAAGGCGAACGGGATTCCGGGCTGAAGGCGAACAGTGATTCCGACGGGAAGGCGAACGGTTTTCGCCCGAGCCCGGA
>JAIQFS010000066.1 GCA_020073145.1 Terriglobia bacterium
CAACTTCCGCAGTTCTTTCCGATCTTTGTTTGTGACATCAATTCGGAGGGCTGGACGGGCCATACCCAAAGTATGCCCCAAAACATTTTTGAATGGAATTGTTTTATTAGAACTTCTTCAGGCGGTCAGAGAACTAGCTTAACAGCACGGCCATCAGCGGCGGACGGCAACGTCGATAACGGAAACTAAAGCGGCGATCTTTCTGGGCCGTCGTCCCCTCGCACGAGTCTGCAATGTCATCACCTCACCGCGGCGGCCGCGGCACCGCAAGCATCCCGCCAGCCCTCCCGGCAAGCCAGCGCGAACAGCGCGGCGGGTGTCTGTTCGCGAACCTCTCCCTTGCTTCCCCTCAAGATAATGGGATAGTCGGTCAGAGACGGCGGCGCGGTCGCGGACGCGCCTGTGCCGTTCGTCAGCGTGTCCAGGTTCCGGCAGGCCGCCGCCGATCCGAGTTCGCATCCGCGCCGCAGAGGCGCGGCGGCGCCCGCGGGATCCTGCCGGCGCAGATCCTCGCCCGACCGCGACAGCGCGATGTGCATCAGGCCCGCCTCGTTGCACGCCCAGCCCGATCCCTGATTGCAGAAACCCAGCTCCATGTCGGCTAGATATGGGCAGGCATACGCGCGCCCCTCCTCGCAGGCCTGCCGCCAGAACGGAATCCATTGACCGGGATGGCTGTCGCCCACGCCTTGCGCCACGCTCATCCCCGCGAAGGCAAGCGCCCATACGGAAACGTACGCCAGGTTGCGCCGCAGCGGCGCCAGCGACCTTCCCAATGCCGACGGATCGAGCCGGCGCAACCACCGGGAACGCGCGGCCCGATCGATCACCTGGATCGACAGGTTCAAGAGCGGCACCTGCAGAAGCTTGTCATAGAACGTGGGCATTCCGGCGCTTCCCAGCAGCTCGTACAACGCCACCGTGCTCAGCCCGTACAGCGCGCCGTAGATGATGCGGCCCAGCTCGGTGCGCGGCGAAGTCGACGGATCGTTGAACAGCAGATGCATCCCCAGGAAGACGGAAACCGGAATATAGGAATCGTAGAAAAAATAGATGCCGGTGGCGGCGTGATAGACCAGGCCGAACGCGTAAGTCGTCACCGCGGCCGACATCACCATCGAGGTGACGCCGAAGAACAACTGCGCGGGCAGGCCGATCAGGAACAACATCAGGTACATCTGCGGAGGATAGAACTGCGTGCTGGCGATGTTCTGGCCCCACGTGAGGCCGCTCGCACCTGTGGCCAGCAGCACCAGCGAAAACACCGCGAGCGGAAACGACGAAGGGTTGAAGATGTGCACCCGCCGCCCGTCCTTGTTCCAGCGAATCAGCTCCTTCGCGGCCAGCCCCAGCGCCACCATCAGAAACTGCAAATAGAACCAGTCCGGCTTGAACCAGAGAAACAGATTGATGCTGAAGACCACGGGAAACGGAGCGAAGCCGAGCGTATACGTGTCGCGCCGCGACCAGCCGAGAAGCATGTCAAACGCGTACGCGAAGATCAGTTGGGCCAGCAGTAGGTGGGCCGACGCGTAAACCTGAGGCCAGTACCAGCCCCAATACAACAGCACCGAGCCCTGCGCGCATGCCTGCAGGTAGTGCTGCTTCTTCAAGACCACCTCTGCCGTGAGGGTCCGCCCCGTGTGCCGCGTCCGGAGGAGCAGGCCCGCGTTCCAAACGCAGAGCACCGCCGCCGCGCCCAGAAACGCCCACAGGACTCTCGGGTTCTGACGAACCGGCCCGAGCAGGGTGAGGCCGGCCAGAGCCAGCGTGAACGCCAGTGGGAGAAGGACCGATCTCGATTGAGGCTGGGACACTGGGGTTGACTTCCGATCACTCCATTGCGGGTTCATCGCCGCCGCGGGCCCGTATCCTGCAACCCAGTCTTGACGCCATGCCCCGTTGTGCCGGCGACAAGCCTATTCTAAAACAAGATCGGGATTTTACCGGAGGAACCTCGAAGGCCTTTCGAACCTCTAACCACCAAGATCTCGCGAGGCGACTCTCAACTGCGGAGGACCAAGATGAAAGCAACGATGACGACCCTGGTGGCCAGCCTGGTCACAATCGGATTCGGCGGCGGGACCCCGGCTGCCTGGGCGCAGATGACCACCACACCTGCCCCGACGCCGGTCACGCAAACTCAAACTTCGGGTATGGTGGGCTTGACCACCGGACAGACGGCGCGGCTCAACGCGCTCAATCCGGGTGTGCCCGCTCCGTTCGCGACGGCCGCGCTCTGTTCGGCCCAAGTGTCCTTCTTGGATGATCAGGGGAATGTGCTGAAGACCGAATCCATCACGGTGATCCCGGGCAAGAGCGTCTCTTTCGACCTGAATCGGGACAAAGACGTTACGGCTTCGACCGGTCGGCTGGAAATACGCGCCACGATCGGTTTCCCGCCGCTGACTGGTACGATCTCCACCACGCCGCCGGTTACGGGAAGCGCCGTGCCCGTCATCTACTGCTCCCTGACCCCAACCTTGGAGGTCTTCGACAACGACACCGGGAAGACCCAGGTGGTGCTGACGGATTTTGGAAGAACCGGGCTCTCCCTGGTGCCCGCGTTCCGGTCGGGCCAGTTCCAGCCGTCCACCACGGTGCGGTGAGCGGTCAGCCTTCGCGACGCGGGTGCGCCGGGCCCCGAAATCCAACCTTCTCAAACGATGTGCGCCCCTCGAATTGGGGGCACCAAGTTCGATAAACAGACCTGTAAGTCTGATATACTGAACCCGGCAGTCATGCAGGCGCTCAAGAAGACCAAGCAGGAAGTGGTCGCTGAGTTCCGGTCGGCTGAAATCCTCGAAGCCGCGCGCCGCGTGTTCGCCCGCAAGGGCTTCGAGGGTGCGTCCGTGGACGAGATCGCGGAGGCCGCCGGCCTCGCCAAAGGCACCGTCTACGTTTACTTCCATTCCAAGCGCGAACTCTACCTGGCCGCCCTCAAACAGGGGCTGGCCGCCTTGATGACGGAGACCGGGCGAAATATGGATGCCGCGCCCACCGCGGCGGAGAAGATCCGGGCGTTCATGAGCACGCGGATCCGCTACGCGGAAGCCCACCGGGACTTTTTTGCGCTCTACCAGGCTGAGTTCGGCAACATCCATCCAGCCTGCCTCGGCAGAGTATTCAAGAACCTCTATCAGCAGCAGTTGCAAGCGGTCGAAACCGCGCTCGATCAAGGGCTCGCCGACCACGAGATCCGTTCCGTGCCCCGGGATGCCGCCGCGTTCATGGTTTGCGAAATGACCCGGGCCTGGATTGGACGCCGCCTGCTGGGTTGGTCGCGCGCCACCGCCGATGAGGACGTCGATTTCTTGTTCGATCTGATCTGGAAAGGCCTGGCGGCTGGGAGCGGCCGCGCCAGGCCGGGAGATGTGTCATGGATCGTGCACTGACCGTCGCAGTGGTTCTGCTCTCCGGTCTCCTCTGGACCGGATGCGCCGCCTCCGGCCAGCGGAGGAGTTCGGCCGAAACCCCGGCCTCCCCCGTCACGGTGGTCGAGGTCCAGCCCGCCGACGTCCCCATTTTTGCGGACTTCGCCGCGCAGACCTACGCGCGCAACATGGTCGAGGTGCGCGCCCGCGTCGAGGGGTACCTCGACCAGTGGTTGTTCCAACCGGGCGCCGAGGTCCAGGCCGGGCAGGTCCTCTACCTTCTCGACCAGCGGCCCTACCAGGCCGCGGTCCAGCAGGCCCAGGGAAACCTCCGGCAAAGCCAGGCCGATCTGGAATTCGCCCGGCGCCAGGTTTCTCTGCTGCAGGCGCAAGCCAACCTGGCCTTCGCGCAGGCCAATCTGGTCAAAGCCCGGCAAGACTATGACCGGCTCACGCCGCTCGTCGCCGCCGATGCCGCCTCCCGGCAGGATCTGGACTCGGCCTCCGCGGCCTGGAAGGCCAATGAGGCCAACGTCAAGGCGCTCCAGGCAGGTGTCGATCAGACCAGCCTCTCCACCAGCACCCAAATCGAAGCGATGGGCGGAAAAACGGAGTCCCTGAGGGCCGCCTTGCGCACCGCCGAGTTGAACCTTGAATACGCGACCATTAGAGCGCCCGTCAGCGGCCGGATCGGCGATTCGCTCGTTCCGGTCGGCGGCCTGGTCACCCCGAACTCTCCCCAGCCGCTCACCACCATCGTCCCGCTCGACCCCATCTGGGTCCGGATCAAAGTCACCGAGGCCGAGTATCTCTCCTGGTCCAAGCGCGGGCAGAGGCTGTTCGGCGGCGCCCTTCCGTTGAGACTCACGCTCGCCGACGACTGTGATTTCCCCTGGCCCGGCCACATTGAGAACTCGCTCAACCAGGTGGATCCCAAGACCGGCACCCTCGAACTGCAGGCCCGCTTTCCCAATCCGCAGCGCACCGTGCTGCCCGGCCAGTTTGGCCGCGTGCGGGTTCAGGTGGATGAGCGCAAGGATGCCCTGGTCGTGCCGCAGAGGGCCGTGCAGCAGCTGCAAAGCATGCAGATGGTGTACACCGTCGGGCCGGACAACCGCGTGGCCGCCCGTCCTGTGACCACCGGCGCCCGCGTGGGCGACGGTTGGGTCATCGAACAGGGCTTGCGCCCGGGGGACCGCGTGATCGTCGAAGGCCAGTTGCGAGTGCGTCCGGGCGCGTTGGTGAAGCCGCTGCCGGCCGCGCCGTCGGGAGGGCCGCCCACCGGCTACTGATTTATGGCACGCTTCTTCATCGACCACCCCGTGTTCGCGATGGTGATCGCCATCGTCATCGTAATCTTAGGGGCCGTCGCGATTCCCAGCCTCCCCATCGCGAACTATCCGGAAGTGGTGCCCCCCATCGTCCAGGTCAGCGCCTACTTCCTCGGCGGCAACGCCCAGGATCTGGAAAAAACCGTGGCCCAGCCCATCGAAGAACAGTTGATCGGCCTCGACGGCATGCTCTATTTTCTTTCCTCGAGCGGCAACGACGGTTCCCTCAGCATTCAGGTCACGTTCCGGCTCGGCACCAATCCGGACATCGCCACCGTGCAGACGCAGAACCGCGTCAATATCGCGATGCCGCGCCTGCCCCCGGAGGTGCAACGCCAGGGCGTCACCGTGCGCAAAGTGTCCAGCGCGTTCCTCACCAGCATCAGCCTGATTTCGAAAGACAACCGCTTCGACACGCTCTTTCTGAACAATTACGCGCAGATCAATCTGCTCAACCAGGTGGCCAGCCTGGACGGCGTCGGCGAATCCCGCCTGGCCTCCAACCAGATTTACTCCATGCGGGTCTGGGTCAACCCCGACAAAATGGCGAAGTTCGGAATCACCGCCACCGATATCAGTAACGCCATCCAGGCGCAGAACCGCCAGAACCCGGCCGGGACCTTCGGGCAGCCGCCCACGCCGTCCACCACCGACTTCCAATACTCCGTCACGGCGCCCGGGCGGCTGGTCGATCCCCAACAGTTCGACGACATCATCCTCCGCGCGCGTCCGGACACGTCTCTGCTGCGCATCCGCGATATCGGCCGGGTGGAGCTGGGCGCCCAGAGCTACTCCGGCTTCAGCCGCGTGGACGGGCAGGCGGCGGGCAACCTGATCGTGTACCTTTCGCCCGGCGCCAACGCCGTCGCCACGGCCGACCGCGTCCGCAAGTTCATGGCGCAGGCCAAGAAGAATTTTCCGGAAGGGCTCGATTACTCGATCCCCTATGACTCCACGGTGTTTGTCCGGGCAGCCATCAGTGAGGTCCGGCAGACGCTGTTCATCGCCACCGGGCTGGTCATCCTCGTGGTCTTCGTCTTCCTCCAGAATTGGCGTGCTACCCTCATCCCCATGCTCACGGTGCCGGTGGCCATCGTCGGCACCTTTGCACTGTTCCCCCTGCTGGGATTCTCCATCAATCTCACCAGCATGTTCGGCCTGGTGCTGGCCATCGGCATCGTGGTGGACGATTCCATCGTCGTGGTGGAGGCCGTCCAGCGCCACATCGATGACGGCATGGCCCCCCGCGACGCCACCATCCAGGCCATGCGCGAGGTTTCGGCGCCCGTGGTGGCCATCGCCTGCATTCTGGCAGCCGCGTTCATCCCCGTGGCGTTCCTGGGCGGCATCAGCGGCCAGATCTACAAGCAGTTTGCCTTGACCATTGCCGCCTCGGTTCTGATCTCGGCGTTCAATGCCCTCTCCCTCAGCCCCGCGCTGAGTGCCCTCATCCTGCGGCCAAAAATGCAGGCCGCCGGCGGGCCGGCGTTTTTCTTCCGCGCCTTCAACCGGATGTTTGAGTGGACCCGGATCCGGTATCTCGAGGGTGTGGGCACGCTCATCCGCAAGTCCGCGTTGGCGCTGCTCGGCCTGGCTTGTTTCTGGGGGGCGGCCGGACTGCTCTTCCACCGGCTTCCCACGGGCTTCCTCCCCGACGAGGATCAGGGGGTGATCTTCGTGGCCGTCCGGCTTCCCGACGGCGCTTCGTCCGCACGCACCGATGCCGCCACCCACAAAATCGAGAAGATCGTGGCTGGCCTGCCCGGCGTAGCGGGCTTGTTCACGATTGGCGGCATCGATGTCACCACCCGCACCAACGGCCCGAACGTGGCGACCGTCATCGCCCGCCTGAAGCCGTGGGATGAACGCAGCACGAAGGAACTCCAGTTGCAGTCGCTTCTGGCGCGGGCGCAAGCCGAGTTCGCCAGGGTGCCGGAGGCCTACACCTTCGCCTTCGGCCTGCCTCCCATCATGGGTCTGAGCATGACGGGAGGGTTCCAGTTTATGCTCGAAGACCGCGCGGGCGGCAGCGTGCAAGACTTGGCGCAGGCAGCCGACCTGCTGTCGCAGGCCGCGCGCGGCCGCCGCGAGCTCGGAAACGTCATCAGCACGTTCCGCCCCGACGTTCCCGCCTACAAGGTGGACATGGATCTCGCCAAGGTCCAGACCCTCGGCATTCCCGTCACCGACGCCTACAACACCTTGCAGACCTTTCTGGGCGGCCTCTACGTGAATGACTTCAATGTGTTCGGCCGGACCTGGCAGGTGCTGGTGCAGGCCGAGCCGCAGTTTCGCAGCCAGCCGGATGACATGAACCGCTTCTACCTGCGGAACAGCGACGGCAACATGGTGCCGCTCGCCACGCTCTCCACTGTGAAAGCCACCGCCGGACCGGACGTGATCTACCGTTACAACCGGTTCCGGGCCATTCAAGTGTTGGGAGGACCCGCCCCGGGCTACAGCAGCGGTCAGGCCAGCGACGCCATGGAGCAGGTGGCGACCACGGCGCTGCCCGCCGGCTATGGTTTCGAATGGACCGGCACCACCTATCAGGAGAAAGAAGCCCAAGGCCATGAGGGCGTGATCTTCGGCTTTGCCGCCGTGCTTGTGTTTCTGTTTCTGGCAGCGCTCTACGAAAGCTGGTCGATCCCGTTCGCCGTGCTCTTCGCCCTGCCGCTGGGTCTGTTCGGAGCTCTCTGCGCGGCCTGGCTTCGTTCCTACCCCTACGACATCTACACGCAGATCGGAATCGTCACCCTGATCGGCCTGGCCGCCAAGAACGCCATCTTGATCGTGGAGTTCGCCCGCATGGAGCACGAAAGCGGAAGCTCGATTACCGCCGCGGCCGTGGAAGCCGCCCGCCTCCGGCTGCGTCCCATTCTGATGACCTCGTTCGCCTTCATTCTCGGGGTTACGCCGCTGCTGATCGCGCACGGGGCCGGAGGCGCGTCGCGCCGCTCTCTGGGCAACGCCGTTTTCGGCGGCATGAACGCGGCCACGCTGCTGGCGATCTTCATCGTGCCCGTTCTCTATGTGGTCATCCAGCGGGTTGCCGAGCGCGGACGCAAACCCGCCGCGGCCATCCATCCTCTTCCGGAGCAGGCCCAATGAGACATCCATTCCTGCTGCTTGGCTCGGCGCTGCTGCTGGCCGGTTGCGCCGTCGGGCCGAACTACCGGCGGCCGGTGGTCCCCCTGCCGGAGACCTTTCACGGAGCCGGCGCGGACTCCTCGGCGGCGACGCTGGGCGACAAAAAATGGTCCGAGTTGTTTGAAGACGCCACCCTCCAACAACTCATCACCACCGCGCTCGAACACAATTTCGATCTGGGCATCGCGTCGGAGCGGGTCGAGGAGGCGCGCGCGCGCTTTCAGATCGCGCAGTCCGATCGCTACCCGTCCCTCGGCGCCCAGAGCAGCTTTGTTGCAAACCGGCCGTCGCGCATTGGCTCCAATCCCATGGTGCCCGCCAATTCATCCCTCGATGCCAGCTACACCCAAGCCGGGGGAGTTCTCTCCTGGGAAATCGACCTCTGGGGCCGCGTCCGGCGCCTGTCGGAATCGGCCCGCGCGCAGTATCTGGCGACCAACGAAGGCCGGCGCGGAGTGATCGTCTCCCTGGTCGCCGATGTGACGGGCGCGTACTTCACCCTGCGCGAGCGCGACCTGGAACTGGAGATTGCGCGCGCCACCAGCGACATCGCCGGGCACAACCTCCGCCTGATTCGCCTGCGCCATGACGGCGGCGCCGCGTCCGGACTGGATGTGCACCAGGCCGAACAACTCCTCTATACCGCCACCGCCCAGATTGCCAGCACGCAGAACGATATCGGGCAGGCCGAAGACGCCTTAAACCTGCTGCTCGGCCAAGCCCCCGGGGAAATCGCGCGCGCTCGCGCGGTGGATGATTTCGGCCTGCCGCCGGAGGTCCCGCCAGGATTGCCTTCGGCCTTGCTCGAACGAAGGCCCGACATCCGCCAGGCCGAAGACCTGCTGATCGCCGCCAACGCCCAGATCGGCGTCGCCCAGACCTATTACTTCCCGCAGATTTCCCTGACCGGTTTCCTCGGCGGCCAGAGCCGCTCTCTGCTGGATCTGTTCACCGGACCGGCGCGTTTTTGGAACGCGGCGCCCTCCGCCATCGCCCCGATCTTCGCTGGCGGCCAGATCCGCTCGGGCGTGCGCCTGTCGGAAGCGCAGAAGCGGGAGATGACGATCGCGTATCAGAAGTCCATCTACACGGCGTTGCGGGAGGTGTCGGATGCGCTGGTGGGATACAGCCGCACCCGCGAACAGCGCCAGCAGCAGGATCAACTGGTTCGTGCCCTGACCGAGACCACGCGCCTGTCGGACCTGCGGTACCAGGGCGGCCTCGATAGCTACTTGCAGGTGCTGGATGCTCAGCGCAACCTATTCCAGGGGCGCCTGGCCCTTGCCCGCCTGCGCCTGGGAGAACTGCTCTCCTTCGTGCAGGTGTACAAAGCCCTGGGCGGCGGCTGGCAGTAGACGCGGGCTGGGAGAAAGTGGCGGCCGGAGCGCTGTCCGTCGCAGGCGCTACCTCTGCCGCGAGCGCTCCCGGTAGTATCGGATCAGGTCCATGCTCTGGGCCGGCTCGACGCCGAGCTGGCGGAACATCGTCGTCAATTGCCCGCGATGATAAGTCCCATGATTCACCACATGCTGCACCATCTGCCCGATCGGAAACGAACTGGCCGCGCCGTTCGGCAGTCGATACTCCATCGCACGGTTCACATCCGTTTCGCCAAGCGAGTTCAGGAATGCGAGCATCTTCCCTTCAATCGCAGTCCACGCCTCCCGCAGGTGGGCCAGGTCCGGAAACGGCTCGAATCCCGGCATCGCCGCCAGCAAACCCGTGTGCCAGATATCGCACCATGCCCGGTCCGCTGAGTAGATATGGGAGAGGGTGTCGTGAACCGACGGGAAGCTGCTGCCTAGATCGCGTCTGAATTGCTCCGGCGTGAGCCTGGCCGCGGCGTCCAATACTCGGTCGCGTGCCCAGTAATGGAAGTCGAGAAGGGTTTTGAGATCGTCCAGCGTCATTGCTGAAGTCTATCAGCCGTGAACCTGCAGGTCGGTTTGGGAATCCGGAGTCCCGGCCAAGTCCGAAATACCAACTTTTACAGCTTGTAGATGGATGTAGAATGAAGGCGGGAAGACTTGGGAGGTGGGATATGTTTGACAGCCTTGCAGATCATGTCCGAAGAGACGAACACCTCACACCGGCCGAACGCATCGTGGAAGGCGTCGTGATTGCCGTGCTTTCCGTTCTGCTGTTCGCCGGCCTTTACTTCAGTATCCGTCTGGCTGGATAGACACCCTCTCCGGCCAACTCTGTCGACCTTGGCGGCCGCACAGGCAGCCAGAGCAGCCAGAATAACGCCAGCCCGACAAGGGCGCCGCCGCCCAAGTACACCGGCCACGGGCCCAGCCAATCGAGTAAGGACGGGTTCTGCGGCCGCGAGCACAGGTACATGTAGTTGGTGCGGAAAACTGCGTTGAAGGCGCCGACGGCGGCCGCGTAGCCCATCAGGAGCGCGAAGGCGCGCCGGATCGCGCCCGCCCGGAACGGCCGGCCATCGCCGAAGACCAGCACCGCGCAAGCCACCACGATGCCGCCGTGCGCGGCGAAGAAGTACAACGCCGGGTATGACGGCCAGGGCGACCAGAGATCGGGCGTGAGCAGCGCCATCCCCGCTCCGGCCAGGCCCGCGAAATACGCGAACTCGATAGCCACCGGGATCGCCGTGAGACAGGCCACGATCGATACCCAGAGCGTCACGTCGCACAACTGAAACGGGAGATTCGTCAGGTGCACGCCTTCGTGAGAATACCGAAACCCCCACCAAGCCAGTTCGTTCGCGGCCAGCCCGCAACCCAGCGCCAAACGCACCCCGCGCCGCCAGAGCCGCTTGAGGCGGCACAACCAGGCCAGACCAACCGCCGCCACCGCGGTCCCCGCGAGCAGCAGTCCGTGCGTCCATCCGAAAACCGGCATTCTCCCGATTCTACGATCTGCCGGCCCTGCGAAAGCCGGTATAATTAGCTTTGGAGCCGGATGCCAGTCTCCGCGGCGGCGTCGATCCAGCCAGGCCCAAACGCAACCCCAAGCTTCCCCGTCAAAAACTACAGTTGCGCGATCCCGAATCGCGCGCCGCCACCGGACAGGAAGTCGCTCTCGGTTTTACAGCCAGCCAGGCTCGCGTGGAAGTCCTTCGCTGCCTCAATTGCAAGGACCCGAAGTGCATCGACGCCTGCCCGCTGCACATCGACATCAAGGCGTTCGTCAGCCACATGGTGGACGGCGACTTCGGCAAAGCGTTTGAAACCATTAGCGAACAGAATCCGTTCCCCGGCATCTGCGGCCGCGTCTGCCAGCACGAGCTGTTCTGCGAAAAAGTCTGCCTGCTGGGCAGCCCGAAAACCAAGCTCGATCCCGTAGCCGTCGGTTCGCTCGAGCGCTTCGCGGCGGATTGGCACCGCCAGTCTGGAGAGGTTCGGCGGCCTGCCGTCGCCCCGTCGAACGGCCTGCGCGTCGCCTTAGTCGGCAGCGGTCCGGCTTCGCTCATCGCGGCCTACGATCTGGTCCGCAAGGGCTACCGCGTCACGGTCTTTGAAGCCCTGCACGAATTGGGTGGCGTGCTGGCTTACGGCATTCCTCCCTTCCGCCTGCCGCGTGAAATCCTGCGCGAGGAAATCGATCGCCTGCGGGACCTGGGGGTCGAATTCCGAACGGACTTCATCGTCGGACGCACCACCGCGGTCGAGGAGCTCTTCAACCAGGGCTTTCGCGCCATCTTCCTCGGCACCGGCGCCGGCCTGCCCCACTTGATGGGGATTCCTGGTGAGAACCTGATCGGCGTCTACACCGCCAATGAATTCCTGACGCGCATCAATCTGATGCAGGCCTACGAGTTTCCACACAGCGACACGCCGGTCCGGGTCGGCGCGCGCACCGTGGTGGTGGGCGGCGGCAACTCGGCCATGGATGCCGCGCGCTGGGCCCGGCGGTTGGGAAGCGAGGCCATCATTCAGTTCCGGCGCGGCCGCGCCGAACTGCGTGCCCGCCTGGAAGAGATCGAACACGCGGAAGAAGAGGGCGTGCGCTTTGAGTTCCTGGCCGCGCCCGTCCGGTTGATCGGAGACGCCGCCGGCCTGGTGCGCGAAATCGAATGCATCCGCATGCAGCTGGGAGAGCCGGATGATTCCGGCCGTCCCTCGCCCGTACCCATCCCCGGCTCCGAGTACCGAATGCCCGTTGACACCGTCGTGATGGCCATTGGCCAGAGCCCTAACCCCACCGTGCAACGGGCCACCCCGCAGCTGCTCACCAGCCGCGGCAAGATCGTGATCGACGAACACGGCCAAACCAGCATGCCGGGCGTCTTTGCCGGAGGCGACGTGGTGCGCGGCGGATCCACCGTGATTCTGGCGATGCGCGATGGCCGCGCCGCCGCGGACGCCATCGACCAGGCGCTGGCTTCCGATCGAATCCTGGCCGCGCGAGCGCCGCTTCCCAGCCGCCCTCACGCCGCCGGCAACCGGATCATGGTGCGCCGCCAACTGACGCCGGAAGTCGCCTGGATCGAGGTCGAGGCCCCGGAAGTCGCCCGCCACTGGAAGCCCGGACAGTTTGTGATCGTTCGTCCCACGGCTGCCAGCGAGCGCATCCCGCTCACCATCGTGGGCGGCGCCGCCGAACGCGGATGGATCCACCTGGTGGTCCAGGCCGTTGGCAAGACTTCCCGGCAGATGGTCTCCCTCCAGCCCGGCGACCGGGTTGCCGACCTGCTGGGCCCCCTCGGCCACCCGGCGACCATCGAAAGCGTCGGCGCGGTTTTGTGCGTCGCCGGCGGCGTGGGCACGGCCGAACTCCTTCCCGTGGCCCAGGCCTTTCGCGAGGCCGGCAACCGCGTCACCGCACTCTGCGGCGCCCGTTCCGTCAGCCAGATCATTCTCGATCGGGAACTCCGCTCCGCTGCCCATGATGTGTTCTGGTCGACCGACGACGCCTCCGGCGATTTTCAAGGCACCGTGGTGGACTTGATGCGGATGTGGCGAAGCCGCCACCCGGACCCGCTGGCAGTCGCGCACGTGATCGGCCCCATCCCCATGATGCGCGCCGCCGCCGCGCTCACCCGCGACTGGAACGTGCGCACCTTCGCCAGCCTGAACCCGATTATGGTGGATGGTACCGGTATGTGCGGCGGTTGCCGCGTGGCCGTGGACGGCAAGGTGCGTTTCGCCTGCGTCGACGGCCCGGAGTTCGATGCCCATCAGGTGGACTTCGACGACCTGGCCCGGCGCACCCGCGCTTACCTCGACCAGGAGCGTCTCGTCCTGCAGAGCGTCTGAAGCCCTGTCCTGTCGTCTACCAGGTGTGCGTTTCCGACACCAGACAGGTCTCGCAAACCGGCTCGCAACTGCGCAGAGTCTGCGGCAGGTCTTGCGGCGGGACTTCCTTCCACTCGAAAATCCGAAACTCCCGGTTGATGAGATGCGGCTGGTGCGGCCCCACGTGCATCGTCGCCAGCGGCGCGCCACAGCAGACGCAAGCATTGTAGTGACACCAACTGGCCAGAATCGTCTGCACCAAAGCCGCCTTCGGCGCCCCGAGAATCTCCCGCACGCAGGCTTGATCGCAATGGCGGCGTTCCGGCCACCGCGAGCAATCGCGCACCTGCGCCACCGGCCTTCCCAGAATCGCAGTCAGGGCCACGTGCCAGGCCCCTAGTTCCACAGCGGCGGGCTTCCGGTTCTCCGGGCACGTCAACACGCGCATGCCTCGAAACGTCCGGAAGGCACGCCCGCCTCTTCGCAAGCCGAATCCGAGTACCACTCCCGCCAGCAACGCCACCACGAGGTACATGACCATGGGCCACCTCCTTTCCCTGCCAACCCGCTCTTACAACCGGCCCGTCCTCCAGTTCCAGCGGTTCAGGCCCTTCCAGGCATACCAACCGCCACCCTCAGCATACCACCGGCGCGATTACGAAACGAGTTCCAGGTCTGTATTTCGTGAATCTGCGGGTTCTCGTACACGAGGTGACTCGTCGTCGGCAGAATCAACGGCTTTTCGGGAGCGTCGGCGGGCCTATTCGTTCAGGATTCCAAAGTAGACGAAGGCTTCCCGGATGGCGGGGCGCTTGTCCGGGGGGCATTGATGCCAGGCCCGCCGGGACTCCTGGACGGTCTCGGCCAGGTAGAGTTCCCGGCAGTGGCCGATCCAAAACGGGTGAGGCACAAATCCGAACCGGTCGTGGATCCATTGCTCGATTTCCAGGTCGTCGACAAATCTAGCTTCACCGGTCTCGGAGATCACAGGGCTCATGGGCAATTCTCGTCTGTATTCAGTTTAAGATAAGAGAATCCGTTTATGCAAGGTCCACCACGATTCCGGGGTGCGCATTAGCCGCTCTCGTGAGTGGTTTCACCGAACTTGGCAGCGAAATTGCACTATGAAGGACTCCGAGAACCAGAGAAAGAGGGCTTTTCATGATGAATAGCGTGCCCCGCGCCGCGGAAAATCCGGGTCTTCGGCAGTCTGCCGCCGTTCGGCGGGCCGATTTCATTGAATCCGCCTCGGTCGTGGATGTCCTGTACGATCAATTGGACTACTTGGTCCGGCATGGCGGCGCCTGTCCGGCAGAATGTCCGGATTGCGCCCGGCTGGAACAAGTGAAATCCTGGCTGCTGCTGCCCTTCGGCTCCGTTGTCTGGCAGGGAGGAGCGCCGGACCTGTCCTCGGCCGCCGGCTCGGGCTCCCTCCGGCTGGCGCAATAGTCAGCCCTCGAAGTTTCAAGTTGGAACAGGGGGGAACCAGCCGGCGTTCCCCATTCCCGCCTCCGGCCGCGGGCCTGCCCGCCAGCCGTTTTCCCCGCTTTTTTCCGCTCGGGCTCAGGCTTGTCACTACAATCAATTCCGTAATTTTTTCACCGGGCACCCCCGGATTGTATGACAGCGCACCGGCAGCCGGGAACCCGGGTAACCGCACTCGGAAACGCGTCGTATCTCTGTACGAAAGCTTTATCTCGGAGGAAAAACTGATGCGCGTGCGTCTGCTCGTGATCGCTCTGCTGGGAGTCATGCTCGCCAGCGCAAAGACTTATCAATTCACGGTTTCGGACACTTTGAAGGCCGGCTCGACCCAGCTGAGCCCCGGTCAATACACTCTGAAACTGGACGGACCCAAGGTGATTCTAAAAGATGCCTCCGGCCATGATGTGCCCGCCACCGCCAAGGTGGAATCGGGGACCCAGGAGTTTCGGAATACGGAGGTTTCCACCACCCAAGCCAACGGAAGCAAGCAGATCGAGTGGATCGGTCTCGCCGGCAGCAAGTCTAAAATAGTCTTTCAGTAGGTGCTGGGAACCGGCAGCCGTCCTCGCGGCGGCTGCCCGAACCTCCCGGAACCACGCAGAAAGGAGAAAACGAAGAGCGATGATTCTGGTGCGAAGTCTGGGTATGGTGGCCTTGGTGGCGAGTTTGGCCGGGATGGCCGCGGCCGCCGAAGTGAAGGGAATCCTGATCGATCGAAAGTGCTCGGGGAAGGCCGAAGTCCGCGTGTTGTCCTCGGGAATCCAGGGCGGCTTGATCGTCGCCGAGGCGCACACGCGGGAATGCGCGCTGATGCCCGATTGCGAAAAGAGTGGCTATGGCGTCTTCACCTACGACAACAAATTCCTGAGCTTCGATGCAGCCGGCAGCCGGAAGGCCGCGGCGGCCATCAAAGCCTCGAAGAAGCTGGACGACCTGGAAGTGGTCGTCACCGGTGAAGTCAAAGGCGACACCATCAAGGTCGAGAGCCTGAAGCTGCTGTAAGCTCGATTTGTGGGGCAGGCGATTCGCCTGGCCCGTGCTTTTTCAGCCCGGCCTAATCCAGCCAGGAAGCCTCCCGCGCCGCCATCGCGGCCGGTACGCTTCCGAATCGCCGCTCGCGGCCGCGGAACTCACGCACCGCGCCGGCCAGATCGTCCGCGCCGAAATCCGGCCACATACGCCTCGAGAACACCAGCTCCGCATAGGCGCACTCCCACAGAAGAAAATCGCTGAGCCGCCGCTCGCCGCCGGTCCGAATCAGCAGATCGACCGGCGGACCAAGCGCGCCTTCCACGCTTTCGCGCGAGACTAGGTCGACCCCTTCGACCGCCGACAGAATGGCGTCCCGGCCGGAATAATCCACGGCAATTCGCAGCCGCAGCCGCGTCCCCAAGGCCGTCGCGGCCTCCGCCCGCCCGATGGCGCACTGGAGCGAATCGCTCAGGCGATCCCGGCGGCCAATCACTTCCAGGCGAACGCCGTTGGCGAGGCAGCGTTCCGTTTCCGCCCGCAGGAAGCGGCCGAATAGCTCCATCAGGGCGGAGACTTCGGCTGTCGGCCGGCGCCAATTGTCAGCCGAAAAGGCGAATACCGTCAAGGTTCCAATGCCCAGCGGCGGCGCAGCTTCCACGACGCGGCGCACCGCGTCTGCTCCGGCGCGATGCCCGGCCACCCGCGGCAGCCCGCGCGCCAGCGCCCAGCGGCCGTTGCCGTCCATGATAATGGCGACGTGCAGAGTACTTTGTATGCCAAAGTTAATAGACATAAAAAAGCCGCTTACCGTTCCCGCATGGCGCGGATGAGCGCTTCCATGTGGTCCAGGTATCGTTCCAGAGAGCGTTTGCCTGAGGCCGTGAGCCGGTAATCCGTGCGCGGCATCCTCCCCTCGAACGACTTGGAACAAGCAATATAGCCGGCCTCCTCCAGTTTGCGTGCGTGCACGCTCAGGTTGCCATCGGTGGTGTCGAGCAGCTTCTTCAGTTCGTTGAAGGTCAGCGATTCGTTCACCGAGAGGGCGCTCAGAATTCCCAGCCGCAGCCGCTCGTGGATCAACCGGTCCAGCTTCGGCGCGCCCGAAACCGGTGTTTCCACCGGCCCAGCCTGCGTCTTCCGTTCTCGCCGCGCCGCACTGCTTTTACCCGCCATATTTCACCGTAATCACGATCCCAAAAAGAATGTGCAATCCGCCGAAGCCGCCCGCCAGCAGGAGATTGCCCCAACCGGCCGGCCCCGCCAGCGCCACCACGCCGGCCACCATGAAACAAGCGCCCATCAGCGGCACTACGCGCACCGAAGCCGCGCCGCCCGATACCACGCTGGTCCCGTAGAGCAGCAGCCAGATGCCCGGCAAAAACGCGAGGCCCCCGGCTCGGAACAGGACCATCGTCAGCACTGCTCCCGCGGCCATGGCCGGCATGAATCCGGCCACGAACCGGCGTCCCGGCGCCGAGAGCAGCGGCATCCGCGCGCGCGCCGATTTGCGGGCCGTCGCCGCCACCCCGATCAACAAAGCGACCACGGCCTCCACCACCCAGACCGCCAGCCACCGGCGGGCCTCCGCTTGCCGCGCCGCCGCCAGGGCCGCCGCCAGCGCCGTCAGTCCCATGAGGATCCCGCCCACTCCCGGAACGGACGTGAACGAACCCGCCCGCTCCATGGTCTGGCGGATATACCGCAGGTTGTCCATGGCTCGCTCATGGAGTTCCGCGGGTTCCGATGCCGCTGGACGAATGGGGCGTATCGAGGCCACCATCCGATCATACCCTTCCTCCTGGATTGACTTCAAGTACTTTTCCTGGCAAAGCCCGATCGAAAGTCCCGTATTTCACACCTTCTTGCCCCAAATTGGGTCTTTTACCCCAGGGTTGCGGACCGCTGTGGCGATTTCCAGTAGCATCCCCTCCTCAGCTCCGAGAAGAGACGCAACCGCTTGCAAATACATGGATTAGTGCACTGTTGAGATGCTCAACAGCCTTCTCCAGGACACCCTCAAACGATCTGGTACCCGTCTTGCACCCTGGTTGCTAGGCCATGAACCGCTTCCTTCGCGATTCCGGACATCTCGCCCGCCCCGCCCTGGTTCTGGTGGCCGGGTTGGCCGTGTTCCTGGTGGTCCGCGGCGCCGTCATCCCCAAGAATTTCGGCAAATACGGCCATTATCGGCCCGCGGCCCTGGACCTGATCCGCCAGCATCCGGCCGCGTTCGCCGGGCAGGACCAGTGCCTCGCCTGTCATGACGAGCAGGCCAAGACGCGCGCGTCCGGCAAGCACGCCCATGTCGCTTGCGAGGCCTGCCATGGCCCCCAAGCCCCGCACGCCGCTGACTTCGTCAACGTCAAACCCGCGCTGCCGGACGTGGCCGCTTTGTGCGCGCGCTGTCACGAAAACGACGCCGCCAAACCCAAGAACTTCCCGCAGGTGGTAACCGCCGAACACTCGGGCGGAGTGGTCTGCAATACCTGCCATCAGCCGCACAACCCGCACTTATGAGGAGCCAGCCGCCATGGAGATGACCCGCCGCGATCTGCTCAGCCAGTGCAGCAAGCTCCTCGTCCTCACCGCCACCGCCGCCCGGGCTTTGGAGCAGGCCGGCAACGCTCCCGCCCCGGGCGACACCTACCACATGGCCGACCATTGGTGGGGCATGATCATCGACATCGACAAGTGCATCGGCTGCGGCAACTGCGTGCGCGCCTGCTCCCAAGAGAACCAAGTGCCCGCCGGTTACTTCCGCACTTGGGTGGAGCGCTACCAGGTCACCGAAGACCGCGATCACCCGCTGGTCGAATCGCCGGATGGCGCCATCAACGGTTTCCCGCCCACCACGCGCCCCGGCGTCAAGAGTTTCTTCGTTCCCAAACTCTGCAACCACTGCGCCGATTCGCCCTGCACTCAAGTCTGTCCGGTGGGCGCGACGTTCATCAGCCCCGACGGCGTCGTCCTCATCGATCCTGAGTATTGTCTCGGCTGCCGCTACTGCATTCAGGCGTGCCCCTACGGTTGCCGCTACTATCATCCGGAAAAGGACATCGCCGACAAATGCACGCTCTGCTACCACCGCATTACGAAGGGTCTGACCACCGCCTGCTGCGAAGCGTGTCCGACCGGCGCGCGCCAGTTGGTGGATTTGAAGAATCCGAAAGACCCGGTGCACGCGTTCCTGCGTGACCACAAGGTTCAGGTGTTGAAACCCCAGATGGCCACCGGCGCCAAGATCTTCTACAACGACCTGGACGGTTCCGTGAGGTAAAGGAGTCGATCATGAGCGGCGTCGAAGGCTTCATGTATCCCAACGAAGTGGAACTGCAGTGGAGCCTCCTCATTGTGCTGTACCCGTACATCACCGGCCTGGTGGCAGGCGCCTTCATTCTGGCTTCGCTCGAGCGCGTCTTTAAGGTCGAGGCGGTGAAGCCTACCTACCGCCTGGCCCTGCTCACCGCGCTGGCGTTTCTGCTGGTCGCGCCCCTGCCCCTGCAGTTGCACCTCGGCCACCCCGAGCGCTCTTTCGAGATGTACCTGACACCGCACCGCTCTTCCGCCATGGCCATGTTCGGCTTCGTGTACCTGTGGTATTTGACGGTGGTTCTGCTGTTGGAGATCTGGCTCGAATACCGGCCCGACATCGTGCGCTTCGCCCAGACCCGCACCGGCGTCACGCGCTGGATCTACAAAGCACTGACCCTGGGTTCTGAAAACCTCAGCCCCTCCAGCCTTCGCATCGATGACAGAGTCGGCTACGTCGTCACCGTGATCGGCATCCCCTCCGCCTTCCTGCTCCACGGCTACGTCGGCTTCATTTTCGGATCGGTCAAGGCCAACCCCTGGTGGTCCACACCCCTCATGCCCGTGGTCTTTCTGTTTTCCGCCATGACCTCCGGCATCGCCGCGGTCCTGGTGCTCTACGTCATCTCCATGAAGCTGCGCAAAACTCCCATCGACATGCGCTGCCTCGACACCGTCGCCAAGTACCTCTTCTACACGTTCGTCATCGACTTTTCCCTGGAAATGCTCGACCTGGTGCAGCGCACGTACGAAGCCGACGAATCGTTCCGCTCGCTCGACTTCATGGTGCACACCCGGTTGTGGCTCTCGCAGGTGGTGATCCAGATTTTCCTGGGGACCCTGGGCCCGCTGGCGGTGCTGGCCGTGACGCAGCTCCGCACGTTCTCCGAAACCCTCCGGCGCCGCCTGTACATCACCGCCAGCCTGCTGACCCTGGTCGGCATTTTCGCCATGCGTTGGAATGTGGTGATTGGCGGCCAGCTCTTTTCCAAGAGTTTTCTCGGTTACACCACTTATAAGGTGCAGTTCGCCGCGCGCGAGGGTCTGTTGCCCGCCATCGCGCTGATGATTCTGCCGTTCGTGCTGTTTTACGCGCTGGTCAAACTGCTGCCGCCTTGGCAAGAGCACAAGGCGACCGAAGCCTGAGGAGGCTCGATGCCGCCGCCCGGAGCGCCGCCGGAAGAAAAGCGGCCGGATGCGGATGAGTTGCTCCGCGCCGTGCGGCAACTCGAAGACCGCGTGGCCCGGCTCGAACAGCGCTTGGAACTCGCCGGGGTTGCGGCGCCCTCTCCCGCGCCTCCGCAAGCCGGCGAGCCGTCCCGTACCGCCCTGACGGAGGGTGTCGGCGCCATCCCTATCCTCGGCCGCGCGCTGCTCGGCCTGGCTGGCGCGTATGTGCTGCGAGCTCTCACCGAATCTCACGCGCTGCCTCCGGCATCTGGCGTCTTCGCCGCCATTCTGTATGCCGTGGCATGGCTGGTATGGGCCGCCCGCACGCCGGCCGGCCGCCGGGCGGAAACCGTTCTCTACAGTCTCACCGCGGCGCTCGTGTTGGGACCGCTGCTCTGGGAATCCACGCTTCGGCTCCAGGTAGTTTCCACCTGGGCCGCCGCGGCCGTTCTGCTCCTGTTCACCCTGTTCGGCCTCATCCTCTCCTGGCGCAAGAACCTGCTCATCGTTGCCACCATTGCTACGCTCACCGGCGTCCTCACCGCCGCCGCGCTGCTGATCGGCTCCCACGACGTGGTTCCGTTTCTGGTGCTTCTGCTCGCCATCGCCGCCGCCGTTGAGGTCTCGGCCTGCCTCGATCACTGGCTGAGCGAGCGCTGGCTCACGGCGGCCGCCGCCGACCTCGTAGTCCTGCTGGCCACCTACCTGGTCACCAACGCCCGCGGCCTTCCGGAGGGCTATGCGCCCATCCCCTTATGGGCTCTGCTGGCGGCTCAGATGGCGCTGCCGGCGGTCTATTTGTCGAGCACCCTGGTGCGAACCCGGCTCCGCGGCTTCACCTTCACGGCTTTCGAGACCGCGCAAATGGGCCTGGCCTTTGCCCTCGCGGTGGGCGGTGGGCTGCAACTGGCCGGGCGCGATCCACGCATCGCCCCGGCCCTGGCCGCCGTGACGCTGGGTTGCGCCGCCGCCTGTTATGCGGCTTCGTTCGCGTTGCGCGGCCGCAATCTCCACACCTATGCCGCCTTCGGTTTCTTGCTGCTGGTCGCTGGCACGCGCCTCGTGCTTCCGGCCGGGATGGCGGCTGCGGTCTGGTCTGTGCTGGCCCTCGCAGGCATGGCCGCCCAAGCGCCGGCGTGGCGCTGGCACGGCTGCCTCTATTTGCTCTCTGCTCTGATCGCCTCGCGCGCATGGGCGCAGGCGACGGACCTCGTGCTCGGCGGCGACGATCGGTCCTCTGGCCTGGCGCTGGGGCTGGCCGGCGTCGCACTGGCTTGCTGCGCTTTGGCGCTGCGCGGCCAACCACCCGGCCGCCTGCTCGCCGCCATTCTGGCCGGAGCCGCTTTCTGGCTCGCGGGGGGCATCGCCGCGGCGGCCTTGGTCCATTCGTATCACCGGCTGTTCGGCGCGCTCGCGCCGCATGCCTACTGCGCCACCCTGCGCACCGCCGTGCTGGCCGTGGGCGCGGTTCTGCTGGCTTGGGCGGGTGCGCGCTGGAAGCGCCTCGAGCTCACGCCGCTGGTCTATCTGGTCATGCTCCTGGGCGCGTACCGCCTGCTGCTGGTCGACCTGCGCCAAGAGGGCAAGGCGGCGCTGGTTCTTTCGCTGCTGGCCTACGGGGCCGCCTTGATGCTCTTGCCGCGATGGATGCAGCCCCGGCCCTCCGCCGCAGGTTAAAATAACCGCGTGCTCTCAAAACCGGTCCGCCAGGAATACTCGCGGGCCGACGTCCGCCGCCAGTTCAAGCTCACCGAACGCCAGTTGAAGAACTGGGAGCGCGATTCGCTCGTTCCCGCCGCCGAGACGTATTCCTTCTCCGACCTCATCGCCATCCGGACCATCGTCGAGCTCCGCGGCAAGGGTTTCCGTTCCCGCAAAATCGCCGAGGCCGTGGCGTCGCTGCGCCGTAAACTCGACGACGTGCGGCACCCGCTCTCGGAGTTGCGCATCCTCTCCGACGGTAAGAAGATCGCGGTGCGCGTCGCCGGCCACAAAATGGAGGCCGTCAGCGGCCAGATCCTGTTCGATTTCGACGCCTCCGAGCTCGGCGGCGTGAAAGACTTCCCCCCGCGCAAGCGTGCCGGCAACCGCTTGCGGGAATCCGAAGCCTGGTTCCAGAAAGGCCTCGATCTGGAAGAAACCGGCGCGCCCATGGAGATGATCCTCGAAGCGTACCAGAAGGTGGTGGAATTGAATCCGGAGGCCGCCGGCGCGCTAGTGAATCTCGGCACCATCTACTACCGGCAGCGCCAGTTTGGCGAAGCCGAGCGCTATTACAAGCAGGCCATCACCGCCGACCCCAGCTACCCGCTGGCCGAGTTCAATCTCGGCAACCTCTACGACGAACAGGGACGCCTTCCCGAAGCCTTCGACCACTACCGCCGCGCGCTGGCCTTGAACCCGCAATACGCCGACGCCCACTTCAACCTGGCTTTACTCTGCGAGCGCACCACCGATCCCCTCAAAGCGGTCCACCACTGGAAGCTCTACCTGAAGCTCGACCGCAACAGCCAATGGGCCGAGATTGCCCGGCGCCAGTTGGAGCGTTTGCGCGAAGCCACCGTGATTCCCTCGCGCTGAACGAGGCCCAGGTGGCGTAAGGCTCGGAGCCTTATGCCACCTGGAGTGCTCAGCCCCTCAAGGCTTCGGCGCGTCGGCCGGCTGAGACACCGGTAATGGCTCCTTACCGTCCAGCACGAACGTGAGTAGCTTGGGCCGCACCGCATTGCTGGGGTTCGGAAATGCCGGAGCATCCTCCGCTTGGTTGTCGTTGGCTGCCTGATTGGTGCCGCCCCGATTGGTGGCCTCCCCCGTCGTCCCCGGCGCGGGAGCGTTGGCCCCGCCGCGATTGCCGCCCCGGTTCCCGCCGCCGCCGAACGGATTGACGATTGGTCCCGTCCCGCCCAGAATGGAGACGTACTGCTTCCCATCCAGCTCGTAGGTGACCGGCGGCCCCATCCCGCCGCGCAACCCCGTCTGCACGTCCAGTAGTTTGTCGCCTTTGTCCGCACTATACGCGACCAGCCGCCCGTCGGGAATCACCTGGAACACCAGGTTCCCCGCGGTCGTCACCGTGCCGCCGCCGATGCTGCCGCCGCCCGGCCGCCGCCACTTCTCTTGTTGCGTCACCGGGTCCCACGCCACCAGCGCGCCGCCGCGCTGCCCCGCTGGCGGATTCGGCCCGATCGCTGGCGGCGCTGTCCGCGTCGGCACCGGCGCCGGCGCAGGCCCCCCGAATCCCGGGAATCCGAATACGATCCCCATATTCATCTGTCCCGGCTTGGGGTTGAAATTCGGATCCGACTGATAGGCGAAGCCCCCCGTCGACGCAATCGGAATGTACACCAGGCCCGTGCTCGGATTGAACGACATCGGCGACCAGTTGTGCGCGCCGCCCGGCCCCGGCGCCACCGACACCTTCGAGGTGCTGTCGTAGTGCGCTTCCTGGTTCACGATCGGCCGCCCGCTCTTTTCATCCAGCCCCTTGGCCCACGTCACTTCCGCGAACGGCTGCCCCGAGATGAACTCTCCCGTCACCCGGTCGAGCACATAATAGAACCCGTTCTTGTTCGCCTGCATGATCACTTTGCGCGCGCGGCCCTTGATGGTCAGATCCGCGAGCAGCAGCTGTTGCACGCTGTCGAAATCCCAGCTGTCCCCCGGCACCATCTGGAAATACCATTCCAGCTTGCCGGTATCGGGTTTTACCGCCAGCACCGAGCACACATACAGGTTGTCCTTGCCCTTCTGTTTGCGAATATCTTCCGGCCACGGCCCCGCGTTGCCGGTGCCGACATAGATCAAATCGGCGTCGGGATCGTACGCAATGCCATCCCACACGGTCGCGCCGCCGCCCAGCTTCCAGTAATCGTTTTCCCAGGTAGCCGCGGCCTTGCGCATGGCGTCGCTTTCAAACGGCTTCGAGGGATCGCCCGGCACCGTGTAGAAGCGCCAGGCGCGCTGCCCGGTCTTGGCGTCGTAAGCGTCGAAGAAGCCGCGCACCGGAAACTCGCCGCCCGCGACCCCGATGATCACCTTGCCCTTCACCACCCGCGGAGCCATGGTGACCGTATAGCCTTCCTGCGGATACGCGACGCGCGCTTCCCACACCGGCTTCCCGGTCTCCGCGTTCAGCGCCTCCAGCCGGCCATCGTTGACCGGCGCCAGAATCATTCCCTCATAGAGCGCGAGTCCGCGATTGACGATGCCGCAGCAGATCTTGGGACGGACCGCCGGCTGGTTGATCTCCGGATCCCAGCGCCATTTCTCTTTGCCGGTGCGCGCGTCGACGGCGAATACGATGCTCCAGTTGGTGATGCCGTAGAGCGTGCCGTTCCACACCAGCGGCGTGGCTTCCTGCCCGCCGCCCCCCGGCCCCACCTCATACGACCATGACAGCCCCAGCCGGCTGACGTTGGTTGCGTCGATCTGACGCAGCGGGCTAAAGCGGTTCTCGTTGTAATTCAGGCCGTACGTGATCCACTCGGTGCCTGTCTTTCCGGCATTCTTCAGAGCCGCGTCGTCAACCTGCCGGGCCGGCTGGCCCTCGGCGGTCCAAGCTGCCAGCAACAGAGCCGCAACCGATATCGACCAAACCGTCCTCTTCTGTGCGCGCATTGGTTCAGTTACCTCTGGTACGTAAAATGAAGGCCCCGCGAGGGCAGAGGTCCGCGGAACTCAGCCTCCCGGGGTCGCCTGGAATTATAACAAATCGCTGATTTTTCGATGCTTGCGCGTGTGCTCGGCCAGCCACCGAAAGCGCGTCTATTACCCCTCCGGTACCAAAGCGACTTGTTCCGCCACGGCGAAGGGCACACAGTAGAATCACCGGACCCCGCTCGCGATCCGGCAGGAGGGCCCTGTGAAATCTGGACCGCCCGTTGTCCCATGCGGAACGCCGGCCCTCCGCCACCAGCCACGCCGCCGCTTCGTCCCCGTTCCCAATCCATCTGCAAAGGCCCTTGTATGTCGAATCGCTTCTTGATGTGCCAGCCGCAATACTTCGATGTCAGTTACGTCATCAATCCCTGGATGACCGATAACGTGCATCGCGTCGGACGCGCCCAGGCCACCGAGCAATGGGCCGCCCTGCATGCCTTAGTCCGGAATGCCGCGGAGGTGGAGCTGATCGACCCCGAACCGGGCCTTCCCGACATGCCGTTCACAGCCAATGCCGGCCTCGTGGTGGGTGGCCGCGCCCTGGTGAGTAACTTCCGCCACCCCGAGCGCCAGACCGAGGAGCAGCACTTCGAGCGCTGGTTCCGCGATCATGGCTACAACGTCCACCGCCTGGAGCGCGCGCTATCTTTCGAAGGCGCCGGCGACGCTCTCCTCGACCGCGAGCGCGGCTGCATCTGGATGGGCTACGGACACCGCAGCCAGCGCGAAGCCGCCGCCCCCATCCAACAGGTCTTCGATCTCGAAGTCGTGCCGCTCGAATTGACGGACCCGCGCTTCTATCACCTCGACACCTGTTTTTGCCCGCTGCCGCGCGGCTACGTGATGTACTTTCCGGACGCTTTCTCCGAAGACTCCCAAGCGCTGCTGCAGCGCCGCATCCCCGCCGCGCAGACCATTCGCGTGAGCGAAGAGGATGCGCTGCGCTTCGCCTGCAACGCCGTCAACATTGGCGACCAGATCATCCTGAACGGCGCCAGTGAACCCCTGCGCGAGGCCTTATCCCAAGCCGGCTTCCGCACCGTGCAATCGTCCTTCTCCGAATTCCTGCGCGCCGGCGGCGCGTCCAAATGCCTGACTCTGCGTTTGGAGGACGTGGCATAAGGCTCAGCCTTGCGCCGCGACTTGGATCCCCGGGCAACCAGGACGGGACGGCCGGCGATGCCCCACGCTGCGCGGCCGTTTCACTATCATAGAAAGATGCCTCGGAGCGGATGGGAGGGGAGCCGCCGATGACGTTCCGCGAACGATTCGTGCGCCGCCCGCAAACCACGTGGCTGCGCAAGGCGCTCTTCCAGGCCCACTTGTGGAGCGGGATCGCCTTCGGCCTCTACGTCTTCGCCATCAGCATCACCGGCAGCGCCATCGTCTTCCGCAACGCCATCTACCAGCACTTCGGCGCCAAACCGAAGATCGTGGCAGCGGGAACCGCCCGCCTCTCTCCCAAAGACCTGCGCGCGGCCATCCAGCGCACCTATCCGCTCTACCACATCAGCTACGTCTGGCCGAACAAGAATCCAAATCAAGCGGTGGAAGTGTGGGTGGAGCGCAACGGCAAATACAAACAGCGCCTCTTCGACCCTTTCACCGGCGCCGACGTCGGGCCTTCCGTCCCCATGGCCCTCCGTGTCACCTCGTGGCTGGGCGACCTGCATTTCAACTTGCTCGCCGGCGAAAAGGGCCGCGCCGTGAATGGATACTTGGCGATCGTGTTTACCTTGATGTGTCTCACCGGCGCCATCGTCTGGTGGCCGGGCATCGAGCATTGGCGCCGCAGCCTCGCCATTCATTCGGGCGCCGGATGGAAGCGCTTCAACTGGGACCTGCACAGCGCCATCGGCTTCTGGACCTGCGCGTTCTCCTTCATGTGGGGCATTACCGGAATCTACGTCGTCTATCAGTGGCCGTTCCAGCGCCTGGTCGGCCTGTTCGTCGTTCCCGACCTGTTCCACCCGCGCCAGAGCCTCGACAACCGTATTTTGCTGTGGCTCACCAAGCTCCACTTCGGCAACTTCTACCGCGGGGACTGGCCGCTCAAAACCGTCTGGGTCCTCGTCGGACTGGCTCCGGCGCTGCTGTTCGTCACCGGCGTCCTCATGTGGTGGAACCGCGTCCTCTGGCCCGCCCTGCGTCCGGCCCGCCGCAAAGTCGAAGCACCCTCGGCCGTCCTGGTCGAGTAGTATACTGCCCTCTTGAAGCTCCCCTCTTTCATCGCCGCCATCGTTCTCGGCCCGGCGCTTCTCCCCGCTGCGCCTGCTCCCTCCGGCGAGGCCGTCTATCGACAGCGCTGCGCCGGCTGCCACGAGCAAAACAACACCCGCATCCCCGCTCGCGCCACCCTTCAGAACCTCCCGGCCGCCCGCATTCTGCGGACGCTCGATTACGGCGCCATGATGTCGGTGGCCTACCCGATGAACCATGCCGAGCGCGAGGCCGTCGCGGCTTACCTCGGCACTGCCGGGGTCGAGGCTCCGCCCCCGCCCTCGGCCTTCTGTTCCGATCGCGCGGTTCATCTGGCTAATCCTCCGAAACTGCAGTGGAACGGCTGGAGCCCCACCTTCGACAACGCCCGCTTCCAGCCCAGCGAGACCGCGGGCCTATCCTTGGATGGCGTCCGCCGTCTGAAGCTCAAGTGGGCCTTCGCCTTCGACGGCGATATCACCGCCTTCGCGCAGCCCACCATTCTCGATGGCAACCTCTTTACCGGCAGCGCCGGCGGCGTGATCTACGCGCTCGACGCCGCCACCGGCTGTATCCGCTGGACCACCGAAGTCAATGGCCCCGTGCGCTCCTCGATTTTGGCCGTGCGCGAGGGCAACCGCACCGCCCTCCTGTTCGGCGATCAGAACGGCTGGTTCTAC
>JAIQFS010000014.1 GCA_020073145.1 Terriglobia bacterium
GCAACTTCCGCAGTTCTTTCCGATCTTTGTTTGTGACATCAATTCGGAGGGCTGGACGGGCCATACCCAAAGTATGCCCCAAAACATTTTTGAATGGAATTGTTTTATTAGAACTTCTTCAGGCGGTCAGAGAACTAGTTCCAGCACGGTGCGCCGCACCACCGCTTTCGTCAGCGGCACCTTGTAGGCGTTCTTGGCGAGCGGGGTGGCGGCAGCCAAAGCTGCCTCGCCCACCTGCGCGGCGAGTTCCGGAGTGACGCGCTGGCCGGCCAGCAGGCGCTCGGCAGCAGGAACACGCCACGGGATCGGGGCGACGCCGCCGAGCACGATGCGCGCGGAGCGGCAGACGCCCTGATCCATGTCGAGCACGATGGCGGCGCTGACCACGGCGTGGGTCCAGGCTTCGCGGTCGAGGATCTTGTGATAGGTGCTGCGCATGCCCGTCGCGGCTGCGGGCAGATGGATGGAGGCCAGCACTTCATCGTCCGCCAGGGCGTTCTCGCGAGCGGCGTTCTGTTTGGGCAGGACGAAGAAATCGGCGGCCGCGATCGTGCGCTCGCCGGCCGGTCCCACGATGCGGAACTGGGCATCCAGCGCGACCAGCGCGGGCGCGGTATCCGAGGGATGCACGATGAAGCTGGGGCCGCCGCCGAAGATCGCATGAAACTGGTTTTCGCCGGTGACCGAGAAGCACTGGTTGCCTCCGGCTTTGTAGCACGGAAAGCCGTTTCGGAAATACCAGCACCAAGGGCGCTGGCAGACGTTGCCGGCCAGCGTGCCCACGTTGCGGATCTGGGGCGTGGCTACGCTTTCGGCGGCTTCGGCCAGCGCCGCGTAGCGGCCGCGGACGAGGGAATGGCCGGCCAGGGCATCGAGCGTGATCAGGCCGCCGATACGCGCGCCGCCCGACTCCGCCGCCACCTGGTCGAGACCCTTGACGGCCCGCAAGTGGACCAGAATGTCGGGCGCGACCAGGTGATCCTTGATCATGCCGAGCAGATCGCTGCCGCCGCCGGCGATGGCGGCGGTGCGGCCCGCGGCGCGCGCCTGCTGCGCAGTCTTGACGGCTTGCGGCAGATTCCGCGGATTGGCGTTGGTGAAGCTTTTCATGCCAGCACCCCCAGGATCTTGTCGCGCGTGATGGGCAAGTCTTTCATGCGGTGGCCCAGCGCATTGAAGACGGCGTTGGCCACCGCGCCCACGGCCGGCACCTTGCCTGACTCGCCGATGCTCTTGGCGCCGTAGGGGCCGTAGCCATCGTCGCTCTCGACGAAGAGGACTTCGATGTTGGGCGCATCCCGGTGAGTCAGCACGCGGGCGCCGTAATACCCCGCGGTGAGCGGCTGGCCGCTTTGCGGGTCGTACAGCAGATCTTCGTGTAGCGCCATGCCGATGCCCATCAAAGCCCCACCCTTGATCTGCCCTTCGGCGGTGAGCCGGTTGATGATGCGGCCGCAATCCTGCACGGCCAGGTATTTCAGCACGCGCACGTGGCCGAGCTCGATATCGGCTTCGACCTCCACGAAGTGCGCGCCGAAGGTGTTGCGCACCTTCCCGCCGGCAATGGTGGGATTGGGGCTGGCTTCGACGGTGAGGAATTCGGCGCCCTTGGGCAGCCCCTTGTCGGCGATCTGCTTTTTCAAGGCGCGCGCCGCTTCGATGACAGCCCAGCCGGTCTGGATGGTCGTGCGGCTGCCCGATTCGCCGACGGAATAGGGACACCGGTCGGTATCGCCCCAGACCACGGTGACCTGCGATAAGGGTACGCCGAGCGCCTCGGCGGCGATGATCCCCATGGTGGTCTTGGCGCCCGCGCCGACATCGGTCACGCCCACGTGCGCGTAATAGCGGCCCTGGGCATCCACGCGCATGACCGCGTTGCTGCGGCCCACGCCGGAGCGGAAGGCCATGAAGGCCATGCCTGCGCCGCGCTTGATGGGGCCGCGGTCGGAGCCCGGCTCGGGATGCCAGCGATTCTTCCAGTCGAAGGCTTCGGCGCCGCGGCGGATGCATTCTTCCAGAGTGTAGTTGGTGAACTCGGCCCGGTCGTTGGATTTGCGGGTCCGGTTCTTGAGCGCGAACTCCACTGGATCCATCTTGAGCTGAGCGGCCACGTGGTCCATCATCGACTGGAAGCCGAAGTAGCCCTGCGGGAACTCGGGGCCGCGGAAATTTCCGGAGACGGTGCGGTCGGTGTAGACGGGATAGACGGTGCTCTCGATGTTCGGGCACTGGAAGGCGTCCATGCCGCCGATGGCGCCGGAATTCTTGCGGTAGCCGCCCATGCCGCTGTAGCCGCGCAACTGAATGGCCTGCAGGACGGCCTCGCGGTCCACCCCGACTTTGAAGTACTGGACGGTAGGCCAGCGGCCATGCATGCCGATGAAGTCTTCTTTGCGCGACATCTCGAGCCTCACCGGCGCGCCGGCTTGTTTCGCCAGCACGGCGGCGATGAGGTCGGCATCCTGATTCTGATTCTTGTTGCCGAAATTCCCGCCCATGTATTGCGAGATGACGCGCACTTTTTCATCCGCAATGCCCAGGTCGCGAGCGATATCGTGCTGACAGTTGGTAATGCCGCCGGTAGGGGTGTAAACGGTGAGCTTGTCTCCGTCCCAGGCGGCCAGCGCGGCGCGCGGCTCCATCTGCGCGTTGTGCACGAAGGTGGTGGAGAAGCGGTTCTCGAAGACGCGCTCGGAGGCGCGCAAGCCGTCCTCGATTTTGCCGCGCGCCTGGCTGAGCGGCTTCGCCTCATTTTGATTGTTGAGCGAGAGGTTGCCTTCCGGCCAGAGCTGCGGGGCGTCGGGCTTCAGCGCCTCTTCGGGATCGAGCACGTGAGGCAGCACTTCGTAGTCGACGGTGATTTGGGCGAGGGCCTCTTCGGCGAGGTGCCGGTCGGTGGCGGCGACGGCGGCCACGGGATCGCCCACAAAACGCACGGGGTTGTTGAAGGTGTAGCGGCGCTGCTTGGTGATCTTCTTGATCTGATCGTTATACTGGACGCCGCCGGCGGCGCCGCCCGCGCCCCAGACCACCGCGCCGTTCTCGTGAGTGATGACGGCCTTGACGCCCGGCATGGCGGCGGCCTTGGCGATGTCGATGCTGCGGATGCGGGCATGCGGGTGCGGGCTGCGGAGCACGCGGGCGTACAACATGCCGGGCAGGTGGAAATCGGCGGTGTAGGCGGCCTTGCCGGTGACGCGTTCGAGGGCGTCGATGCGCGGCGTGGGATGGCCGGCGGTCTGTAGCGTCGCGAGCGGCGCGCCCCCAGCGGCTACGTATTGGGCGGTGCCGCCGGTGGGAATGGGCGAGGCGGCGGCAAGCGTGGCCTCCACATAGCGGTTGTAGGCCGAGCAGCGGCAAATGTTGCCGGTGAGTCCGGCCTGCACCTGGTCGGACGTGGGGTGCGGATTACGCGACAGCAGACCTTTGGCCGCCATCAACTGGCCGGAGGTGCAGAAGCCGCACTGGGGAGCGTCGTGCTCGATGAAAGCCTTCTGCAGAGGGTCGAGTTGTTCGCCGTGAGCGAGACCCTCGACCGTCTGAATGGCGCGGCCGTCCATCCACACCGCCAACTGGCTGCACGAGTAGACGGGCTTGCCGTCGGCGAGCACGGTGCAGGCGCCGCATTCGCCGCGATCGCAACCGATCTTGGTGCCGGTGAGCATGAGGTGGTCGCGCAGCACTTCGACCAGAGTCCAGCGATCTTCCACCTGGAGGCGGTGAGCGATTCCGTTGACGGTGATGCGAATGGCCGTGGCGGGAGCGGAAGCCGCGGGCTTCTCCTGCGCTCGCAGAGGAGGCGCCTCGGCGGCCGCGACCAGGGCGACGCCGGTGCCTTCCAGAAATGTACGGCGGGAAATTTGGCGTTTGCTTTTCCTGCTCATGACAGCACCGCTCCAATCTGGTGGCTTATTATACTGCTTTGAGTCACGCGTGGCAGGGGCGAACGGGCGGCTGCAATTGGCTCAACGCAACACGCGGATGCGGTGGGCCTCGCTGTCGGCCACATAGAGCACACCGTTGGCGAAAAGCACGGCGTGGGGGCGCGAGAGTTTGCATTCGAGCGGGTTGGGCTCGGGGCCGTCGCCGCGCGCGCCGGTGCCGAGCACCGTGGTGATGATGCCGCTCGTGAGATCGATGCGACGGATGGCGTGGCTTTCGGTGTCGGCCACGTAGAGCGTGTTGTCGGGTCCGAGGGAGAGACCTTTGGGACCGGCCAGGCGCGTGCCGGGAGCGCCGCCGAACTTGGCATCGAGCGCCTGGCCGTTGTCGCCGCTGTAGCCGACCTCCCCGGTCCCGGCCAGGCGGTGCCAGGTCTGGGTCCGGGCGTCGAGGCGGTAGAGGACGTCGCCTTCGCGCAGCGCCAGATACAGGTCGCCATTGGCGGCCAGGGCCATGGTGCGCGGGCCGGTGAGCGGCGTTCCCTTCACCGGCGCGCCATCGGGAGTGGGTTTGGTCTCGCCGGTGCCCGCATAGGTTTCGATGATGCCGGTGTCGAGATGCAAACGGCGGATGCGGTGGTTGCCGATGTCGCAGATGAGCAGCGAGCCATCGCGGTCGAGGACGATGCTGTGCGGCTGGCGGAGTTGGGCTTTCGTGGCCGGGCCGCCGTCGCCCGAAAAGCCCGCCACGCCGGTGCCGGCGACGGTAGAAATGACGCCGGTCTTCATATCGACTTTGCGGATGACGTGGTTGTCGCGCTCGGCGATGTAAAGATCGCCCTTGGCATCGAACAGCAGTTCGTGCGGCGCGTTGAGAGAGGCGTCCACGGCCGGACCGCCATCGCCGCGGTAGCCGCGCTGGCCGTTGCCGGCGATGAGCGTCAGCTGGTGGGTGCGCAGGTCGAGGCGGCGGATGCGATGGTTGTCCACCTCGCAAAAATACAAGGCGCCGTCGGGGCCGATGGTCATGCCGTAGGGATTATTCACCTGGGCGTCGGAATAACCGGGCGTTCCGTTGCCCGCCAGGGTGGTGACGGTGGAGAAGGGTGCGCCTGCCGCCAGGGCCGCGAAGGCCCAGGCCGCGCCAAGGAATGTCAATCTCTGCATGAGACTACTGTAAACCCGCCGGGGCCCGTCGCTTCCCGCGCGCCGGGTGATACCCTCTAAGAGGCACCGACATGCTGCAGAAAGGCACCGCGAAGAAAGTCACCATCTATGTGAATGAGGACACGCGGCACCACCTGGGGCCGCTGTACGAAGCGATCCTGAACTTTCTGCTGCACAAAGGCGTGGCGGGCGCCAGCGCCACGCGGGCCATGGCCGGGTTCGGAGCGCACCAGGTGATGCATACGGCAAAGATCGAAGTGCTGGCGCAGCACCTGCCGATCCGCATCGAGTTCATCGAGACGGCGGGGCGGGTGGAGGAGCTGCTGCCGACGCTCTACGACATGGTGGGCGACGGCGTTCTGGAAGTGAGCGACACGGAAATCGTCAAGGCGGCCAATCAGGACCTGCCGGCGGAGCCAAAGACCCCGCACGCCGAATTCCGGGGCAAGGCGCGGATGATGCGCATCTACCTGGGCGAATCGGATCAATGGGAAGGCAAGCCGCTGTATGACGCCCTGTTGCAGCGGCTGAAGGCGATGGACATCGCGGGCGCCACGGTGTACCGCGGGATCCTCGGCTACGGCGTGAAGGGGCACACGCACAAGAGCGGCGCGCTGCCGTTCTCGCGCGATCTTCCCATTATGATTTCGGTGGTGGACACGGAAGAGAAACTCCGCCAGGCGATCGATGCGGTGGAGGCGATGATGCAGGATGGGCTGATCGTGCTGTCGGACGTGGACGTGATCCGCCTGCTTCACAGCCGGCCGGAGTCCTCGCATGCGAACGGCTAAGCAGGCGCGGCTGCTCCGGCTGCATTTTTCCGAAGGCGACCGTTATCAGGGAAAGCCGCTGTACGAAGCCATCGTGGACCGGGCCAAGACGCTCGGCATCGCCGGGGCCACGGTGTTCCGCGGCCTGGAAGGGTATGGCGAGACGGCGGAGATCCATCGCAAGCACCTGATGCGGCACGATGAACCGATCGTGGTGACGATTGTCGACAGCGCCGAGAATCTGGAGCGATTGATCCCCGAGGTGGAGGCGATGATGGATACCGGTCTCATTGCCACTTCGGAAGTGGAGGCAATCCGGATCGAGCGGCGGGGGAATCCGGCCGGCGGCTAGCGCCACGCTACGCCGGATGGTAGAAGCCCCGCAGTGCCGGATACAAGGATTGATACGCGCGATGCCCGCGCGCATAGAGTTCCTGCTCCGGCGGCCGCGGGGCCACCGATTCGATTTCGCGGATGGCGTCGCGGCACAGCTCGCCTACGGTGGCGTAGCCGCCGGTCCCCACCAGAGCTAGCAGGGCCGCCCCGTAGGCCGAACCTTCCTGGGTTTCAAGCATCACCGCGCGCCGGCCGAACACGTCGGCCAGCATCTGCCGCCAGAAGGCGCTGCGCGCGCCGCCGCCCGAGACACGTACCGATTCCACCGCAGCGCCCATCTGCTCGATGATTTCGAGGCAGTCCTTCTGGCTGTAGGAAACACCTTCAAGCAGAGAGCGGATGAGGTCCGCCCGGGTGTGGCTGGCGGTCAGTCCGACCCAACCGCCGCGCACCGCGGCATCCAGGTGCGGCGTGCGCTCCCCCATCAGGTACGGCAGCCAGAACAAGCCGTTCGACCCGGCGGGCGCTTGGGACGCCTCGGCCGTGAGAGCGTCGTACTCGGCGCCGGGCGCGATCTGATTCCGGAACCATTGCAGGCTGAGTCCCGCGCCTTGCGTGACCCCCATGACATGCCAGGCGCCGGGGACGGCGTGGCAAAACGTATGGACGCGGCCCGGCGGATCGTAGGCCGGCGACGCCATGTGAGCGAAGACCACGCCGGATGTGCCGATGGTACACGAGACCAGGCCGGGCTCCACGATGCCATTGCCGACCGCGCTGGCCGCCTGGTCTCCGGCCCCGGCGACCACGGGCGTGCCTTCCGCCAATCCGGTGGCCGCGGCGGCCGCGCGCGACACCTTGCCGCTGACCACGCTCGATTCCCCGACGGCCGGCAGAATGCCGCGATCGAGTCCCAGGCGGTCCGCCATCTCGTACGACCATTGGCGCCGCACCACGTCGAACAACGCGGTGCCCGACGCATCGGAAACGTCGCTGGCATACTCGCCGGTCAGACGGAAGCGCACATAGTCTTTGGGGAGGAGGACTTTTCGCACGCGGGCGAACTGCGCCGGTTCGTGATCGCGCACCCACAGCAGCTTGGGCAGGGTGAAGCCCGTGAGCACGGGGTTGGCCGTGCAGGCGAGCACGGTTGGCTTGCCCACGGTGGCGTTGATGGCATCGACCTGCGCCTGGCTGCGCTGATCGCACCAGATCAGCGCCGGGCGGATCACTTGATCGGAGGCATCCAGGATCACCAGGCCATGCATCTGGCCGGAGAGCCCGATGCCGCGCACGTCCGCGCCCGATGCGCCGGCCTGCGCCAGAACACCGCGCACCGCCAATTGCGCGGCGTCCCACCAGTTCTCGGGACGCTGCTCGGCCCACAGCGGGCGCTCCATGCGCATGTCTTCGTGCGGCGCCGTGCACGCGTGCCGCACCTTGCCGCGGTCGTCGATCAGAAGCGCGCGCGTTCCGCCGGTGCCGACATCAATTCCGAGCCAGTACATAGACGATCACTAGACCGCATAACTGCGGCCGCGATGGAGGCCCAGCAGAATCTGCACCAGGCGGTGCGCGATCAACTCATGGAGCGTCAACAGCTCCTTGTTGGCCTCGGCGATGGCGTGCGCATCGGCGCCGGCCGGGACGCCCGATCCGGCTTTCAAGGCTTCGGTGGCCTCCCGAAGAATCGCATCCTCCATCACTTCGCCGGCCATCTCCCACAGGGTGATGAAGCGATCCACCGCGGTGGGAAAGCTGACGGCGAAGACGCCGTGATTGCTGGTGGTGCGCGGCGGCTTGAAGTCGAGATTGAACGGACCGTTGAAACCGTGCGAGCGCAGCAGGACCAGCACGTTCAGCCAGTCGAGCGGATTGACCAGGCCGACGCCGATGTCGACGTCGTGCTTCAGGCGATAGCCATCGTTGATGTCGAAATGCCAGAGCTTGCCGGCCAGCAGCGCGCGCGCCAGAGCCGCCCGCGGCGCGCCTCCCCACATCAGCTCGTGGAGATATTCCGGATTCAGCCCGACCATTTCCGGATGGGTCAGCAGTCCCGACGCGATGAAGCCGAGCATGGCGTCGCTGGTGGGCAGCAGGATCTCGGCTTGCGGCTCGAAGGGCTTGGCTTCGAGACAATGCTTCAGAGTGGGGCGGCCTTTCTTTTTCGCGACTTCGATATCCCGCTCGCAGGCGGCGTTGAGCGCGTCCGCGTACCAGCGCAGCGTTTGCGTCTCTTCGATGGCGCCCTGCGTGTAGTAGCCCAGCGAGCCCGGCCAGTAGACCGCAAACTGCGCGCCCAACTCGTGGCCGATGTCCACGGTATTGCGGACCCGGAAGGCCGCGTAGTCGCGAACGTCCGCGGCCTCGGCCGCGGGGCCGGCGGCAAAGACCTCATGAAAGAACGTCTCGGTGGTCACCATCGAGCATTTCAGACCGTGGTCCGCCAGGCTCTTCTGAATGCGCGCGACGATTTCCCGTTGGCCGTCTTTCCCCATCTGGTCGGCGGGAATGACGTCGCTGTCGTGGGTGCACCAGTAACCGATGCCGATTTTGGCGTATTCGCGGATGACGTCCTCAAAGCCGATGGGACAGCGGGTCGGCGCGTGGAACAGGGCTTGCCCCTGGTATGCGGCGGCCCACTGCGGGCCGGTGATGAAATACTTGCGGCGGGTTTCAGGGCGGTAGGCGCCGCCGCAGGCAGTCATGAGCCGTTCGACGAGGGCCTGCTGCTGATTGGGAGGTACAGGTTTCATATTCGTTTAGGGTGCGCGAAGGCTTTCGGGCGGCCCAAGGTAGCTCGGCTTGAGGCCGCCGCAATCAATGACCAGTTTCTGGAGAACCACGCCGGGGTCGACCATCCAGATTTTCAAGAGGTGGGACCCAGGCTTCACGGCTGGCCCCTTCCAGACGACCGTCCGGACGCCATCCTTGACCGTTTGCTCCCAGTCCTTCTGCGTATTGTGCGCGAGGGCATCGACAATCTGCGGCGGCCGATCATCCCAGGCGATTGCAAACCGGAGGCCGCGGCCGGGCACGAAGTCCAGGGTCGGCGAGAGAATCAAATGGACGTACGGTGCGCCGGCCTCCAGCAGGTAGACCGGGTACTCAAGCGAGGGCGCTGCCGGCGGCTCGAGGCTCGGCGACGTCACGGGAAACACCGTCATGCAGGAAAGCGTGCGCCCGCAATCGGGGATGCGATCCCAATGCGCGCCGCCGGCCTCCGTTTTCCGGGAGTAATGCTCCGCCTCGATGGAAACGGAGCCGGCGGACTCGACGAAACCATGCGCGGCTCCGCGGCCGTGGAGCGCCTTGAACCGGATGGTCACGGGTTTCCCATCCGGGCCTCGGACGAAGACCTCGCCGTAGTCCATCCCCAGCGGCGCCTTGGTCCAATCCACGCTAACCCACAACCGATCCTCTTTTTCGACCCGGCCGCCCGTTTGGCTCAGAACGATCCAGGGAGCATCCGCCTCAGCCGAGAATTGGACCGCAGCGCGGCCGCGATTGAAAATTTCGATGGAGCGGCGTGGGTTGGAGTATGAATCGAAGGATGGTGCGGTCAACTGCCTCAGCAGCCCTTCCGGCACCACACCGATTTTCGCCTCCTGCGGCAACTCGATCTCCGTAACCGGGGGCATGGTGTTGACCGGCGGCTCTTGCCAGGTGGTGTAGCCGATGTGCGTCTGGTCCATCATGTGGTTCCACTTGCCGCCGGCCAGTTGATGGTTGTACTGCGCGGATAAGTCGGCGTCGGCCTGAAACAGCGATCGGACCTTGGCGGCGAGATCGTTGGCGCCGGCCCACTCCGCGGCAGCGTACCTGCGGTTCTTGCCGGCCGCAATGTAGAGTTCGGTCACCTGCGCGCTGGCCTTGACCGGGTACAGCACCAGCTCGAAAAACGCGTCCTTTTCGTTGTGCGGCAGGTGGGCGTAGATTTGCTCCGCCTGCCGGGTGAGCGATTGCCAGCCGTTGAGCACGCGGTCCGCCTCCTGGTAATTCTCCAGGCTGAATGTGTCCGGTTCCAGAAGTTCGGGCTTGCGCCAGCCGTTGTATTTCGTGTATTTCGAGATAATATCGGCGATGCCGTTGGCTTCGGCCGGCCCAAATTCCCGCGCCGCCCAGAGACGCGTGAATTCCAAAAGCTGATCCTTGGACCAACGCTCCGGATCTCGCGCCATGCTCAGGAAGAACTCGATGGGAAACTCCAGCGGCTTGAGGTCGCCCACGTTGACGATCCAGATCCGGTCGGCTCCGTAGTGGTACGCCAGGTTCATCTGCTCCCACACCTTGGTGATGGGAACCGTGTTCAACCACTTGTAGGAGCGGGGGCCGCCGACATAATCGAAGTGGTAGTAGATGCCGGCGCCGCCGGAGCGCTGGCGTTCGCCGGCGGTGGGCAGGCGGCGCAGGTTGCCCCAGTTGTCGTCGGACCACAGCAGGGTCACATCGTCAGGCACGCGCATCCCGTGCTCGTAGTAATCCTGCACCTCTTTATAAAGCGCCCAGAGTTGCGGAACCTGGGCCGGGTCGGGATTCATCCGCTGGGCAATGATGGTTCGCTGAGCGGCCACGATCTTTTCCAGCAGGGCGACATTGGCGGCCATGTCGCCGCCGGGGGCCATGGGCCGGTCCCCATCGCCGCGCATGCCGATGGTGATGATGCTCTCGTAGTTCTTACTACGCTGGACCCCGAAGTCCCAAAAGGCGCGCAGTTCCGCGGCATTGGTGTTGTAGTCCCATGGGCCCGTGCCGTGGCGCTTCCATTCCTGCTGGGCGCGCAGCATGGGTTCATGGTGCGAGGTGCCCATGACAATTCCGTATTCGTCGGCGAGCCGGGGATTGAGCGGGTCGTCCTCGTTGAACGCGCTGGCCCACATCGCCGGCCAAAGGTAGTTGGCTTTCAGCCGGAGCAGGAGCTCGAACACCTTCTCGTAGAATTGATGATTGAACCCGCCGAATTTCTCCTTGGTCCAGCCGGAAAGCGCCGGGGCTTCGTCGTTCAGAAAGATGCCGCGGTATTTGACCGCCGGCGGGCCTTGCACGAATCTCCCGGGTTGGACGTAGAGAGCGTCGCGGTGCGCGACGGGCACATCGGCCCACCAGTACCAGGGCGAGACGCCGATCTGCTCGGAGAGATCGTAGATGCCATAGATGGTGCCGCGTGGATCGCTGCCGGCGATGACCAGAGCGCTCTGCAGACCGGGCCAGGGATCGGCCACCACCTGGAGGAAGAACGCTTCCCACTTGCCGGAGATCGGCGCCGGGTCCACTTTGCGCTCTCGGATGAGCCGCTCTAGGACGCGGCTCTTGCCGATGGTGCCGATCAAGATGGCGCGGGCACCCAGGCCCTGCTCCTGGTGAGTCAGCGCCGGGGTGCGGCCGGTGACGCGCGCGAGATCGGCCTGCAGATCGCCGGCGGCACGGATGACGCCGGGGGCGTCGCCCGCATCGACGAAGAGGGGGGCGAGGTCGGGGCCTTGCGCGATGCGGAAGCTGCCCGGGCTGGGGGTGGTCTGTAGGTAGCGAGTCTGACCGAGGGCGCGGCTGTCGCGGGCGCAGGCGAAAAAACCGAGCGCCAGAAGCAAAAGGGAGCGGGTTGGTCCCCAGGGGATCATGGATCTCGACCTTATGATATCTCCTAGCGGGATTTTGTTGTGGACTCGAACTGTATAGGGTTGGCCCTCCATGCTGAAGTTTTCGAGGGGTTCCTCCGATAGGTGGGTGTGAAGGCGCGGAGGCTCGATCGGAGCCGGCTCGAAGTGTGGGCGTTGGCCGGTGCACTCGCTGCAGGTCTAGCGGGAGGCGGATGCGCCCCCCTCGACCGGAAGGCGCCGGCGGAGACGCTCACCAGTGTGGAGCAACTGCGCCGGCTGCCGGCGCAGCCCGCGGCAGCGGTCCCGGTCCGCGTGCGCGGGATCATCACCTATCTGGCGGCGACGCGGCAGCAGGCCTTCCTCCAAGACGCCACGGGCGGGGTGCGGGTGGAGAATGTGAGTCTCGATCCCAATCTGGACCCCGGAACCCGGGTGGAGATGGAGGGAACGGCGGTGGCGGGCGGCGCGAGCCCGGTGATGACGCGCGAGCGGGTGCAAGTCCTCGCGCCTCCGGGACAGCTTCCCACGGCAGCGGCGGCCGGCGCGGCCGACCTGACCTCGGGGCGGCTGCAATACCGTTTTGTCGAAGTTACCGGCCTGGTGCGCTCGGCGCTGATCGACCACCGAGGCCGGCTGGCGTTGACCGTCCGGGTGAGCGAGCAGGACGTGGACGTGAGGGTGCGAGAAGTGCGGGGCGTCGACGCTTCGACCTTCGTGGACGCCTCCGTACGCGTACGCGGGGTTCTGTCCGCCAGTGCCGACGCCCGCGGGGCCGTCGCCGCGGTCAAGCTTTTTGTCTCGTCCACGCAGGAGCTGGCGGTGCTGACGATGGCTCCCCCGCTGTCTGAGATTCCCGTGCAGACGGTCCAACAGGTCTTTGGAGAAGAGCGGAATCGGCCGCCGCCGCATCGGGTACGGCTGCGAGGCGTTGTGGCGCAGGACAACGAGAGATTTCGGCTTCAGGATTCCACCGGAACGGTGGCTCTGCGGCCGGCCTCATCCGAGTCGCTGCGCGCGGGTAGCGCCATGGAGCTGATCGGTTTCGCCGCCTGGGAGGGCGGCTCGCCCGTATTGGAAGAATGCCTGGTGGACGAAGCGCCGCGGAGCCGCTCGGAACTGCGGGTGCTGACGAGCGCCGGGGAGGCGCACAGTCTCCCCGAGAAAGAGGCCCGGCGTGGCTATCCGGTGCACCTGCGCGCTGTGGTGACGTACTTCAATCCGATCGGCCGGACCCTGGTCGTACAGGATAGCACCGGCGGCATTTTCGTATCGGCGATCTCCGAGAATCTATCGGTGTTGCGAGTCGGGCAGTTGGTGGAGATCCACGGGTTCAGCGGGCCGGGCGATTTCGCGCCTGTGATCACCACTCCCTCCGTTCGGGTGATTGAACAGCAGGCTTTGCCCACGCCGCTGCATCTGACCATGGAACAACTCTTCACGGGGGCCTCAGACAGCGTGTGGATCGAAGCTGGTGGAATCGTGTACTCGCTGGGGAACGTGAATGGGCGCGCCCTGCTCGGCATCCGCGCGGGCGCCTACCGGTTCCAGGCGGGGGTAGCGGGGGTCCGCGAGTTGCCCCACTCCCTGCTTTACGCGAGAGTCCGCGTGCAGGGAGTGTCCGCTCCGCGGTTCAACTTCAAACGGCAGATGCTGGGGGTTTTGATCCGGGTGCCTGACCGTTCGTTCATCGAAGTGGTCGAGACGCCCGGCAGGCCGGCCGTCCGGGGCATCGAACAGCTGCTCCAGTTCTCGCCGCAGGCGGACCCCGACCGGCCGTCGCGGATTCGGGGAGTCGTGACCCTGACCCATCCCACCGGCCCGACCTACGTGAGCGATCCGACGGGCGGAGTGGCCATCCAGGAACACGGCGACGCGCACCTCGCGATCGGAGACCTGGTGGAGGCCACGGGCTTCGCCGAAGCGGGTCCATTCAACTCGGTGCTGCGGGATGGGAATTTGCATCGAGTCGGCCACGCCAGCCTGCCGCCGCCTCCGCGATTGACGGCTGACGACATTCTGGAAGAAGGCTGGGATTCGAAACTGGTGTCGGTAGACGCCTGGCTGGTGGACCCGGTGGTGGGTGCGGCCGACCAACGGCTGGTGTTGCGGGACGGCAACACACGATTCAGCGCCCTGCTGGAGGGCGGGCGGCTCCCCGGTCTGTCCCCAGGCAGCCTGGTCCGCGTCACGGGAATCACGGCCGTGGAAGCGCCCGGTATCGGGGCCACAGCGCCGCGGGGTTTTTCGCTGTTGCTGCGCTCGCCGGCCGATGTCACGGTGCTGCAGGAGGCGTCGTGGTGGACCGCGCAGCGAACGTTGTGGCTGGCGGCGGCACTGACGGCGCTGGCCGCTTTGGCGTTTGCCTGGGTGGCCGCTCTGCGCCGCCGCGTCCGGAGGCAGACGGAAGACCTGCGCCGCGCCAAAGAGGCCGCGGAAGCCGCCAACCAGGCCAAGAGCGACTTCCTGGCGAATATGAGCCACGAAATCCGGACGCCGATGAACGGCGTTCTGGGGATGACCGAACTCGCCCTGGATACCGAGCTGTCGCCCGAGCAGCGCGAGTACCTCTCGATGGCCCGATCCTCGGCCGATGGACTGCTGTCGCTGGTCAACGACATCCTGGATTTCTCCAAGATCGAGGCCGGCAAACTAGAACTGGACGAGGTGTCGTTCGCACTGTACCCGACCATCGCGGAGATGGTGCGGCCGCTGGCGGCCCACGCCGCGCAGAAAGCGCTCCGGTTCACCAGCGATCTGGCGCCCGGCCTACCCGAGCGAGTCATCGGCGACCCCGTCCGTTTGCGCCAGATTGTCGTCAACCTGATTGGAAACGCCATCAAGTTCACGCCCGAGGGCGAGATTGCGCTGCGGGTGGAATCGGAGGAGCGCGGCGTCGAGAGCCTGACTCTGCACTGTGCCGTGCGCGACACCGGCATCGGTATTTCCATCGAAAAGCAGAAGACCATCTTCCACGCCTTCACCCAGGCGGACGGGTCGGTCACGCGGCAGTTCGGTGGCACAGGCCTGGGGCTTTCCATCGCGTCGCAACTGGTGGAGAAGATGGGAGGGCGGATCTGGCTGGAAAGCGAGGCCGGCTGCGGCAGCACGTTCCACTTCACGGCGAGGCTCAAAGTCGATCCCGCGGCGCACCCGCCGCCACTTGTCGAAACCGCCGCTGCTGCACCGCGGCGGAACTGGCGGACGCCAGAAAAGAGGCTAGCCATTCTGGTGGCCGAGGACAACCCCGTAAACCAGCAACTGAGCTTGCGCCTGCTGGAAAAACTGGGTCACTCCGCGGTGTTGGCGCGGAACGGGCAGGAAGCCGTCCGCGCCTTCGAACACCAGACGTTCGACCTGATCCTGATGGATGTCCAGATGCCGGAGATGGACGGATATCAGGCGACCGCCGCGATCCGGGCACGCGAACGCGGCGCGCAACGCACGCCGATCATCGCTCTCACCGCGCGAGCCATGAAAGGGGACCGCGAGCGCTGCCTGGCGGCGGGCATGGACGGCTACCTCAGCAAGCCGATCAAGGCGGCTGAACTGCAGGAGACGCTCGAAGGGCTGACGCGCGCGAGCGCCTGATGCCGCTTACTCCACCGGCCGGGCCTCTCCCACGATCTGCATCTTCCCCGTCAGGACACCGGTGGCGCCGCGGCCGGGCTGCTGCCCTCCCACCGAGACTTCGACCGCGCCGGGCCGGACCAGCCGTAGGCCTTGGGAATTGACGTTGGAAAGACGCCGCGCGTCCAGCGTGAACTGCACCGTCTTGCGCTCCTTGGGCCGCAGGGCCACCCGCTCAAAACCCTCCAGTGAGCGGATCGGGCCGGGGCTCGCGCCGCTCACATAGAGCTGGACCACTTCCTCGCCCGCCATCGCGCCCGTGTTCTCCACCTCGACCGTAACCTGGGCGGCATTGCCAGCCGTGATCTGTTTGGGCAGCTTCAGATTGCGATACGCAAACGTGGTGTAGCTCAATCCATATCCGAAGCGGAACAGGGGCTGGCCTGCGAAGTAGCGGTAGGTCTTCCCCTTCATGCTGTAGTCGGTGAAGGGCGGCAGTTGATCGGCGGATTGGTAAAAGGTGACCGGCAGGCGCCCCGCCGGGTTGTAATCGCCGAACAGAACGTCGGCTAACGCCGTGCCGCCGGCTTGCCCGGGATACCAGGCTTCGACAATGGCGGGAACATGGCCGTTCGCCCAGTTGACCGCCAGCGCGCTGCCATTCAGCAACACCAGCACCACGGGTTTTCCCAGGGCCGCCACTTTCTCGAGCAGGCCTTCCTGAACCGCGGGCAAGCCCAGTTGGACGCGGTCGCCGCCCTGGAATCCCTCCACCTGAAGGCGCATCTCCTCGCCTTCGAGCCGCGGCGAGAGGCCCAGCACCATCACCACGGCATCCGCCTGCCGGGCGGCGGCCAGGGCCTCCTGTTCCAGGTTGCCGCCCGGCTTCGACCACACCAACTGGACGCTGGCGTCCCCGGCATATTCGTGAAAGTTGAGGCGGACCGGGTATAGCCTTCCGGCCTCGAGTTCGACGGGCCCGGAGCGGTAGTTGAGGCCCGAGGTGCTGTTCGATTCCACGACCAATTGGTTATCGAGGTAGAGTTCGAAAGCGTTCAAGGCGCGAGCCCCGAGCTGATACGTTCCGGTGACCGGGGCCGAGAGGTAGCCGGTCCAGCGAACGCCGAAATCGTCATCGTTCAGATCCGGCCGCGGCGCACCGTCCCACCAGTTGAAGTCGATTTGCGGATCGACGCGCGTGAGCAGGGGCTGGGGATTGGGAGGAATCACGCCCACCAAGCGGTCGGAACGCGGCGTGGTCTGCTCGCGCGGCTGATGGAGCACGCCATCGAAGTTGCTGGAGTTGAAATACTCGCCCAACAGACCGGGCCGCCGATCCGCCGAGTTTGCCGTGAACAGTGCGGTTGCCGGCACCACTTCGAAGCCGGGCACATTGGCGGCGATGTCGCTCCCGCGCGCATAGAGCACGCGGGCGCCGGGGAGTTTGCGGCGGATCCCTTCGAGCGGCGAGACGGGCTCGGAGGGAAAGCCGTTGTAGTTGCCGTACATGACGGAGACCTCATCCGCGTTGGGCCCGATGACGGCGATGGTTTTGAGCGATTTGCTCAGAGGCAAGGCGCGGCGGTCGTTCTTCAGCAGAACGATGGATTTGCGCGCGGTTTCCAGGGCCAGTTCGCGATGGGCCGGGCTGTCGTTGTCGCTATAGGGGATGCGCGCCCAGGGCACCATGGCCGGCGGATCGAACATTCCGAGCTTGAAGCGCGCCAGCAACAGCCGGTGTAGGGAGCGGTCGATATCGGATTGGGAGAGCAGGCCGCTGCGCACCGCGGGGAGCGCGTTCTCATACTCGATGCCGCACTCCAGGTCGGTGCCGGCCCGGATGGCGCGGGCGACGGCTTCGGGCGCGGTGGCGACGGCCTTGTGGGTGGCAAAGATATCGCGGATTGCTCCGCAATCGGAAACCACATACCCCTGGAAGCCCCACTGCTTGCGCAGAATGTCTTCGAGCAGGCGCGGATTTGCGCAGGCGGGCAGGCCGTCCACGCTGTTGTACGAGCACATCACGGAATACGCGCCACCCTCTTTGACCGCGGCTTCGAAGTGCGGCAGGTAGGTTTCCCAAAGATCCTGCTCGCTGGGCACGGCATCGAAGCTGTGGCGCAACGGCTCGGGTCCGCTGTGCACCGCGTAGTGCTTGGCGGTGGCCACGGTCTTCAAGTACTTGGGGTCATCCCCTTGCATGCCTCGAATGAACGCCACGGCCATGCGGCTGGTGAGGTAAGGGTCCTCGCCGTAAGTTTCCATGCCGCGGCCCCAGCGCGGATCGCGAAAGAGATTGATGTTGGGGGTCCAGAACGTGAGGCCCTGGTAGATGTTGTGTTTGCCGCGCCGGAGATACTCGTGGTACTTGGCGCGCGCTTCATCGGAGATGGCGGTGGCCACGCGGAACAGGAGGCCGGTGTCCCAGGTGGCGGCCAGGCCGATGGCTTGCGGAAACACCGTGGCGCGGCCGGAGCGGGCCACACCGTGCAGGCTCTCGTTCCACCAGTTGTAGGCGGGGATGTCGAGACGCGCGATGGCCGGCGAATCGTTCATGAGCTGCGAGACCTTCTCTTCCAGCGTCATGCGCGAGAGCAGATCGTCGACGCGCCGGTCCATGGGCGCGCCGGGATCCTGATAGAGAGGCGTCTGGGCGAACAACGTCGACGCCGCCAGAGCCGTGCACAGGAGCCACTTCATGTTCAGCGGGACAATCCTTTCGGTTGGCCGGCCAGCCGGATCACCGCGTCGAACGCGGGTTTGGGGCGGTCTTGACGATCGAAGAGCAGCGGATAACTCGTCCTTCCCCGGACCGGCCAGTTGTTGAGCCAGGAATCCCCATCGGCGACTCCCCAAAAGGTCACCCGGCCGATCTCGCCGCGATGCTTGAGAAAGACGCCGAACAGATCGGCGTAGCGTTGGGCCAAGGCTTGCTGGACGGCGTCCGGCAGGCCGTTGGGGTAAGGGTTGAGGCTGGCCTGCGAATTGGCGGTGATTGCCACGTCGGCGCTGGTTTGCGCGGTGGCGCGGGGCAGCACATCGATGTCGAGCTCCGAGATATTGACCTTCACGCCGAGCCGGGCGAAAGTGGTGATCGCCGCGTCCTCCAGTTCGACCGACGGCCAATCCATTTTGTCGTGCCCTTGCACGCCGATGGCCGCCACCAGCACTCCGGCGGCCTGCAGTTTGCGGATGAGGTCGACGACGCCGTTGCGCTTGGCGTCGTTCTCGATCGAGTAGTCGTTGTAGTACAGCTCGGCTTGCGGATCGGCCTCGTGCGCGAACTCAAAGGCCTTGACGAGGTAATCCTCCCCGATGATCTTCAGCCAAGGCGACTGGCGCAGCGTGCCGTCATCGTTGAGCGCTTCATTGACGACGTCCCAGCCGCCGATGCGGCCCTTGTAGCGGCCGACCACGGTGCGGATGTGCTCGTGCATGCGCTCGAGCAGGGTGGCGCGATCCACGGGATGCCCCTGGCCGTCTTCGAACACCCAGCGGGGCGTCTGGCTGTGCCAGACCAGTGTGTGGCCGACGATGAACATATGGTTCTGCTCGCCGAAATCCACGTAGCGGTCGGGCAGGTCGAAATCGTAGGCGCCGGGTCGGGGGTGGACGCGCTCCCACTTCAAGACATTCTCGGGGGAAATCGTATTGAACTGAGCGGCGACCAGCGCGGCGGCACGGGCATCCCTGCCCGTGAACTGGGCTTCATTGAGCGCCGCCCCTACGCGGAACGCGCCCCGAAACGCATCTTTGAGCGTCATTTGCGCGGGGGCGGTGGCGGCAGCCCCCAAAGCCAGCGAGATGACCGCAAAACGCGAGCAGTTTCGCATGAGTCCTCCTAGGATGTAGCGGCCGCACTTCCCTTGCGGCGTTGGGCTAGATCGTCCGCGATCGACCGGGTGTTCTCGCGAGTGAGCGGATACAACAAGAGGCAAGCCGCGGTGGCCAGGAAAAAGACGCCGGCGTAAACGCTCGCGGTGAGAACGATGCCTTGCTGCGTCTCTACCGTTTGGACGGCAGCCCCGGATTCCAGGCCGTAGGCGGCCAGCAGCCATCCGGCGATGGCGCCGCCGAGCGCCAGACCCGCCCACAACGCAAAGACGATGCCGGAAGTCACAGTGCCGGTAGCGCGGCGCCTCGTCTTCCATTCGCCGTAATCGGCAACGTCGCCCATCATCGCCCACAAGATCGGGCCCGAGAGCCCGAACGAGAATTGGCGCAGAACTTCTACCGCGATGATGACAGAAGTAGAGTGTGGCGGGATCACGTAGAGCGCCAACGTGAAGATACCCGTCAAGGCCATACTGGCGATGAAGAGCTGCCGCTTGCCGATGCGAACCGACACGGCGGTGGAGAAGGCCACACCCACCAGCAGCGAAGCGAGACCGAAGCCGTTGAACCAAGAGAATAGGGTGGCATCGCCCGCGACAAACCGAAAGTACGGCAGCATGACATTGCCGCGCACGAGAATCGCCGTGAAGTAGAACAAGGTCACCAGAAACAGCACGACCCAGGGCCGGCTGCGGAAGAGATCCGACAGGTCCTGGCCGAGCGAGGTTTTCTGCAGGGGATCGGGCTGGATGCGCTCTTTGGTCACAAAGAAGGTGATGAAGAAGAAGACGATGCTGAGCAGCGACAAAAAGCCCATGGTCAACTGGTAGCCGCGCGCATCATTGCCGCGCCCGAGGAACGCCACCATGGGAACGGCGAGGCTCTGCACGATGAACCCCGCGCTGTTCGCGGCGATCTGGCGGTACGACGAGATGCTGGTGCGTTCGTCCGGGTCCTGGGTCATGACCGCCGTCAGGGAAGCGTATGGGACGTTGTTGACGGTGTAAATGACGCGCAGCAGGATGTAGGTGGTCCAGGCGTAGGCGATCTTGCCGCCCGCGCTGAGCTGGGGTGTGGTGAATGTCAGGATGCTGATGATCCCAAACGGCACGGCTGTCCACAACAACCACGGGCGGAACTTGCCCCACCGGCTGTTGGTCCGGTCCGCGATGATTCCCATCACCGGGTTGAAGCACGCAACGCCCAAGCCGACGACGAGGAAGAGAGTTCCGGCCTGGGCCGCGCTCAGACCGAAGGTACGGGTATAGTAGTCCAGCTGCAGGGCCAGCATGGCTTGAAAGACGAAATTCGCGGCCATGTCACCCAAGGCGTAGCCGGTCTTTTCACCAACCGAAAGTTTCTGGATCATACGCGCCTCGCTCTGCTGGTGCCGTTATGGCGTCACGGTCAGGGTGATCTTTGTCAGGTCCTGGTCGCGCGATGAAGTGCCGACCATGATTTCGAATTCGCCGGGCTCGACGATGTACTGCATGTCGATGTCGTAGAAGGCGAGCCGGTCCGGCGTGATCTCAAACGCGACGGTTTTGGTTTCACCGGGTTGGAGCGGGACCCGTTCGAACCCTTTCAACTCTTTGACGGGCCGCGTGACCGAGCTGACGCGGTCGCGAATGTACATTTGAACGACTTCGGTTCCGGGGCGCGCGCCGGTGTTGCTGACGTCGGCCAGGACACGCGTGGAGCTGTCCCGGCGGATCGTCTGTTTTTCCAGCCGCACATTCTTGACCGCGAAGGTGGTGTAGCTCAGGCCATACCCGAAGGCATAGAGCGGGGACACGTCGTCGAAGAGATAGCCGCGGCGGGCCGACGGTTTGTGGTTGTAATACGCGGGCAAATGGCCGACGGAGCGAGGGACAGTGATGGGCAGCTTGCCGCCGGGGTTGAAATCGCCGAATAAGACCTCGGCTACGGCCCGCCCGGTCTCCTGGCCGAGATAGAAGCATTCCAGGATTGCCGGCGCGCTCTGACTGACGGCATTGATCGAGAGGGGCCGGCCATTGAACAGCAGGACGATGACAGGCTTGCCCGTAGCGAGCATGGCCTTGACCAGCTCGTCCTGCTTGCCGATCAAATCGAGGCTGGTCCGGTCGCCCATGTGTTTCAGGCTCCAGGCTTCGCGCGAAGTCTGCTCGTTGCCGCCGATGGCCAGCACAATCAAGTCCGCCTTCTTGGCGATCACGACGGCCTTGGCGATCTGTTTGCGGTCTTCCTGGGGGTCGCTGGGGATGACCTCGTCCTGATTCCACGAACCGCCCACCGTGATCTTGCAGCCCTCGCTGTACACCACTTTGGCGCGGTCGCCCACTTTGTTGCGGATGCCTTCGACCAGGGTGACGTTGGCCTTGGGCACGCCGCTATAGCCGCCCAGCAGGCTGCGGTTGGCGTTTGGACCGATGACCGCGATGGACTGAATCCCATCGAGACTCAACGGCAGCAGGTTGTTGTCATTCTTGAGCAGGGTGATGGCTTCGCGCGCGCCCTGCAAGGCCAGCTGGCGATGCTCCGGACAGCCGACGACGCGATCGGCCTCGGCGGGGTCCACGTAGGGATCGTCAAAGAGCCCCATCTGGAATTTCCAATGAAGCATGGGGGCCACCAGATCGTCTAATTGCGACTCCTGGAGCGCGCCCTCGCGGACGAGTTCGACCAGGTGCAGGTAGCAATCCGGTTCCGGCAACTCGATATTCACGCCGGCCCTGACCGCGAGCGCGCACGCCTCTTTTTTGCCGGCCGCCACAAAGTGGCCATGGGTGTCGGGACGGTCGCCCAACTCCCAAATGGCATAGTAGTCGGCAACCACGAAGCCCTGAAAGCCCCACTCCTTGCGAAGCACGTCGCGCAGCAGCCACTGGTTGGCGTGAGAGGGCACGCCGTCGATTTCGTTGTACGACGCCATCACGCTGATCGCGCCGCCTTGTTCGAGCGCTTGTTTGAAGGGGTACAGGAACGTTTCGCGCAGCACGCGCAGCGGGACATTGGCCGGGGCGCAGTTCATGCCCGATTCCGGCTGGCCGTGGCCGACGAAATGCTTCAAGGTGGCGATCACGCGCCGCTTGTCGCGGAAGGAAGCATCGCCTTGAAACCCGCGCACGGCCGCGATCCCCATGCGCGAAACCAGGTACGGATCTTCGCCGTACGTTTCTTCGACGCGGCCCCAGCGCGGATCGCGCGCCACGTCCACCACCGGGGTGAGGGCCTGATGGGCGCCGCGCAGCCGGGCCTCGGCCGCGGTCATGGTGAAGAGCGATTCCACCAGTTGCGGATTGAAGGTGGCGGCCAGCGCGATGGGTTGCGGAAAGCTGGTCCCGCCGAGGGCCGCGTGACCGTGCAGACATTCCTCGTGAAAGATCACGGGGATGCCGAGGCGGCTGTTCTCCAGGAAGAACTTCTGGATGGCGTTGGTCAGCTCCGCCATGCCGCGGGCGTCCTTGCCGGTACCGGCATCGCTGGGACGGCCGACCTGTCCCAGCCCGTGTCCTTCTTGGAACGCGGTCCCGGCTTTCTCGAAGTCGAAATCGCCGTCGGCGTCGAGCAGCGTCTGCGCCTTTTGCTGCCACACGCACATCATCTGCGCGGCCTTCTCTTCGAGGGTCATGCGCGAGAGGAGATCCTGGACCCGTTTCGCCACGGGTAAGCCAGCAGTCCGATACAGCGCGGCCTCGGCTTTGTTACTCGGAGTTTTCATCATTCGGGTGATGGTTCAATTTCGATGTAATCGAGGCCCGCGGCTTCACCGCCATCGGGCTTGCCTTCTATGCGGATCTGGTCCCCGGGCCGGAGAGCGATACCGGCAATCGCGCGCCGCGCCGACGAAGAGCCGTCCATTTCCTTAGTGGGCACGCGATCGTCAGCCGCCCATTCATCGACCACCTGGTTCGAAACGCGGACACGGTAATGAGCGACGCCGGTGTTCTGGTCGAAATACCGTACCCGCAAGGTGTACCAGCCTGGCGCCCCAGTGTAGCGGACGCTGGCGGCGCACTGGGCGAGAGGACAACTCACGGCTTTGCCGCCGGACGCGGCCTCCCAGGGTGTAACGTCCACCGTCTGGTAGCCCTCCAGGCTCATCGATTCGGCCTCCACACGGCCGGGGTAATGGCCCACGCGGCCGTGTGCATCGGGAACGCCGGATTCGCGCAAAAACCAATTGGAGACCGCGTCGCGCCAGAGCTCCGCCTGCCCGGCCTGGTACTCCAACTGTTTGTGCACGGCGCGGTATCGCTCATCGTCGATGCGGCCGGCCAGCGATTCCCATTCGTCCGCGTAGCCCTCGGCGGTCTCCGCGCCCTGGTAGTGCGAGTCGTAGAGGGACTGGATCACCGTCTTGCCGGAATGGAGGCGATAGGTATACGGCACGTGGTGCAGGAACAGCAGCAGTTCGTCGGGGCAGGTCTCCAGCGATTCGTACCCCTTGGCCACGGGCGCGCGGTATTGACCGATGAAGCCGGTGCCGGTGGCGACGGTCCGATCCATGCCGACGCCTTGACGGTCGGCGCGGTGCCACTGGCCCCACCCGTTGCGCTCGGAAGCCTCCACGTTGACGCCATAATGATTGCCGACGATGTCGGTGAGGCCCTGCAAGCCGAGCGGGCCGGTGTAATCCTCATAGGCGCGCCAGGACTTGAGCTGCATTCCGGTAATGGTGTCGACGACCTTGGGGTCGCTGCCGAAGGTGAGGCGGGTCCACTCCTCCGCGATTTGCCGGGCGCTCCGATCGGGATTCCAGGCCAGCCGCCCGAAGCCGTAGAGGTTCGCCTGCGACAGGTGATTGCCGAGCCAGTTGTCGTCGAGGCCCACATTGACCACGCCCACGAAGCCGCCGGTCGGCCGATGGAACACCTTGCCGGCCACGAGCGATTTCACCGGGCCGGGGCCCAGGTCAAAATCCAGCGTCTCTTTCCACATGGGGACCAGGAACACCAGGAACCGGGCCTGCCCCATGTATTCCTGGGTGACTTGCAGTTCGGCGGCCTGGTTGGTGTTTTCAAGCCCGCCAAACAGCGGGGAGGCGGGCTCGCGCACCTGGAAATCGATCGGACCGTTCTTGATCTGGATCACGACATTGGCGTCGAACTGGCCGTCGAGCCCGTGGAAATTGTCGTAGGCGGCGCGGGCGCGATCGTTCTTCAAATTGCGCCAGTCCATGTGATGATCGTAGACGAAGCCGCGATAGAACAGAAGGCCGCCGTGCGGCTGGAGAGCGCGCGCCACCACGTTGGCGGCGTCGGCGTGCGTCCGGCCATAGGTGGAAGGACCGACGCGCCCTTCCGAATCCGCCTTCATCACGAAGCCGCCCAGGTTGGGAACGGCGGCGTAGAGTTGGTTCGCCTCGGCTGTCCACCACGCGGCGACTCGGGGATCGAGCGGGTCGAACGTGTCCAGACCGCCGAGCGTCTTCGGGCTGCCGAAATCCACCGAGAGCGCCACCTGAACACCCCAGGGACGAAACGCGGCGGCGATGCGCGCGAGTTGGGGCAGGAAATCGGGCCCCAGCAGGCGCGGGTCGGCATTCACGTTGCTGATGGAGCAGCCGTTGATGCCGAGCGAAGCCAGTAGGCGGGCGTACTCGCCGACGCGAGTCAAGTCGGCGCGGGCGTGACCATTCTCCCAGAAGATGGAGCGTCCGCCGTAGCCGCGCTCGATGGAGCCGTCCAGGTTATCCCACTGATTGACCCACCGGATGGGAGCGTAGGGCTCCTGCCGTTCGTCCAGATCGGCGATCGGCTCGCCCAACCCGATCTTGCGGAGCAGCGCAAAGCTGCCATACAGAACGCCACGGTCGTTCGCGGCGGTGACGACGGTGTAGCGGATGCCGTTGGCTTCGACAGTCTTGAGCCAGTAGCCGTCTGGCCCGAGGGTGGCGGCGAGGGAGAACTGGGGGGCGGCACGGCGAATCTCCGCCAGGGTGCCCAGCACGAACGCGGGTTCGGCCGGCACGCCGGCCTCGATCCGCAGGGTGCGGCCGAGCATGCCGCGGACTCCGCGGATCATCTCCTGCCGGGCGCTCTCGAGAACAACCGAATCGCTCAAGACCGTCACCACGGCGGGCAGCGCCTGGCGATACGGGCGGGCGGCGGCGTCATCGAGCGCGGCGTAGCGCAGCCAGGCGTTGGCACCGTTCTCCGCATGCAGACTGCACGCCGCCAGCACAACCCATAGCCAACCGAGCCGGGGCACTTCTTCCTCCTACGAATTCACTCCGGAGGCCAGGTAGCCTCCGTCCACGGCAATACACTGGCCGGTCAGGAAGCTGGCGGCGTCGGAGGCCAGCAGCACGGCGACCCCCACCAACTCTTCCGGACTTCCGAAGCGCCGCATCGGGGTGCGCATCAAAATCTCTTGCCCGCGCGGCGTATCGAGCACAAACTCGCTGTTCAATTCAGAGGGAAAGACGCCGGGGGCGATGGCGTTGACGGAAATACCGTCGCTCGCCCATTCGCAGGCCAGGCTTCGAGTGAGAGAGAGCAGGCCGGCCTTGGCGGCGCAATACGCGGCCACCTGGTGAAAGGCCAGAAACGATCCCAGCGAGGCCAGGTTGATGATGCGCCCCCGCCCGCTCTCCTTCAAGGGCGTGTAAAACGACTGGCACGCGCGCAACACGCCACTCAAATTGGTGTCGATCAGGCAGGTCCAGAGCTCTTCCTGCATGGTGGCCGTGGGTTCCTTGAAGGTGTAGCCGGCGGCATTGACCAGAATGTCGACGCGCCCGAATTGCAGCAGAACCGCTTGCCGCAGAGCATCGATCGACTTGCGGTCGCGGACGTCCGAGGGCTGGCGGATGGTGCGCCCGCCGGCGGCTTCGACATCCCGGCAGGCCTCTTCGAGGTGCTCTTCGCGGCGGCCCGTGGGAATCACGTGGGCGCCGTGTTCGGCGAGGCCCACGGCGAGCGCCCGGCCCAGGCCGGAAGTGGCGCCGATCACTACGGCCACGCGATCAGTCAGGTCCAGGCGGTTCGGCATGTCCGTTCAGTAGGGGATGCGCACCGGCCGGGAATCGTTGGGGTCGGCCCAGCGGTCGTTGGGGACAATCGGCGCCCAGCCCGGGCGGGCCGGGTCCTGATCATACGGGTAGTTTCCCAGCCGCTGGTAGAGTTCATGGTATTGCCGCAGCTTGTCGCGGTCCAACCGGACACCGAGGCCGGGCCCGCGCGGCACCGCGATCGCACCATCCTGATAACGCATCAGTCCCCCTTCGATGATATCGTCCGTCAGGTGATGATAGTGGGCGTCGGCCGCGAAAGAGAGGTTGGGAAGGACCGCGCCGAGGTGCAGCATAGTGGCCAACTGAATTCCTAATTCGCCGGAAGAGTGTACGGCGACGCCCAGTTGAAAGGTCTCGCAAACTCCCGCCGCTTTCACGCAGGCGCGGACACCTCCCCAGAACGTGGTGTCGAGCAGGATTACATCCACGGCCGTATCGAGCGCGTTGGCGGCCAGTTGCTCGAAGTTCACGACCACGGTGTTGGTGGCGAGCGGAATCCGCACCATCTGCCGGGTGCGGCGCATCCCATTCAGGCCGAAGACCGGATCTTCGAGATAGTCGTTGCGCAACCCTTCGATGGCCTGGCCGAAGCGAATGGCCTGTTCGGTGGACCAGACGCCGTTGGGGTCGAAGCGCAGCGAATCGCCGGGGAGCGCGGCGGCCAGCGCGCGATAGGCTTCCAATTCATAGTCGGGCGGAAAGACGCCGCCCTTGAGCTTGTGCGTGGTGAAGCCGCAGCGGCGCTTGAGATCGCAGGCATAAGCGGCCAACTGCTCGATCGCGCGAACTTCGCCGGCGCCGCTTTGGGCATCGGGATAGCGGAAAAAGCAGTAGGAGGCGAACGGCACGCGGTCCCGCAGCCGGCCGCCCAAGATGTCACAGACCGGAACATCCCAGGCCTGGCCGAGGATATCGAGACAGGCAAACTCGAGAGCCGCCAGCACTTGCGTGCGGTTGTTATAAAGCGAAGCGGTGGGGTTGGCGATGAGGAAGCGCATCTCCTCCAGCCGCGCCGGATCGTGCCCCACCAGATACGCCTTGAGGGAGCGGAACACGGCTTCGGCCGATTCGCCTCCGCCGCCCATCTCGCCCAACCCGATCAGGCCGTTATCCGTCTCGACTTCGACGATGGTACGGACAAACCGACCCCAGTGGCAGCCATTGGCGTGGCGCAATGGGGCCTCCAGCGGAACGGTGACCGTAGTGGCCCGGATGTCACGGATCTGCATAGCAGTTAATCCAATCCTACAACAATATGTGCAGAATCGAACACCAAAGGGCCTGGGGCCGCACCGGCCTCGGCCGCGGAACGGGTCGGGTTCCAAATTGGGACCCGGGGCCTGGACCCCCTGCCAGCTGAGTGTAAACCCACCAGAACGCGTCCGCTTCCAAAAACCGTATTCCAGTTTCTAAACTCCGTAATCCGGACATCGGACAAAAGGGCCTTGACTTTTAGAATCAGTGAGGTATATATAATTCTAGACCACAACTAAATGGACTCTCAATTGCTGAGGCAAGGGCAGGAAGAACTATGAGAAGAAGGACTTCGTCGTCTCTGATCTGGTGCGCCGCTGCGCTCCTGGTGTTCGCCGGGGCTGGCAGTGTTGCCCACGCTCAAGTACTCTACGGATCGCTTACCGGAAACGTGATCGATCCCGCCGACGCCGCGATACCCGGCGCGAAAGTGCAAGCGGTGAATGTAAACACCGGGGTTACGCGGCAGGACGAGACGGACGCCCGGGGGGCCTTCCTGTTCAACAACCTCCAGTTGGGAACCTACAAGGTCACCGTCGAGGCCAAGGGCTTCCAGACCACCGTCGTTTCGGACGTGGTAGTGAACGCCAACGAGGTGCGGCGCGTCGACTTCAACGTGGCGATCTCGCGGGCCACGCAGACCGTGGAGGTATCTGCGAACGCGGCGGTGCTGCAAACCGATAAGTCGGACGTGCATCAGGTGATCACGGCGCAGCAGGTGACCGAACTGCCGTACTCCGGCGGCGAAGGCAAGAACTTCCAAAGCCTCCTCTACCTGGTGCCGGGCGCGCTTTTCCCCGCGACCAAGGAACCGAATTCGGAAGCCGGCAATCCGATGCGCGGACAAGCGTTACAAGTGAACGGCGTCTCTTCCTCGGCCAACAGTTATAAGATGGACGGCGCACCGATCATTTATCCGTGGCTTCCCGTGGATGTGGCGTATGTCCCGTCGACGGAAGCGATCGAAACCGTCAATATCAGCACCAACTCGTTCGATGCCGAGCAGGGCACGGCCGGTGGCGCGGCGACCAACGTCACCATCAAATCGGGCACGAACGAGGTGCACGGGTCGGCCTTCGAGCGGAACCAGAATAACGACCTGGTGGCAGTGAACAACTACTTCAGCCACCCTGGCAGAGCGGCCAAGAACATTTTCAACAATTACGGCTTCGCGTTCGGCGGGCCGGTGTTCATCCCGAAAGTCATCAACGGCAAGAACAAGCTGTTCTTCTTTCTGGACTATCAGAACATCGTGCGCCGCCAGTATGCTTCGACTCCCAACATGACGCTGCCTACCACGGCCATGCGGGGCGGAGACTTCAACGGCACCGGCATCACGATCTATGACCCGCTCACGGGCAACCCGGATGGCACCGGCCGGCAGCCGTTCGCCAACAACGTCATTCCCACGAACCGGATCGACCCCGCGTCGAAGACGCTGGCTGGCTTATTGCCCGCGAACCTCACCCGGCCGAATCAGTACACCAGCAACTACGACGCGTACGGCGGCACTCAATACAACCGCTACGCTTGGGATTATAAGGTGAACTACGATCCCACCGAGAAGGCCGCGATCTGGGGGCGGTACAGCTTTTCGCCCATATCGATTCCCGGCACCTTCGCGCTGGGAGCGGCGGAAGGCGATGCCCTGGGCGGCGCCCAGCCCGGCGTAGCCGGCGGGCGTGTGCAGACGACCGCCGCCGGTTTCACTTACACCATCTCGCCCACCGTGCTGCTGGACGGCAACGTCGGCTATACGCGCCAGAACATCGGCGCCAATGGCGACTCGCAACAAGGCAACTATGGGTTGACGACGCTGGGCATTCCGGGGACCAATGGAGTTGGCCCCGATTACGCAGGCATCCCGGGCTTCCAAGTCACGGGTATCGCCAACATTGGCAATACCAGCACCGGCAGCCCATTCCTGTTCCGCGACAACCAATACACCACCAGCTTGAACTTAGGCAAGGTCTCCGGGTCGCACAACCTGCGCTTCGGTTTCGAATACGACAAAGCGGCTCTGAATCACTTCCAACCGCAGGGAGGCACCTTCGGCACGGCGCGCGGCACCTTCGGGTTCAATGGTTCGATGACCGTGCTGTGTAACGCGGTCAGCGCCGCGGGTGTCTGCAATTCCAGCCAGACTCCTAACGCGAACGGCAATCCGGCTAATTCCTGGGCCGATTTCCTGCTGGGGTACCCCAACCGAATGGGAAAGGTCACCCAGTTCCAAGATCCCAACGCGCTGCGCTTCTCCACCTGGGGCCTGTACGCACGCGATCAATGGCAGGTGACCCGTAATCTGACCGTCACCTACGGTTTACGTTGGGAATACTACCCGATTTTCTCGCACAACTGGTACGGCGCTGTGCGGTATGACCCGGCCACCCACAATATTCTGATTGGCGGCGAAGGCAGCACTCCCTGGGACACGGGGGCTAGCGCCTCGAAGACCGGCTTTGCGCCGCGTTTGGGGATTGCGTATCGGCTCGGTTCCAAGACGGTCGTCCGCTCCGGCTATGGCATTACCGTCGACCCGGAAAACATGCGGAATCAGCGCAACTCGTTCCCCTCAGTGGTCAACCAGGACTATCCAGCGCTCACCGATCAATTCGTGTCGATCGCGGGTTTCTGCACGCAATGCACGCTCCGAAACGGCCTGCCTACCGGCGCCGGCCTCACGCCGAACATTTCGCAAGGCGTGATCAGCCCGGCCCCCGCCGGGACGACCGCGGCGACGCTACTCTCCACCAACTACCTGCCCACCATCAGCACGGGCACGTTCCCGGCGGACATGAACCGGGGATACATCCAAAGCTGGAACCTGTTCGTCCAGCGGGAGATCTCTTCGAGCATGACTGCCGAGGCGGGGTACGTCGGCACGCATGCGGTGCATCAGACCTTCGGCGTCAACATCAACGGGTCCGCAGCCGGCACCAATACCACGACCGCACGCCCACTCGCTCCCTATCTCACCGGGGATCTAAACAGTTATGAGCCGTTCGGCAACATGACGTACAACGCGCTGCAAGCACGCGTGACCAAACACATCGGCTCGTCGGTGATCGGCGCGTCGTACACGTTCTCGAGAGCCATCGACAACTTCAACGGCACCGGTAGCGGAACCCAAGGCGACAACGGGGATGGCAGCCTATTTCGGGCCTTTCCCTCGTCTTACGCTTTAGACAAACAGTTAGCGGGCTTCGACCGAACCCATACCTTCGTGCTCTATCACGTCTACAACTTCCCGTTCGGGAAGGGACATAAGTTCCTCAACCACGGCGTGATCGCGCAGATCGTGGGCGGATTCCAGATCGGCGGTACGCTCACGCGATACAGCGGACTGCCGTTTACGGTCGGATCCAGCGTGGCCACCAATGGCGGCGGACAGTCGCAATCGGCGACCCAGATCAACCCGGTTGTTCAGATCATGAGCGGCCACGACGCCAATTCGCCTTACTTCGACGGAACGGCTTTCGCCAACCCGGCGACGGGGACGTTGGGAACCACAGGCAGAAACATTCTTCGTGGTCCCGGGCTCTTCAATATGGATGAGAACGTTTCCCGCACCTTCAGCTTCAAGGACGGCAGAATCAAATTCCAGATCGTCGGCGAGGCGTTCAACTTGACCAACACGGCGTCGTTCAATACTCCCGGCAGCAGCGGAACCACTACGTTCGCAAATCCCACGCTGAATGCTGCGGGCCAGATCACGAGCTACGGCAATTTCAGCGTGATCACCAGCACGCTGTCCACTCAGCGTCAGTTGCAAGTGAGCGCGTATCTGAGGTTCTAGCCACAATCCAGGCAACACCCTCGCGCACCCAAGCCCCCCACGGCTTGGGTGCGCTTTCCTTTTATGCCCGCCCCAGGGCCAGGGCGTCCGTGAAGACGCTGTTGAACTGGGGGTGACCGGAGAGCTCAACGGGTTCCACGTGCTGAGGCATTTGGCGGGCGGCTTCCCGTTCGGCGCGCGAGAGCAAAGCGATCTTCGCGCCTTCCCCAGCGGCGTTTCCCACCGCGGTGATGCGCTCCAGCGGCACGTCGGGCACCAGCCCGATGGCCCGCGCGCTAGCGGGGTTCAGGTACGATCCAAACGAGCCGGCTAACAGCACTTCGTCGAGATCCTCGGTCCGGACGCCCAGGCGTTTCATCAACACTTGCGTGCCCGAGGCGATGGCGGCCTTGGCCAGTTGCAGCGCCCGCACATCCGCCTGGGTCAGGATGATGCCGTCTTCGGGAGCGCTCAATAAGAATCCCGGAATGCCGTCCTGCAAGATCAAACGGTCGGCCAAGGCCGCGGGCAATCTTCCAGGCACCGCGTCCGGCCTCACAAAGCGCCCCGACGGCTCCAGCAGACCGCACCGCAACAGCTCGGCCACCGCATCCACCAGCCCCGAACCGCAGATTCCCACCGGGCGCGGCAGCCCACCGACGATGCGCAGCCAGACGTTGCCGTCGATCGCGAGGCCTTCGATCGCGCCCGAGGCGGCCCGCATGCCGCACCGAATCTGCGCACCCTCGAAGGCTGGGCCAGCGGGGGCGGCCGTGGCCAGATAGCGGTCGTCCCGGCCCAGCACAATTTCCGTGTTGGTTCCCACGTCGAGATACAAGCGCAGCTTCCCGTCGGCCCGCCGCACCCCGTCGGTTGCCAACAACCCCGCCACGACGTCTGCGCCAACGTACGCGCCCACCAGCGGCAGCGTGCTCAGGCGGGCTTCGGGGTGCAGCCGCAGCCCGGCGTCCGCCGCGGGCAGGGTGAGGGCCTGCTGAAACGCGGGAACGAACGGGCTGACCCCGATCGGCGCTGGATCGACACCCAGCAGCAGGTGCAGCATGGTGGCGTTACCGACGGCCACCGCTTCATAAATGTTCTCGCGGGGCACGCCGCACTTCGCCCCGGCGGCTTCCACCAGCTGGTTGACCGTCCCGGCGATGCGGCTCTGCAAGGCTGCCAGGCCGCCCTCGTGGAGAGTGGCGTAGCCGATCCGCGCGATCACATCCGCGCCGTACGTTGCCTGGGCGTTCAGGAGGGATTCGACTGCCTCGATGACGCCGGTTTTCAGATTGACGAGCGTGCCGACCACCGTGGTGGTGCCGAGGTCCAGAGCCAGGCCATAGTTCCGGTCCGTGGTGTCGCCCGCTTCCACGGCGATCCATTCGTCGCCGCAAATCACGGCCGTGATGTCGAAGGCGCCGTGCCGCAGCACCGCGGGGAGCGCGCGGCTGACATTGGGGACGGCCCGGGGCTCATAGCCGGCGGCGCGCAGCGCATCGAGCACGCGCGTGAGGTAGGAGCGCGGGTCTGCCAGAGACGGTTGGGCCAGTTCCAGATGCACCTTGCAGACGTTGGGATCGAGGGCGACGGATCGTCCGGACCCAGGCAGCGCCACTGGAGGCTCGGAGCTCCCGCTCGGCGCTTCGACTACGCAATCGGCATGGACGGTGGCGCAGCACGCCAGCCGCCAGCCGTCTTCCAATTGAGCCGCGTCGAGAAACCGGCGGTCTGTTTCCGCAGCGGGACCAGCGCCCTCCCGCATCCGGACCTTGCACTGGCCGCACGTGCCGCGCCCCCCACAAATGGTTTCGATCGGGATGCCCGCCCAGTTGGCCGCGCTGAGGATGCTGGCGCCGTCAGGCGTGGACGCGGTCCGGTGTTGCGGAAGAAATGTGATTCGATGCGTCATCCATCGCCTTCCGTTTCTCCCGATAACGCGCCAGCCAGTGAGCGGCGTTTTCGTCGCGAGCGCACAATAAGTCGCCGGCCAGCACCGCCTCCCGAACGGCCGGTTGCGTGATATCGGCAATGGCGGAGGTCAGACCGCACGACATGGCCATGGGCAGAAAGGCGGCGGTCAGCGCCGCCCGGTCCGGCAAACCGAATGAGACGTTGCTGGCTCCGCAGCACAGGTTGACGCCCAGTTCGCCGCGGATGCGCCGCATGGTTTCGAACGTGACCAGGGCAGACCGGGGATCGGTGGCGACGGCCAGACACAGCGGATCGAGGATCACGTCGCTGGCCGGAACGCCGTGATCGCGGGCGCGCTCGACAATCTTGCGCGCCACCGCCAGACGCGCACCGGGGTCATTCGAGATGCCGGCATCGTCGCTGACCAGGCCGATCACGGCGCAACGGTACTTGCGGATCAGCGGAAGGATGAGCTCCAGGCGGGCCTCTTCACCCGTCACGGAATTCACCAGTGCCTTGCCGGAATAGATGGCCAGAGCCGCCTCCAAGGCGTCCGCCCGCGAGGAGTCGAGGCATAACGGCACATCTTCCACTTCTTGAATCGCAAGGACGGCTTGGCGGAGCATGACGGTTTCATCTCCCAGAGGAGAGCCGGCGTTGACGTCCAGCACGCGGGCGCCGGCCGCGATCTGTGTTTGCGCATCCCTGCGCACGGCAGTGAAATCGCCAGCCGCCATTTGCGCGCCGAGGCTCTTGCGGCCGGTGGGGTTGATGCGTTCGCCGATCAGGACGAAGGGCTGGTCCGCTCCGATGAGGACGGTCCGGTTCCGGGAGTGCAATTCGGTATGCATGACAGACCGCTCGCTAGCGGTGTTCCACCAGCGATTCATTGAACTCGCGGGCCGCCGCCACCAGCGCCTCAATGTTCGCCTTGGGCATTCCCGGGCTGACCCCGCCGCCCACCGAGAGGATCAGGTTGCGGCCTTCGGTTTTGCGCAGCACTTCGAGCGCCGCCGCCTTGACCTGATCGGGCGTGCCGCGCACCCCCAGGTCCAGGGGAGCGACGTTGCCCATGAGACACATGCGGCCGCCGGTCCGCCGGTGCGCCTCGCCGATGTCCAGCTTGTGGGTGAAGTTCAATACATCGAAACCGGTGTCGGGGAGGTCTTCCAGGCATTGTTTGACCGAGGCATCGTTGTGGTAGACCTTGACCCAATCGGAGGGAAACGCATCGCAGATCTGTTTGAGGTACGGATGCGCGAATTTCCGGTAGAACTCGTGCGAGATGAAACCGACGATGTCGTCCAGAATGAAAATGCCTTCGACGCTGGGGCCGATCACGTCGGCCTGTGCTTTCAGCCACTGGATGGTCGCCTCGGTGGTGTAGGCGAGCAAGCGGTGGACGCCGGCGGGGTCTTCCGCCATATTGAGCATGAGCCGGCTGAGGTCATGCAGGAACGCAGCGGTACACAGGGGGCCGCGCGCGGTGGCGACCGGAATGGTGTAACCTGCGTCAAAGATCCGCTGTTTCTGCATGCGGTAGCGCTGCAACGCCAGCGACATGAAGCCATCGGCGTAGGGATCGACCGGGGCCAACCGGTCCACGTCATCCAGATGAAAGAGCATGGCGCGCATGCTGGGCGTCTGGTCGGCGGCGAAGGAAATCCGCGCGCCCATGGCGGAAGGCTCGATGGCCATGCCGTATTCCATCCACCACGAAGGGAAGAAGATGACATCCGGAAACTCGCGCAGCACCCGCGCGTTAGCCTGAAACCAGACTTCGGGGTCAAGGAAAAAATCGAAATGGTTGATGCCCAGATAGCCCGGAATCCAGGGGCTATCGACAATCAGGGCCGTCGGCACCGCGGCCACCGCCTGGCGTTTGGCTGCCTTCTTGAAGATTTGCCACTGTTCCGGGCGCATAGGGACACTTCTCGAGGGGGGCTCGTGCCGCTGCTGGGCCGGCCCGACGCATTTGTTCGACAATCAAATTATAGACTCGACAGAAGGCGCCGTCAAGAGAAAACAGATATTCAGGACTGTTTTTCCAGGACTAGGCCGGCACTTCGCGCACGGGGCCGAAGTGCTTTTGCAGGACCAGGGCCACGGTGCCACGGAGGCGGGCCAGGCCGTCTTCGTGGGCGGGGATGAGGCGCGGGGGACAGCCTCCGGGCAGCACCTGGGCCTGGACTTCGGCTTCGATGACCGGACCGAATCGGTGCCAGGAGCGAGTCAGGTCGCCGATCATGATAATGCGCTCGGGAGCCAGGCCGGCGACAATCATGCGCATGCCACGGCCCAGGTAGTGTGCCATCTTCTCGAGCGCCTTGGCGGCGCGCGCGTTGCCCTGGTCGGCCAGGCTGAGCAAGTCGGGAAAGCTCAGGCCTTGCTCGTGAGCGGCGGACTCGTGGTAGTAGCGGAGGGCGGCGCGATTGGAGGCGAACACCTCCCAACAGCCGCGGCTTCCGCAGCCGCATTTCGGCCCGTCCGGTTCCAGCGGCACGTGGCCGAACTCTCCGGCCATCCCCTTCAGGCCGCGGGCAAGCTGGCCGTTGATCAGGACCCCGGCGCCGATGCCTTCCGAAACCGTGACCACCACCAGGTTGCGGCAGGTTTCCATGCGATCGAACCACACCGCCGCCAAGACGCAGGCGTTGGCGGCATTTTCGAGCTCGACTTCGAGACCCGTGGCCTTGGCCAGCGGACCGCTGATATCGAAATCGGCCCACTTGAGGTTGGGGGCGAAGACCAGTTGTCCGGAGCTGATGCGGCCGGGCAGGCTGATTCCGATCCCCTCGATTTTCTTTCCCCGGCAGGAACGGGTGAGCGCCTGAATGCGTTGGATCAGAGCCTCCACTCCGGCCTTGGGATCGCGCGGCGTGGCCATCACTTCCTGCGACGCGAACTTGCCGTTGACGTCGGCCAGCGCGACCGTGGTTTGTGTGGGGCGCAGGTCCACGCCAATGATGACGCGGTCCTCATTGAGGCGCAAGAACGTGGGACGGCGGCCGCGCGGCAGGCGGCCGGTAGGTCCTTCCAGGACCCAATGCTGCTCGACGAGGGCCTCGACAATCAGAGAAATGGTGCTGCGCTGCAGGCCGGAAACGCGCGCCAGGTCGGCGCGGGAAATGGGCTGGCGGGTGCGAATGAGGTTGAGGACGATGCGCCGGTTGATATCGCGAACGACTTCGCTCGACGCTCCTTGAATCCGCTCCAAATCGATGACGGACATTTCGTCCGGTACCTGGACTTCCGAAAGCCTAGTGTAGCAAACGTGTTCGCGGCGGCCGATGCACGATGCCAGCCGCTCGCGAGGCGCTCTAGCCGGCCCGCAAAGGGCGCCGGCGCCGATCCCTTACCCTTCCGTGAACCGCTCGAAATTGGCGCGGAACAGGCGGGTCACGTCGCGGCAGACGTCGTCACGGGTAACCGCGCGGCCGTCCTGAGCCAGAAGGCGGTACGACTGAGCCAGCAGCGGCCCAATGGTGCGCCGGGTATTGCGCCATTTATAAATCACTTGTTCCAAAATCCGGGCATCGGAGTGCTGCGGGATGAAACTGGCGCCGAGCATCTCCAGCCGCTCGCGGGTGATTTCTTCGACTATCGACGGATTATTCAAAAACCACCAGCAGCCGAACGGCATCAGGTTGGCGAACTTGCGCGCATAGACGCAGAGTTCGTGCTGATTCTCACGGCTGAGGACGCTGACCAGAAACCGGTTTTCCGGGAACTCGCGGCACAACGTTTCCAGCGCCAGCAGGTCGGCCTTGCCCGCTGCGTCACCCGCCAGGCGCAAGGCGGGATTGACCTGGCGGCGCACGCCGATCATCAGCGAAATCGGAACCTTCAAGTCGCGGCACGCCGGGAGGATGGCGCCTGCCAGCAGTTTCGTGCGGACATCGGCGGCCGGAAACCGGAAGGTATCGGGCAGAGAAACCGCCAGGTACACCGGCTTCATCCGGACCGCCCAGTCCGTCACAAAGCGCCGGACTTCCGCCAGGGTGGAGCCACCGGCGTCCGCTTCGACCGCATACCCTTTGGCGGCGAGACGTCCGCAGTGAGCGGACCAATCGTTCAAAATCCGGTCGAGCCGCAATGCTGCGTGAAAGCGCGGGTCCGGCTGGATGCCGCGGTTCCACCATTCCGTTTCGGTTTCATCCAGCGGGTCATTGGTCATGACCACGGCGCTGACCCCCGCCAGGTCCAACACGCGCGGGAGATACGCAGGCAGGCTCTGCGCCTGAAAGAATTCTCGGATGGGCGAGAGAGTGCGAGCGCGAGGGTCCAGCCCCAGCGCCGAGAGCACCGCCACCACGCCGCGCGCCGCCTCAGACACGGGCGTGTTCTCCACGAACAGAGTCTTCCAGATGAGGTCGGCTTGCCGCGTTTTGTCGAGGGCGAAGTACTGCTCCGGCGGGATGGGCGAAAAGCGGAACAGCTCCGCCTCCAGATAGTGGTACGTGAGCAGTTCGTCGATGCCCCAGAGCCCGAAGCCGCCAAATTCCGGGGCAAACAGGTGGGTGTGAATGTCGATCACCGGCGTGGCGGCCAGGACTTCTTCCACCACGCGGCCCAACTCTTCGGCGGCGATCGGCCGGTCCACGGGAGCCGCTACGGAACCCTCCATCATCAATCGCTCCAGTATAGCTGGCGCCGGCGTTCAGCCAGGTTTAGTTCGACCCTACAACAAGATACCACGCGACACCTTCCGGCGGCAGGGGAGCCCTGGAGTATACTGGCGCTTCGCGGCGGCGACGACCGCCCGTGTCATGAAGGCTGCCACCAATTCGCTCGAACGCGCGCTGGCCATTCTGGAAATCCTGGAGGGAACTCCCGGCGGTCTGCGGAATGCGGAAATCAGCGCACGGATGCACATTCCGAAGAGCACCTGCTCCTACATCCTGGCCCGCCTGGAACAGAAAGGCTATCTCACGCGCGACAGCCACACGGGCCGCTACCGGATCGGTCTGACCACGGTGGCGCTGGCGCATGGCGCGCTGCGCGACATGGGGATTCGCTCGATTGCCGAGCCCGCACTCTATCGACTTGCGAGCGAGACCGGCCTGTCGGCCGGGATTGGTGTATTGGAACGAGGCCGGGTCTTGATCGTCGATCGTGTGGAGGGCGCCGAGTTCGTTCGCGACGCGGTGGAGATTGCGGCGGGCGCTCCGGACCCTTGGCCCGGCGTGGCGCGGAAGTACCGCATTCGGGCAGAGCGCGATATCGGACGCGAACTACCCGCGCACTCGACGGCATTGGGCAAGGTGCTGATGGCGCACCTGGCGCGGGAAGAAGCTCTGGCCCTGATCCCGGAGCGCGGGTTGGCCCGGCAGACGCGGAAGACCATCGTATCCAAAGCCCGCTTTATGGAAGAGCTGGCGCTGGTCCGGAAGCAGGGCTATGCCACGGCAGACGAGGAGCACCACGCCGGAATCCGCTCCATCGCCGCCCCGATCTTCGGCGCTTCGTCAACCGTAACCGCCGCCGTCGCGCTGAATGGAGGCCTGGCGGAAGCGGCATGGCGGGAGCCGGCCGTGCTGGTGGAGCGGGTCAAGGCCGCCGGCCGGGAAATCTCCCGCCGGGCGCGCGTCCCGCGGCGTGCAATAGATTGAACAGAGGATTGAAGCGCCCGCCGCTTTCCGTTACACTTCCAGACCGAGGAGTCGCTGAATGACAAAACCATGGACTGCGGCGTGCCTGTTGGCCTCCTGGATGCTGGTGGCCATGCCGGCCGGGGCCCATCACTCGTTTGGAGCTGAGTACGACGCCAACAAACCCATCACGCTGACGGGCGTCGTCACGAAGGTCGAGTGGACCAACCCGCACATCCACTTTTATATGGACGTGAAGGGCAGCAACGGCGCAGTGGCCAACTGGAAGTTTGAAGGATTCCCGCCGAACGTCCTCTACCGGACGGGCTGGAAGCGCGACGTCACCATGAAGCCGGGGGACACGGTGACGGTGTTCGCCTGGCGCTCGCGGGACGGCACGAACTGGGCGCACGCGCGGCAAGTCACGTTCAGCGACGGCAAGAAGCTGTTTTCCGGGCCTCCGTCCGGCACCGGCGATGGCGGCAATGTGCCGGCCGTCGCCGAGCCGTAATCGGCCGGAATGAGGAGGGAAGCATGAAACATCTCATGGCGATCGGCATCGCTCTCGCGTTCAGCGCTCCGGCGGCGTTTCCGCAGCGCGCAGCGTCGATTCCGCGCGGGGCCGACGGCAAGCCGGATTTCACCGGGGTTTGGCAGGCCGGCAGCAATCGGCGTGGAACCTGGGAAGAGGCCAATGCCAGCGGCGCGCTCGGCGGTCCCGGCGGCTTTCCCCCGGGAGAGGGGCAGGGCGCGGCCAAGCAGGCGCCGCCGCGAGCGCCCGCGCGGGAACCGGCCCCCTATCAGCCCTGGGCGGCCAAAAAGGTGCTGGAGTCGTTCAATCGCCGCGCCATCGACGATCCCCAAGCCCAATGCCTCCTGCCCGGTGTGCCGCGCGTCACCACCGTGGGGCTGTTTCCCATGCAGATCGTCCAGACGCCTCAGACCATCGTGATGCTGTATGAGTATCTCAACGTCTTCCGCACCATCCCCATCAACGCCAAGCACCCGGACGACCTGGAACCCACATTCATGGGCGACTCGGTGGGGCACTGGGAAGGCGACACGCTGGTCGTGGACGTGACCAGCTTCAACGACCGGACCTGGCTAGTCGGCACCGGAACGTTTCACAGCGACGCGCTGCACGTTACCGAGCGCTACACGCGCGTGGATGCCGACACGATCCAGTACGAAGCGACCATGGTCGATCCCATGGTGCTCACCAAGCCTTGGGTATTCCGTACCACCATCATGAAGCGCGACGGCACCCGCTTGCGGGAATACGAATGCCAGGAGAACAACCAGGACCGCGAGCAGTACGAGAAGCTTCTGAAAGACGAGTCCGTATTCCGCCGGAAATAGAAAGTTAGCGCGGCTCCATGCCCTTGGCCTGATACACGGGCGCGGCGGCGGACCCTTTGAGAAACCGAAGCAGCGCTTTGGCAGCCGCGGCGTTGCTGGCCTTGGCGCTCACGCCACCGGAGAAGTTGACGTAGTTCTGGACTTCACCGGGCAGCGGGCCGACCAGCGTCACCCCCGGCGCCGGCAGGATTTCGCTGACCAGAGTGAGAATATACTCCGCGCCGCCGGCTTGCACGCGGGCATTCGCCGCCACGGACCCCGATTCGAGCAGTGTCTTGGCCTTCATCTCATCGCCGATTCCGAACCGCTGGAACATCTGTTCGAGGTAGACGCGGCTGGCGCCATCCCGCGCGAAGGTGATGGATTTGGCATTGTGCAGCGCCTGTTTGAGCGCGCCCGGCGTGCGAATGTCGGGCTTGGATGCGCCCGTGCGCATGCCCACGCCAATTCCGCAACGGGCCAGGTCGGTGCGCGAATCGGCGGCCAGCTTGCCTTCCTTCAGCAAATCGGCGACGGCTTCGGAGGTGAGCACGGTGACGTCGAAGTTCTCGCCCGCCTCGATGCGCTGCTTGAGCCCGGTAGTGGTCCCGAACTGGAAGGCCAGAGGATGCCCGAGGGCTCGCTCGAGTTGCGGCCGCAGGTCATCGATGACGGCTTTCATGCCATTGGAGACGAAGGCGTGGACTTCCGTTCCCTGCGCCGCCGCCGGGCGCGCCGAGAACATCACCAACCCTAGGGCGCCGGCCGCGAACAGGGCCGTTGTGGAGCGCGTCTTCATAAAACCTCCCGCTTGCCTCCGAAGATGATGGGCGGTTGCGGAGGCGAATCCAGCTGTCTGCGCCGCGCCAATCGTTAGCATTCTGGCACATCCGTCAACGGGATGCACACCCGGTTGGCCGTTGTGGCGGAACAGTCTCGAAGATCTCTCCTCAGTACCTCGGCACGCCCGGATCCACGTTGGTGGACCAGCGATCAATGCCCCCGGTCATGTTGGTCAGGTTCCGGTGGCCGCGCTCCGCCAGCGCCAAGGCCACTCGCATGCTGCGGATCCCGTGATGGCAGAAGAGGACCAGCGCCTGGTCTTTGGGCAGCCGGTCAACCCAGTCCGCCGCCCGGCTCATCGGACAGACCAGCACCTCGGGCAGCGCGGCGATCGCGATCTCCTCGGGCTCCCGCACATCGACCAGCAGCAGATCCTCGCCGTTTTGCAGGCGTTGCTGGATCTCCTCCGGAGTCGCTTGCTGGATCGGTGGGGCCGCGCTCATATTCCCTGGAAGACGCTCAGTCCAGACTATCCTAGGGGCGAGCCTGCCCAGCCGTCAAGGGCCAGCGGCACAGGACTGAATTCCGGGGGCCTTGAGCGGGCTCCGGCGATTTCAGCCATGATTGGCGTGATTTCGAGAGCGGCCTCGCTTATCATGAGGCTGATTCGGTTGTGGACAGTTGAGGAGGACTATGTCGTATTTACGCAGCGAGTCTGTCCAGGCGGGCGGGCTCTCGAAACCGGCCGAGGTTCGATTGCGGTTTCTCGGTGCCGCGGTGATGGGGCTCATCGCCGCAGCGGGGGCGCCCCCGGCGTGGGGCCAATCTTCCTGTCACGTCGTTCCGGTCCAGAGCGGCGCAACGCCGCCGAGGGCGGGAAACAATGCCGAGGCCATTTCAGCAAAACTGGACGGCATCCAGAGCGGCATCGGCGTCAAGGCCCTCGACCGGTCCACTCTGCTGGTATGCGCCGACGCGGCGACCACGGCGGAGTTGGTCAAAGCGGTCGAACGCCTGTCAGCCGACGGGAGCCCAGCTCCGGAGCCTTCTGACGGGCATTCCGTCCGACTGTTCTTCAATCGCGATGCCGCCAGCATCGCCACCGCCCTGAGCGGTATTTTCAAAGACCTGAAAATCCAAGCGCTGGGCTCGGACACGCTCGTTTTTCAAACCAGCGATCGCAATCAGGAGAAGAACATTCATGAACTGAGACGCTGGATCTCGATCCTCGATTCCCCGCGTCCGGAGGTTTCGCTGAACATCTGGAGCGTTCAGCTGAGCTCCCATAAACGCGAGGCGGTCGCTTCCGAATCGGAAGCGGTGCAGAGCACCGTCTCGCAATACAACTACCAGCTGCAGAGCGCACTGGAACGGGCCTGGAAGCAACTGGACAGCCGGCGGCGCGACGCCACCGCGTTTTTCGATCCAATCTTCGTGAGTTATGTGACCACCCCGTATGGTCCGGGGGCCGGCAGCGCGTACCGGGCGACGCTCGACGACCCCCGCCGGCCGGCGCGCTGCGACCCGCCGGGCTATTGCCTCGGCTTTGAAGGCGCATTCAACCCACTGCAGCCCGCTCTGACTCACATGCTGGGTGTGCTGTCGGCCGCCAAGGAACCCATCCAGAATGCCGCCGACAGCTTCGTGAATGCCCTGGAGAATCGAATGACGACGCCAGCCGGCGACGCGACCGCGGACTGCGAGGCGGCTGACGACAATGCCCTTCCTGACGGCCAACCGGCCATCCCCACTCCGGCGTTCCATTGCCTGCGGCAACAGCTCCACGACAGCCTCAGCCCCAAACGCAAGGCGCTCCTGCGCCGGGCGATCGCGGACTTTCTGTTTCAGTACAAGATCTCCATGCAGTATCCGCACGACTTGAGCCCGTACGATTTTTCGACCAGCGCCCAGGCTCTCGATAACCAGTTCGACCCGCTGCTGGTGGCGTTCAATCGGGATATTGCCGCGTACCTCCGTCATCTGCAGCGGCGCGTTGCCGAACGGACGAAGGGCTCCGCGGTGACGTTAAGTTCGTACGGGATTGTGACGGCGCGGACGATTTCCGGCGTCGAATCCGAGCTCGATTCCACCACTCAGAACTCGTTTAAGAATACGCCGCCGCCGTTGGTGCAGGACTTCGTCGCCCAATTAGGAAAAGCCGAGGCCGCCGGCGGCACGACCGACTTGATGAAGGCCAATCTGCCCGCCCACGCGGCCACCGCGCTCGCCGCTTTCTTGAACTCCGGACAGAGCTCGACGGTCACCATCGGGCGGGCGTTGAATCTGAAGATCACTCCAGTGAGCCTGCAGGGCGCCAGCTCCGCGGAATTGAAGCTCCATCTGGAAAGTAAGGATGACGGCACTCCGCAAGTGGTCGCCCCCGATGGCACAGCCAAGAACGACACCACCGACCGCGTCTCCAGCCAGACCGTCGACACCAGCATCCGGGTCGAATCCTTGAAACTCTTCGAGGTGTCCTCTTTCTCGGCCGGCATGAGTCACGGGCGCGACCCCATTCCTCTGCTCCCGCCCCTGGTTCGTCTGCCCTATATCGGCAGCTTCCTGCAGTTGAACCGGTCCCCGGCGTCGAGCTACCACCAGACGTTCGCGATTGTCAGCGCCGTCGTGGTTCCGACCGCGTCCGATATGCTCAATGGATTGCGCTTCCTGACGGACAACGACCCTCACGGCGTTCCGTACAATGAGCCGCCGGTTTCAGCCGAAGACATCCGCTATTTCCATCAGAAGGAACTGGCTTGCATCGTCGCGGAAGCAAACCCCGCGGACGAGATCCCGTATCAGGAGCAATGCCAGAAGCTGCAGATGCCACGGCCGAGCCGATAGCCCGCCGCGCCTTGCGTCGCGTTATCGAATTCAGATCGGGCCTCCCGGAGACGATCGCCGCATGGCCCCATCGCCTTGCCGGCACAGCGGATTGGTATGCCAAACCGTTCTGCAGTCAAGCCAGTATTTTCGTCGAGAGGTGATCCACCGCATTCACAACGGACTTCCAGGAACTCGAACCGATCTCGCAGTTCATTGCAACTGCAGAACTGAGGAGATTCCTGGAGGAACGGCTCGTTCGGAAGTTCTGATGCTCAATAGAGCTGACGGCTCCTAACCATAGACGCACACCAATGGATACCGGATGCGTTGCGGACGTCCATGAAGGCATCCAGAGCATGATCGAGGAACCGCCGGGCATGTTCATGCCGGCGATCGCCGCGACCGACTGGGGCGCTGATCCGATTGCTCGCTAAAGGGCAAAAGCCGCCCATACCAGGAGCGGCACAAGACCAGTGGTGAGCATGCAGTAGAAACAGTAAGCACCCAGTCGAGTCATGTCCACAACACCAAGTCCATTCGCCAGGGCAGCCACTACGGCAACGAGCCGGATCCCGTATCGAACCCATGTAGCATGAGGATTGACGAACGCGAGGACGATCAGCAGACTGTAGAGGCCGGCTGCGATGAAGCCATCCGGGATGCCGAAAGGCCGGGCGAACGGCGCATCGGCGACTGCTTCACACCCGTGCTTCAAGAGCGGACAGCTCATGTGTTCGATGGCGCGCACCTGGTAGGCCGCTACATACAGCATGGCCACTCCACTGAGGGCGGAGATCGCTGTCAGGGCGTGGCGCGCCGTCAGTACCATCACGCTCTCCGGGCCGTAACCAGGCTATATCCCAGCAGGCCGGCCCGGACCGCGTCCGCGGCGGCGCGCGCCAGCGCCTTGGCTTGGACCAGGTCCGCGCCGGGAAGATTCAGGCCTTGCAGTTTGACGATCAACTCGGCTCCCAGGAGCTTCCCTTGGATGTCCCGCACCATCTCCGCCAGGGCCTGATTGTGTTTTTCGGTTCGCGCATCGCTCAAGCCGGCTGCATAGAGGTAGCCGACGTATTCGTCTTCGGGCCGGGCATCCGCGATGCAGGAGACCCATGCCAGCAAGCCTTCTAGTTCCGAAGGGAGCGGACCGGAGCGCGTCAGATCGCTGAGCCCGGCTCGACCCGAAGGCCTCAGAACCCGCATGAACTCGGCAGCCGCACTGCTCTTATCGGGAAAAGTGCAGAAGGCGCACTCGCAAATCACGGCATGGAAGGCCGCGTCTGGATAATCGATCTGTTCGGCGTCACCCTGCGCAAAAGTCGCCAGATGCGCCACGCCGGCCGCCGTAGCGCGGCGCGATGCCTCCACCACGGCCTCCGCGCCGAAGTCGATGCCCACCACCTCGCACCCGAAGCGCTGAGCAAGGAAGATCGCGCTTTCTCCGTTGCCGCTGGCGACGTCGAGCACCCGGCTCGTGGGGCCGAGTTCGAGTAACGTGCCCAGCCGCTCCGTCAGCTTCATGCCGCCCGGATGGAAGGATTCGCCCAGCAGCAACCGGGCGAAGTCGCTCTGGTATACGGCCGCGCAGCAGCTCTTGACATGGCCGGCGTCAGCCGGCTGTACGGGACCGGTCACGTCTTCTCTCCATACGAAAAGGTCACTGGTTGAACCTGGTATGGTTTCCCGGCGCGCCGGGCGGCCTGACGATGCGGTTCCTGCGCCACCAGCTGCGCCCGGGCCTGCTCCCGATAGCCGACCGTATTGTAGGCGCAGAAGGGAATTTGTTTTCCTCCCGGCAAAAGAAACTCTTTGCAGCACTTCATGAGGTTCTTCTGGTTGAAGGTCCAGGGATCCATGAAGTCCTGCAGCATGATCATGAAGATGAAATTCGAGAGCCAGTTGACGTCCAGACTGCCATCCGGCAATCCGCATGCCGAGCAGGAAAACGAGAACTCACGCGCGACCTTCTCCGAGCCGAGCACGGCGGAGGACGACCACAAGCCTTCCAGCGCGCGCTTCACCTCCGCGCCCAGGTCGGGCATTACGCGATTGGCGATGTAATCCAGGTAATCCTCCACATTTAGAATGCGGGGGAGCGGAGTGACCTTTCGCTCTTCATCGATATAAGCGTACGTGACCGAATTGCATGTTGGAAAACAGCACGGCACGGGGACGAAGTCGCTCGGGCGGAACACGCCTTCGGTTTGCGCCTCGATGAGCCGGATGATGTCGGGATTCGTCATGCGCTGCATCGGGTCGTGGCGGCCATGGCGCCCGGTACGGAAGGCCGGTTGGAAGTTGATTCCCTTGACGGCGGGGTGATCCAGACCGAAACGAACGATCTTTCCGATTTCATGATCGTTGACGCCGCGCTCCACTGCCGGCACCAGGATCACGGTGCAGCCGATCTCGGCAAGCCGGTCGAGCGCCCGCATTTTTTTCGGGAGGATGTCGGCTTCGCCGCGGATGAGGCGGTAGGTCTCACTGTCAAAACCGTCGAACTGGAAATAGATGTTCGGCCGAACCTCGGCCAACTCCGCCAGAAACCGGTCGTCGTGCGCGATGCGTTTTCCGTTGGTGTTCAGCATGACATTGGAAATGCCGCGGTGCTGGGCCGCCCGTATCATGGGGATGATCTGCGGATGAATCGAAGGCTCCCCTCCGGAGAACTGCACCACCTCGGGATTGCCTTCCGTGGCTACCAGGTGATCCAGGATGTCTTCGACTTCTTCGAGAGTCAGGCTGAATCCCGGAGCCGCTTCGGAGAAGCACAGGGGACAATTCATATCGCAGTTGCTGTTGACTTCGATGATGCCGAGGCAGGCGTGCTGTTGATGGTCTGGGCAGAGTCCGCAATCGTGCGGGCAACCGTTTTGAACTTCCGTGGAAAACTGAAGCGGGATCGTACCGGGCTTATTGAACTTCGCCGACCGCGCGTACAACTCCGCGTCGCCGTAAACCAAAGCTTCGAAGACGCCATGATCGGGACAACGCTTCCGCATGTAAACCTTGTTGTCTCGGATGAGGACTTGGGCGTCGATGACCCGCCGGCACGTAGGGCAGATGCTGCGCGTGAGCTCATAAAAGACGTAATCGGCGTCCTTCTTCGGCTCCGACAACTTTGGCAGTGTATGGGTTGGAGTCTGCACAGATAAGGAATTGTACATCCTTTGCAAGAAGTCCGTTCACGGCGAGGCACTGCCACGACGCCGCGGAGAGGTGGACGCGCGGCGGGCTCGCGATCGCCGAACGCCCGCCGCCAGGTCAGCTACTTCTTCTTGGCCATCGCAATCTTGGACACGGTGATGGTGTCGCCGTTGACGTTGCCAGTCAAATGGACGGACTCCCCAGCGTCCTTCTGCAACGCCGCCAGATCCTGGTTGGCGATTTGGTAGACTTTCCCCTCCGAGACAAAGACGTACTTTCCTCCCGCTTTCACGCAAGCCAGAGTGCAGTCGCGCTCGGTCATCTTGGCGTCCTTGTGCATCTCCATCATTTTCGCGTGGCTCGCGCCGCACATGCTGTCGCTGATCATGCCGGTCATCGTCATGGGGGCCGCAGACGCGAGCGAAGCTAAGCCCGCAACCAGGCTGGCACAGCACAGACCTCGTACCGTTTTCTTCATCGTTTTTCTCTCCTTCAACGCCCCTTCCAGGGGCAGATTCCACAGTTGTTTACCCACGAGGCCCGAGTTGCGGCGCCGCCGGGGTAACGGTTCTCCCGTCGTCTCTACGCTCGTTGGTGTATTCGCTGGAGAGCAGCCCACAAGTTACGGTTGTCTTTCTGAAACACGTCGAATCGCCTGGGCAACGAGGATACCCATGAGACTCGAGGCGACGAGCACTCCCCCATGCCACGCCAACAGATGCCCTGCATCCTGCCGGCTGCATGTGAATTGCAGCACGGTCGCACTCAACAAACCGGCAATCGCGCCCAGAGTGCCGCCCAGGCTAGTGATGGCCAGTGCCGCGCCACGGCGGACCAAGCGCCAAAACAGAAATGCGGCGGGAACTGCCATTGCCATTCCCACTCTGAAGCAGTGCCAGCCGCGGGCAAAGAAGGCTTCGGGAGCGTGCCAAGGGAACAAAAGTGAAGTGGCCAGCAGGAAACCAGCAATCAGCACCCGAACGGCCACCTTACCAGGAATCCGGTGCAGACTGCCGGGCGTCATTTGCCAGGCCAACGACAGTGAAACGACCACGCCTCCCAGCACCAAAACCACGGTGATACCGGCCATCTGGAACAGGTCCATTTGGCGCAGCCCCGCAAGCCCCATCATGGCGATTGCCGGGAAGGCGAACAGCAGGAATAACATCCAGAACCGGGCCGCCAAAGAACGAGTGGACGCTTGCGGCTTCACTGGCTTAAGGGATGATCGAAGCCGGCTCTGGATCTTGCTGTAGAGCTCAGCCGACCCGGGGGCGGGGACGAATTCTTCCGTCATCCACTGATACAAGTTGCGGCATCGTTCACACTCCCCGAGATGCCTGCGCGCTTGCGTGGAAATAGCGGAGCTTCGTGTTCCCAATTGCCGATCCAGTTCCCGATCGACCAGTCTGCAATCGGCAGTGAGTTCAGGAGGCATATTCATGGTCGTTTCTCCCCCAGCGTGAGCCGTAACCTCTCGTAAGCACGATGGGCTTTCTGCTTGATCGCCCCCACGGTCGAGGAAGTCGCTCGGGCTACGTCTTCCAGGCTCATACCCGACACCTTCAGCATGAGAAGCACCTCCCGCTGGCTTTCCGGCAGGCTCTCCACCAACCGAAGGAACCGGTCCTCATCGGCTGCCGGCGCCTGCGCGGCCAGGGAATACGTTTCTGGCGGATTGGCGACAAGCACCTCTCTGGATTCCCGGCGCCTCCTGCGGCGGTATGCATCGAGGCGCGTGTGCCGGGCAATCGCAAAAATCCACGGTAAGACGGGTTCCTGAGGACGGTATGTATGTCTGGACCGGTGGATCCGTATCCAGCAGTCCTGTAAGAGGTCCTCTGCATCGGCGCGATCGGCCTGAAAGCCGCCAAAGAAGCGGAGCAGTCTCGGAGAGAGCCGGCGGACAAGCTCCTCCACTGCCTCCGGCTCGCCCGCTTGATAGCGCGCCATGAAGCCTGGTAATTCGCCTTCCCCGGCGCCTTCCTCGCGCTGCATCGCGGCTTTTGTAGCTCCTGGGATCATCCCGGCCGTCGTCCTCCACGGTAGCCTGTATTAATACTTCGTTGCAGACGGCCATTTGGTTACGCTCGGGGCGTAGGCGCCCTTCAGCGGTTTAACAAGCTGCCGATCTCGCTTTCATAGGCGCTCTTGCTGACCAAGCCAACGTGTCTGGCCGCGATCTTGCCTTCCCGATCGATAAGGAACGTCGTCGGGAGCGAACGGATATCGCCGTAGCGTTGAGCGAGTGCATCGGTTCCGATTACCACCGGGTAGTTGACTAGCTGCTGTGCGATGTATGGCTTCACGGCCTGCCAGCCCTCCTCATCCATCGAGACGCCGATCACCGTGAAACCGCGGTCGCGATACGCTTTCTCAAATGCAACGAACCAGGGAATTTCGATTCGGCAAGGGCCGCACCAGGTAGCCCAAAAGTTGACCAATACGACTCTGCCTCGGTAATCGGACAGCTTCAATTCCGCCCCCCGAGCGTCTTTGGCCGTAAAGTCCGGCGCGACCTTTCGGTCCTTCATGGGGCTAACTGAGGCAGACACCCCCGGCGACGATGAATAGGTGATAGCGAGCGTGCCCACCAACAGGATGGCCAATAACAACGAAATTCGCAGAGACATCGAAATCCTCTCTTCTCCGAGTTCGCTGGATTGAAGGTGCCGAGTTACGGATGAGGCCGGCTACGATGAAAGCAGGGCGTTCGCCGGCGATGACCATCGTCGTGAAGCTTTCGACATTTGGTTTCACGCGAAAGACGTGTAGGAATCAGCGGAATGCGGACTCGGGAAGCAGGCTGATTTTCGAAGATATCCGGCCCCCCAAGCCGTGAAGCCTTGGGATCGTGCCTCGCTATCGATTCGTCTCGTGTGCCCCGTCTGCGCCCTTACCGGCCGCTCGCAGCAGGCGCGGGCTCGATGCGCATCAACGCGCCATCGTTTTCCGCGGTCAATACGTAGAGGTAGCCATCGGGACCCTGGCGCACATCCCGAATGCGCTGCTGCAACTCGCGCAGCATCGATTCGCGATGGAGTTCTTCCCACTTGTCGTTGAAATCAATCCGCTCCAGATGGCCCGAACGCGGCACTTCGCCCTGGCGCATGCCGCCCACGAAGACATTGTTCTTCCAGTTGGGAAATTTGTCGCCCGTATAGAACGTCATGCCGGAAATGGCGATGGCCGGCACCCAGAACACCAGCGGCTGCTCCATCCCCTCCTGCCAGGGGTGTTCGGTCACGCGCGGTCCCAGATAGAAGCGGCCGAAGCTCACCACCGGCCACCCGTAATTCTTGCCCGGCTGCAGCACATTGATCTCATCGCCGCCGTTGGGCCCATTCTCGCATTCCCAAATGGCGCCGGTGTCCGGCTCGACTGCCAGCCCCAACGCATTGCGATGGCCCAGGGTGTAGATCTCCGGACGGTATCCCGCGCGGCCCACAAACGGGTTGTCGGGCGGAACGCTGCCATCGTCGCGCAGCCGCAGCACCTTGCCGGCCAGGTCATTGGGGTCTTGCGCGCGCATCGCGGCCGGAGGATCGCCGATGCCCACCGTCATATACACCATGCCGTCCCGGCCGAAGACGATCCGCGAGGCGTTGCCGGATGCGATCGCGGAAAAGACGTCGCGGACTTCCACCAGCGCGGCGCCATCCCATCGTCCGCGGGCCAGCGTGATGACCCCGCCGTTGTTCCCGGGGCCGCCCGGCGTTTCCGGCGGCTTGTGGTACGTGAAGTACACCAGATGGTTCTCGCTGAAGCGGGGATGGAGCGCCAGGTCCATGAGTCCCGACAGGCCCTGCGCCTGGATTTTGGGTAAGCCGGCGATGGGATTCGGATCGAGCACGCCGTTGCGCACGATGCGCAACCGTCCGGGGCGTTCGGCAATCAGGATGCCGCCATCCGGCAGAAACGCCATGCTGAAGGGCTGATTGAGTCCCTTGGTCACGACCAGGCGGATCTGGTGCTGAATGCCGGTGTCGAGCACGATCGGTCCGTCCGCAAGCGGTGGCGACGGCCAGGTGATGGGCGGCGGCGCGGTGGGCGCGCGCCGCGGGGCAGGCTGCTGCGCGTGGCCCGCCACTCCCGCCCAAGCCGTCATAATGACGGCAAGACAACCTTTCGAATACCCGCGAAACGTCCCGTTCGATCGCATCGGCGTCAGCCTCGATATCGATATCTGTGACAGCCCTGGTTATCGCGGCGGAGGGGGCGGCGCTCCGCCCGGGGCCCCCGCGGCCGCTCCCCCGCGTCCCGCGCCTGCGCCCCCACGGCCGCCGGCCGGGCCGCCGCAATTCAGCGTGCACTTCGCGGGCAAAACGAATTTGTCTTTGATCTCCTTCCGGAAATCGGGATACATGGTTTTCGCCCCGCCCAGCGCGGCTTCCCGGGGAATGCCGTAGAGTTTGGTCAGCTCATCCATGAATGGATTCTTGTCTGGAAGGAAATGCGGCACCACGCCCTCCTGCGGCCCTTCATCGCCGACAATGCACGGCGCGGCAGCGGGCGTGATCGGATTGGTGCTCAATTGATACGACCGGGTGATGATGTACGGTTCTGACAGGTTGACCGGGTCCTCGATCACCCCGGCCACCGTCAGCAGGTCGCCATGCCGGAAGAAGTGCAGAATCATCGTGGCCTTGTCGCTCGATGGCGAGCCGTTGCGCCGAATGTATCCGGCCGGCATGTCCGTGGTGGTCGACGTCAGCACCTCGCCGTCCCATTCCCCGGTGGTGAAGCCGCCCTTGGGGTGAGGCGCGTACTGAGAAGGATGGGCACGGCCGTCCATCCAGATGGTGGTGGTGTCGCGGTCTTCCCACGCGCCGATCTTCCATGCAACGGTCCGGCCGTTGAGAGGTTCGGTTTCGTTCCAGATCTTGATGCCGAACGGCCCCAGCATCATGTGGAAGGGCGTGTAAAACGCGCAAATGCGCTCCGGCATGGAGAGCTGCGATTGCGAGTAACTCAACGCCCGGGCGCGGCCATTGTCGTTGAACGGGATCCCGGCATAGTCCACCGTATAGGGGCCGCCGCCGCGCTCGAGCGAGTCTTCGTGATTGATGGACGCCCACGATCCCGAGAGATCAATCTGGGCAAAGCCGGGAACACTGGCTACCAGCAGAATGCAGCCGGGGACAATTCGGTGAAACATCGCGCGGTTCATTGGTCCTCCAACCTTATCGGCTTACCATCGGGACGAGCACGCCGTGGGATCCCAGCCGGCGCCGTCCGCCTGTTTCTTGAATTGCGAACTGGTGACAAACTGCTGCGTGAGATATTTGGGATCGTTCACCACCGTGGTGACCACCAGATATTGTTCGCCCGTGTGCTCCCGCGCTATATCGAAATATTCGGTGACGGTCGCGTCTTCACTGTAGGGGACGCCATTCTTCCGCAAGTAGCCGGCCTTGAGATGAGTGGTGGTGACCTTGAGGCTCCCCGATTTCGGCGCTGCCGCGGGCCCTCCGAATCCTCCGCGGCCGCCCCGCGGCACTTCCCACTCCGCCACCGAGTCTCCTTGCCAGCCGGGCGCGCCGCCGGGCGCTTTCCAGTCGCCGAAGTGGAATAGGCGGGTCTGCGTGCCCGCATCGATGTCCATGCGCAGCGTCTGGTCATCCTCCCACGTCATGTGCAAACGCTCCGGCAGGCGCAGAACCGCGGCCGCGCCGTAGGCCTTGCATTGGTTGCCTGCCGCCTCATCCTTGGCCGGATCCCACGCATCGGCCACCCGCTTGGACTCTATGTTCATGGGGACGCTCTGATAGTCCCCGAGCGTGGGGGTCACCATGCGGTAGCGCCAGTCCTCGGTAATGACGGACACCCAGTAGCCGGTCAGGTCGATGGGCGCCGTTGCTTTCGGTGAGGGAGGAGGGCCGCCGCGTCCACCGCCCCGCTGGGCCTGAACCCCCACCGGCACAAGCAGTAAACCCGCCAGGGCCGCCAGCAGGACGCGCGTGTTTCTTCCTCTTGCAAGACTTGGATGCCTCATCCTATTTTTTCCCCGTCAGGCTCTTGTACACCGCTTCCACGAAGGCGTTCGTCGTCCAGTCGCCGGAATCGGCGCCGTACTCCTTGTCGTAGGGCTTGGTGGGATTGGCGGCCTTGATCTGGTCGAGCGTCATGCCGCGCTTGATCATGTCCTGAATCACATCGCGGATGATCACCACCATGTCGCGGTACTCCACCACATCGAACTGGGAGCAGATCCGGCCGTGTCCCGGCATGACCTCGGTGCCGCCTTCCTGGTAAATGAACGGCCCCGGCGGAATCGCCATTTCGATCAAGCGGTTCAGAGCTTCGATTTCACCTTTAATGCTTCCGCCCTTGGCGACATCGATCACGGGATACCGGGTGGTGTCCAAGATATCGCCCGCGGCAACCACATCGGACCGGCGAAAGAACACGAAGCTGTCGGCATCGGTATGAGCCGCCGGCTGCAACGCAATCTCGATGCCCTCGCGATTGAAGTAGATCGATTTGCGCGGTGTATAAAAGGCTTCGGTCGGCCAAGCCTCGGCGGGATAGGCCGCCACCGCGCCGGTGGGCGCGCTCATCCGCAGCAAGACTTTTTCGGGCGCCAGGATGGAAGCCGCACCGCCGTTGGTCATGGCACTGGCGAACCCGTTGCCGCCCTGGGTATTCGGAAAGATACTCTGACCGGCTTTGGCCACCTTCGCGTTGCCGCCCACGTGGTCCGCGTCCGCATTGGTGTCGAGAATGAACCGAATCGGTTCATCGGTCAGTTTCTTGATGGCGGCCACCACCTGGTCAGAGACTTCGGCGCGTCCGGCGTCCACCAGCAAGACGCCATCGGGACCGATTTGCACCGCGATGTTGCCGCCGGCGCCGGCGATCACATAGAAGTCCGGCCGGAGCTTCAGGACTTCGATTCCGTCATTGCCTTGCGCGGCGCGCGCCGTGAAGGCAGCGCCACCGGCCATCAGCACCAGCGCGGCCCCAGCCATTCCAGCGGAGACGGCCGCTTTCCGGCTCAACCCGAGAGATCCCTTCACCAGTGCAGCCTCCGTGCCCGCGTCTCGCGGACCAAGCTTGGGTCCTTACCCCTATGGCATGAAACTCAAATGATTTTATCGCAGTTTGATGGGATGCTGAGAGGTGTTCCCCCAAACGAGCAGCGCCGGGCGTATACTCAACCCTGAGCGAGGTTTCATTCCCGTGAGCGACTCATCCCGAAGACTCTTCCTTCAAACCGCCGCCGCCGCGCTGGCTGCGCCGCTGGCTTCCGCCGCCGATCCCGTCATGGGCATGATCTTCCCGCCCGCCAACTATCCCGTGCCGCCCGAAGCGGAGTTACTGTATCCCAAGGGCGTGACCTTCCTGGCCGAAGGATTGGCGTTTCAAGGCATGACGCTGGAGAGTTACGCCGAGGCCGTTCCCCGCATCGTACCCTCGGCCCTCAAACTCAAGCAGCGCGGGGCCACCGGGATTTCCATCATGGGAACGTCCCTGACGTTCTACAAGGGAGCGGCGTTCAACCAGGAGCTGATCGACCGGGTGCACCAGGCCACGGGCCTGCCCACCACCTCGATGTCCAGCGGGATTGTGGATGGCTTGAAGGTAGCGGGCGCGAAACGCGTGGCCGTGGCCACGGCATACACCGATATCGTCAACGCCACCCTCGAGCGGTTCCTGAAAGAGAGCGGTTTTGAGGTCTCCGTCATCAAAGGACTGAATCTGATCCGGGCGACCAACGCGGTCACTCAGGAGAAGTTATTCGATTTCAGCGCGGGAGTGTTCGCGGCCGCTCCAAAAGCCGACACCCTGTTGATTTCGTGCGGCGGCTTGAAAACCATCGATCTTCTGGTTCCCCTGGAATCGAAATGCAAGGTGCCGGTGGTATCCAGCACGCCGCACGCCCTGATGAACGCCGTTCGCCTGGTGGGCGTGAACCCGCGCGCGTCCGGCTACGGCAGCGTGCTGGCGAAGGCCTGACCGCGCGCCCCACCAAGACCGGAGACTGGCGCAACGCCAGGACAAGCTATCCGTGGCCCGCGCCGCGGTCTAGTTTCTCCAGTAGAGGCCTTGCGAGCCGAATAACGCCGCCCTTGCCTGCCATCGGGCCTTCCATCGGGCCGACAAAACGACTAAAATCGCTTTGTGATTTAGCTGTTAACCCGTCCGCTTTCCGCGCGTCTTACCAGAGACGCTCCACACCCAAGGGCTGCATTGCGTCATAGCGAGGAGGAGATGACTCATGAAGATGCCGACACTGTTGATGATCGCCGTGGCCGCCTTGCCGGGAAGCGGCGCGCTTGCGCAGGATATTACCGGGACCTGGCAGGGAACGGTGGTCGCCGGCCGGGAATTACGGACGGTCGTCAAAATCGCGAAAACGCCGGGAGGCCTCCTGAGCGCGACTCTGTACAGCATCGACCAACCGGCGCCGCCCATTCCGGTCACCTCCGTCACCTTTCAAGGCTCGGTCCTGAGATTCACGGTTGCGGCCATTGGCGGCACCTATGAGGGCAAGCTGAGCGGGGATGGCAACACGATTACCGGGACGATGAGCCAGGGGCCCACGCCGCTGCCGCTGAACCTGACGCGCGCCACAGCCCAAACGGCCTGGGCGATTCCGGAGCCGCCGCCGCCCCCGAAACTGGTGCCGGCGGATGCCAATCCGGTATTTGAAGTCGCCACCGTCAAGCCGAGCAATCCCGATGAGCGGCGCTTCGGGATCAATGTCCGGCCGGGTGGGGCCTTCGCCACCGTCGGAACCACGCTGCGCGATTTGATGACGTTCGCCTTTGGGATTCACGCCCGCCAGATCATCAGCGAACCGGGGTGGGGGGCAACCGATAAATTCGATATCACGGCCAAACCCGACATCGAGGGCATCCCGAATGACCGGCAGATCCGCGCGATGATGCAGAAACTGCTCGCGGACCGCTTCAAGCTGACCATCCATCACGACCAGAAGGAACTAACGGTCTACACGATTACCGTGGCTCAGAACGGGCCCAAGCTGACCAAAAGCCAATCCAATGGGGTCGCCCTCCCCGGCCTGGGGTTCCGCGGACCCGGGAACATGATGGCCCGCAACGCGACCATCGGGGACGTAGCTAACCTGCTGCAGACCATGGTTTTCGATCGGCCGGTGGTGGATCAGACCGGCCTCAAGGACCGATTCGACCTGACGCTGAACTGGGCGCCCGACGAGACGCAATTTCGCGTGCGGGGCGATCAACCCCCCCCGCCTCCTCCGGCCGAAGCCGACACGCGCCCCGACCTGTTCAAGGCGATCCAGGAACAGCTCGGACTGAAGCTGGAGTCGACCAAGGCGCCGGTCGATGTTCTGGTCATCGACCACGTGGAAAAGCCCGAGTCGAACTAGTCGCACGACGATCGCGACCTCCCGAGGCGCCCATCGGCGCCGCATGATACGCTCGGGGTCATGCGGATACTTAGAGTCGCGGCGCTCGCCTTTGTAGCTGCCCGCGTGTGGGCCCAGCAGCCCGCCTATCTGAATCCGTCAGTTCCGATGGACCAGCGAGCGGACGATCTGATCGGCCGGATGACGCTCGAAGAAAAAGCATCGCAGTTGGTGAACCAGTCCCGCGCGATTCCGCGCTTGCAGGTCCCCGCTTACGACTGGTGGAGCGAAGCGCTCCACGGCGTGGCCTTTGGGACTGCGACTGTCTTCCCAGAACCCATTGGATTAGCCTCGACCTTCGATCCCGCGCTGATCCACGACATGGCGGTAGTCATTGGCACCGAGGCGCGAGCCAAGCACAATATGGCGGTGCGCGCCGGAAGACGCAGCATCATGGAAGGCCTCGACTTCTGGTCGCCGAACATCAACATCTTCCGCGATCCACGCTGGGGACGGGGCCAGGAAACCTACGGGGAAGATCCGTTCCTCACGGCCCGCATGGGCGTCGCTTTTGTCACTGGAATGCAGGGCGACGATCCCAAATACGTGCGCGTGATTGCGACGCCCAAACACTACGCGGTCCACAGCGGGCCGGAACCCGCCCGCCATAGCATCGATGTGAAGGTGTCGAAGCACGACCAGGAAGACACCTACCTACCCGCGTTCCGGGCCACCGTGGTGGAGGGCAAGGCCTGGTCCGTCATGTGTGTCTACAACAGCGTGAACGGGCAACCGGGTTGCGCCAACCAGTTTCTGCTGCAAGACCAGTTGCGCGACAAGTGGAAATTCAACGGCTACGTCGTGTCCGACTGCGATGCCGTGGCCGACATCGAGCGCGGCCATCACTACGTGAAGACCCAGGCGGAGGCCGCCGCGGTATCTCTGAAAGCAGGCACGGACAATGAGTGCGCCGACTTTTTCGCCCCGGTCCGCGATAATTCCGATTATAAAAAATACCTGGATGCCGTCAAGCAGGGATTGCTTACCGAAAAAGACATCGATGTCTCGGTGAAACGCCTGATTCGCGCGCGCATCGCCCTCGGCATGTTCGACCCGCCGTCGATGGTGAAGTACGCGCAGACGCCCGATTCGGAGAACGATAGCGAACCGCATCGTCAGCTGGCGTTGCAGGCGGCGCGGGAGAGCATGGTCCTTCTGAAGAATGACGGTACCCTCCCGCTTGCGGCCGGCGTCCAACGCATCGCGGTGGTGGGCCCGCTGGCCGATCAGATTCGGGTTCTCGAAGGGAACTACAACGGAACTCCGTCGCGCGCCACCACGGCGCTGGACGGCATCCGCAAGCAGTACCCGTCCGCGAAAGTCGTCTTTGAGCCTGGCACCAATTTCCTGCGCCCGCCGGTTCCGGTGCCGCCGGATGCGTTGACCACCGACGAGGGGAAGCCCGGCGTGAAGGTGGAGTTCTTTCATGGCACCAAGCCCGAAGGCGTGCCGGCGGTGACGCGCACCGACAAAGACATCAACATCGATCTGACATCGCATGTGACGCCGCCGGGCCTCACGCGGTTCTCCGTACGCTGGAGCGGATGGCTGACGGCTCCGGAATCCGGAACGTGGGCGATCGGCCTCCAAGGCGCCGGGAATCGGCTGTACCTGGATGGGAAGCTGATTCTGGATGGGTCGGGCTCGGAGTGGCCGGAGAAAAAGAGCGCGAAGCTGACGCTGGAGAAGGCACGCAAGTACGCTCTTCGGCTGGATGAATCGTGGGATAACGGCCTGTTCCAGAAGCTGACCTGGAGCCGCGAGATTCCGGACGCTCTCTCACGCGCCGTGGCTGCAGCCAAGAATGCCGACGTGACCATTGCGGTGGTGGGGCTCACGTCCGACCTCGAAGGCGAGGAGATGAAGGTCGACCTTCCCGGGTTCAAGGGCGGCGACCGCACCAGTCTCGATCTTCCAAAGGAAGAGGAAGACTTGCTGAAAAGCGTGCAGGCGACGGGTAAGCCGCTGATCGTCGCCCTCATGAGTGGCAGCGCGCTTTCGGTGAACTGGGCGGCGGAGCACGCCAACGCGATTCTGGAAGCCTGGTATTCGGGGGAGGAGGGCGGTGCGGCGCTGGCCGAGACGCTGGCGGGCGTGAATAATCCCGCGGGACGCCTGCCCGTTACCTTCTACAAGGGCGTGGATCAGCTTCCGGACTTTTCCGACTATTCGATGAAGGATCGAACCTACCGGTACTTCCACGGCCAGCCGCTCTATCCGTTCGGATTCGGCCTGAGCTATTCGAAGTTCGAATACAGCAACCCGAAACTCTCGACCGCATTGCTTCCTGCGGGCGATCCGTTGACCGTGGAGGCGGACGTGAAGAACACCAGCGGCCGCGCCGGGGACGAAGTGGTCCAGGTGTACTTGAGCTTTCCTCCCGTAGCCGGCGCGCCGATCCGCGCGCTGCGCGGATTCGAGCGTGTTCGTCTGGGCCCGGGCGAAACGCGGCGCGTGCGGGTTACGCTGCAGCCCCGTGACCTCAGTATGGTCAACGAAGCGGGAGACCGGCTGATCGCCGGCGGCGCGTATCGGCTCAGCATTGGCGGCGGCCAGCCCGGCACATCCGCCGCGGTTGCCAGCGCCGCCTTCACCGTTGCGGGAGAGCAAAAACTGCCGGAGTAGGCCAGCCGCCGACTGTTCGCGAGGACAAGGCTCAGGCTGTCGCCTTGTGGATGGACGGGGCGCCGGCATCCTCGGATGCGTAGCCGTTGAGCGCCCGCATCTTCCGCGCGGCGAAGAGCGCCAGCTCCAGCGCCTGTTCGTAATTCAGCCGGGGATCGAGATACGAGGTGTACGCCCGGCTCAGGTCGGCCTCTTGCAGATTGCGCGCGCCTCCCACGCACTCGGTGACGGCTTCTCCCGCCAACTCGACGTGCATCCCGCCCAATCGGCCGCCGGCGGCTTTGTGAATCTCGAACGCCTGCTCCAGCTCGCTCCGGATTTCATCGAAGTTCCGCGTCTTGACGCCGCCGTTGGTGGTGCGTGTATTGCCATGCATCGGGTCGCAGCACCACAGCACCGGGCAGGCGGTCGCGCGGGCGGCTTCGAGCAACGGCGGCAGGCAATCCGCGATGCGGTCGCTGCCAAAGCGGTGAATGAGCGTCAAGCGCCCGGGCTCGTTCTCCGGATTCAAGATCCGGATGAGCCGACGCAGACACTGGGGAGACAGGCCAGGGCCGACTTTCACGCCGATGGGATTGCGAATCCCGCGGAAGTATTCCACGTGCGCGCCCTCGGCGTCGGCGGTGCGCATCCCGATCCAGGGAAAATGCGTCGAGAGATTGAACCAGCCCTGCTGCCGCGGAACCCGCCGGGTCTGCGCCTGCTCGTAAGGCAGGTGCAGGCCTTCGTGGCTGGTGAAGAACTCGATCCAGTGAAAGCCGCCGGGGTGCTCGCCCGCCAGGCTCTCGGTGAATTGCAGCGAGTCGCGAATGGTGCGCGCCATCCGCCGGTATTCCTCGGCCATGGGCGAGTCCTTCACCCAGTCGAGGTTCCAGTAGTCCAGGTGATGGGGATCGACAAAGCCGCCCACCACCAGGGCGCGAATGAAGTTGATGGTCAGGGCGGCGCGCTCGTAGCCGCGCAGCATCAACTGGGGATCGGGCGTGCGCGCTTCCGGCGTGAACGCCGCGTGGTTGATCAGGTCGCCCCGGTAGTTGGGCAGGGTTACGCCGTGGCGGGTCTCGGATTCTTCGCTGCGCGGTTTGGCGTACTGGCCGGCAAAACGGCCCAGGCGCACCACGCGGCGCTGCGCGCCGTGGACCAGCACCAGGCTCATCTGCAGCAGGACCTTGATCTTGTTGGCGATGGTGGCCGAGTCGCAGGTATCGAAGCTCTCCGCGCAATCCCCGCCCTGCAGCAGGAACCGTTCGCCGCGCGCGGCTTCGGCCAGCTGCGATTTCAAGGCGAGGACTTCCCACGACGTGACCAGCGGCGGCAGCTTGGCGATCTGGGCTACTACCCGGTCCACCTCTTCCTGGCAGGGGTACGCTACCGCCTGGGCAGCGCGCTTCGATTTCCAGGATTCGGGGGACCAGTCGGTCATGGTCTGGCGCTCCCTTCGCCGCTCGAATCGAACGCGAACGAGCCTCCGACCCGGTGGCCCGAGGCAAGATAGTCGCGAACGCGCCCCCGGTTGGGCCCCGCCGCCTTCACGGCGTCGATGAGGCAATCGAGGGCTGCGGCGACGGGCGTATCCGGTTCCAGCCGGAAGATCCAGGAAATGTTGGTGGTGGTCAGCTTGCGGTCGGCCGACAAAGCCAACACCGGTAGGAACGTCTTCACCGCAATCTGCTCGGCCAGGTGGGCGGAGGCCCGATCGGTGGCGATCAGCCCGATGGCGTGCTGCTGGTACACCAGGTTGACCAGCTCCGTGGAAGACTTGCCCCACGAGACCTCCGAGGGGATGCCGACAATGCGGTAGCCCTTCCGCTCGAGCGAGGCCGCCAGTTGGTCGGCCCGGGGCCCGAAGAGCCCGATCGTCATGGGCGCCCCGTTCACATCTTCGGAGGGCGGCCCGGCGAATTCCACCGGACGCTGGTTCACGGCTGCGTACGGTTGGTTCATCGGGTAACGGCGATACGTCAGCTTGCCGTCCTTCACCGTTCCCAGGTAGAGCGGCGCGATGTTCTTGGCGTTCGGATCGAAGATCATCTCGCCGGTCACGCCCTTGAACCGTTCCAGCCCGTAGAGCGCGTCGCGAATCGCACCGCGGTTCAGGCCGGCCCGGCAGATGGCGTCCAGCAGGATGTTCATGGTGTCGTATCCCAGGGCCGCGAACGAATCCACCGGCGCAGCATACTTCCCGGTAAAGCGCTTTTGGAAGTCCAGCCAGGCCGGATCATCGCGCGTCGGGTCGAACGGGTACACCACTTCGAGGCCTTCGGCCGCCTGCCCCGCGATGCCGAACAGGTCCGTTCCCACCACGCGCGCCGCGCCAAAGACGCGCTGTTTCATTCCCATCGCGCGCATCTGCTTCAGGATCATGCCCGAGGGCGCGGCGTCGGCCCAAAGGACGATGCCCTCGACGTCCGAGTCCTGAATGACCCGCAGTTGGCGCGTAAAATCCATATCGCCGGGGGTGAACTTCTGCTCGATGATCAGCGGATGCCCCAGGCGGCGCGACGCGTCGCGGAACTTGATCACGCCGAAGCGACCGTAGCGCTCGTTCACGCGCAGCAGGGCGATCCGCGTGAGCCCCAGGTCCGAATAAATCCGCCGGGCGAGCGTATACGACTGGACGCGGTCGTCCTGAATCGAGGTGAGGATCCAGGGAATGATCGTCTCGGGAATCGTGGGGTCGGTGGCGGCGCTGTTCACGATCGGTAGTTCCGCGCGCAGCGACACGCGCAGCGCGATGTGGGTGGAATCGCCGCTGATGGATCCGAGCATGGCCCAGACCTTGTCGTCGTAGACCATCTTGACAATTTCGTTGCTCGACGATCCCCACAAGGCGCCATCGTTGTGAATTTTGAGGGCGAACGGTTTGCCGCCATAGCCGCCGCGGGCGTTGGCTTCGTCCATCGCCATCTGTGCGCCGTGCAGCATGGCTTGGCCGAGCGCTTCATCTTTGTGTTCGCGGACCGGGCCGAGAAATCCGATGGCGACTTCGGAGACCTCGGACGGCTTCAGCGTCGGGACGGCGCGCGCCGCGCCGTTGTACTCCACCTCCTTGGTGTAGTTCTCGTAATAGGGCTTGGTGAAGCGCGAGAACGGGCGCAAGTCTTCCGGTGTGGTCGCATACGGCGCCAGGGTGCGGCTCGGCGGCGGCCCGGGCGGGTCCGCCCCGCAGGAGCAGGCGGGCGACTGCGCGTGTGCGCCGGCCGCGGCCAGCAACAGTAGGGCTCCCAACGCCTGCGTGCGCATCGCTACTCCTTTCGCGGCGGGATAAACATGGCGATGGCTTCCATCTCCACCAGGAGGTCCGGCCGGCACAAAATCGCCTGGATGCCCGTGGAGGCCGGAAGCGGATCCAGGCGCTGCTCCTGGAAAAACGCCGTGCGCTCCTCGTTGAACGCCGCATAGTCCCGCTCGATGTCGCGCAGGTAGCAGGTGGTCCGGACGATATCCTTCCACGTCGCGCCGGCCGCATGCAGCAGTTCCGTGATGTTTTGGTACGTGCGTTGAACCTGCGCCCGGAAGTCGCCGACGTGGATGCTCGCGCCGTTTTCATCCACGCTGGCGGTGCCAGAGATCAACAGGATCGCCAAACCGTTCAAGTCGATCCGCAGCGCGCGAGAGAAGGAACTGGGACGCTCGTAGTCATATGCCTCGTTCAAGACGCGCGGCGCGCTGATCGCGCGCTTTTCCACCCGGGTAGCACCGCTCATCTGGTCAAGCGCTTCGGTGATGGTCATTTTCTTGAGATCTCCTGTCTGATCCGGATTCCGTGGCTGAGGCCTTGGGCCGTCGCCACCCAAATGTCGTCGCCTTGAAAATCAACGCCGAAAATGTAGTTGTGCGCGGGCGCTGTGTCGACCGCGATTCTCTTCACCTGCCCCTGTGCGTCGCGCACCAGCATCTCGGGCGCGTGCGTGTCGAGCGCCGGCCGGTAGGTTGCCCACTCTTCGCCGTCGAAATACGCCAGTCCCTTGTCCGTCGAGAACCAGGTCCGGATGCCGTCCACCGTCTTCACCTGGTTCAGGAAATTGCTCGGCAGGCCGCTGTCTTTATCCAGAAAGTTGCGCCAGTTGCGCCCGTCGTACCGGCTCGCCCCGAAGTAGGTGGCTACCCAGAGAATCTGGTGGACGTAACTGACCGAAGTGGTGATCTCATGGATCAGCCCCTGGTCTTTGAAGAGCACCAGCTCGGTTTCGCCGTCCGGGTCGTTGTAATCCTTCCAACGTTCGGTTTTCACGTCGTACTCAAGCACCCCGCCGCCCCACACCGCGTAGTAGACTTTGTCCTCCGTCGCCGTCACGCTGTAGGTCCAGATCTCGTACATGGGCGTGTTGCGCTCGTTGAAGAGGCTCCATTCTCCGGTGCGCTTGTTCAGGCGGCTGGCGCCCGCTGCCGTCGCCACCCACACGAAATCGCCCAGCGCCGAAACGCCGTACACCACGTCGTTGGCCAACCCGCTGTTGAGCTGGGTGAAGGTGTCGAAGCGGCCGGCGGAGTACCGGCTCAACCCTCCCATGGTGGCGGCCCAGAGATCGTGCGTCTGCTTGTCGACCGTGACGTAGAGAACCGCTCGATGCGCCAGGCCGTCTTCCGGCGTGAACACGCGCCACTTGCCGTTCTGATAGAGTGCCAGGCCATTATCAGTGCCGGCCCAGATTTTGTCGCCGTCCACTGAGACGCTGTAGACGCGGTTATTCGGCAGGCCCTGGGCCGTGGTGAAGTTCTCCCAGCGGAACCGGGGCAACTCCCCGGCTCCGAGCATGCCGATGCTTGCGAACAGAATCGCGAGTCTCATAACGTCTTCAAGTACTCAATCAAATCGTTCAGCTCATCCTTGGCCAGGTCATTGCTGACGCCGTGCGTGTCTTTGGGATTGAACACCGTCCAGATTTCTTCCAGGGTCTTGGCGGAACCGTCATGCAGGTACGGAGCGCTCAGCGCGACGTTCGTCAGATGCGGGGTGTCGATCAGCGGAGAGCGGTCGGTGGGTTTGCCGGTGCCCACGTCCGCCAGTTTCTGGTTGGTGTGGTACTTGCCCGAATGGCAGAACGAACACCGGTTCTCTTCCGGGATCGACGATCCGTCCTTTCGCCGCTCGCGCTCGAAAATGGCCTTGCCCCGCTCCTGCGCGGGCGTCAGTTCGCCGGTCGCTGCGCGGTAGCGGTTCGGCCGCAGTGGAATGGATGCGACATAGGTGATCAGGTCGGCCAGATCGGCGTCCCGAAATCCTTGGGACCGGAAGAAAAAGCGCTCGGTGCGGGGGCCGCACTCGGTAAACAGATCGGGATTGCCGCCGTTCCACTTGAAGGGCGCGGTATTGGCCACATCCTCGATGGAGCGGTTGTCCACGATGTCCACCCCGAATCCATCCGGTTCGAGGTCCCACTGCAGGCCGTCGAACGTCGAATCCAGATGACAGTTGGCGCAGCCGAATTGTCCCTGAAAGGAGAAGTTGGAGGAATAGAACAGGCGCTCGCCGCGGCGCTGCGGTGTGACAATCGGCAGGCCTCCCAGGCCGATGGTGGCGACAATCCGATTCGCGGCCGTATCCATCACGGAGATCGTATCGTCGAGGCGATTGGCGACATACAGGCGCGCGCCATCATTCGAGAGCACGATTGACCGCGGATTGCGGCCCACCGGGACCCGCGCGAGCACGTACCGGCCCGAGACGGATAGGTCGTTGACCAGCGCATCCCGCTCCGGCGCCCGCGAGGCGGCGACCAGCCTTTTCAGATCGAGAATCGCCACCTCACCCGATCCGCTGGCGGTCAGATAGGCCTTGGATTTGTCCGGCGCGATCGCCACACCGAACGGCAAGGAGAAGTAGCGCTCCAGTTCGTCCAACGGAAGCTGCACTACGCCGCCCACATCCGCGCCGAAGACCGCCAGCGAATCGCCAAAAGCCCAACCATGCGCCACGTGCGCCAGCGGGATCAGGTTCTTGGGCCGGAGCTGCGCGGCAATGCCCAGCCGGCCGTCCCGCGACAGAGCGACGTGGAACGTTCCGGCGACGTTGTGCAGACGGGGCCGCGCGTCGACCACCTGGCGGTCGGCGTCGATTTCGGTGATCTCGGATTCGGACTCGGTCCGGAATTTCCCCAGGTTGGGGTAGATGTGGGTGACATAGATGCGCGAGCCGCTGGCCGCCACGTAGCTGGCGCCGCGCCCGGCGGCCAGCCGCTTGATCTCGCTGCCGGTCCGAAGGTCAATCACCGAAACGTCGTTACTGATGCGGTTGGCCACATATAACACCTGTCCCCGCGCGTCGACTGTCAATCCGCTCGGCTCGAATCCGGTGGACAACGTGCGGGTGGCCGCCAGCGAGCGCGCGTCGATCTCCGTGACCGTATCGGCCCACGCGTTGGTCACGTAGATCCATTTCCCGTCGGCGCTGACGGCGATTCCCCGCGGCACGTGGCCGACGCCCACCCGGCGGATCACGGAAGACGTCGCCAGATCCACAACCGCAACCTCGTCCGTGCCTTCGCAGACCACGTACAGGCGGGCGCCATCCGGGGAGAGCGCCAAGTCGACGGGACTTGGGTAGCGTCCTCCATCCGGCGCCGGCTGCCCGAGGAGCAGCGCCGCCAAGAGACCCACGAGGATGCCGCCGCGTTTCATCTACGGCTCCCGCACCTCCACAATCCGATCGGCCGCCACGTTCTCGAGCACCTGTTGCGCTCCGCTCGGCCAGTTGACCGTGATGCGGTCGGCCTTCGCGGCCGAACCCAATCCGAAGTGCAGGCGTCCGTCGTCCTGGCCGAGGTACCCCGACCCCGCGATCCGCTCCGATTTCTGCCTCATCCCACCTGCCTCGACTTCCACAGTCGCGCCAATGCCGTCGCGATTGCTCTTGGTGCCGGTCAGCCGCACCGTCAGCCAGTGTCCGGCCGCGGCGGTCACGTTATGCAGCAACTGACCCGGTCCGCCCAAGTTGACCAGAAACGCTTCCACTCTGCCGTCGCTGTCGTAATCCGCAAAGCACGCCCCGCGGCCTACGGTTTTCATCTGGAAGAACGAGCCGCCGGTCGTCGAGACATCCTGAAACTTGCCGCCACCCAGATTCCGGAACAGCGAATGCTCCTGCGGGACCATGTGAATCAACCCGCCGTGAAAGATCAGGATGTCCTTCAGCCCATCGTTATCGAAGTCGTGAACACCGGTCCCCCAGCTGGTGTACTGCGCCGCCCACTGCGAGATCCCGGCCTTTTCGGTGACGTCCGTAAACCCCAGCTTGCCGTCGTTCTTCAGGAGGCGGTTGTATTTGGAGTCGCTCACCCATAGGTCCGCGCGGCCTTCGTTGTCGATCTCGAAAAAGACCGGCCCCATGGCGGAGGTGGATTCGCCATTCTGCCCGAAGGCTGTGCCGGACTCCACCGCAATCTCTTGGAACGTGCCGTTGCGCTGGTTGTGGAAGAGAAAATTCTCGGTCTTGTCGTTGGCCACGTAGATGTCCGGATACCCGTCGCCATCGAAATCCGCCGCGGTCACTCCCATGGTGCGGCCCTTGTAGCGCCCGATGCCGGACTTCTCGCTCACATCTTCAAACGAGCCCTTGCAGGTGTTGTGAAACAGCAAATTGGTATCGGCTTCGTAATCGAGCGGACCCGGATAGTTGTCGGCGGCGTAGTAGGAACGGTACGCCGGATCGAACTTCACGTACCGGCCAATGAACAGATCCACGCAGCCATCGCGATCGTAATCCAGCCAGGCGGCGCCGATCGCCCAGCCTTTAATCTTGAGCCCGGCCTTCTCTGTGACATCTTCGAAGGTTCCATCGCCTTTGTTCCGGTACAGCGTCACGTGGCCGTAGCTGGTCACCAGCAGGTCGGTGCTGCCGTCGCTGTCGAAATCGGCGGCGATCGCGGCGAAACTGAAGCCGTCGCCCGGCACTCCGGCTTCGTCCGTCACGTCGGTGAAGGTGCCGTCGCCGTTGTTGCGATACAGGTGATTGTGCGGCGTCTGGGCCGGCGGCTTCCGCAACGGATACGGATGCATGCCCGGGCCGAGCGGCCGCCCGCTGACCACGTAGAGGTCCGGTTTGCCGTCATGGTTGTAATCGAACCAGACGCAGCCTCCGCCGGTGCTCTCGAGCAACGAACCCAATTTGTCCGCGCCGATCGAGTGCGTGAAGTCGATCCCCGACGGCTTGGTCGCGTCCTCAAACTGGATCGGACCGGCCGCGCCGGCGGCCAGGCAAACAGCGGTGAACATCAAGGCGAGCTGGGCCGTCATGGCTGTTGTACCTCCAGCATCTTGACCGGAACAATGGTCTTTAAGAGGATTGCGGGGACGCGATTTTCCGGAGCACGTTCCGGGCCGGTATGGCAGCCGACGCAAACGCGCTGCTCGCTGGGGCGCATCCAGAACCAGCCCTGCTCCGCCCGCACCGTCTGGCCGGCAGCATCGGCCAACTCGATCCGCAAGGGACGATCCGCCGGAACCTGGATGTAGAAAGATCCATCGCTCTCCACCGTGGTTTCGCCCAATCGACCCTCCGGCGCGTACACCCGAACCGTCCGCACGGCGGCTCCGTCCATCGGGGTGCGGGAGATGCGGGAGTTCAAGCAGAGGAGATTTCCCGCTGTCCGCGATGCCACCAACGCCGAGGGGAACTGGCGCGGCGGGGTGCGCGTCGCCACGATGACCGGTTGCACCCCGGAGGCTTCGAGCGGTACGGTTTGGCGTTGCGCCGCATTCCAACGAAACAAACCCAAATGGCCGGCCCTCCCACGCAGGCTGACCAGCCAGACGCCCGGCGAGACTTCGGCGATCGGCCCGATCACCGTGCCCTCCGGTTGGGCGACCTCGGTCTCGACGGCCGATGCCGACGTAAATCGCGCCAGGCGGTTGCCGGAATGGAAAATGGAGTCACCTGATCCAATTTGACGGGCCTCTCCGCGGTCGGAACCGTGATCGCAGCGGAGAGCTTCCACGCCGCTGCCATCGGGATAGACGGTGAAGAGTTCGCGGCGCTGGGTGCCCCGGTCGGCTTCAAAGAGGATGCGGCCATCGCGCAGGACATCATCCGTCAGGTATCTACCGGGTGCGAAGGTCAAGGGTTTGCCGGCAATCTCAATGCTGGACGAGTCCCGCGTATACACAATCTCGTTGGTCGGAAGGTAGAGCGGCCGAATGCAATCGGCATCGCAGTGGGTAATGGGTCGGGCAGGGCCTCCCCGGATGTCGATTTCCCACACCTGCCAGTGGTCCGACGGCGTTTGTTTTCCGGCAAATAAGACACGGCTGCCGTCATCCGAGACGGCGGCGTCGGCCGAAGCGGAGAACCCGGGGGCCAGCGCGCGGCGAGTCTCCCCCAGGACCAGCTTCAGGGTGGCGCCCGAAGGGAAACGGTCGCGGCCCTCCAGCCAGGCTTTTGGCTCGTAGCGGGTGGTTTCGGTGAAAACGTAGTTTAGGCCGGCCTCGGAGTTTCCCCCGGTTGCGCTAAATGCCGCACCAAGCGCCAGGGCCGCGAAGCCCATGACGACGAAACCAGCGTGATTTGTCCGAGTCTTACGAGCCGGCACAGCACCACCCTCGGTAGGCAACGCAGTGCTCCGTGCAATTGATGCACCATTACGGTATTAGAGGTCTGATAAGCCGTAATGCAGGGCGGGTGTTGTACACCTGGCGGTACTGAGCGTGGGTGAGGTCGCCGGGGAACGACTCCGTCGCGGGGTAGGGGTAGCGGCTCATTCCATGAAAGGGAAGCGGGTCCACCGTTTGCGAGAACGCGGTATTGGCGTCGGCATCCTTGGCCCAGCCGTCCACCAGCAGGAGGTAATCCCGCACCCACCCTTGGGGCAGAGGAGGCAGACCGGAGGCTGCGTATTCCAGCTGCAGCTCGTCTCCCGAGCCCATCACCGCCAGGCGGTCATCCACCGCCCGAACCAGCTCGCCGACGTCGCCATACCGTGTGTACATTCCGGGAGTCGGATTCCAGTTCGAGAGGGGCGAGACCGACGCGTAATCGAACGCCTCGGGCTGCTGGCGCTGGGGATCTACGGTGATGCGGGAAAACCCGCGAAACTGCAGTTGCGCCGCGGTGGCATCCAGGGGGGTAATGCGAGCCTCGGGCGCCGACGCATCCTCGCCTAGGAAGATTTCATCCCAGTACACACACATGTCGGTCAGGATGCGGACTTCCCGGGATTCGGAGAGGAACCGGCCGGTCAGATCGACGGCGATGGTCTTGGTCTTCCCGGACGGCATGCCCATGTCGTCGATCACGGTCTTCCAGCGGCCGGCCGCGTCTTTCACCTGGAGGGACGGCCCCACCAGCGGATGCCCGGTCTGGGCGGCTTTCAGAAAGGTGCTGCCATCGGCCCAATCCACCCAGCCGTTGAGCACCAGGACGGCGCGGTTGGAGCGGGCGGCGTCGGGCCCGAAGTCCAAGTCGAGCGCGTGCATTTCGGCCACTCCCGCGACATCGCGCGCGAAGCCATCGACGTAATGGCGGTCGCGCTGCAGCAAGGCTGGCAGCACATCGCGGCCGCGGCCGTCGCGGGCCACGCGCGGATAGAGCCGCCGCTTCACCCCGTACAGCCGGAACTCCGGATAGGGAGGTCCCTTCCATTTCTCGTTGGAGAAAACTTCCGTATCGGCAGGATGATCGAGCGCCAGCAGGCGGACCTGATCCAGGTAGGAAACCTCGTTCAGCTCCTCGGTGATATGGATCTGGTAGCGCCCCTGCCGGGGCGCGAGCGAGGCGCCGGAAATCGACACATACTCGTCGTGGTCTACCGGGAAGTACGTGCCGTCGCCGGAGCTGGCGCCGAGCGGCGCCACGCCCAGCACATCGGTGATGAACTCGAAGCCGTGCCCGTTCCAGGTAAAGATCATGGGGCACGACCCCGACAGCCGCGGCGCTTCCTTGATGTGGAGACGCCGCCGCGCCAGCTGGCGCACCTCGTTCTGGATCAGGCCATTGGGCCAGATGATCCGGATGGTGTCAATCACTTCGCGGCCGCCCAAGTCGAAGGTCACCGGCACCGTGTCGTACTGGCGGACCGCGTAAAACGTCCCGGATTTCACTTCGATTTGGGCACCGGTGGGGATTTTGAGGCTCTTGACGCCCTCCAGCGCGACGATGAGCCAGATACCGGGCTTGACCTGATTGGCAGCATATCGAATCTTGCCGCCGGACGTCACCAATAGGCGATCGAGCCGGCCTATCCCGCGAAAGTCGGCCGGTATCCACCACGCGGCTTCGGGCTCCCCTTCGGCCAGGATGGGAGGCTCGTAGACCGGGGCCTCGAGGGGCTCGCCGGCCTCGTACCGTCCATTCAACCGGTCGCGATACTCGATGGCGGTGTCATTGGAATAGGCGACGCGCAGGTCAAAGGCCTTGGTGCCCTCGGGTTGAATCCGAAGGGTGCCGACCCCCACTCCGATTCCCGGAGCAAACGGGAAATCGCGCGTGCGGTCTTCCCAACCAGCGCTGCCGTCGTTGCGCAGCAGCAGATTGCGGTCGCCGACCAGGATCAGGTCGAGGTCGCGGTCGTGATCGTAGTCGACCCAGGCGGCGGCGTGAAACCCCGGCCCTGCGGCCGGCAGCGGCTGTTTTTGAAAGCCGGCGGCACGATCGTTGCGAAACAACAGCGCGCCCTCCCGAGTGACGACGCACAGGTCGACGAGGCCGTCGTTATCGTAATCGCCCGCCGCTACAGACAGGACGTGCCGCAGCCCCGAAAGGCCGCGATCCACCAGTTCGGTTCCATTCCGGTAGAGCAGGATGCCGGTGTCGGACCACACCAATGCGTCCGGATGGCCGTCTTCATCGAAATCCAGGATCAGCCCGCCGGCGGTTTTCGGATCGGCGGCGCCCGCAAGATCGCGCACGCGAAAGCGGTATCGCGGGCTGGTTGGGGCCGGGGAGGCCCGGTATTCGGGAGGGTCCTCGATTTCCGAATAGACGCTCCAGTTGACGTCCTCGGCCGCCGCGTCCGGCTGGTCTTGCTTCTCTTTGAGGGCGCGAAATTCCGCGAGGACGCGATTGGAATCGTCCGCACGCCCGAGCGCACGATAGGCGCTGTACAACTGAAAACGCGGCGCAGCGAACTGTCGGTCCAACCGCGCGGCTGTTTCGAACTCTTCGACTGCGGCCACCAGATTGCCGTTTTGACGGTACAGCACGCCGAGGTTGTAGTGGGAAACCGGCTCGTCCGGGGCGAGGCGAAGCAGACCCTGGAATTGTTCGATGGCAGCAGCAGGATTGGCCTGCGCCTTGTAAGCCACGCCGAGGTTGAACCAGGTGTGCGGCAGCGAGGGATCCTGTTTCTGCACCGCTTGTAGTTCGCTGACTCCCTGCGCAGTTTCGCCTGCCTTGAGCAGCGCCAACCCATAGTTCAGCCGGTCGCGCGCCGAGTCCGGATTCAGCGTCAGGGCACTCCGAAATTCCTCGACGGCTTGCTTCTGCGTCGTCGGGTTTTCGTAAAAGGCCTTACCGAGGTTACGGTACTGTCCGATGAGGTCTTCGCGGGAAGGCCGGTGGGAACTCTGCAGGACCACAGCGGCAGCCAGCATCAGGCCGGCCGTCGTCATACCCTTTCCGCGGATCATCCTGTCTCTCTGGTAGCATGATGCTCGCAGGGTGTCCAGTTGGCCGCCCCCCAAATGTGCCACCATCGGGGCATGGGGCGTCAGGGATCAGCCTCCAGCAGATTGGCGTACGGCGTTTGCCTGGCCTTGCTCATCGGCATGGCCGGGTTGACCGTCGCAGTGATGCGCCGGTCCAAACCCGTGGCTCCCAAAGTAATCATCGGAGACAGCGACGAAGTCTACTACTCGCACGCGGCCACATCGGAAGACGCGGCCACGCTGGGCCATGCTCTCCAGAGCATGGGCTACTTTCGCAACCGGGGCTCTGCCGTTCTCCTCTCCCGAAACAAGGGTGGAACGGTGGTCTCCTTCGTTCTTGCCGACGGCCTTTGGAACAATGCGGCCGCGGTGACGAGCTTCGAAGAAATCGGACGGCGCATCGCGGTCGTCACGGGCGGATTCCCCCTGGAGATGAACCTGGTCGATGCGGCGTGGAAAATTCAAAAGGCTCTGGAGATCGGTAAGACCCGTGTCGGGTCGAGGGACGAGATTTACTATCTCGGCTCGGCGACGAAGGACGATGCCGAGGCGCTGGGCCGGGCGCTGCGGGTGGCGGGCTACCTGCAGGATTTGGGCGTGAGTGTCACAGCATCCAAAGGCGAGGGCACGGCAATCGGGTTCGTGGTCGGCGAAGGAGTCTGGCAGCAGCCGGAAGCCGTCGTCCGTTTTGCGAACCTGGCGCGGCAGGTGGCGCCGTCGATCGGCGGACTGCCCATCCAGGTTCGATTGCTGAGCCCGGAGATGGAAATCAAGGCGGAAGTGTCCGTTCGGTGAATGCGCCTTTTCTACGGTGCCCCCGGCGGCGCGGACGTGGCGAGTGCGCGCAATTGTTGGAGGGCGTCCGGCAGATGCCGCGGATCGCGAATACCGCGCAGAAAGATGAGGCGAAGGTCCGGCCATGACCCTGGAGTGCCGGCCAGGTTGTGATAGTCTCCGGGCAGAGGAGGCCCCGCGGGGGAGCCCGCCGGAGGGATCGACTCAGGAAGCTGGAACGCGTACATACTTCCACCAGCCAGGCTCTGGTGCGGAGAGCGCAGGAGCCACGGGCAGTTGTGCGACTCCACAATCATGTTGGCGGATACCACGGCCCAATGACCGGCATCGGATGAAGACGGTTCCTGGCAATTCCAAAACCGCGCCTGCGGCACATAGACGGAGGGTTCTGAGAACCCGTAGGGATCCACCAGAACCGTGGTGAGGCCTCGGTCTTCGGCGAATCGCCGAACTTCGGGGAGCGCCTGGTTCCAGTCCAGGTTCGAGTCGTTCACCAGCAGGTAGCCCGGATGACCCAGGCGGAGCGAATTCAGAAACGGCATGTAATACGGGTAGGCGCGGATAGCGCTAACCGCCGACGTGCCCGCCAGCGCGACGCACGCCCAGGCGCACAGGCGGGCCGGTTTCCAAGCGGCCTGCCGCAACAAGTCCAGGAGGCGCGGCAACGGAGCCAGCACAAGGATCATCAGCACCAGGGGAAGCGCGAAATGGCGGATGCTCAGATCCAGGCGGCCGAGCATACAGGCGGCAAGGAAGACCAGCAAAAACAGCCAGACCGCGCGCCACTGCAACTCGCGCCCCCCGGCAATGGCGCCCGTTTTCTTCCGAAGCCGGACCTTCGCCACCAGGGCGGCCGCCACAGCAAGCAGCAGCAGCCCCAGAAACGCGAGGGTCGATTTGAGGAGAAATAACACCGGGAAGTAGAACCAGACGCCATGGGGATAGGCATGGCCGAGGATAAAGGTAGGCCGGCTCGCCATCACAGCAAATGCAATCAGTCCGCCCCCGTACAGCGAGGGCGGCATCAGCAGCCGCCGCAGCACCAAGGCAACCGGGCCGCCTCCGATCGCCGCGAGAGAGTTGCTGGGCTGGTTCCAGGACAAAACGAGGTACGCCAGATACACCACCAGCGCCGCTCCGAAGACGCCCTTGCCCATATTGCGCCACCCCTTCCGCCGCCACGCCCGAGCCTCAGGGGGGCCGGCGGGCGCGCCCGCCACCGGAAACCAACGCAAGCTCAGCGCAAATACCAGGCAGGCGGCCAGAAGAAGGCCGGCGGAGAACTTGGAAAGCAGAGCGGCGGCCAGCGCCAGCGCGAATTTCGCCACCATCGCGCGCGAGGGAGACTGCCACATGCCGGCGAGAGCCCATAAGGTCAGCAGGCTGAAGAGCGTCACGCACACATCGGTCAACACCAGGGGGCCGAACGCCAGGAAGGCGGGCATCGAGACAAAGGCGCAGAGACACAGCAGGCCTCCGCGCGCGTCCGCGAGCCGCGAGCCAAAACGGTAAATGGCATACCCCAGAACCAGAGTCAGAAGCAACATCGGTGCGCGGGCCCACGCCATGGTGGCCGCCGGATCGTTCCAGCGTGTAATGAGCCAGTGGCCGAAAGCCCATTCGCCCAGCATGGAATTGAACAATCCGGCGCCGCTGAAGGTCCACGAAACATTCGCATAGTCGGCGCGTACGCCATGCAGCACCAAGGGCACGGCGGCAAGCACCTTCGCCAGCGGAGGATGCTCCAGGTTCATCCGCAGATCGAGCTTCTGGAGGTAACTCACGCCGGCGCCCACGTGCGCCACTTCATCAACGGTGACCGACTCGCGGAGCGCCGCCCCGCCGGCCAGGAGCGCCATCAGCAGCAAGAGCGAAGCAGCGACGAGACGATACGGCCAGGGTGAGAGCGGGCTCTTCATGCGGACCTTCGGGACTCGCGATCCAAACCGGATGCGGTGTGCGCGTCAGCGGCGGAGCGCGCAGGGAGGCAGGTTACCGCCAGCATAGCGCCGCGCGCCGGGGTTTCCAATGGAGCGGCGAGGCGGTACCATACGGATCGAGAGTTCCGGATGCGATGGTTCGGTGACAAGGCTGCTCTCCTGGGGCTTGGGTTGGCAGCCGCCTTGTGGGCGGCCCCGGATCCGCGAGCGGCCGCAGAGGCGGATGCGGGGCTGGCGTTGGCTCGCGAAGGCAAGTATCAACAGGCCATTTCGCGCTATCGGACCGCGCTCGAGCTGAATCCCACGCTGCCCGGCCTGCCTCTGAATCTCGGCCTGGCCTATTTCAAACTGAACCGGTTCGCAGACGCGGCGGCTCAGTTCGAAAAGGCCGCTAAAGCCGACCCGGCGAGTTTCCAGGCCCGCGTCCTGCTGGGGATGAGCTACTACGGCAGCCGCCGGTTCGCCGACGCGGCCCTCGCGCTCCAGCGCGCCTCCGAGCAGCAGCCCGGCAACACTGAACTGCGCTTCAAGCTGGCTCAGAGTTACTTGTGGTCCAAACAGTATGAAGCAGCCAAACGGGAGTTCCAAGTTCTGCTGACGCAGAATCCGGATTCGGCGCCGGTTCACATGCTGCTGGGCGAAGTGCTCGATGCGGCCAATCAACAGGAGCAGGCCACCGCGGAGTTTGAAGCCGCGGCGAAGGCGGCGCCGGGCGAACCGGAAGTGCATTTTGGCCTCGGTTATCTGTACTGGAAGCAGAAGCGGTATGACGAGGCCCTGCGCGAGTTCGAGGCCGAACTCGCAGGCCAGCCGCAGCACACCCAGGCCCTGACCTATGCGGCGGACGCGGAAATACAGGCGGGCAGCGAGAAAGGCGCCGAAGACCGTCTGCGGCGGGCGTTGCAGATGGACCCGAACATCCGGCTCGCCCACCTGGATCTCGGCATTCTCCTGGCTGCCAAGAGCCGCTCCACCGAGGCTGCCGTTCATTTCCGGGAGGCCATTCGCATCGACCCATCGAAACCGGACGCGCACTACCGGCTGGGCCGGCTCTGGCATTCGATGGGCCGGGAAGCCGAGGCCAATGCCGAGTTCGCCAAGGTGAAGACGCTGGCGCAGCCGGAGCGGCCCGACCCCCTCATCAACGTTCCGGGGCGCGGCGCGGGTCCGCCGCAATGAAGGGAGCGCTCCGGGCTATCGGGGCGGCTTCGCTGCTGCTGGTGGTGTGGCTTGCGGCGGGCCAGAATCCACCGGCCCCTCTCCACTTTGTCTACCGGCCCATTGATTTCCGGCTTGAGAGTTCGGAGACGCCGGAACGCCATGCACCGGAAACCATGGCTGGCGGGTTGGCCCTCTTCGACTACAACAACGACGGCAACCTGGACATTTTCTTCACCAATGGCGCCGACATCCGGACGCTGCAGAAGAGCTCTTCCAAGTATTCGAATCGCCTTTTCGAGAACGACGGCAAGGGAAACTTTACCGACGTCACTCAAAAGGCCGGCCTCGCCGGCGTGGGCTTCGACAATGGGGTCGCCGTCGGAGACTACGATAACGATGGTTACAAGGACTTGTTTGTCGGCGGAGTGCACGGAAGCCGGCTGTATCACAACAACGGCGACGGCACCTTCACTGACGTCACGGCGAAGGCGGGGCTCAACCGGCCGGACAGTCAGTATGGGCCGCTGTGGTCCGTGGGCGGGGCCTGGGTGGACGTCAACAACGACGGCCTCCTGGACCTCTTTGTGGTGAATTATCTCGCCTGGGACCCGGACACCGAACCGGTCTGCGAGGCGGGACCCGGCCGGCGCGACTACTGCCATCCCAAGTTCTACAAGCCGACTCCGAACCAGTTGTTCCTGAACACTGGAGACGGCACCTTCCGCGATGTTTCCGCCGAATCGGGAATCCGCAGCCATCCCGGGAAGGGGATGGGGGTGGGGATCGCCGACTACGACCTGGACGGGCTGATGGACATTTTTGTCTCCAACGACAAAATGTACAACTCGCTGTTCCACAACAAGGGCGGCGGCAAGTTCGAGGAGGTCGCGTTCGAAGCCGACGTGGCGCTCACCGAAAACGGCCAGTTCATTTCGGGGATGGGGGTGGACTTCCGGGACCTCGACAACGACAGCTATCCGGACATCGCCCTCGTCGCGCTCGACAACGAGCTGTTTCCGATCTTCCGCAACCTGGGCAAGGGCGGGTTCGCCGACGTCACCGTGGGCAGCGGCATGGCCCGCCTGAGTGCGCCGATGGCGGGTTATTCGCCCACCATTGCCGATTTCGACAACGACGGCTGGAAAGACCTCTTCGTCACCCGCGGCCATGTGCAGTCTCTCGAGTATGCGTCACGCGTGTCCGTCGAGCAGCCCAACAGCGTCTTCCGGAACCTGAGCGGCATGAAGTTCCAGGCCTTGACGGCGGAAGCCGGCTTGACCGCGCAACCGCCGCGCAGGCACCGGGGTTCCGCGGTGGGCGACTTGAACCACGATGGACGCCTGGATGCCGTCGTGAGCGCCATCAGCGCGCCCGCGGAGGTTTGGATCAACGACAACCCGGGCGGCAATCACTGGATCGAGTTCGTGCTGGAGGGCGCCAAGAGCAATCGCGATGGAATCGGCGCACGCATCAAAGTGGTGGCCGGCGGGGCGGCTCAATACAATCACGTCTCTTTCGCAGCCGGGTACGCTTCCTCGAGTGCCGGCCCGGTCCACTTCGGATTGGGACAGAGCAACACCGCAGACGTCGAAATCCGCTGGCCGTCCGGCACCGTTCAGCAACTGAAGAACGTGGCCGCCGGCCGCGTCATCAGAATCAAAGAGACGGAATAGTTCTGTGGGGCAGGCGCCCGCCCCACGGTTTTGTTACAAGCCGGTTACGGAACCAAGGCCGTGGCGCGCCGCGGAGTAGAATGGGTACTGCGTTCTCCGATATGCCTCTTTTCGTGCCCAACCGGTACCGCGGCAAGCTGATCGTGGTGGAGGGAATCGACGGTTCGGGCAAATCCACGCAGCTCTCCCTCTTGAGCCACTGGCTGCGGTCGCAGGGCTACGCGGTGGCTTTCAGCGAGTGGAACTCGTCACCGCTGGTGCGGCAGACCACACGGCGAGGCAAGAAGAAGGAGATGTTCACCCCCACCACCTTCAGCCTGTTGCACGCCACCGATTTCGCCGACCGCATGGAGAGCTACATTCTGCCGCTGGTGAAATCGGGAGCGATTGTGTGCGCCGACCGCTATGCCTGCACGGCCTTCGCGCGCGATGTAGCGCGCGGCGTCAGCCGGCGATGGGTGCGCAATCTCTACCGCTTCGCGCTGCATCCCAGCCTGAATTTCTATTTCCGAACGCCGCTGGATGTGGCGCTGGGCCGCATTTTAGGCGGCCGCGACGCTCTGAAGTATTACGAGGCAGGAATGGACCTGGGGCTGGCCCGCGACGTGGAAGAGAGCTTCCGAATTTTCCAGGGGCGCATCCTGGACGAATACGAGGCCATGATCGAGGAAGTGGGATTTCACGTGATCGACGCCACGCTCTCAATTGAGGAACAGCAGGGGATCATGCGCGAGATCGTGGTGAGGGAACTGGGGGACAGTCTTCGCAACGGGATTCTGCACCAACCCGCCGGACGGGACTTGAATGGTAAAACGACAACCTCTCCAGTTCTATAGCGAGCCCCTGCCGGACGTGAACACGGCGGACCTTCAGGGCAAGCTGATAGTCATCGAAGGGCCGGACGCGGTGGGCCGCAGCACGCAGATCGGGCTGCTGCGCCAGTGGCTGGAGCAGGAAGGCCACGCCGTGATCGACAGCGGCATGGCGCGCTCGGCGCTGGCCGGCAAGGGCATCCAGATGGCCAAGGAAGGCAACACCCTCGGCCCCATCACGATGACGCTGTTCTACACCACGGATTTCGCGGACCGGCTGGAGAACGAGATTGTGCCGGCGCTGCGGGCCGGCTTCGTGGTACTGATCGACCGCTACATTTTTTCGATCATGGCGCGGGCCATCGCGCGCGGCGAAGACCGGCGGTGGATTGAGCAGGTGGCTGGATTCGCTCTGGTTCCGCACGCCGTATACTACCTGCGCGCGGACGTGGAGCACCTGGTGTCGCGCGTGGTGATGGGGCGCGGCGCTTTCGACTATTGGGAGAGCGGCATGGACCTGCGGTTCGGGCCGGATATGTACGAGAGCTTCGTCCGCTACCAGAAGAGGCTCATCAAGGCTCTCGACACCATGGTGCAGCCGTACGATTTCACGGTGATCGACGCCACGCAGCCGGTGGAGCGCATCTTCCGGGAACTGCAGCGGCGCATGGAGCGCCTGCGTTTGGGCAAAGCGCCCGGGCGCCCGGCGTTGCGAAAGGCCAAGATCTGATGGAGGTCTATCTTCTGCGGCACGGGATTGCGGAAGATGCCCCGCCCGGAAAATCCGATGCCGATCGGGCCCTGACTCCGGAAGGCCGCCAGAAGTTGCGGCGGGTGTTGGGGCGCGCGCGGGCGGCGGGCGTGGAGCCCACCCTGATTCTCGCCAGCCCCTACCGCCGTGCCGTGGAGACGGCGGAGGTGGCGGTCGAATCGCTGGGCTATCGCGGCAAGGTGGTGCAGACGGCCGCGCTGGCGCCCAACGCGGCGCCCCAGGAGGTTTGGGGAGAGATCCGGGCGCGCAGAACCGAGGACTCCGTTCTGCTGGCCAGCCATGAGCCGCTGATGAGTTCCCTGCTCGCACTGCTCTTGAACAGCCCGGCGCTGAAGGTGGACTTCAAGAAGGCCGCGATGGCCCGGGTGGATCTCGATCGCTTCGGCGCGGAGCCCGACGGCATTCTGAAGTGGATGCTGACGCCCGGTACCTCGGGGGAGTAGATGCGGATCGCGCAAGCCACCGCCCAATACGAGGCCTGGCTCGGCGGGCATTTGCGGATCATCGGCAAGGACCTGGCGTTCAAGCACCAGCAGATGCGGTCGGCGGCGTTTCCGTTTCTGCGCGCCACGTATTACCGCTGGGCGCAAACGTGGGCTGAGGTCTGTGGGGCTGCGTCGCGGGCACCGGAAGCTCTGGCGGTGGGCGATCTGCACGTGGAGAACTTCGGAACCTGGCGCGACATGGAAGGCCGGCTGATCTGGGGCATCAACGATTTCGACGAAGCCTGGCCGCTGCCGTATACGAACGACCTGATCCGGCTCGCCACCAGCGCTCTGATGGCCCGGATGTCGTGTGGAGAGAGGGCAGGCATCGAGGCCATTCTCGAGGGATACGCCGACGGCGTCGAGGCCGGAGGGCGGCCCTTCGCCCTGGCGGAACACCATGCGACCCTGCGGTTGATGGCGACGGCGCGCTTGCACCAGCCCGAGAAATACTGGGAGAGGCTGCAGGCGCTTCCGAGCGTAAGAGAGAAGCCGCCGGCCGGGGCTTTGAAGGCCATCGAGAAACTGATGCCGGAACGCGGCCTCACGGAGCGCGTGGCGCACCGGGTGGCGGGGCTGGGCAGTCTGGGGCGCGAGCGCTATGTGGCGCTGGCGGACTGGCGGGGAGGCGTGGTGGCCCGAGAAGCCAAGGCGCTGGCGCCTTCGGCCTGCGTTTGGGCGGAGCAAGGCAAGGGCTCAGCGCCGATTCATTATCAGGAGATCCTGGAGCGCTCGGTGCGGTGCCGCGATCCGTTTGTGCAAGTACGCAGACGCTGGATTGTGCGCCGCCTGGCGCCCGACTGCTCGCGCATCGAGCTGGCGGCCTTGCCCAAGGAGCGCGACGAAATCCGCCTGCTGCATGCGATGGGCTTTGAGACTGCGAACATCCACATGGGCAGCTTGAAGCCGCGTGCCCTGCGCGCCGATCTGAAAGACCGGCCGCGCGGCTGGCTGTACGAGGCCGCGCGCCGCATGGAAAAGGCCGTGCTGGCCGATTTCAAAGAATACGCCCGCCGGTAGGCCCCACCGGGAAGTCGTTACCGGGATTCGGAGGCGGGCGTCTCGCGGCTGAGGCACACAATGGCTTGGGTCTGCCCGGCCGAATCGTGCTGGACGAACCAGCGGGCGGCAACAGACACCGTCGTGCCGTTCTTCCGAACCTGCCGCACGGATTGCGCCGCCGGCGCCGAAACTCCGGATTCCAGACCCGGCGCGGCCCGAGGCGGATCGAATTGCAGGAACGACCGGATGTTCGTGCCGATGACATCCTCCCGAGACCACCCATAGAGGCGCTCAGCGGCGGCATTCCAAAAGAAGACGACGCCTTCCGGGGAAAACACCGCGATGGCGTCGGACGTGAGATGGAGCAGTGCGCCGTATTGCGACGCCAGCACCGCCTGCTGCTGGAGCGTGAGGTTCGAGTCCCGGAGTTCCTCCGATTGGCGGGCGAGCACTTCGCGCATCAGTTCGTCGGCGCGCCCATCCAGCTCCACGCCGATTCGATACCAACTGGCATCGTACTTGTGGTTGTAGCGGATGGTGCCGCTGACCTGGCGGCCGTTCCAGCGAATCAGAACCTCCGCGCTGGCGGCGATGGCCTCCTGGACCATGAGCTGCATCCCCCGCGGCGAGATGTCCCGGATCTGGACCGTCCACACGCCACCCCGGCGCGAGGCCAACTGGGCCGGCTGATCGACGAGGTAGCGCCGCTCCCTGCGGCGCACTTCGGAGGCGTCGCCGGGCGTGGGGGAAGGAGGTCCGGCATTCAGCGCTCCTGAGGAGATCCAGGGGTTGGCGCCACCGTCGCTATCGATGGAGCCCCACACGATCGATGCTTGCAGGTTCGGAGTCACGGTTGTCCCAGCAGAGATGTGCAAGTCTCATGCCAAGGCGTAGTGTCTGAATCGATTGAGGTTGTTGACGCAGCGGGGTAGTGCCTCGTGACAACGTGTCAGGGCTGTCGACAATTTGTCAGGCGAGAGCGGCAGGGCCCGGCGTCTCCTGGGCGATTCGCACGCTCTGGATGGAGGAATCGACCGTTACGGCGAACTACCGCGGCGTCACGGCCGGCGCTACCCGCACGGGAGCGCCGGAGACGAGGGAGTCGGGCGGGCTGACAATCACCGAATCGGTTTCGGCGAGGCCGGAGACCACTTCGACTTCCGTGCCGTAATCGTTGCCGAGAGTTACCGGGACCAAGTCGGCCTCGTCGCCAGGCCGCACAATTCCCACGCGCAAACCCTCACTCCGGAACAGGAGCGCACTGACGGGCAGGACGAGCGACGGGGCCGCCGTGTCGAGCTTCAGGTGCACTTGCGCGTAAGCGCCGGGCAGCAGCTCCCCGGACGCATTGTTGACTTCGATTTCCGCGAGCAGCGTGCGAGTGGCCGCATCGATGGACTCCGCGGTCCTCACCAGCTTTCCGGAGAAATGGCGGCCGGGGAATTCGGCCAGGGTCAGGTCGGCGACAACGCCAGCGGCAGCCGCGCGGGAATAGGCTTGCGGCACGTCAACGTAAACGCGCAGCCGGGCGGTGGCGGCCATGTGGAACAGCTCCTGGGCCGGGCCGCTGTTGCCCGCGTTGATGAGCGCGCCCACATCGGTGTTGCGCACCGTGATGACGCCGTCAAACGGCGCCTTCACCATCTTAAAAGCCTGCATTTCCTGGAGCCGCGAGAGGTTGGCCTCGGCCGACCCGACATTGCTCTGCGCCGCGGCCACGGCCTTGTCGAGCGCCTGAACGCTGGCCACCTGCGACTGATACTGCGCCTGGTACTGGTCGTTTTCCTGGCGCGACACGGCGCCGCGCGTGGTGAGGTTGCTCCACCGCTGCGCGGTGACACGAGCCAGCTCCTCATTGGTTTTGCCCTGCTGCAGATTGGCGCGTGACTGTTCCAGCGCGGCCTCGGCCTGCTGCACGCCCGACCGGGCCTGGCGCACCTGCTGGTCGAGCTCGGGGGTTTCGATTTCCGCCAGAAGCTGGCCGGTTTTGACGCGGGCGCCGATGTCGGTGTGCCAGGCCTTCAGATAACCACTGGCGCGCGCGTAAATGGGCGAATCGGTGTAGGCCTGGATGTTGCCGGGCAGGACCACTTCATTGCGCAGCTCGCCGCGCTTGGGGTGGATCACGGACACGACCGGCACGGCCAGGTCGAGGGTCTGCTGCTTCACGGCGGCCGCGGTTTTGACGCGGGTGCGGATACCGGAGGTGACCACAACGGCGGCGGCCAGCATCACGATGATGAGGAGGAATGCCAGTCTGGCTCCGCGGCGGAGGCCGGAAGGCTGGCTAGTGGGCGACATCAGGGTCCTTTCGATCGTGATGCAGAAGACCGAAGACGGCCGGCACGAAGAACAGAGTGGCCAGGGTGGCGAACACCAGACCGCCGATCACCGCGCGCCCCAGGGGCGCGTTCTGCTCGCCGCCTTCGCCCAGCCCCAAGGCCATCGGAACCATTCCGATCACCATGGCAGCGGCGGTCATCAACACCGGGCGGAACCGCGCGTAGCCGGCTTCGAGGGCGGCGGCGGCCGCATCGCCGTGCGCCGCCAGATGGTCCTTGGCGAAGCTGATCACCAGAATGCTGTTGGCGGTGGCCACGCCGACGCTCATGATGGCGCCCATCAGCGCGGGGACACTGAGGGTGGTGCCGGTGACGAACAAGAACATCACGATGCCGGCCAGCGCCGCGGGCAGGGACGTGAGAATGATGAACGGGTCCAGCCACGATTGAAAATTGACCACGATCAGCAGATAGACCAGCACCACGGACAACGCCAGGCCGTTCAGCAGCCCTTGAAAGGAGGTGCGCATGGTTTCGATCTGGCCTCGGACGATGAGCTGGGCGCCGCGCGGCAACTGCGGCCGATTCCGGTCGAGAACGCGCGTGATGTCGGCGGCGACGCCGCCCAGGTCGCGGTCCTGCGCCGAGCCGTATATATCGATTACGCGCTGGACGTTGTAATGCGAAATGAGCGCCATGCCGGCGCCACGCGTGGTGGAGGCGAGGTCGCCCAGGATCTCGGGGCGCGAGCGCGCGCCGCCGGAGATGGGGATGTTCTTCAGATCCTGCAACGACGCCATGGAATACTGTGGCGCTTGCGTGGCGACGTTGTAGGAGACACCCGATTTGGTGTCGAGCCAGAAGCTGGGCTGGGTCTGGAAGCTGCCGCTCAGCGAGATCAGCATGCTGCCGGCCACGTCCCGCTGGGTGAAGCCGCTTTCCGCCGCCTTGGTCCGGTCCACCCACAGATGGAGTTTGGGCTGATCGAAGACCTGTTGGATGCGCAGGTCGGCGGTGCCAGGCACCTGCTTGAGTTGCGCGAGGAGCCGGTCGGCGAAGGCGCGGTCGGCGTCGACATCCTGGCCCACCACCTGAATATCGATGGGCGCGGGCAAGCCGAAGTTCAGGATCTGGCTGATGATGTCGGCGGGCAGGAAAACGAAAGAAACGCCGGGGAACTGTCCGGGCAGGGTCTTGCGCAGCTCGCGGACGTAATCGGCGGTGGGCCGGTGCTTGGGGGACAGCGAGACCAGAATGTCGGCATCCATGGTGCCGATCGGGGCCGAGGTGCTGTAGGAGAGGTTGATGGAGCTGTACGGAATCCCGATGTTGTCGATGATGGAGGCGCGCTCCTCGGCCGGGATGGCACTGCGAAGGGAGGCTTCCACCAGGTCGCAAATGCGCGCGGTTTCTTCGATACGGGTGCCCGTCTTGGCGCGGAGGTGCAGTTTGATCTGGCCGGAGTCGCTGGTGGGAAAGAAGTCCTGGCCCAGCCACGGCACCAGCAGAAAGACGGCCGCGCACACCGCCAGGAACGCCGGCACAAAGAGACGGCGGTGGCGGATGGAGGCGCGGACGGCGCCGCGGTACCGGTCACGAGCCGCTTCGAAGGCCTTCACGAATGCGCGCTGCAAGCGCCCCGGCAGGTTCCAGGCCGCAGGCCCGCCGGCGTTGTGACCATACACGCGCAGCAGGTACATGGCCATGGTGGGCACCAGGGTTCGCGACAGGACATAGGAGGCGAGCATGGCAAAAACCACAGCTTCCGCGAGCGGAATGAAGAGAAACCGCGCCACCCCGGTGAGAAAGAACATCGGCAGGAACACGATGCAGATGCACAGGGTGGAGACCAGCGCCGGCAATGCGATTTGCGCCGCGCCGTCGAAGATGCCCGCTTCCAGGTTCTTGCCTTCTTCGAGGTTCCGCTCGATGTTTTCGATGGTGACGGTCGCGTCGTCCACCAGGATGCCGACGGCCAGGGCCAACCCTCCCAGGGTCATGATGTTGATGGTTTCGCCCAGCGCGCTCAACACGCAAAGCGAAGTCAGGATGGAAAGCGGGATGGAAATGGCGATGATCAGGGTGCTCCGCCAGCTTCCCAGAAACAGCAGGATCATGATCGCGGTCAGGCAGGCTGCGGTGACGGCCTCCTTGATGACGCTGTTGATGGCGTTGCTGACGAAGATGGACTGGTCGGCCAGCGGTTCGATTTTCAGCGCCGGAGGCAGCGCCGCCCGGATGGCGGGCAGGGCAGCCCGCACTTCTTTGACGATGTCCAGAGTGGAGACAGCGCCCACTTTCTGGATGGTCAGCAGGGCGCCGCGCAAGCCGTCACGCCGCACGATATTGGTCTGCGGGGAGAAGCCGTCGCGCACGTGCGCCACGTCCCGAACATAGATGGCGTTGGTGCCGGTGGCTTTGATCGGCAGGTCGTTCAACTCGGCAACCGTCTTCGGGCTGCCGTTGAGGTCGACATCGTATTCGAATTGTCCGATCTTGGAAGTGCCGCCGGGCAGGATGACATTCTGGGTGCTGACGGCGTTGACCACGTCCGACGGCGAGATGCCCTTGGCCTGCAGTTCAGGTAGGCGGAGATCGATCATCACCTGGCGCTGCTTGCCGCCATAGGGCCAGGGCACCGCGGCGCCCTGCACAGTAGCAAGTTGAGTGCGGATGAAGTTGGCCGAAATATCGAAGAGTTGCTGCTCCGAGAGGCCGTTGCCGGAAAGCGCAAGCTGCAGGATGGGGACGCTCGAAGCGTTATAGGCGATGGCCAGCGGCGGAACCGTGCCCGGCGGCATTTTGCTGATGACCGGCTGGGCCACCGACATGGTTTGCGCGTAGGCCGCATCCAGGTGCGCGTTGGGATGGAAAAAGAGCTTGACGATGCCCTGCCCTTCGATGATCTGCGATTCGATGTGATCGACGTCGTTGACTACCGTGATCACGAAGCGCTCGTAGTTGGAGACCACCCGCTGCTCCATCTCTTCGGCATTCAGTCCGTTGTATTGCCAAAGGACGCTCACCACCGGGATGTTGATATCGGGGAAAATATCTACCGGGGTGCGGCGGATGACCAGAGGGCTGATGACCAGAATCAGCAACGCCAGTACAACAAAGGTATACGGGCGTTTGAGGGCGATCTGGACGATCCACACGTTGCGGGGGCTCCGGAATTTCTCTCTATTATAGAGGTGGGGGGCCAGGGCCGTCCCTAGCTCTTTCGGGGCCTCCGCCGTTTGTCGAGGGATTCATCCACGCTTGGAGGTTTCAGTGCGTCAACCGTTTGTGAGCACTCTTCGGCTGAGCATCGGCCTGCTGGCGGTGTCGGCATTTGCCGCGGATTCATCGCTCGAAGCGTTGCTAAAGCAGGTGGAGGCTCGCTACAATCACGCCAAAACGCTGCAAGTCCTTTTTACGGAACAATATACGCCGCCAGCGAGCGTCCGCCGGACGGAGAGCGGGATACTGATGCTGCGCAAACCAGGGCGGATGCGGTGGGATTATACGCAGCCCAAGGGCAAACTCTGGGTGTCGGATGGGAAGGACTGGTGGCTGTACACGCCGGCCGAGAACCGGGCCGAGAAAGGGAAGCTCAAAGAAAGCGAGGATATGCGGGCGCCGCTTGCCTTTCTTCTCGGTAAGTTACACTTCGATAAGGAGTTCCGTAACTTGAAGGCGACCCCGGAAGGCTCCGATACGCGGATCACGGCGGAACCGAGCACGGACGATCTGCCCTATTCCGCTGTGGAATTTGTCGTCACCCCGGAAAACCGCATCCGGCACGTGAAAGTCACCGGGTTTGACCACTCCATCCTGGAATTCACGCTGGACCAGGAGAAACTGGATCCGCCGCTCGATTCCAACCTGTTCCAGTTCCGCCTGCCGCCGGGCGCGACGCTGGAGGACGCCGGACAGTAGCCATGGCGCAGTGGGTGCTCAAATACGCGGACGGGCGCGGCCAGATCCACCAGCAGGTGGCGACGGCGGAATCGGAGAAGGAACTGCGGGAGCGGTTTTCGCAGCAAGGCTTCCTGATCTACTCGATCAAGGCGCGCCAACTGGCGGTGCCCAAGCTGCTCGGCAAGCGGAAGAAGCTCAATCTCGAAAAATTTCTGATCTTCAACCAGCAGTTCGTGACGCTGGTGCGGGCGGGGCTTCCGATTCTGAAATCGCTCGACCTGCTGGCCGAACGGCTCACCGATCCCAAGATGGCGCCGTATATTCTGGCGGTTCGGGACGAGGTGCGCAACGGCACCCTGCTTTCCGAAGCCTTCCGGCAGCAGGAAGTGTTCCCCAAAATCTACGTGACGTCGGTGATGGCGGGCGAGAAGAGCGGCAGCCTCACCGAAGTGCTCGATCGCTACATCGGCTACCAGAAGCTGTCGCTGGCGGTGCGCAAGAAAGTGATGGTGTCGCTGCTGTATCCGGCCGTGCTGGTGGTGCTGGTGGTGATCCTGATGGTCTTTCTGGTGACCTACGTGGTGCCGACGTTCGCCACCCTGTACAGCACCATGCAAGCGCAATTGCCGGCTCTGACGCAGTACCTGATTGCCATCGGGACGACGGCGCGTTCCTACATCCTGGTGTTCGCGGGCGTGCTGATCGGGGCCATCTTTCTGTTCCGGCTGTGGGCGCGCAAGGAATCGGCGCGGGAAAAACTGGATCGGGTGAAGATGGCGCTGCCGATCGTGGGCGACATCTGGCTGAAGTATCAGGTGGCGCAACTGGGCCGGATTCTGAGCACGCTGCTCACGGGCGGCATTCCTCTGGTGCAGGCCATGGAAACGGCGGCCGCTTCGCTGGGAACGCCGCTGCTGGAGCAGGCAGTGGCGGCAGCAGGCAAAAGCGTGCGGGAAGGGCAGCCGCTTTCGGCGTCGCTGAAGACGTCGCAACTGGTGCCGCCGCTGGCCATCGACATGATCGAAGTGGGCGAGTCCACCGGGGCTCTGCCCGCCATGCTGAACAGCGTGGCTGAGTTTTTCGAAGAAGACGTGAATACGCGCATGCAGGCAACCCTGTCGTTAATCGAGCCGGCCATCATGATCTTCATGGGGTCGTTCGTGGCGTTTGTGCTGATTGCGCTGTATCTGCCGATTTTTTCGCTGGCGGATACGATTCGGTAGGGTGGCGGACGGTCTGATTTCATGGCGACTAGCGACAAAATCCGGCTAATGGATCCGGCGGCGGAAGTGGAGCAGGCCCGGGCCATCGCGGCGCGCTATCTGTGCGAGTACGTGGATCTGCACGAGACCGCCATCGAGCACGAACTATTCCGCTCGATTCCCGTCGACCTCATGTTCCGCTACAACTTCGTGCCGCTGCGGGCGCAGAACGGGACACTCGAGATCGCGCTCTCCGATCCGCGCAATCTGAGCCTGATCGACGAGCTGACGCTCCTGCTCAACCGGAAGCTGCGGGTCAAGGTAGCCACGCTCTCGCAAATCGCGGAACTGCTGAAGAAGACCGAGCAGTCCCAGCGCGTGCTCGAGGAAGTGACCGAAGGGTTTACGCTCGACGTGGTGGCCGATGAGGGCGACCAGGACGAAACGCTCTCGATCGACAAGCTGACCGCCGTCGATAGCGATATCGCGCCGGTGATCAAGCTGGTGGACACCACGATTTTCAACGCGCTGGAGCGGCGGGCGAGCGACATCCACATCGAATCGCGCGACCAGGAAGTGGCCATCAAGTACCGGATTGACGGCGTGCTGCACTACGCCATGCCGCCCATCGCCAAGGACTGGCAATCGACCATCATTTCGCGCATTAAAGTGATGAGCGAGCTGGACATCGCCGAGAAACGCGTACCGCAGGACGGGCGCTTCCGGGTGCGCTACAAGAACCGGCTGATCGATTTCCGCGTCTCGATCATGCCCACGATCTACGGCGAGGACGCCGTGCTGCGCGTGCTCGACAAAGAGTCGATGAGCGAGAAATTCTCCAAGCTCTCGTTGGATGTGGTGGGCTTTTCGGATGCCGACCTGGTGAAGTTCCGGCGCTACATCACCGAACCGTACGGAATGGTGCTGGTCACCGGACCGACCGGATCGGGCAAGACCACCACGCTTTACGCGGCATTGAGCGAGATCAAGAATGACGAAGACAAGATCGTCACCATCGAAGATCCGGTGGAGTACCAGATCAAAGGGATCACGCAGATTCCGGTGAACGAGAAAAAGGGGCTGACGTTCGCGCGCGGGCTGCGGTCGATTCTGCGCCACGATCCGGACAAGATCATGGTGGGCGAGATTCGCGACCAGGAAACCGCGCAGATCGCCATCAATTCGGCGCTGACGGGGCATCTGGTGTTCACCACGGTGCACGCCAACAACGTGCTGGACGTCCTCGGCCGTTTTCTGAATATGGGGGTGGAGCCCTACAATTTTGTTTCGTCGCTCAACTGTATCCTGGCGCAGCGGCTGGTTCGCGTGATCTGCGATCACTGCAAGCGGCGCGCCCGATACCCGGATTCCACGCTGATCGAGAGCGGGTTGAACCCCGAAGAGTGGCGCTCGGTGCCGTCGTATGAGGGCGCGGGGTGTTTCGAATGCGGCGGCACCGGCTTCCGGGGGCGTTCGGCGATTCACGAACTGCTGGACCTGACGGATCGCATTCGCGAGATGATTCTGAACCGGCGTCCGACCTCGGAAATCAAGCGAGCCGCGCGCGAGGACGGCATGACTTTCTTGCGCGAATCGGCCGTGGAGAAAATGCGCGCGGGTGTGACCACCCTGCGCGAGATCAACAAGGTGACGTTCATTGAAGGGTAACCACAACCAGAGGACAGGGGGCATGGGCCGGGGGCCAGGGGAACCATGCTGCTAGACGGACTCAAACGGCTGCTGCATGAGCCGCCGCCGGCGATGGCGTTCGAGATCTCGGAGGCCGGGATCGCGGCGGCGCGGATTGGCTCGCGCGCCGAACTGGAGTTCCGGCCGCTGAAGCCGGGCGTGTTGGCGGTTTCGCCGCTCAAGGAAAACATCGTCGACCCGGACGAGTTCTACACGGTGGTGCGGGCCCTGGCCGCGGCTCAGGGGACACGCAAGCGCCGGGACGTGACCCTGATCCTGCCGGATTTCGCGACGCGCACCGCGGTGCTGGACTTCGATGAGTTTCCAGCGGACCCCAAGGAGCAACTGTCGCTGGTCCGGTTCCGTCTGAAACGCAGCGTACCCTTCGACGTCGAGGCGGCCGCGGTCGGCTATTGGGCGCAGCAGCGCACCGGCAAACAGTGCGACGTGGTGGTCGTGATGACTCCGCTCGAGATCATCGCCCGGTATGAAGCGCCGTTTCGCGCGGTGGGCATGAACCCCGGATTCGTGACGGCCTCGGCGCTGGCGGCGCTGGAACTGGCGCCCGACGCCGGCCTGAGCGTCCTGGCCAAAATCACCGGACGCGCGCTCACCGTGCTGGTTCGGCAGAACAGCATTGTGAAACTGGTGCGGTGTCTGGAAGTGCCGTCGGCCGATTGGGAGGATATTGCGGCGGTGTTGTTGCCGACGTTCGTGTTTGTAGAAGATCAACTGGGAGCGCGGGCCGAACGGCTGATTTTATGCGGATTCGGAGCGCAGACCGAGGAAGCGCAGCGGCGCTTCCAGGGCGAATTGGAGGTGGCGGTGGAACCGCTCCGATCCGCGCTGGGCGTGCCCGGGGAGAACAACGCGGGGCTGCTGGGCTACCTGCGATCCATCGCCAAGAACAACTGACATGCGGATCCCGATCAATCTCGCCAGCCAACCGTTCCGGCGCGACCGGCCCGTGCTGGTGGGCTCCTTCGCCGTGAGCGTGCTGCTGGTGGGCACGGTGGCGCTGCTCATTTCGCTCATTCTGACGGATCGGGGGCAACAGGCAGACGCCCGGCTTGATGTAGCCCAACTCAACAGCTCGCTCCGCCAGGTCTCGGCCGAGCAGGCCGCCCTCGACGCCGTGCTGCGGCGGCCGGAGAACGCCGAGGTGCTGGAGCGCACCGTGTTCCTCAACGAGTTGCTGTACCGCAAAGGCATCAGTTGGACGAAGATCTTCGCCGACCTGGGACAGGCGCTGCCGCCCAACGTGCGCATCATGACCATCCGGCCCTTCGTCAACAAGCAGAACAAGGTGACGGTGGATATGACGGTGGGGGCCGAAACGCCGGCGGCGGTGATCGAGTTCCTGAAGGCGCTGGAATCGTCCCCGTTGTTCGAATCGGTATCGGCGCCGAGCAGCCTGGCGCCTTCGCAGGCCGAGCCTCTCTATCGCGCCCGCATGACGGTGAACTATGCCCAAAAACTTTAAGGCCGTCATTCGGGACCCGCGGGTAGTGGTCCGAGGCGTGATCGGCGTATTGTTGGCGGCGAATCTGGCGGCGGCGGTGATGGCGTTCAAGCCGTTCGGCGGGTCGGCCGATGAACTGCGCCAGCGGCGCTCGGAATTACAGCTCCAACTCACACAATCGCAGGCGCGCCTGGCACGCACCAAACAACTGGCCGGGAAAGTGGAAATGGCGCGCACGCAAGGCGATGAGTTTCTGAGCCAGTACGTGACGGACCGGCGCACGACCTATTCCACCATTCTGGAAGAGCTGGACCGGACCGCGCAGGAAGCCGGCATCAAGACTCGCGACCGGAACGTCGAGCTGAACCCCATTGAGGGAAGCGATACGCTGGAGATGATGTCCATCACCGCAGGCTACGAAGGTTCGTACGCGAATCTGCAGAAGTTCGTCGGTCTGCTCGATAAGTCGCCGCGGTTCCTGATTATCGAGAGCCTGTCGGCCGCACCGCAGCAGGGCGGGCAGGTGCTGAATGTCAGCTTGAAACTGGATACCTTCGTGAAGGAAGCTCCGGGGGCGGCGTTGTGAAGCTGGGGCTCCAAGATCGGAATAAGGTCATCATCCTGGCCGCGCTGGTCGGGGTGGGGGTCTATTTGAAGGTCTCGGATGTGCTCTCTTCCCCCGGTTCCGGGAGCAGCGCCCCCGCCGCGGCAGCAGCCGAGGCCCCGCCACGGATCGTCGCCGAGTCCGCTCCGCCGCCGGCCCGCACGGCTCAGCGGTCGCGAATCCAGAGCGATGAATTTCACCCGGTGCTGCATTCCAAGCGTCCCGAAGACCGCATCGATCCGGCCAAAGTGGACCCCACGCTGCGCCTGGATCTGCTTGCGAAACTGGAACGGGTAGATGCTTCGGCGCCGGGGAGGAATCTGTTTCAATTCGGTCCGCCTCCCGCGCCCGCGGTGGTGAAGGGACCGGAACCGAAAGTGATTCCGCAACCGCTGCCCGTCGCGGCCGCATCGGGGCCGGCCCAGCCCCTGGCGCCTCCCCCTCCGCCACGCATTCCTCTGCGCTACTACGGGTTCACTTCGGTTTCGGGCGCCACGGCCAAGACGGCGTTTTTCCTGGACGGGGATGAGATCCTGGTGGCCAAGGAAGGCGAGACGCTGAAGCGGCGGTACCGCGTGGTCAGCATCGGCCTGAATTCGGTGGTCATGGAAGATACCGAATCGAAGCACCAGCAGACCATCCCCATGGAACCGGCGAACGGATGAGAAGACGCGGCCAATCCGGGTTCGCGCTGCTGCTGGTCTTCCTGATGGCGGCCGTCATTGCCATTACGCTCTACATGCAGATTCCGCGCCTTGCGTTTCAGGCGCAGCGGCAGAAAGAGCAGTTGCTGATCGAGCGCGGCGAGCAGTACAAGCGCGCCATTCAGCTCTTCTACCGAGCCAACAACCGATATCCGGCCGAGCTCAAGGATCTGGAGAACTTCAACAACCGGCGTTTTCTGCGGCACAAATTCCTCGATCCCATGACCGGGAAGGACGATTGGCGGCTGGTGCACATCAACAACGGCGTGTTGACGGATTCGGTATTGAACAAGCAGAAGAAGGACGATGCCAACCAGCCGGCATCCACCGCCGGTCAGTACGTAGGCGAGCAGGCGCCCATCGGCGCGACGCAGAACCCTGGGCAACCAGCGCAGAATCCCATGTTTCTGCGGAGGCGTGCGAGCGAAGGCGGCGCCGGCGTGCCGGCGGTCGGTCCCAACGGAGAGCCCATTTCGCCCGATGCGACGGGTCAGCCCGGCCAGCCGCAAGCCCCCGGGATGCCGCCGTTCCCCGGCCAGTCGCAAGCCGGCGCAACTCCGCCGTTCCCCGGCCAGCCACAGATTCAGCCGCAACCGGGAGCCGACGGGCAGGCGGAGCCGCCGGCTCAGCCGCAACTCTATCCCAACGGACGGCAGCCTTTCTATCCGAGCGTTCAGCCTCAGCCTTACTCCGGCGCGCAACCGTTTCCAGGGGCTGTGGGCAATGTGCAACCGAACGCCGGAGCCCCGATTCCGCCCGAGGTGGCCAATATGCCGGGAGGGTTCAACGGTGCGGCGCCGCAGCCGTTTCCGGGTGTGCCGACTCCGGGACAGATCCCGGGGAGGCAGGCCGGCGCGCAACCGTTCGGCGGACAGCCCAATCCGGCCTCGCCATCGCAGCCGTACGTGGGAGGCGGCCAACCCTACGTGGGTTCGTCGCAGCCATATGTCGGAGGAGGGTCGTACATCGGATCGCAAGCGACCCCGGGGGGCCCCAACCCAACACCGTTCTCACCCGGCGGCGTCAACCCCACGCCGTTTACGCCCCCCATTGCCAACCCGTTGCCCAATCCCGGGCAGCCCAATTTTCAGGCGACGCCCGGCGGCGCGCAGGCGCCCGCGGGATTTCCACAGCCGGGGGCGGGGCCGAACCCGGCGGCCAACTTCATCAACAATATGCTGACGAATCCGCGCGCGAACCCGGTGGGCCCGCAACCCCAGGGGCAGCAGATTGGCGGCGGCATTGCGGGAATTGCGAGCAAATCGGAAAGCCCCGCGATCATGGTTTATAACGACCGCACGAATTACAACGAGTGGGAGTTCATTTTCGATCCGACCAAGCAGCAGACACTGCAGAACCCGAACGCCGCGACGATCGGGACGCCGGCCCAAAACCTGGGTTCCTCGCCGGCCGCCCAGACTCCCGGCGCGGGTCCAAGCACGCCAGGCTTCGGAAACGGCCCTGGCATACCGGGCTTCGGCGGACAGGGGGCACCGGGCTTCGCCGGTCCCGGCGCGCCAGGTTTCGCTGGACCCGGCGCGCCATCGGCTCCCGGCAACAGCGCCAATCCGGGGGCGGCTACGCCCGGCGCGGGACAGACTTCGCAGCTTCCCACCAACATCCGGCCGGGGCGGCCCTGATCAGCGGCTGGTCTTGGCGCGGCGCGCGCGTTCGGCGGCCCGCACCTGGGCTTCATCCATTCCGAAATAGTGGGCCACTTCATGCCACACGGTGTCTTCGACCATCCGCGCCAGGTGCTCGGGCGAACGGGCCAGACGCTCGTGAGGCCCTTGAAAGATGGTGATGCGGTCCGGCATGGCAAAGGACTCGAACACGCTGCGCGAGGTGAGCGGGCGGCCTTCGTACAAACCAAGCAGCGTTCCCCCGCGGGGGACCCGGCCGCGCGCCAATTGCGCGGCGGTGGGCTCGGGCTCGACCACCACGGCAATATTCTGCAAGCGGCGACGGAAGCGGCCCGGAATGCGGCGATAGGCCGTGGAAACCAGGCGATCGAATTCGTTTGGATCCATGCCTGTTGCTATTCTACTTGCTGGCGCTGATGACGACGAGACACGTAGTGTTGGCAATCGACGGCCCCGCGGGCTCGGGCAAAAGTACGGTGGCACAGCGGCTGGCGGAGCGGCTGAGATTCACGTATATCGATACGGGCGCGATGTACCGCGCGGTGGCGCTGTGGGCGCTGCGGCAAAAGGTCGACTCAAGCGACATGCACCGCCTGGAGCAACTGGCTCTGGCGGCTGAGATCGAGCTATCCCCGGGCCAGGTCCGGCTCAACGGCGAGCAGGTGACGGAAGCCATTCGCGCGCCCGAGGTTTCGCTCGCGGCCTCGAAAGTCGCCGTGATTCCCGGCGTGCGGAGGGCCACCGTGGCCAAGCAGCGCGCCATCGCCGGCCGGGCCAGCGTGGTGATGGAAGGGCGCGATATCGGCACGGTGGTGTTTCCCGACGCCGACGTCAAGATTTTTCTCGATGCCCAACCGCGGGAGCGGGTGCGGCGGCGGCTCCTGGAGCTTCAGGCCAAGGGGGAAGAAGTCGCCGAGAGCGCCCTCGCCGAGCAGATGGAGGAGCGCGACCGGCGGGACAGCAGCCGGGCGGATTCGCCGCTGAGCCAGGCCCCCGATGCCGTCTATGTGGATTCGACGGCCCTGACCATTGAAGAAGTGGTGGAGACGATCCTGAAAATCGTGCGGATGCGGGTCACCAACGGAAAGGAGTTCCATTGAAAGACTTGCTGGTGATGAAATTTGGCGGCACGAGCGTGGGATCGGCCTCGCGCATGCGAGTGGCCGCGGCGCTGACGGCTCAGGAAAGCAGGAAGCGGCCGGTGGCCATCGTGGTCTCGGCCATGTCCAAGATCACCGACCTGCTGCTGGGCACGATGCGCCACGCTGAGGCAGGCGACCATGCGGGCATCAGCGCCAACCTGGCCGCGCTGCGCGCGCGTCACGAGGATACGTGCCGGGAACTGCTTCCGGAGGACCGCCGGACCGCGGTGATGGCGGGCGTTCACGGCCTGATCGGGGAATTTGAGCGCATCGTCAACGGGATGGCGCTGCTCAACGAGCGGCCTCCGCGCTCGGTAGATGAAGCCGTGGCGGTAGGAGAACGGCTCTCGGCTCTGTTGGTCGCCGCGTGCCTCAACGCCGAAGGCACCCCGGCCGCGGCCGTGAACGCGTGGGAGGTGGTGGTGACCGATGCCGTGTTCGGCAACGCCTCGCCCCTCATGGAACCGACGCGCCAGAAGGCGCGGGAGAAGGTCCTGCCCCTGCTCGAGCGGGGACTGGTCCCGGTGATCACGGGTTTCAACGGCGCCACGGCCGACGGTCGGCCCACCACGCTCGGGCGCGGCGGCTCGGATTTCTCGGCTTCCATCCTGGCCGCCGCCCTGGACGCCGCGGAAGTCTGGATCTGGACCGATGTAGACGGCATCATGAGCGCCGACCCGCGCCTGGTGCCGGACGTGGTGGTGCTCGACGAGGTCACCTATGCGGAGGCGGCGGAACTGGCGTATAACGGGGCCAAGGTCTTGCATCCCCGGACGCTCGCGCCGCTGGCGGACAAGCGCATTCCGGTATGGAGCAAGAACAGCTTCGCCCCCGAGAAGCCAGGCACCAAGATCGTGCCGGCCATCGCCAAAGCCAATGGGGCGCGCGCCGTCACCTCAATGACCAACGTGGCCCTGGTGTCGCTCGAGCCCGCCAGCGCCGAACTGAGCGGCGTGCAGGTGATGGCGCGGGCGCTCGACGCCATGGCGCGCGTCGACGTTGAGGTGCTGGCGCTGTCCAGCTCCAGCTATCGCCAGAGCTTCTGTTTCCTGGTGCGCGGGGAAGAGCTGCGACCCACCATGCAGGCGCTCGAAGCCGCGCTGGCCCTGGAGCTGGCGCACGGCTACGTCAAGCCCATCCACGTGGACGAGAACGTCGGCCTTTTGGCGATCGTGGGCGAAGGCATGCAAGGCAAGCCCGGCCTGGCGGGGAGAGTCTTCACCGCGATTTCGCGCGAACAGGTCAACATCATCGCCATTGCCCAGGGGTCTAGCGAACTCACCATCGGCATTGTCGTCCGCCGCGACGGCCTGGAAAAGGCAGTGCGCGCGGTGCATCGCGAATGCGAGCTCGGCAAAGCGTGAGGGCCGGGCCGTTCTTCACTTGATCAGCCGCATGATCGGCATTCTGGTTCACGGGGACAATCATTTCATCGTGCGCGGCCCCTTGCCTGATCGCGCGACCGCGTTGGCCCTGGTTCAGCACTGGTCCGTCATTCGAATCGGAGCCCAAACCCCCACTGCCCTCAAGCCCTGGCGGATCAGCTCGCGCGAATTCCGCGAAGATCTGGAGTGGGCCGTCGTGGTGCCTGGGGAGAACGCGGTGTCGCCCGCCGTGGCCCGGCTGCTGGAAGAGTTGACGGCGCGGGGCGTGGCGATCCACGACTCGAGTTCCAGCGTCTGGTAACGGCCGACCACGGCATGGCGGGTTCAGTTTTGCCCCCCGGGCGTTCCCCGCCCGCTGCCCCGCGATTCAAAATATGCAACTCAGTTGCTAAAATATATTGAAAAAGACCAACCCTGGAGCTATCATCGTATTTTCTTGCAATTGACTTGCGGATAAAACGACGGTCGCGGCAGCGTGTCAGCCTGCCAAGACCCACCGCTGCCGGTGTCCGATGAAAGGAGGATCCGTGTGCTGCATTCCAATCAATCGCCGTTATGGTTCCCTTGGCGGCGTGTTCCCGCGTTGGTTTTCCTGCTGATCGGTGCGCATTCCAGTTGGGCGGGCGAAGGCCCTTTCTTCATTACCTATACGCACCAGATGGAAGAGCCGGGGAATCTGGAGATTGCCACTCAGAACGTCACCGGGAGGCCGGGCGCGGCGCATCGGTTTCTGGGCGAGGCGACGGAACTCGAATACGGCGTGCGGGGATGGTGGACCAGCGAGTTCTACCTGGACGGACAGGTCACCCGCGGCGAAGGCGCGTTCTTCACGGGATACCGGTGGGAGAACCGGTTCCGGCTTCTTCCGGGGGAGCACTGGATCAACCCGGTGTTGTACCTCGAGTTCGAAAACATCAATGGCGCCGACAAGACCTTGCTCGAGTTGGTGAATCACGATGGCCAGGACGATCTCACAGCGCCGGGTAGCGATGCGCGGACCGAGAAGAAGCGGGAGATCGAGGCTAAGTTGATCCTCGGAAGTTACTACCGGGGCTGGACGATCGCGGAAAACTTGGTTGCGGAGAAGAACGTCCGCCACGAGCCGTACGAGTTCGGCTACACGGTGGGCGTCAGCCGGCCGCTGGCCCTGGCTGCCAGACCCGACCGTTGCAACTTCTGCACCGAGAACTTCCAGGTGGGCGTCGAGATGTACGGTGGGCTGGGGACACACGACGATTTCGGCTTGCGCGGAACGTCGCACTATGTGGCACCCACGGCGGCCTGGACCCTAGCCAACGGCACCATATTTCGAGTGTCGCCCGCGTTCGGCGTAACGGGCGCCAGCGCTGGCCTCCTGCTGCGTTTCGGCGTGTCTTATGAGGTCGAGCAATTTGGCCGAACCGTACGAAATCTGTTTCGCCGTTCCGGAGGACGTCCATGAAGATCTGGAGACAGACGCTCGGATGCCTGGTGCTGGCTGCGGCCGGGGCGCGAGTGGGGAGCCTGGTACAGCAGGCGCCGGCTCCGGAGGCGAGGCGGGCCAATCCACGGCAGAGTGACCCACTGGCGCGGCGCGCCGGCGCGAAACTGTACGCACGCGAATGCGCGGCGTGCCATGGCCCCCAGCGTGGAGGAATCGGAAAAGCGCCCCCTCTTAGCCGGACGGATATTTACCGGGCCGCGCCCGGGGCCTTGTTCTGGGTTCTGCGCAATGGATCGCTACGCGGCGGGATGCCGTCGTTTGCGCATTTGCCCGAGGTGGAACGGTGGCAGATCGTCACGTTCCTGCAAGAGACGAAATAGGCGGGCGGCGTGGGAGCGGTTGCGGGGAGCTGACGTGGCGGGTGAGTTTCTGGAATCGGCGCAGGCCGAGGCGCGGAGCAAACAGTGGCTGAGCGACGAGCGCTTGACGGTGGATGGGACGCGGATCGAGGCGTGGGCCAGCGCGCGCAGCGATCAACCGAAGGCGAATCCGCCGGCTCCGGGCGCTGGATCGGGACGGCACCGGGAGTTGCAGAAGCGGGATCTGTCCGAATGGCCAATCTCAGCCTGGCCGCGGTGTAAAAGGCGATCCAACCTCGGGGGACCACCTCTCGGAAGCAGTTCCCACCGTCCAAGCACGTCGGGCTTGCCCTCCATTGACCTGGATCGGAGAACTAGCCGGTTTTTCAGCGGCCTTTGCCGGCCTGACTGCACATGAAAAAGCCCCGCCCGCGGTCTGATCGGCCGCGAGCGGGGCGTACTGCCTCAGGATCTAGAAGAACGCTTTGATGCCGAGTTGGAAGACTCGGGGGTCAAAAGCGGAAGTCACCTTGCCGAAGTCGCCGGCCCCGAATGTGGTACTGACATTCTGGAGCTGCGTGTGGTTGAACACGTTGAAGCCCTCCGCCCGGAACTCGATGCGGCTGCCCCGCGTCTCGCTCAGAGTGAAGTTCTTGAACAGCGACAGGTTCCAATTGTGGCGCCCGGGCCCGGTCAACGCATCGTAGCCCAGGGTGCCGTATTGTCCAATCGCCGGGGCCGAGAAGGCCGACGTATTGAACCAGGAGGCCACCGTGCTCGGATAGCTGATGGCTCCGTCCAGGTTGGGGCGGTTTCCTCCAGGTCCCGCGCCATTCCAGGCCGGCAGTTTGTTGTTGGCTTGGCCGCCGCTCATCTGCAGGTTGAGCGGCCGGCCGGTCATCGCGGTGACGTAGCCGGCAAGTTGCCAGCCGCCAGCCAGAGTCCGAACAGCATGGCTGCTGGCGTGCCGGAAGGCCGGAATGTCGTACACGAAGTTGGCCACGAAGACGTGGTCGCGGTTGAAAGAAGCCGGACCCACTCCATAGGACCGGTTGTAGGGGTTGGGAATGTCATTGAGATCCCAGCCATTGCCGTTATTCGAAGTGGCATCCACTGCTTTCGAATAGGTATAGGCGGCTTGGAAAGTGAAATCCTTCGCCAACCGGGAATTCAAGCTGGCTTGCAATGAGTTGTAGTGGCTGTTGCCGGCATTGCGGAACATCGCAATGGAGCCGAAACCCTGGTACGGAGCGATGTTGTTGAATTGCGCCGTGCCGTTGATGAGACCTGCCAGGGCGCTTTGCGCCGGCAGGTTGAACTCTTCGCGATCGCTTTGATGCCGGTTCTGATTGCCGACATAGGCGATTTGGAATACGCTCTTCTCACCCAACGCCTGCTGGACACCCAGGCTGTATTGGTAGCTCACCGGTAGCTTGTAATCGGTCGAATTCAGGCCAGTGATACTGACCACAGGAATGGGCGCGACCGCTGTGGAGCCCGTTAGCAAGTTGAGGTTCGGATTCGATAGTGAAACATTGTTCAGGTTCACGTTGGCGCTGAATGGCGTGTTGGCGCCGGCGTTGTACATGTCGTTCCCCTGCACGCGTTCGTACGTCATACCGAAGCCGGCACGGAGTATGGTCTTGCCGTTGCCCGCCATGTCGTACGCGAAGCCCACGCGAGGCCCGAACGCCGCCCAGCTGTCATTCACCAAGCCGTTGGTAATGCCGTTCTTGCCGGCAATCCCGATCCCGTTCAGATACAGCGGCACCCCAGCCAGGATAGAATTGGGGCTGGTGCCCAAGCCTGGGCTGGTGGGGCTGATGTTGCCGTTCGGCAGCAGGACCGCCGCGTTAGCCGGGTTCCAGAGGTTGGGATAAAAGTTCGACATCCGATTTTCGGCTTCGTACGTATGCGGCACGCCGTCCCACCGCAAACCGATATTCAGAGTGAGACGCTTGTTCACGCGCCAGTTGTCCTGAATATAGGCGGCGTACGACATGCTGTTCCAGTGGCCCTGATCTTTCACTCCGGCTTCGTTGTAGTTGGTGGAGAGGCCCAGCAGGTAGTCGGCGAAGTCGTTGCCGGTGTAAGTTCCGTCAAAGGTAAACGCACCCTGCGTATTCGCGAACAGGTCCTGGATCTTCGCGTAGTAGAGCACGCTGGCGCCCATCTTGAGCTGGTGGCTTCCTTTGGCCCAGGAGACGTCGTCACGCCACTGGTACGAGTCGGCTTTGTTGTGCCAGGGAATCCAGTTGGCCGTGTAGTTGGCCCCCGTAGCCCCGGACAGGTTGATCGCCGGTATGCGGTTGTTCTCGTTCGGCCCGGTGAATAGCCGGGGAACGTTGAAGTCGCTGGGCCGCGCGTAGATGCCAGTGTTGACGATATTGATGCGGTTGCCGCTGTAGTTGAACGCAATCTCGTTCAGCAGCGTGGGGCTGATGGTGTGGATGGTGTGAACCACGGCGCTATAGGATGGGTTGCCGAACGTGTTCCCAATGGTGGGCACATTATCGCCGCTCCACATGGATGTCACGTACCCTTGGCTGATCTGCTCGGCGACGAAGTGCCCGAAGATCGAGAACTTGTCATTGAAGTGATGATCGATGCGCGTCATCTCTTCCCGCACGTTGGTCGGAGCGGTCACACCCTTGATGTATGCGTTGCCGCTAGTCGGTGCCGGGAAGATCCCGGCCTTCAGCAGGGATTGCGCGTTGGGATCCAGCAGGCTGGTCGGTATGGTGTTGTTCGGGAACGGCTGGCCGGGCTGCAGTCCCAAAGCCGTGAATTTGCTGAGAAGCGTAGGCGCTAACTGGGCCGCGGTGGGGACCGTAATGGTCGGACCGCCGCTCATGTTCCCTCCGTACCAACCGGTCAAAGGCACCACCCGGTTGATGGGGGCGCCTCCCTGAATATACCGGCGCCACTCCATGTTATAGAAGAAGAACGTCTTGTTCTTGTCTTTGTTGTAGACCTTGCCGAGTGTGACGGGACCGCCGACGTTGAACCCGAACTCATTGAAGCGCAGCTTCTGAGGCGAGTCGCCGGGGTGATGGAGGAAAAAGTTAACGGCATCCAGGGCGTCGTTCCGCACGAATTCCCAGGCACCGGCATGAAGCTGTTGCGTGCCGGACTTGAAAACCATGGTCGTGACGCCGCCGGTAGCTAGACCATATTCCGCGCTGTAGTTTGAAGTCATGGCGCGAAATTCCGCAATCGCGTCGAGCGACGGCATAATGCTCATGGCGCCGCCACTGCCGCGGTCGTATTGCTCGCCGCCATCGATCATGTACAGATTGTGGCCGGGGCGCAGGCCATTGAAGCTCACGTTGGCGTCGCCGCCGACGGGAACGGCCAACTGAAAATCCCCGCCCATGGCGTTGGAGACGCCGGGCAGCAGGGTGGTCAGCAAGTAGATGTTGCGTCCATTGGTCGCAATCTGCTGCACCTGTTGCCCGCTGATATAGCCGCTGATTTCGCTCGAGTCCGACTGGACGGCGACGGGCGCGGCTTCTACCGTGATCTGCTCGGACGCGCTGCCCAACTCCAGGCTGAAATCGATGCGCGTGCGGTCACCGACTTGCAACAGAAGGTCCTTCGTTTCGGTCGCTTTAAAGCCTGCCGCTTGGGCGCGGACGGTGTACCGTCCGATTTGAAGGCTGGGGGCCACGTATTCGCCGACCGCGTTGCTTTGCAACTGGCGAACCTGCCCCGTATTGGTGTTTGTAATCGCAATGCTTGCGTTGGGTACCGTAGCCCCTGTCGGGTCCGTCACGGTTCCGACGATGGTTGCTTCCTGGGCCGATGCCTGGAAGGCAAAGCCCACGAGCAGCATCAAGACGACTAGAAATCGATATAAATCTCTCTGGCTCATAGTTTCTCCCTGAGCGTTTTCACTCACCCACCCAAAGCGGCAGGCAGTTGGCGTCCATGTTGTTCAGTTGGAACACCTACACACACTCCAAGACCTAACCGGTTACTATGCGGAATGGTAGGCCAACCCAAGCCCGGTTCCAAGTAGCATCTGGTATATTACCGTATATCAGATGGTAATATCCTAAATTTCAACACCTTGCCACCGGACGGAAGATTCCCCAACCCCGACGTAACGTACGGCCCCCTACGTGCAGCTTGAAGCGAGATGATGTTTCGCAACCCCGATGCGGTGGCACTTTCCCCGAAATCGGAGTCGAACGGTGGTGAAAAGAACCACACACAAGTCGAGCGTGTCCTGAGCAGTCGACTGTTCCGCAGCAGCCAACGCTGCCAGGCCCTGTTCCGGGAAATCACGGAGCGCACCTTAGCCGGCGAAACCCACTCCCTGAAAGAGCGCGCTTTGGGAATCGACGTGTTTGGACGGCCGGCCGACTACGATACCAACGCCGACCCCGTGGTTCGTGGGACGGCAGGGGAAATCCGAAAGAAACTGGCGCAGTACTACCAGGATCCGGCTCACCAGGGCGAACTCCGGATCGAACTGCATCCCGGATCCTATGTCGCGCACTTCTTTCCAGGGAATGGAGCGGCGGCGGCGCCGTCCCCCAGAGGGGTCAACCGGCGTAGGGTGATGACGACGGCCGTGGCCGCGGCCGTGGTGATTGCACCGGTGGTCTTATTCTTCGTCACCGGGCATCCCACGGATCTGGACCGCTTCTGGGGCCCGATGTTGGAAACGCCAGGGGGAGCGTTGTTTTGTCTCGGGCAATCCCGGGTGTACAGCTTTCGCTCCGATGCCCGGCAAAACCAAGTGGAGACCATGATCCGGGCCGAAACGCCGCCCGATCTGGCATCCTCCCGCGAAGTGATCCCGTTGAGCCAGCTGGTTCCGGTGTGGGACCGCTACATCGCCCTGGGCGATGCCACCTGCCTGATGCGGCTGACCTCCGTGTTCGAAGCGCGAGGGAAACCCTACCGCATTCGCAGCGCGGCCGCCACCAACTTCTCGGACCTGCGGGAACAGCCGGCGGTTCTCATCGGCGCATTCGACAACGGATGGACGCTCAGCCTGATTGGGGAAATGCGGTACACGTTTTACAAAGACTTCCAGGGTCTGGAATTGGTCCGCGACCGGAACAATCCCGCAAAGTCCGATTGGAAGCTGGTGAACTCGTGGCCGTATTGGAATATCCCGGCCGATTATGCGATTGTCTCGCGCGTGCTCGACCGCAGTACCGACCATATGGTGGTGGTGGCTGCCGGCATCACGCAGTACGGAACGGCGGGCGCCGGCGAGTTCCTCAGCCATCCCCAGTACTTCGCCGAGGTGGTGCGCCGATTACCGCGGGACTGGGCGAAGAAGAACTTGCAGATTGTCCTGCGGATTCCCGTGGTGCAGGGCACGGCAGGGCATCCGCAGGTTCTTGCCACTCACGTCTGGTAGCCCCGCGATTCAAGGAATCTGCACGCTGGCGCTCAAGGCGATGGCCCGCGAAGATCCTCCTACCAATACCTTGTAGCTGCCCGGCACGAGATCCCAGGCGTTCTTCTCCACATCGAAAATGGAGAGCAATTGAGGGTCGAGTTTCAGACTCACCCGCTTGGATTCGCCAGCCGCCAGCCGGACCTTATCCCAGGCCACCAGGCGCTGCGGCGGCTCATGGGTGCTTGCCGGGAGCCCCACGTACACCTGCGCAATCTCCGCTCCCGCTCGCGATCCAGTATTCTTGACCGCAAACGTCACCTCCTTGGGCGTCGCCTGCAGTCCGGAGTACGCGAAGGTGGTGTAGGAGAGGCCGTGTCCGAAAGCGAACAGGGGTTGCTTGTCTTCGGCGTCAAACCATTTGTATCCGACCTTGAGCCCCTCACTGTAGTGGATGTCGAAGGGAATCGGCTGCCGCGTCGGCTGAGTCGCGCCGATGTCAATCGAGGCGAACTCCTGCGCATCGGTACCCGGCACTCGCGGGTGCGGCAGATCGGCTTCGCTTTTGGCGAAGGTCACGGGTAGTTTGGCGGACGGGTTCACGTCGCCGAACAGAATGGCGGCCAAGGCCTCGCCGCCCCGGATTCCCGGGAACCACGCCTCCAGGACGGCATTCACCTCACCGATCCAGGGCATCGCCACCGGGCCGCCGGACTCCACCACCACAATCGTGCGCGGGTTGGCCGCGGCCACGGCGCTCACCAGTTGGTCCTGGTTGCCGGGCAGCGAGAGCGACAGATCCCGCCCTTCGCTAGAGGGCTGATGCACAAACACGATGGCCGCGGCGGAGCGCCGGGCCAGGGCGGCTGCGGCGGACAGATCGGCGCCATCGGCAAATTCCACCTGGGCCTTGGGGACTTTCGCACGAATGGCTTTCAACGGCGACGAGGGGTGCCAGACCGCGCCCGGGCCCCAAATCGCGTCCGCTTCCGTGCCCGGGGTGTTCCCCTGGGCATTGGCTACGGCGTTTCCGCCGGGCGGATCGACTTGCCCCGAGCCGCCGCCGGAAATGACGCCCACATCGGCGTGCGATCCAATCACCGCCAGGGACTTGACGCGGCCGGCATCCAGCGGCAACTGGCCATTGGCGTTCTTGAGCAGCACCGTGCCTTGTTCGGCGAAGCGCTGCGCCATCTCCAGCCCGCCGAACACGTCGACCACCCTGGGAACGGGAGGATTGTCGACAATGCCCGCCGCGAATTCGGTCCGCAGGATGCGATGCACCATGTCGTTGAGCCGCGCTGCCGGAACCGCGCCGGCCTCCACGGCTTTCTTGAGCGCGTCCCCGAAATGGACGCTGCCCGGCTGTTCCTGGTCAAGGCCTGCCAGCGCCGCTTTCACGGTGCTGTGCGTGCCACCCCAATCCGAGATCACAAATCCCTTGAAGCCCCAGGCCTTCTTCAGCACCTCATTCAGGGTGTAGCTGTTCTCGCAGGCGTAGTCGCCGTTGATGCGGTTGTAGGAGCACATGACGGCTCCCACATTCGACTCTTTGACGCCGATCTCGAAGGCCAGCAGGTCGGTTTCCCGCATCACCCGCCGGTCCAGATTCACGCTGGCGACGTGACGGCCGGTTTCCTGATCGTTGAAGGCGTAATGTTTGATGTCGCCGATCACGCCTTGCTCCTGAACTCCCTGGATGAGCTGGGCCACCATCCTGCCGGCCAGGATGGGGTCCTCGCCCTGATACTCGAAATTGCGCCCGTTGCGCGGCTCGCGGGTGAGGTTGACCCCGCCGCCCAGCGCCATGTTATAGCCCTGGTCGCGCAATTCGCGTCCAATGAGGGCGCCGTAATCGTGCGCGAGGCGCAGATCCCAACTGGCGGCTTCGGCCAGCGTCGAGGGAAGCGGTGTCGAGTAGCGCCCGTGAGCCCCGCTGCGCGCCACGCCGACCGCAGAGTCGGCCATGTTGAGATCGGGAAGGCCGAGCCGCGGAATTCCGGGGACGAACCCCGCGCCGCCGTTGGACCGGGCCAGCACGCCGGTGGCCGCCTCCTCGGGCGTGGTCTCAAAGCCCACCAGGCCGGCCCCGTGCACGAGGCCGATCTTTTCGTCCAGGGTCATTTGCTCCATCACCAGATCGGCGCGCCGGTCCGGCGAAAGGCTCCGGTCCATCCAAGGATGGGCCGGCGTCGGCGGCTGACTGCTCCCCTGACCCAGGAGTGGGGCCAGGATGACCGCGAATAGGACGCAGAGGACGGCTAGCAGCGCCATCTGCCCAATGGCATTGTGAGTTTTCATAGTTTCAGATCCCAAAATCTGTAGTAACATAGAACGGCGAGCTTGTACAGCCTCCGAGAACTGCGCGTGCTGCAGTGCCGTCCGAGCGGGCTCGGGCGCCCGATCTTCTACCGGTTCTCCACCGTCCAGACGTTCGCCGATTCGGTGGCTCCCTGAAGGGCCAGGAGTCCGCCGTCTCGCGAAGGCACGGCCCAGATGGCGTGATTCCCCGGCTGGGCCCACAAGGGGAGCGACTTTCCGCTGAGCTCCACGCGCAGGAGCGAGGAAGTCGCGGCGGAAACGTCGCCGCACAGAAAGCTGCGGCCATCGGCGGTCCAATCCAACCCGACGAGGCGGGTCGCGCCGACCACCGTGATTTCCTTCTCGGTTTTGCCCTCGAGGGTGAGCACGCGGATCCGGTTGCGCGGATCGCCGAAGGCGAGCGCGATCCGGGCGCCATCGGGAGAGATGGCGGCATCCCCCACGCCGAGCGGGTTGCGCGTGATCTCCGGACCGCGGCCGCGGGTCAGATCGAATTGCGAAACGATTTCTTCGTTGCCGCGCAGTTCGTTCATCACGCAGGTACTGCGAGGCGGCAGGCTGCAATAAAAGGCCCGGACCGAGGTATCCGTCGACAGCACCTGCACCGCCGGTCCGCCGCTCAGGGGCATCCGCATGAGGCGGGCGCGCCGCTGCGATGGCTTGGGATCCGCGGCTTCCAGATAAAGCAGCCAACGCTGATCCGGGGAAAGACGGGCCTGAAACTGCTGGCTCGGGCCGCCGATCAGGAGTTCGGGATTCGGGCTATCCAGCTCCTGCCGGTAGATGTGGAGGCCGCCGGTGCGGTCGGACTCGAACAGTACAGCGCGATTGTCCGGCATCCAGGCCGTCGCGTTGTTGTAGTGATCATCGAGCGTGAGCCGCTGCGGGGGACTGATGCGCGTTCCGCCGGCTTCCAGACGCGCGATGTCGACGTTGTATTGGGTATCGTCTTTGATCAGCGCCAGGCGCTTGCCGTCGCTGGTTGCCGACACCCACTTAATCAGGAAGCTGGCCCATCGGGTGAGGCGTTTGGGCTCGCTCGGGCGGCTATCCAGCCGCCGGCCGAGGTCGATGGTCCAGAGATTGAAATCGCGGAAAGGCGGCGCCGGCTCCATCCGGGCATACACCATCCGTGTGTTCGACAGCCACGCCGCGCCGGCAATGGGGACGTCAGACCGAACCACGGTCACGGACTTCCTCGTATCCGGTTCCACCACCTCCACCGTGAACATCGGGCTGGCTCCCGGCAGAGTCTGGGCAATGGCCACACGCTTGGAATCCGGAGACCAGCCGAAGCCGGCGATCTGATCGACGCGACAGTGGCGCACAAGCGACCGGCTACCATCCGCGGATTCGATTCCCGCCGCGGTCACCAGATATCGGCCATCGGGCGACGGCAAACCGCGCGGACCGGCGCGCGGCGGCCCTCCCAGCAGCGGGATCGTCCAGACCGAAAAGTCATTCGATCCCAGGGACCGGACGGCGAAGAGCTGTGTGGAGTCGCCCGACCATTCGACGGTGATCATGCCGGCGGTCTCGGGCAGAGCGCGAGATTCCCCGGTGTCGGACGAGCGGATATGAACTCCGAGGCGATCGGAGTAGGCCAGGAATCTGCCGTCGGGTGAGAGCACCGCCGATTGTACCGGCAGGTCCGCGGGATTGCCGGTGACTTTCACGGGAACCAGAGGGGGCGGGGGCGTGCGGCGGGCCGACCACCAGAGCGCCCCCGCCGCCACCAGGACGGCCAGCCCCAAGGCCGCGACGGCGCCCAGATAGCTGCGGCGCGGACGCGCGCGCGAACCGGCAGCCGGCCTGGACGCGGAACTCGAGTTCCGCCTCAGACGTTGCAGGTCGGCCACCAGGTCGGCCGCGCTCTGGTAGCGCAATTCACGATCCTTCTCGAGAGCCTTTCCGACGACGCGTTCCAGTTCGGGGGACGCCGCGGGTTGCCGCCGCCGGAGAGGCTCGGGATCGCGATTCAAAATGGCATCGAACACAACCGCCGAGGTGGCGCCCGGGAACGGCTCGTGCCCCGTGGCCATTTCGTAGAGCACCGCGCCGAAGGAAAACAGATCGGTGCGCGCATCGATTTCTTCGCCGCGCGCTTGTTCGGGAGACATGTAGCCGAGCGTTCCAGCCGCGCTTCCAGGAGAGCTCTGAAAGCTCGGCAGCATGGTCAGGGTGGGAGCCGATTCACCCACGGGCATCGGCGGGCCGGCGGTGAGCGGCTTAGCCAGGCCGAAATCCAGCACCTTGACGCGGCCGCCCCGCACGATAAACAGATTCGCCGGTTTGATGTCGCGGTGAACCACGCCTTGCGAATGCGCCGCCTGCAGCGCGCCTCCAATCTGGACGCCCCACTCGAGAAGTTCCGCGGCCGGGACGGCCCCGCGGGCGAGGCGCTGTTTCAGATTCTCGCCCTCGAGCAGCTCCATGACCAAGAACGGCTTGCCTTCGGACTCGCCGATGTCGAACAGGGTACAGATATTCGGGTGGTTCAGGGAGGAAGCCGTGCGGGCTTCGCGTGCGAACCGCTCCAAGGCCTCGGGGCTGCGAGCGAGATGATCCGGCAGAAATTTGAGCGCCACCCGGCGCCCCAGGCGAATGTCCTCGGCGACATAGACGACACCCATGCCGCCACCGCCCAATTCGCGCACGATCCGGTAGTGGGAAACCGTGCCCGTCATATCGTCCTACACAGGAGAATAGCATAGGAAACTCCCGTTGCTTCGTTCTCCCTGATTCTCCGCTGACCGGCGGCAAGTCAGAGAGGCCCAGCGCGTCCGGGGGGCGGCGCAGCCACGAACGTCCCCTAACAGCCCGTGTCTAAAAACACTTCCTTGGTGGAATGTTTCGCCGTAGAATCAGGCATGGCGATGGGAACGAAGCGAGCCAGACAGAAGCAGGAAGAGTTGTTCTATGCCAGCGAGCAGGCTGAAGCGCCGGGGCAT